>CAUJIN010000064.1 GCA_963205495.1 Pseudomonadota bacterium
CGCACCTCGGCGATATCCGCCTGGCTGCTGCAAGCCGCCAGCATGGCCAGCAGCAAGGCCAATCCGGCACCGCGCAACAGGGCGACATTCGGCATCATTTCAGCTCGGCAATGAATTCCTGGAAGCGCTGCAGGCCGGGCGCCAACTGCTCGGCCGGGCAGGTATAGGAAATCCGCAGCGCCAGCGGATCGCCAAACGCACTGCCGGGCACGCAGGCGACACCCTTGGCTTCCAGCAATGCACTGCAGAAATCCACGTCGTTGCTGATCATGCGGCCGTTGTGCGATTTGCCAAACGCGCAGGAAATGTTCGGGAATGCGTAGAACGCCCCTTGCGGTCGTGGGCAGACCACACCGGGAATCGCGCTCAACGCGGCATAGACCTGGTCGCGACGCGCGGCAAATTCGGCGTTCTTCGACGCCGGCACATCCTGCGGCCCGCTCAGTGCGGCAAGCGCGGCGGCATTGACGACTTCCGGAATACTGGTGATGTGGTTCGAGTTGAGCGTGACCATGGCATTCGCCACCGCCTCCGGGCCGGCGATGAAACCGACGCGCCAGCCCGGCATGCCGTAGGTCTTGGAAAGCGAGTCCACGAGGATGGTGCGATCGCGCAACGAAGGCTCGAAGGCGAGCACGTTGTGGTAGCCCACGCCGTCGAAGATCATCCGGTTGTAGATGTCGTCCAGGACGATCCAGGTGTCCGGATGGCGCGCCATCACCGCCGCCAGCGCGGCGATCTCCTCGCGGTGATAGACCATGCCGGTGGGATTGGACGGGTTGTTGAACAGGAACACCTTGGGCTTTTGCGCCAGCGCCGCGTCGAGCTGGGACGGGGTGAGCTTGTAGTCCTGTTCGGGCGGGCACGGCAGCAGCAGGGTGCGCGCGCCCACGATGGCGGCGATGTCGGCGTAGGTGGTCCAGTAGGGCGTCGGGAAGGCGATGGTGTCGCCCGGATCGAGCAGCGCCTCGGCCAGGTTGTAGAGCACCTGCTTGGCGCCGATGCCCACGCACAGGTTGCGCCGGCTCAGGCCGGTGACGCCGCTGCGCTCGAAGTGGCCGAGGATGGCGTCCAGCAGCGCATCCGCGCCGCGGTTGGAGCCGTATTGCCCCGAGTCCTTCTCCAGCGCAGCGCGCGCCGCGGCATAGACGTGTTCGCCCGGAAGGAAGTTCGGAACGCCGATGGAAAAGCTGATGATGTCGCGCCCCTGCGCCTTGAGCGCGCGGGTCTTTTCGGCGATCACCATGATGGCGCTGGGCTTGGCCTGTCCCATGCGCGAAGCGAGCTGTGGCATGAACATCGTCCTCTGCGGCGGGATGCCGGTCGAAGCTGCGATTCTACCACTGCCATCGGACTTTGTTGCAGTGCGACATGGCTGTCGCGGTGCGCATGGAATCCATCGGCCGCCTGATGAAAACGACGGCTTCGCCACGCCCCGAAACGCGCAACGCCGGCGCGGTGGCCGGCGTTGCGGTGACTATCGCGGCGGGGACAATCAGGGGGCCAGCGCCGCGTTCCACTGCGCCACGCGCGCCTTCTGCGATTCCAGCAGGCCGCTTGCATCGCCCACGATGCGGATGGTTTCGATGAGGTCGCCACCGCGCACCGCATCCACCACCGCCTGATCGTCCGCGCCGACCACCTTGCCGAACACCGTGTGCTTTCCGTCCAGCCAGCCGCAGGGAACGTGGGTGATGAAAAACTGGCTGCCGTTGGTGCCCGGGCCGGCATTGGCCATCGACAGCACGCCGCGCTCGTGGCGCAGCGCAGGGGTGCACTCGTCCTCGAATCGATAACCCGGGCCACCGTTGCCGATGCCGTGCGGGCAGCCGCCCTGGATCATGAAATCCGGGATCACGCGATGGAACTTGAGGCCGTTGTAGAACCCGCGCTGGGCCAGGTTCACGAAGTTGGCCACCGTCACCGGGGTCTGGTCGGGTGTGAGGGTGAGGTGGATCGTGCCGCGCGAGGTCACGATTTCGGCGCGAAGGTCGGACATGGAAGCTGCTCCTTGAATGGGCCGCGAATGGTAGCGCGGGATGGACGGAGCCGCTCGGAAATCCCTTGACGCAGGGAAGCCGGCGCATTGTGTCCGGCAGTCTCCGGGAATGGCAGCGTGGGCTACAATCGGGGCCGGCTTTTCTCCGGTGACCGCCGCCATGTCTACCCATCCCACTCGTTCCATCGCGCTGTTCGCTCTGCTCGCCCTGCTGATGGCGGCCACTCGCATCCACCACTTCGCGGCCATCCCGGATGCTTCCTGGGCGGTGTTCTTCGCCGGAGGCTTCTATCTGAAAAACCAGCAGCGCTGGGCGTTTCCGGCACTGATCGTCGTGGCCTTCCTGGCCGACTGGTACGCCATTTCCGCCGCAGGCATCGACTTCTGGGGCCACTACTGCGTTTCGCCGGCGTACTGGTTCCTGCTGCCGTCCTACCTTGCGCTGTGGCTGGGCGGCGTCTGGCTTGCGGCGCGCAGGCCGGGTCTGCGATGGGCCTCGCTTGGTCAGCTTGCCGCAGCGCTGCTGGTCTCGGTGAGCGTCTGCTATGTGCTCTCCAACGGCAGCTTCTACTGGATTTCCGATTCCTGGGGCGGCGCGGATGCCCAGCGCAGCTTCGCCGGATGGCTGGCCAACATGGGCCACTGGTACCTGTCCTTCCTGCGCGTGACGGCCATGTATGTGGCTGGTGCCGCGTTGCTGCACGCAGCGGCGCTGGCGGCTTCGCGCCCGTCAACCGCACCCTCGCACGCCGGCTGACGACGGGTCGACATGGGCAACCGGCTTTCGAAGATCTACACGCGAACCGGCGACGGCGGCACCACCGGACTGGGCGATGGTTCGCGCGTACCCAAGGACGGACCGCGGATCGAGGCGCTGGGCGCACTGGATGAAACCAACGCCCAGCTCGGCGTGGTGCTTTCCCACGCACTGCCGGAAGTCGCGCGCGAGGACCTGGTCGGCATCCAGCACGCGCTGTTCGATCTCGGCGGCGAACTGTGCATTCCCGGCCACGCGGCGATCGACGCCCGTGACGTGGAATGGCTGGAGCGGCGCATGGACGATTTCAACGCCGTCCTGCCCCCGCTCAAGGAATTCATCCTGCCCGGCGGCAGCCCGGCGGCGGCGCACTGCCACGTGGCGCGCACCGTCTGCCGCCGCGCCGAACGCGCGATCGTGGCGCTGTCGCGGCAGGAGCAGGTACGCCCGCAGGCACTGGCCTTCGTGAATCGGCTTTCGGACTACCTTTTCGTGCTCTCGCGCATCCTCGCGCGCGCCGACGGCGGCAGCGAATGCCTGTGGCAGCACGGTCGACGGCCGGAGTAAGCGCCATCCACCAGTCGCTCGACACCCTGCGCCTCTACAGCCACCCGGACTGTCTGCTGCACGCAAACGCATCGGGGCATCCGGAGTCGCCGGCGCGGCTGGCCGGGGTGCTGGAGGCCCTGCGCGCCGCCGGTCTGCGCGGGATCGAGTGGGTGGAAGCGCCCTGCGCCACGCGCGCCCAGCTGGCACAGGTCCACACGCCGGCGCACATCGCCCGCGTGCTCGACACCCCCGCGCAAACGCCCTTCCTGCTCGACGGCGACACCGGCATGAACGCGCATTCGGCCACCGCCGCGCTGCGCGCCGCCGGCGCGGGCTGTGCGGCCGTGGATGCGGTGATGTCGGGCCAGTGCGAGCGTGCCTTCTGCGCGGTACGCCCACCCGGACACCACGCCACGCCCGAGCACGCGATGGGTTTCTGCCTGTTCAACTCGGTGGCGGTCGCCGCGCGCCATGCCATCGAGGCGCATTTCCTCGAACGCGTGGCGGTCGTGGATTTCGACGTGCACCACGGCAACGGCACCCAGGCCTGCTTCGAACGCGAGCCGCGAGTGCTGTACCTGTCCAGCCACGAACGCGGGCTGTACCCCGGCACCGGCCTTGCAATGGAGCGCGGCGTGGGCAACGTGCGCAACCTGCTGCTGCCCGCAGGTTCCGGCTCCGATGCGTTCCGTGCGGCGTGGCGCGAGGTTCTGCTGCCTGAGCTGGACGCCTTCCGCCCGCAACTGCTGCTGGTTTCGGCCGGCTTCGACGCGCATCGTGCCGATCCGCTGGCGCATCTGGCACTGGAAACCGAGGACTTCGCCTGGATCACCCGCGAGCTGCTGAGCGTCGCGCAGCGCCACGCGCGCGGGCGGATCGTCTCGACGCTGGAAGGCGGCTACGATCCCGCCGCCCTGCGCGAGTGCGCGGTGGCGCACGTGCGCGAATTGCTGGGATGAGGCGATGAACGAGGGTTCCGCAGCGCGCGACGAACAGCGTCTGGCGTTCACCCGCCGGCACCTGGGCGCGGATGCGCCCGTACCCGAGCGCGCCTCCTCCGACGCGGGATTCCGCAGCTACTGGCGCACCCGCGCGCCGGACGGAACCTCGTGCATCCTGATGGACGCACCGCCCGACCGCGAGAACGTGCACCCTTGGCTTGCGCTGCGCGCGCTGCTGGAGACGGGTGGCGTGCGCGTGCCCTGCATACTGGCGCAGGATGCCGAAAACGGCTGGCTGCTGCTGGAAGATCTCGGTCCAGACAACCTCCTGGCGGCAATCAACGAAGGCAATGCGGACGTCTGGATGGCGCGGGCCATCGAACAGCTGGTGCGGCTCCAGCGCATTGCACCGCCGGCGGGAATGGCGCACTTCGACGAGGCCCTGGTACGCCGCGACCTGGGCCTGTTCCGCGACTGGTTCCTTGTCCGGCACCTTGGCCTTGCGCTGTCGCAGGTCGAGCGCGACCTGCTGGAATCCGTCACGGACCTGCTGCTTGCGCTCTTCACGGCCTCGCCGCAGGTGCTGGTGCACCGCGACTTCATCGTCCGGAACCTCATGCCGCTGGAAGGAGAAGTGGCGGTGCTGGATTTCCAGGACGCGGTGCGCGGCCCGCTGGCCTACGATGCGGCAAGCCTGTTCCGGGATGCCTTCCGTTCCTGGCCGCAGCACCGCGTGGACGACTGGCTGCGACGCTACCGCGAAGCGGCCCTGGCGGCAGGTCTGCCGGTGTCCGAGCCTGCGTCTTTCGAACGGCAGGTCGACCTCTGCGGCATCCAGCGCCACCTCAAGATCCTCGGCATCTTCGCCCGCCTGCGCCACCGCGACGCCAAGCCGCACTATCTCGACGACGCGCCGCGCTTCCTCGCCTATCTGGTCCACGCCCTGCCGCGCCATCCCGAGCTTGCCGGGTTGCACGACCTGCTGCGCACCCGCGTTTTCCCGAGGATCGCGCCGATGGAGCTTGCGCCGTGAAGGCGATGATCCTGGCCGCAGGCCGCGGGCAGCGGCTGCGCCCGCTCACCGACACCTGCCCAAAGCCGCTGTTGCAGGCCGGCTCCGATCGCCTGATCGAATCCCACCTGCACGCGCTGCGGCGCGCCGGCGTGCGCGAGGTGGTCATCAATACCGCCTGGCTGGCCGAGCAGTTTCCCGCCGCGCTCGGCGACGGCTCCGACTACGGCCTTGCGATCACCTACTCCTGGGAAGGCGGCGCCGGTCTTGAAACGGGCGGCGGCATCCTCAACGCGCTGCCGCTGCTGGGCAATGCGCCGTTCCTGCTGGTAAACGGCGACATCCATCTCGAACTGGATTTTTCCACGCTGTTTCTTCCCGACGGCGATCTGGCGCACCTGCTCGTGGTCGATCCACCCGAAGGCGAAGGCGACTTCGGCCTGGATGAGCGCGGCCGGATCCATCCTGCCCCCGGCGCGCACGTCGGTGTCACCTACTCGGGCGTGGGGATCCTGCATCCGGCGCTGTTCGCCGGCTGGCGCGCAGCCTTCCCGCACGGTGAAGTCTTCGGCGTCGCGCCTCCCGGTTTCCGCCTCGCCCCGCTACTGCGCCACGCCATGCGCAGGAACGCCGTCAGTGCGACGCGGCACCGCGGGCCGTGGACCGACGCCGGCACACCGGAGTCGCTGGCCGCATTGCAGCGGCGATCCGGCAGCGCGGATCCGGCCGACTGAAGCCCGAATTCGGCCGCGTCACAAGGTCGGATAGCGATCCTTGTCCGCCTTCGGGAGTCGCGTCACAGGCCAGGATCGCTCACCGCACGCGATCCGGATTACTCTCTCAGGCCGCGCACCCGGATTCAGGCGGGAGCGGATCGATCGAATTTCGGGAGAACACCATGCGACACCTGGGCACGACCTTGGCCATCGGCGCGCTGCTGGCGGCAAGCACGTTCGCTCCAACCGTTTCCCGTGCCGCGCAGGACGCTGCGGCCAGCTACGCGCGCGCGCCGGACCAGCCCATGAACGAGGTTTACACGCGGCAGATCGGCGAGTTCACCACCGATCCCGCGCTCAACTCACCGCTCACCGACTACCTGCCGGCCTCCGACACCGTACCCACGCCGCTCGACGTGCTGGGCCACATCGCCGGTGCCGAGGGCTACATGCCCTATGCAGCCGAAGTGCACCGCTACTTCCGCGCGCTGGAGAAGGCCAGCCCGCGGGTTCGGGTGTTCACCATCGGGCACAGCGAGGAGGGGCGCGAAGTGATCGCGGTCGCCATCGCGGACGAATCCGTGCTCGCCGACCTCGACGCCAACCTGGCGCGACTGCGCCAGCTTGCCGATCCGCGCACGCTGGACATGGACGAAGACCGCGCCGAGGCGCTGATCGGACAGACCCGGCCGGTCTACTACATCACCGGCGCCCTGCACTCGACCGAAACCGGCTCGCCCACGGCGCTGATGGAGCTTGGCTATCGCCTCGCCGTGGACGAAGCGCCCTACATCCGCAACATCCGCTCGCGCGTCATCACCCTGATCACGCCGGTGGTGGAAGTGGACGGGCGCGACCGCAAGACCGACATCTACCGCTGGCACCGCGCCCATCCTGACCAGAACTATCCGCCACTGATCTACTGGGGCAAGTACGTCGCGCACGACAACAACCGCGACGGCATCGCGATGACGCTCAACTCCAGCCGCATGGTGCTCGATACCTACATCCGCTTCGGCGCGCAGGTGATCCACGACCTGCACGAGTCCTACTCCTTCCTCTACGACAACACCATCGGCACCGGGCCCTACAACGCCTGGATCGATCCGATCCTGGTGGGCGAATGGCAGCAGCTGGGCTGGGACAACGTGCAGCAGCTCACCCGCCTGGGCCTGCCCGGCGTGTGGACGCACGGCGAATTCGACGCATGGAGCCCCGGCTACCTGATGTTCATGGCGGCGACCCACAACGGAATCAGCCGTCTCTACGAAACCTACGGCAACGACGGCGCCGACACCCTGCAGCGCATCCTGCAGCCGCACGAGTACGCGCGCACCTGGTACCGCCCCAACCCGCCCTATCCCAAGGTGCTCTGGTCGGCGCGCAACAACAACAACTACCAGCAGTCCGGCCTGCTGGTCGCGCTGAACTACTTCGCCGGGAACTCGCGTGAGTTCCTGCACAACTTCCACCTCAAGAGCCGGCGCTCGGTGGAAAAGGCGCGCACCTCGGGGCCGGCCGCCTGGGTGATGGTTCCGGATCCGGCGCACGCCGGCGCGCAGGCGCGGCTGCTGGAAGTCCTGCGTCGCCAGCACGTCGAGGTGCACCGGCTTTCCTCCGCCTCCGCGGTGGAAAATCCGGCGCGAAAAAACGAAGCCGGCAAGGAGACGCACCCGCACGGCGGCCGCCAGCGATTCCCGGCCGGCAGCTACGTGATCCGCATGGACCAGCCCTATTCGCGCATCGCCGATGCCCTGCTCGACCGCCAGTACTGGTCGCCCAAGGACCGCAAGTTCGACACGCCCTACGACGACACCGGCTGGTCGCTGGGCGATCTGTTCAACCTCCGGATCGTGCGCGTCACCGATCCTGGCCTTCTCGCCGCGCCGATGCAGCGCGCGCCCGACCCGGTGGTTCCCGCCGGCCTGGCCAGCATCGACCTGCCGCCCGCCGCCGCGCTGCCGCGCATCGCGCTGATGCACACCTGGCTCAGCACCCAGACCGAAGGCTGGTGGCGGATGGAGCTGGACGCGATGAAGATTCCCTACAGCTACATCAGCACCCAGGACATCACTGCCGATGCCGACCTGCGCAAGCGCTACGACGTGATCCTGTTCGCGCCCACCGGCCAGCCCAGCACGCGCCAGATCATCGACGGCATGCCGATGTGGGGCAATCCGCTGCCGTGGAAAACCACCGAGCTCACGCCCAATCTCGGGAAGATCGATTCGACCGACGACATCCGGCCGGGGATGGGCGACACCGGGCTCGCCAATCTCAAGAAGTTCGTGGCCGAGGGCGGCCTGTTGATCACCTCCGAAGACACCGCGCGCTTTGCCATCGAAACCGGCATGGCGCCCGGCGTCTACCTCACGCCGACCGAAAAGCTGCGCATCGTCGGAAGCGTGCTGCGCGCGCATTTCGTCGATCCGGCACACCCGATCGCCAGCGGCTACGGCAGCAATCCGCTGCCCGTTTACAGCAGTGCCGGCATGTCGTTCTACGTGGCCGACGTGGCCACGCCCAACGGGCGCATCCGCGGTTCGCGCTGGGGCGGGCCGCAGTCTGCGCGGGAATTCGAACGTCCCACCGGGCGCGGCGACAAACAGGACGTCGACGTGCCGGAGGGACGCGCCTTCATGGACGCGCACCCGCTGCCCGACAACCGCCCCTGGGAACCCATGCCGCTCAACGAGGAACAGCGCCGCAACAACGCCTGGGCCATACCGGATTCGCACAGGCCGCAGGTGGTCCTGCGCTTCTCGGAGGCCGACGACCTGCTGGTTTCAGGCCTTCTGGATGGCTCAAGCGAGATCGCCGAACGCGCAGCGGTAGTGAATGCGCGCTATGGTCAGGGCAGCGTGCTGCTGTTCGCGATCAATCCGATCTGGCGCGGCAGCACCGTGGGCAGCTACCGGATGGTGTTCAACGCCATCCTGCGCCGCGAAACGCTTGCCGCGCACTGAGCGAAGTACGCAAGGCCGGTGCCACGCGCCGGCCTTGCCGCATCAGCTCCAGCCCATCGCGCGGAACAGTTCGATCATGAGGTAGGCCACGCCGCCGGCGGCTGGCAGGGTCAGCACCCAGGCCCAGATCATGCGCTCCACGATGCTCCATTTCACCGCGTTCAGGCGCTTGGCGGTGCCCACGCCCATGATTGCCGAGGAGATGTTGTGGGTGGTGGAAACCGGGATGCCCAGGGTCGAGGCCAGGGTGATGACCGAAGCGGCGCTGGTCTCGGCGGCGAAACCGTGGATCGGGTGCAGCTTGACCATCTTGTGGCCCATGGTCTGGATGATGCGCCAGCCGCCCGCGGCGGTGCCGGCGGCCATGGTCAGGGCGCAGGCCAGCTTGATCCAGGTGTCGATGTCGCCTTGCGCCAGCGCCTCGGGCGAGGGGTGCAGGAAGGCCAGCCAGTCCGGCAGGTTGTCGAGAGTGCCGACCGACTGCGCGCTCACCAGCGCCAGCGCGATGATGCCCATGGTCTTCTGCGCATCGTTCATGCCGTGCGCAAAGCCCATGTAGCCGGCGGAAACGATCTGCGCCTTGCCGAAGAATCCATTGACCCAGCGCGGCCGCGCCATGCGCGCCAGCCAGCCGCCGCTGCGCGCCATGCCCGCGATGATCGCAAACAGCACGCCCATGACCAGGAAGCCCATCGTGAACCCGAGCAACGGCGAACTGACCATCGGCACGACCACCTTCCACAGCACGCCGCCGCCTTTCCACCACGGATCGGCCGGGATCGACCAGAGGATGGAGCTCCAGTTGGTCTGCGATGCGCCCAGCGCGGCGCCGCACAATCCGCCGATCAGGGCGTGCGAACTGGAGGAAGGCAGGCCGAAGTACCAGGTGATGAGGTTCCAGACGATCGCGCCGGAAAGCGTGCAGATCAGCACCTGCGAGGTCACCTCGACCACCTGCGCGTCGATCAGGCCCGAGGCGATGGTCTTGGCCACCGCGGTGCCGGCCAGCGCGCCGATCAGGTTCATGCTCGCGGCCATCGCGATGGCCTGCGTGGGCGTGAGCACCTTGGTCGCCACCACGGTGGCGATGGAGTTGGCGGTGTCGTGAAAGCCGTTGATGTATTCGAACACCAGCGCCAGCAGCACCACGAGAAGGACCAGGGTCAGCACGACGCGGGCCTCAGGAATGCTTCAGGACGATCTGGTAACACACCACGCCGGCTTCCCGGCAGCGGTCGATGGCCTTTTCCAGAAGCTCGAAGAAGTCCTTGATCAGGAGGATTTCCAGCCCGCCGTGCACGCCTGAGTAGATCTCGCGGTAGGTTTCCAGCATCAACCGGTCGGCCTCGGCCTCGACGTTGCGTAGTCGGTCGTGCAGGCGTTTCATTTGCTCCAGCCGCATCTTGGGCAGCACCCGGACCATTTCCAGCACCAGTCCGGCGGCTTCCTTGAGCATCGCCGCGCGCGGTCCGAACTCGATCCGGTGCAGCTTCTCGCCAGCCAGCGCATAGCGGTCGGCGAACTTCTCGATGGTCTTGGGAATGCGGTAGATCGCGTTGCCCAGGGCCTCGATGTCCTCGCGCTCCAGCGGCGTGATGAAGATGTCCACCAGCGCCTGGCTGATCTTCTCCGACACTTCCTTCTCGCGCTCGCGCGCCAGCTTGAAATCGGTCAGCGTGGCCTCGGCGCCGTGATCCTTGACCAGCCGCTGCAGCGCATCCGCGCTCTGCACCGCCGCTTCGGCCGCAGCCTCCAGCAGCCCATAGAAAAGATCGCCCTTGCCGAAGATGGTTTGAAGGGAAAACATCGGTAGTCGCCTGAAAGAAGGAAGAGTGGCGGACGCCGCGCTTAGGGTGTTGCCGCGCGCGCTCGGCATGTCGGACATTTTAACCCGCGTTCACGCTGCGACGCACAAGAACTTTTTGTTACAGTGCCACGCGCGTGCTTTGCGCGACCCGTCCGCCGCGGTCCCTTCCGCCGGCACGTTCCGATCCTTCATGACCCCCGAAATCTTCGCTTTCTTCCTGCTGCTTCCCGCCCGCGCGGCGCTGTCACTGACCGAACGCGCGCTGGCGCAGGCGCGTCGCGCGCAGCTGCGCCCGTTGGCCGCGCACCGGCGCAGCGCACGACTGGCGCTGAAGGCGACGGCGCGCCAGGCGCAGCTCGCTCCGATCCTGCGCTCGTTCCTGCTGGCCACCGATCTCCTGATCGGTGCCAGCGCCGTGCTGGCGCTCGGCACGCACCCCGCCGGGGCGGAAAATCCGCCCGTCACCGCAGCCGTGCTTGCGGCGCTGCTGCTTGTCTGGCTGGTTGGCGAGCTTCTTCCGCGCCAGGTCGCACGGCGGCACCCGGAAACCATCGTGCGGTGGGCATCCTTCCCGCTTGGGTTCCTGCTGCGCCTGCTGGACGTCCTGCCGCACCGGGGCGGCGCCGAATCCGCCTCCCGCCTTGCGGCGGACACGCGCGGCACCGGCTCGACGCACGGGCAGGAAGTGGCGATTCCTGCGCGCCAGTCGAACGAGCTTGACGACCCGCAGGAACGCGCCCTGGTCGATCGCCTGATCCGCCTCGGCGAGCGCACCGCCGAGACCCTCATGACGCCGCGCACGCGCATCGCCTGGCTCGACCTGACCGCCCCGCGCGAGGAGAACCTGCAGGTGCTGCGGGAAAACCCGTATTCGCGCTACCCGGTCTACCGCGGCACCGACAACGACGTGGTGGGCATCCTCGAAACCCGCGCGCTGGCGCGCCTGCTGTCGCGCGACGGCGCATCCGATCTCTTCGGCGAGCTGCTTGCGCCGATCTTCGTCAGCGAGTCCACCCTCGCCCTGACCCTGCTGGAAACCTTCCGCGACGAGGGCAGCCACATGGCCCTGGTGGTGGACGAGTACGGCGATTTGCAGGGACTGGTGACGCTCGACGACCTGCTCGGCGCCGTGGTCGGCCAGTTCCACCAACAGGAAGAAGAAGCCGGCGCGGATGCGCGCGTGATCGAGCGCGAGGACGGCAGCTGGCTGGTCGACGGCGGACTGTCGTCCGGGGATTTGCGCGAATTGCTTCGTCTGGATGCCCTGCCCGCCGAGCAGGATCACGATTTCAACACGGCGGCGGGCATGGTCGTGGCCCGCTTCGGTCGCATTCCCGCCCCGGGCGAGAGCTTCGAGCACGCCGGCTGGCGCATCGAAGTGGTTGATCTGGACGGCGCGCGCGTGGACAAGCTGCTGATCCAGCGTCAGCCCCCCGCCCCCGATGCCGCACCGGACGCATGAATCCGACGGCTTCGCCGCCCGAACCGGCAGAGGCGCTGCGCACCAGCACCCTGCTGCTGGAACTGGTGCGACACGGCACGGGTGACACCATCGCGCTGGGTGACATCGCCGCGCGCTTCCACAGTCGCGCCTACGGCGTCCTGCTGATGCTGGTGCTGCTGCCGGCCTTCATTCCGCTGCCGATCGGCGCCGGCTCCGTCTCCGGGCCGCTGGTGAGCGTCCTCGGGCTGGAAATGCTGCTGGGGCTGCGCGCTCCGTGGCTGCCCCGGCGCCTGCGACAGCGCCCCATCCGGCGCGAGACGCTCGGCCGGCTCGCCACCCGGATGCGGCCGCTGTTCGCTCGCTTTGAACGCCTCTGCCGACCGCGGCTGGACGGGTTGACGCGCAGCGCCGCCGCGCACGCCTTCACCGGCGCCCAGCTCCTCGTGCTCGGAATCCTGCTGGCACTGCCCATACCGCTGACCAACTATCCTTTCGCCCTGCTGATCCTGGCCTACGCCATCGCCATCATCGAGCGCGACGGTGTCCTGCTGCTGTGCGCCTGGACGGTGGGCTGCATCACCCTCGCCGTCTGGGCGGCACTCTCCGGCAGCCTGTTCGAGCAGGCCGCGCGCTGGCTGTCGACCTGAAAACCCGTCTGCGCGCTGCCACGGCACCAGCGCGCCACGTCAAGCCTTGTCGCCCGCGCAGGCCGATACTAGGCTGGTCCATTCGCCTCTTCCGATGCACGGTCTGATGCAGCCCCGATTCGTCCACCTGCACCTGCACAGCGAATATTCGCTGGTCGACTCGACGATCCGCATCGACACGCTGGTCAGGCGCTGCGCGGCGCTGGGCATGCCGGCGGTCGCGCTCACCGACCAGAGCAACCTGTTCGCGCTGGTGAAGTTCTACCGCGCCGCGGAGAAGGCCGGCATCAAGCCCATCGCCGGCGCCGACGTCTGGCTGGAGGATCCCGAACTCGCCCAACCGGCCCGCCTGACCCTGCTGTGCCAGGGCCACGAAGGCTATCGCAGCCTGTCGCGGCTGCTCTCGCGCGGCTATCAGGAGGGCCACCGCGGCGATCACGTCGTTCTCGATCCGGCATGGCTGAAACAGGACTCCGAAGGCCTCATCGCGCTGGCCGGCATCGGCAGCGACGTCGGCCAGTGCCTTCTGGAAGGCCGCGAAGAGGAAGCCGGCGTGCGGCTGGCCGGCTGGCAGGGGCATTTCGGCGACCGCTTCTACCTCGAACTTTCCCGCACCGGGCGCGAGATCGAGCGCCGGTTCGAGCCCGGCGCGCTGCGCCTGGCGGCACAGCTCGACTGCCCGGTGGTGGCGAGCAACGACGTGCGCTTCCTGGAAGCGGAAGACTTCGAGGCGCACGAGGCGCGCGTGTGCATCGCCACCGGGCGCGTGCTCGGCGATGCGCGCAGGCCGCGCGACTACAGTGCCGAACAGTACCTGCGCTCGCCGGAGGAAATGGCCGCGCTGTTCGAGGATCTGCCGGGCGCGCTGGAGAACACGGTCGAAATCGCGCGCCGCTGCACCCTGACGCTGACGCTGGGCCAGTACGCCCTGCCGGAGTTTCCGGTACCCGAGGGCCACGACGCCAACTCCTGGATCGCCGAGGAAAGCCGCCGCGGCCTGGCGCTGCGCCTCGAAGGCCTGAAGCTGCCGCGCGGCCTTGCCCGCGAGGCCTATGAATCGCGTCTGGAAACCGAGCTGGGCGTGATTTGCCGGATGGGCTTTCCCGGCTACTTCCTGATCGTGGCCGACTTCATCAACTGGGCCAAGCGCAACGGCATCCCGGTCGGCCCCGGGCGCGGCTCGGGCGCGGGATCGCTGGTGGCCTGGTCGCTGCGCATCACCAACATCGACCCCCTGGCCTACGGCCTGCTGTTCGAGCGTTTCCTCAATCCGGAACGCGTCTCGATGCCCGACTTCGACGTCGACTTCTGCACCGACGGGCGCGACCGGGTGATCGACTACGTGGCCGAAAAGTACGGCCGCGACCACGTCAGCCAGATCATCACCTACGGCACCATGGCCGCCAAAGGCGCGATCCGCGACTGCGGGCGCGTGCTCGGGCTGAGCTACGGCGCGGTCGACTCGGTCGCAAAACTCATTCCCAACGTGCTCGGGATAGGGCTGGAGGACGCGCTGGGCCGCAGCGGCAAGGCGCAGGAAAACGCCGATCTGGTCTCGGCCGAACTGGTGCAGCGCTACGAGGCGGAGGAAGAAGTCCGCGACCTGATCGACCTGGCACTCAAGCTCGAGGACCTCGCCCGCAACGCCGGCAAGCACGCCGGCGGCGTGGTGATCGCGCCTGGTCCATTGACCGACTATTCGCCGCTGTTCGCCGAACCACCGGGCAAGGCCGACGTGCCGCGCAGCGTGGTCACCCAGTTCGACAAGGACGATGTCGAATCCGTGGGCCTGGTCAAGTTCGACTTCCTGGGCCTGCGCAATCTGACCGTGATCGACTGGGCGCTCAAGGCGATCAACGCCGAACGCGCGGCAGCGGGCGCGGCCCCCATCGACATCGACGCCATCGCGCTCGACGACAAGGAAACCTACGGACTTTTCGCCCAGGCGCGCACCGTGGCGGTGTTCCAGTTCGAATCCGGCGGCATGCAGCGCCTGCTCAAGGACGCACGCCCGGACCGTTTCGAAGACCTCATCGCACTGGTGTCGCTGTACCGTCCCGGCCCGATGGACCTGATCCCGAGCTTCGTGGCGCGCAAGCACGGGCGCGAGGAGATCACCTACCCCGACCCGCGCGTGGAGTCGGTCCTGAAAGAGACCTACGGCATCATGGTCTATCAGGAACAGGTGATGCAGATGGCGCAGTTCGTCGGCGGCTACTCGCTCGGCGGCGCCGACCTTTTGCGCCGCGCCATGGGCAAGAAGAAGCCCGAGGAAATGGCCAAGGAGCGGATCAAGTTCCGCGACGGCGCATCGAACAACGGGCTGGTCGAGGCGAAGGCCGACGAGATCTTCGACCTGATGGAGAAATTCGCCGGATACGGTTTCAACAAGTCGCACGCCGCCGCCTATGCGCTGGTGAGCTACCAGACCGCCTGGCTCAAGACCCACTTTCCCGCCCAGTTCATGGCCGCGGTCCTGTCTTCCGACATGGACAGCACGGACAAGGTCATCACCTTCCTGCGCGAGTGCCGCGCGCTGGGCCTGAACGTGCTTTCGCCGGACGTGAACGAATCGGACTACACATTCAAGGCGATCGATCCGCGCACCTTGCGCTATGGCCTGGGCGCGATCCGCGGCGTGGGCGAGAACGTCTGCCGCGAGATCGAGCGGCTGCGCGCCGAGGGCGGGCGATTCCGCGACCTGATGGACTTCAGCCAGCGCCTGGGTCCGCGAATCAACCGCAAGGTGCACGAGACCCTGATCGACGCCGGCGCCGTCGACGGCCTCGGCCACAATCGCGCCACGCTGCGCGCCCAGCTGCCCGACATTCTGCGCGCCACCGAGCAGCTGACCCGCGACCGCGAGGCTGGCCAGGTCGACCTGTTCGGCAACTCCAGCGCACAGCCCGTGCCCTTCGTGCCGGCCTGCGAACCGCAGCCGGACTGGACTCTGGCCGAGCGGCTGGCGCGCGAACGCGAGACCCTCGGCTTCTACCTGAGCGGCCATCCGGTCGATCCGTTGCGCGAGCTGGTGGCCAGCGCCCTCACCTGCACGCTCGACGCAGTGGACGCGCAGGTGGAATCGCGCCGCGGCCAGCGCGGCAGCGAGACCGTCGCGCTGCTCATCGGTCAGATCGTGGCGATCAACCAGCGCAACGCCGACCGCAGCTTCGTCGCCATCGAAGACGGTCTGGGCCGGATCGAAGCCACCGTGTACGCCGAGGTGCAGGAGGACTGCGGCGAGCTCATCAGCCGCGACAGCATCGTCCTTTTCGAAGGCAGCCTCTACGAAGACCGCTTTCGCGGCGGCGCGGGGCTGCGCGTGCGGCGCATCTGGGACGTGGCCGACTGGTTCGCGCAGCACGCACAGCGCCTGCGCCTGTCGTTCGATGCCACCCAACCCGGGTCGACCGGGAAGCTGGCGGCAGCCCTGGCGCAGTGGCGGGGCGGACGCACGCCGTTTTCCATCGAGATCCTCACCGCTGGCGCTCGCGGCGTGCTCGACTGCGACGCGGGGCTGCGGCTGCGCGCCGACCCCGAGCTTCTGGCAGCGCTGCGCGCGATCCCGGGCGTGAGCCGGGTGCAGGCGGTATTCGGAAGCGCGCGCGCAGACGATGCGCCGGCGCGGGAAGTCACGGGGCGCTGAGTGCCGGGCGACGCGCGGATTGCAGCCTGAATACCGCGCTGAACCCGAGACCGCGGTGCGTGACCGGCTACGGCAGTCCGACCACGGGCCTTCCCTGCCGCGTCCACAGCAGGATCGAGCCGTCATAGAGCCGCACGTCCGGATTTCCCATCAGTTCGCTGAGCACGAACCACGCGCCGGAGGCCAGCTGGCCGGTGTTGCAGTAGACGATCGCAGGTCGCGCCGGATCGATCCCCAGTGCATCCAGCACCGCGGCGTACTGTTCCGATGAGAGGTGCTGCAAGCCGCTGCCTTGCCTGCGCACGCGCGTCTCGGGCGGAAAGCTCTTCGATCCGGCGATGCGACCGGCTGCCCTGGCCGCGGGGTGCTGCTCCAGGCCGAGATAAAAAGGCAGCGGGCGCGCATCGATGATCTGCACGCCGGTCGCAGCCGCACGCGCAACGTCGGCGCTGCGCGCCAGCAGATCGGTACGTTTCCGCCCCGCGCTCCAGGTTCCTGCGCCGGACCTCGCAGGGGCAAGGCTCACCTCGCCGCCGGCATCGATCCAGGCCGCAAGCCCGCCTGACAGGATGGCCACGTCGTCGTCACCGTAGACCTTCATCGACCAGTAAACGCGGGCCGCCATGTCGAAATCGCTGCCGGCCATGGCATCGACCACGATCACGGTGGGGCGGGAGTCCAGAACGCCCGTCTCGCGCAGCAGCGACTGCATCGCTGTGGCACGCGGCAGCATCCACGAAAGCTCGCGGGCGTTCACCCGCCGCTGCCTGCGCACGCGCGCGTAGTCGAGCAGGAGCGCGCCGGGCAGGTGTCCGCCGGGCTGGCTCAGCACGCGTTCCCGACCTTCTCCGGAGTATTCCGGCGCGGTGGTGAAACGCGCCAGGTCTTCGCGCACCGCAAGCACGTTGACCTGGTCACGGTGCTTCCGAAGCCAATCGACCGTCACCAGCGGCCCGGGTAGCTCGACCTGCGCCGAATCCGCACGCGCCCACGGGGCAAGCAGTGCGAGCAGCGCAAACAGCAGAACGGATCGCAGGATGCCGCTCTCATCCGTCCTGCCCGCCGGAAACCGGCGGACAGGAAATACGAAAGAGGTGCGCATCGCCGGTCTCAGCCGCGGAACGCCGCCAGACACAGATCCAGCAGCGGGCTCCAGAACAGGCCCAGCACCAGCATCGCCAGCGCGTTGACCGAGAACACCCAGCGCAGCTGCGGGTCGGCCTGCGGCTCGATCGTGACCTCGTCGGAGGGCGCATCGAAGAACATGATCTTGACCACGCGCAGGTAGTAGAACGCGCCGATCACGGCGAACACCACGGCGGAAATCGCCAGCCACAGCAGGTCCGCGTCGATGGCCGCGCGGATCACCGCCAGTTTGGCCCAGAAGCCGAACAGCGGCGGCACGCCGGCGAGCGAGAACATCAGCAGCAGGATCATCAGCGCGAACCACGGGTGGGTACGGAACAGCCCGCGGTAGTCGCTCAGCTCCTCGGCCTCGAAGCCCTTGCGCGACATCAGGATGATGGCCGCGAACGAACCGGCTGCCATCAGGGTGTAGCAGATGGCGTAGAGCGTGGCGGCCGCATAGCCTTCCGGCGTGCCGTTGGCCAGGCCCAGGAACAGGAAGCCGACGTGCGATACCGTCGAATAGGCCAGCATGCGCTTGAAGTTGGTCTGCATGATGGCGACGAGGTTGCCGATCGCCAGCGACAGGAAGGACAGCCACGCCAGCGCCAGGCGCCAATCGGCGTCGATGCTGCCGGCGGCATTGTCGAACAGGCGCCAGGCCATGCCGACCGCGGCCAGCTTGGGCGCGGCGCTGATGAACAGGGTGATCGCGGTAGGCGCGCCCTGATAGACGTCGGGCAGCCACATGTGGAAGGGCGCCGCGCCGAATTTGAAGGCGACGCCCACCACGAGGAAGATCACGCCGAACAGGAACAGCACGCGCTGCTCGCCCTGCAGCAGCGCGGCGGCTTCTCTGATGCCGGCGATGTCCAGGGTTCCGGTGGCGCCGTACAGCATGCTCATGCCGTACAGCAGCATTCCCGAGGCCATCGCGCCCAGAACGAAATACTTGATCGCCGCCTCCGAGGCCATGCGGTTGTCGCGGTCGAAGGCCACCAGCGCATAGGACGAAAGCGCCAGCAGTTCGAGGCCCAGATACACCAGCGTGAGGTTGGCGGCGGAAACCAGCAGCATCATGCCCAGCACCGCGAACAGGCAGAGCATGTAGAACTCGCCCTTGAAGAGGTCGCGATCCTTGAGGTAAGGCTTGGCGTAGACGAAGGCCAGCGCCGTCATCAGGTAGATGAAGAGCTTGAGCAGGTCGCCTGCGGCATCGCGCTGGAATGCGTCGGAGAACACCCGCACCGGCAGCGTCACCCCGGGCACGCCGCGCAGGGTCAGCACCGCAGCCACCGCCAGGATGGCAAGCGCGAGGAAGTGGATGAAGCCGCGGCGTTCCTGACTGAGGAACAGGTCGGTCAGGAGCAGGCCGCAGGTTGCCGCGAGCAGGAACAGCTCGGGAACCATCGGCAGAAAGTCGGCGGAAGTGATCATCGTCGTTTCCCTGCCTTACAGCTTGGTCGTGGCGATCTGGGTCGCCAGTTGCGCAATCGAGGACTGCATCAGATCGGTCAGCGCCTTGGGGTAGAGGCCAAGTGCCAGCACGCCGGCCGCGAACAGGCCGAGAACCAGCTTCTCGCGCGGACTCACATCGGCCATTTCCGAAACCTGCGGGTTGGTGATCGGCCCGAACATCACGCGCTTGACCAGCCACAGCGAGTAGCCCGCCGCGATGATGAGCGTGGTGGCCGCGGCCACCGCGATCCAGACGTTGGCCTGGAACAGGGTCAGGATCACCATGAACTCGCCGACGAAGCCGGAGGTGCCGGGCAGGCCGGAGTTGGCCATGGAGAAGAAGATCACGAAGAAACCGAACCACGGCATCACCTGCATGACGCCGCCGTAGTCCTTGATCATGCGGGTGTGCATGCGGTCGTAGAGCACGCCTACCCAGGAGAACATCGCGCCGGAGATGAAGCCGTGGCTGATCATCTGCACCATCGCGCCCTGCATGCCGAGCTGGGCGGCGTCGGGGTTGTTGGCCTCGCGCACCAGCCACAGCGCCACGAAGATGCCCAGCGTGACGAAACCCATGTGCGCCACCGAGGAATAGGCCACCAGTTTCTTCATGTCGGCCTGCACCAGCGCCACCAGGCCCACGATGACGACCGCCACCAGCGACAGGCCGATCATCACCCCGGCCCATTCGGCGCTGGCGTCGGGCAGGATCGGCAGCGAGAAGCGCAGGAAGCCGTAGCCGCCGATCTTGAGCATGATCGCCGCCAGGATCACCGAGCCGCCGGTGGGCGCCTCGACGTGCGCGTCGGGCAGCCAGGTGTGCACCGGGAACATCGGGATCTTGATCGCGAAGGCGCCGAAGAAGGCCAGGAACAGCCAGCCCTGCTCGGTCATGGTGAGCGGCATCGCGTACAGGTCTGCGAACTGGAAGCTGCCGCCCTTGATGTAGAGGTAGATCAGGCCGATCAGCAGGAACACCGAGCCCAGGAAGGTGTAGAGGAAGAACTTGAGGGTGGCGTAGACGCGCCGCGGCCCGCCCCAGACGCCGATGATGATGAACATCGGGATCAGCATGCCTTCGAAGAAGGCGTAGAAGAGGATGGTGTCGAGCGCGCAGAACACGCCGATCATCAGGCCCTCCAGAATCAGGAAGGCGGCCATGTACTGCGCCACCCACTGGTTCACCGAACGCCATGCGCCGATGATCACCGGGATCGTGGTGAAGGTCGTCAGCAGCACCAGCGCCACCGAAATTCCGTCCACGCCCAGGTGATAGCGGATGCCGAAGGCCGAGATCCACTCGATGTCCTTGACGAACTGCATGCCCGGGTTGGCCAGGTCGAAGTCCGCGTAGATCTGGAAGCTCAGCAAGAAGGTCGCGAGCGCGACCGCCAGCGCGAACCAGCGCGCCGCCTCGGGCTTCTTGGAATACAGCAGCGTGGCCGCGCCGCCGAACATCGGCAGCCAGATCAGCGCGCTCAGGAGGGAATCGTGGGGCAGCATGGGGCGTGGATCCTCGGAAAGCGTGTCAGCGGATCGCCACGATCAGCCCGCCCAGAAGGGCGATCAGGCCGACGATCATGGCGAACGCGTAGTGGTACAGGCGGCCGGTCTGGACCCCCCGGATGATTCCCGCGACCCGGTCCACCAGGGCCACCGAGCCGTTCACGATCACCCCGTCGATCAGGCCGGCGTCCAGCCGCTTCCACAGCAGCTGTCCGAGGCGCGCGCTGCCGCCCGCCAGCCCCTTGATCCACAGGTCGTCGAAACCGTACTTGTTTTCCAGGATGCGCACCGGCAGCGATGCCGCAGTGCGGATGCGCGCGGCCAGGCCCGGATTGAAGAGGTAGATCCAGGTCGAGAGCGCGAAGCCCGCGAAGGCCAGCCAGAACACCGGGGACGAGATGAAGTGCAGGCCGAACCCGATCGCGGCCGAAACCCAGCCGTGGTCGGCGTGCCAGACCGAATGCGCCACCGCAGACAGCGTGTCGTGCTCGGGCAGTACCCGGATCGCGCCCTCGAAGAAACTGCCGAACAGCGCCGGACCGACGGTGAAGAAGCCGATGCCGACCGAGAAGATCGCCAGGAGGATCAGCGGCACCGTCACCACCAGCGGCGATTCGTGCGGCTCGTGCGCGTGGCCGTGGTGGTGATCGCCGTGCGCATCGTGGCCGTGGTGGTCCGCGTGCGCGTCGCGGAAGCGCTCGGTGCCGAAGAAGGTCAGGTACAGCAGGCGGAAGCTGTACACGCTGGTGACGAACACGCCCAGCAGCACCGCCCAGTACGCATAGGTCTGCACCCAGCCGCCCTTCCCAGCCGCGGCCTGCGCCGCAAGGATGATGGAATCCTTGGAGAAGTAGCCTGAGAAGAACGGCGTGCCCACCAGCGCGAGCGTACCGATCCACATGGTGAGGTGGGTGATCGGCATGTGCTTGCGCAGCCCGCCCATCTTGCGCATGTCCTGCTCATGGTGCATGCCGATGATGACCGAGCCGGCGCCCAGGAACAGCAGGGCCTTGAAGAAGGCGTGGGTCATCAGGTGGAACACCGCCGCCGAATAGGCCGACACGCCCAGCGCCACCGTCATGTAGCCCAGCTGCGACAGCGTGGAATAGGCCACCACGCGCTTGATGTCGTTCTGCACGATGCCGATCAGGCCAGTGAAGAAGGCCGTGGTGGCACCGATGAAGAGCACGAAGGCCAGCGCGGTTTCCGACAGCTCGTAGATCGGCGACATGCGCGCGACCATGAAGATGCCGGCGGTCACCATCGTGGCGGCGTGGATCAGGGCGGAAATCGGGGTCGGGCCTTCCATCGAGTCCGGCAGCCAGACGTGCAGCGGCACCTGCGCGCTCTTGCCCATCGCGCCGATGAACAGCCAGATGCCGATGAAGCTCGGGATCGACCAGCTCGCGCCGGCCCAGGGCTCGAAGCTCTTGCCCTCGATCAGTTCGGTGTGGCTGAAGACGTAATCGTAGTCGAGCGAGCCGCACCAGTAGAACACCGCCGCGATGCCGATCAGGAAGCCGAAATCGCCGACGCGGTTGACCAGGAAGGCCTTGAGGTTGGCGAAGGCCGCCGAGGGGCGCGGGAACCAGAAGCCGATCAGGAGGTACGATGCCAGGCCTACCGCTTCCCAGCCGAAGAACAGCTGCATGAAGTTGTTGCTCATCACCAGCATCAGCATCGAGAAGGTGAAGAACGAGATGTAGGCGAAGAAGCGCGTGTAGCCGGGGTCGTCGCGCATGTAGCCGATGGTGTAGACATGCACCAGCAGCGAGACGAAGGTGACCACGACCATCATCATCGCGGTGAGCGAGTCGACCAGGAAGCCGACATGGGCCGAGAACCCGCCCACCTCGTAGAAGGTGTAGACGTTGGCGTTGTAGGGCGCGGCGCCGCCGGCGACCAGCGCGTGCAGCACCTGCACCGAGAGCGCGCAGGAGAGCGCCACGCCGAGGATCGTGATCCAGTGCGAAGCCGTGCGCCCGAGGCGCCCGCCGAAGAAGCCGGCGATCACGGCGCCGGCCAGCGGGGCCAGCGCGATGGTCAGTAGGGTGTTTTGGGTTATCACGGAATGCGTTCCATCACGGGTCGTGGCAGGGGAAGCGGCGCGGGCACCGTCAGCCCTTCATCGAATCGATCTGATCCACGTTGATCGTGCCGCGATTGCGGAACAGGACCACGAGGATCGCAAGGCCGATGGCGGTTTCGGCGGCCGCCACGGTCAGCACGAAAAACACGAACACCTGTCCCGATGCATCCCCGAGGAAGCGCGAGAAGGCCACGAAATTGACGTTCACCGCCAGCAGCATCAGCTCCACGCACAGCAGCAGCACGATGACGTTCTTGCGGTTGATGAAGATGCCCGCGACGCTGATGGCGAACAGCAGCGCGCCGAGCGCGAGGTAGTGGCCGAGCGAGATCATGGCGCGCGCTCCTTGGTGACGGGGTCCATCTTGACCATGCGCAGGCGGTCGGCCTTGCGCACCAGCACCTGCGCCGCGGGGTCCTGATGCTTGGTGCCCGGACGACGGCGCAAGGTGAGAACGATGGCGGCGATGATCGCCACCGTCAGCACCACCGCCGCCACCTCAAAGGGCAGGACGTGGTTGCCGAAGAGCTCCCGGCCCAGCCACTCGAGGTTCGAGGTGCCCGCCGCGATCGCGGGATCGGGCGAGTCGATGGCCTGGCCGAAGCGGCGGACGCCGATCAGGGTGATCATTTCCGCCGCCATGATGAGGGCCACGGCCAATCCCACCGGAAGGTAGCGGGCGAAGCCCTCGCGCAGCGGATCGATGTTGATGTCCAGCATCATCACCACGAACAGGAACAGCACCATCACCGCACCGACGTACACCAGCACCAGGGCGATGGCGAGGAATTCGGCCTCCAGCAGCAGCCACAGGCAGGCGGTGGAGAAGAAGGTCAGCACGAGGCAGAGCACCGCGTGGATCGGGTTGCGCACGGAGATCACGGCCAGGGCGGCCAGAGCGGTCACCAGCGCGAAGGCGTAGAAAGCGGCCAGTTGCACGGTCATGCGTCGGTCCTCAGCGATAGGGGGCATCGAGCGCACGGCGCTCGGCGATTTCCGGCTCCAGCCGGTCGCCGATCGCCAGGAGCTGCGGCTTCTTCACCACGTTCTCGCCGCGCTGCTCGAAGTGGTACTCGTGGATGTGGGTCAGCACGATCGAATCGACCGGGCAGCTCTCCTCGCAGAAGCCGCAGAAGATGCACTTGAACAGGTCGATCTCGTAGCCGGTGGTGCGGCGGGTGCCGTCCTCGCGCGGGGCCGAATCGATGGTGATGGCCAGCGCCGGGCAGACCGCTTCGCACAGCTTGCAGGCGATGCAGCGCTCTTCGCCGTTGGGGTAGCGGCGCAGCGCGTGCAGGCCGCGGAAGCGCGGCGACTGCGGAATCTTCTCTTCCGGGTAGTGCACCGTGTACTTGGGGCGGAAGAAATACCTGGTCGTGAGCCACAGCCCCTGGACCAGTTCGATGAGCATCAGGCTCTTGACGTAAGACACCATGCGGTTCATGTGCTTGCCTCAGACTCCCGCCTTGAACCAGCCCAGATGCACCATCCAGGCGGCCACCAGGATCCAGACGATGGTGATGGGAATGAAGACCTTCCAGCCCAGGCGCATGATCTGGTCGTAGCGATAGCGCGGGAAGGTTGCGCGGAACCAGACGAAGCAGAACGCGAAGAACAGCGCCTTGGCGAAAAGCCACCAGATTCCCGGCATGCCGAGCACGCCCCAGGAAGGCGGGAACGGCGACAGCCAGCCGCCCATGAACAGGATCGCGCTCAGGAAGCTGATCAGGATCATGTTGGCGTATTCGGCCAGGAAGAAGATCGCAAACGTCGAACCCGAATACTCGACATGGAAGCCGGCGACGATCTCCGATTCGCCTTCGGCCACGTCGAACGGCAGGCGGTTGGTCTCGGCCACGCCGGAAATGAAGTAGACGACGAACAGCGGCAGCAGCGGCAGCCAGAACCAGTCGAACAGACCCGCGCTGCCCTGCTGGGCGCGCACGATCTCGGAAAGATTCATGGTGCCGGCGGCCACCATCACGCCGACCAGGGCGAAGCCCATGGCGATTTCGTAGCTCACCACCTGCGCTGCCGAACGCATCGCGCCCAGCATCGCGTACTTGGAGTTGGAGGCCCAGCCCGCGAGGATGACGCCGTAGACGCCCAGCGAGGTCATCGAGAGCAGGTAAAGCAGGCCCGCGTTGGCGTTGGAGAGCGCCACCGCGTCCTCGAACGGCACCACCGCCCAGGCTGCGAACGCCGGACCCATAGTGAGGATGGGCGCGAGGCGGTACAGGAAGACGTTGGCGTTGGTAGGCGCAATGACCTCCTTGAGCAGCAGCTTGAAGGTGTCGGCGAAGGGCTGGATCAGGCCGATGCCGAACACCTTGCCGATGTAGACCGGGCCTTGGCGCACGTGCATCCAGCCGATGACCTTGCGCTCGAACAGGGTGTAGAAGGCGACCGCCAGGATCAGCGGAACGGTGATCACGAGGATCTTGATCACCGTCCACAGCAGCAGGCCGAAAACGCCGAAGTTCAGGAAGAACTCGCGCGCAAGGTCGATGGGTTGGCTCAGAAGTTCGAACACGCTCAGGCCCTCGTCACCGTCAGCGCCGCGCCGCTGCCCGCGATCGGGGCCGTGGCGGCGTAGCCTTTCTCGATCCAAGCCGCACCGCGCGGAACGCGGGGGCTGATTTCCACCGGCAGCGCGGCCTTGCCGCGACCGTCGTCGATGCGCGCCATGGCGCCCGCTTCCAGACCGAGCGAAGCCGCATCCTCCGGATGCAGGGTCAGCTTCGCACCGCGCGACAGCGGGTGCGCCTTGAGCGGCGCGGCGCGGCGGACCACGGCGTCCACGCCGTAGATCGCGCGGGTGGCGACCGACTCAAGGCCCTGCCCCGCCGCAGCGCGCGCGGCCAGACCGGCGCCCGATCGCGCCGGCGCGGGCGGCATCCGCTCGCGCCACTGCGCAAGCTCGGTGAAATCGAACCCGGCCACGCCCATGCGCTCGCCCAGCGCGCGCAGCACGCGCCACCCGGCGCGGGCCTCGCCGGGAAGCTTCGCGGCGGCGCGGAACGACTGCGATTTGCCGTCGACGTTGACATAGCTGCCGTCGATTTCCGGAGCCAGTCCGATGGGAAGCATCACCTGCGCCATCCGGCGCGTGGTTTCATCGGCGTAGGCGGTGAAGGCCACGACCTGGCCCTGCCCCAGCGCGCGCAGCGCGGTCGGCGTATCGGCGAAATCGTGCTCGGCCTCGATCCCGTAGAGCAGCCACGCCTTGCGCGGCTGCGCCAGCATCTGCGCCACGCTGCGCGCGGAAGGAAGCGCACCCGCCTGCGCCAGACCCAGCGCATTGGCGCCGAGCGAAAGCTGGTTGAGCCTGGCACCGCTCGCTTCGGCCAGCGCCCTGGCACCGGCGCGAAGCCAGGAGGCTTGCGGATGGGTGGCAGCCGATTCGCCCAGCAGGATCAGCCCGCGCTGCGCCCCCTTCAGGAGGTCCGCGACGGCCTGCGCATCGGCGACGGAAAGCGCGTCGGACGAAGGCTCGCCCGGCAGTGCCGCGCCGGCCGCCTTGCCCACGGCCAGAAGCGCATCCACCAAAGCCGAGGGGCGCACGATGTGGCGCGCGGACAGGTCGAAGTGGAGGTCGAAGTCGATCGGGTTGATCGCCACCACCTTCGCGCCGCCCTTGCGCCAGGCCTTGCGGATGCGATGGCCCAACAGCGGCGCCTCGTGGCGCGGATTGCAGCCGACCAGCACGATGACGTCGGCATTCTCCACCTCGGCCAGCGGCATCTGGAAGGCCTCGGCCACCGGGGCGTCGGAAAGATCGGCCAGCGCGATGCGGTGATCGAGGTTGCCGCAGCCGATGCGCGCGGCCAGCGCCGCCAGCAGCGAGCCTTCCTCGCTGGAAGTGGAGGGGTGCATCAGCACGCCCGCCTCGTCGCCCGGCTGGGCCTTGAGAATGCCTGCCGCGCGCGTCAAGGCCTCATCCCAGCTCGCTTCGCGCCAGGCATCCCCCTCGCGCACCATCGGCGCGGTCAGGCGATCTTCGGCCTGCAGGCCGGCGTGGCTGTAGCGGTCGCGGTCGGCGAGCCAGTTCTCGTTGACGGCCTCGTTCTCACGCGGCACGCAGCGCAGCACTTCGCCGCGCCTCATGTGCAGCCACAGGTTGGAGCCGAGCGCATCGTGGTAACCCACCGATTCGCGCGCGGTCAGTTCCCAGGCGCGGGCGCGGAAGCGGAACGGCTTGTTGGTGAGCGCACCCACCGGGCACACATCGATCACATTGCCGGACAGCTCGGTTTCCAGCGCACGGCCGACATAGGTGCCGATCACCGAACGATCGCCGCGACTCATCACGCCCAGCTCGTAGCTGCCGGCGATCTCGGAGGTGACGCGCACGCAGCGGGTGCAGTGGATGCAGCGCGTCATGTCGGAAGCCACCAGCGGCCCCAGATCCTCGTCGGGCACGGTGCGCTTGCGCTCGATGAAGCGGCCGACCGAGCGGCCGTAGCCCATGGCCAGATCCTGCAACTCGCACTCGCCGCCCTGATCGCAGACCGGGCAGTCGAGCGGATGGTTGATCAGCAGGAACTCCATGGTGTTGCGCTGCGAATCAAGCGCACGCTTGGACTGGGTGTAAACCTTCATCCCGTCCATCACCGGCGTCGCACAGGCAGGTGCGGGCTTGGGGGATTTCTCCACGTCCACCAGGCACATGCGGCAGCTGGCGGCGATCGAAAGCTTGTCGTGGTAGCAAAAGCGCGGAATCGGGATACCGGCCTTGTCGGCGGCCTGGATGATCATCGAGCCCTTGGGCGCGACCAGGGCGACGCCGTCGATCTCGATGTTGACGAAACCTTCCGGCGCGGGCGCGGGCGCGGCAGGCGGATTGGGCTGAGTGCTCATGCGGTGGCTCCCGCCTTGTCGTCCAGCATGGAGCGACCGTGCGTGGCGTAGTATTCGAATTCGTGCCAGTAGTGGCGCAGGAAACCCTGCACCGGCCAGGCGGCGGCCTCGCCGAAGGCGCAGATGGTGTGGCCTTCGATCTGGCCCGCGACCGAGCGCAGGAGGTTCACGTCGTCGAGCGTGGCGCGGCCTTCGACGATGCGGGTGAGCGAGCGGAACATCCAGCCGGTGCCCTCGCGGCAGGGCGTGCACTGGCCGCACGACTCCTGGTGATAGAAGCGTGCGATGCGGTGGCAGGCGCGCACCATGCAGGTGGTTTCGTCCATCACGATGACCGCACCCGAACCCAAACCGGAACCGGCCTTCTGGATCGAGTCGTAGTCCATCGTGCATTCGAGCATCTTGTCGCCCGGCAGCACCGGCATCGAAGAGCCGCCGGGAATGACACCCTTGAGACGATGGCCGTTGCGCACCCCGCCCGCCATTTCCAGCAGTTCGGAAAACGGCGTACCCAGGCGGATCTCGTAGTTGCCGGGCCGGTTGACGTGGCCGGAGACGGAGAACACCTTGGCACCGCCGTTGTTGGGCTTGCCAAGCTCCAGGAACCATTCCGGTCCGTTGCGCAGGATGGCAGGCACCGAGGCGTAGGTTTCCGTGTTGTTGATCGTGGTCGGCTTGCCGTAGAGGCCGAAGTTGGCCGGGAACGGCGGCTTGAAGCGCGGCCAGCCCTTCTTGCCTTCGAGCGATTCCATCAGGGCGGTTTCCTCGCCGCAGATGTAGGCGCCTGCGCCCAGCGCGTTGTGGATGTCGATGTCCACGCCCGAACCGAGGATGTTCTTGCCCAGCCAGCCGTGCCTGTAGGCCTCGGCCAGGGCTTCCTCGATGTGTTCGTAGGGTTCGTGGTGGAACTCGCCGCGCATGTAGTTGTAGGCCACGCGCGTGTTGGTGGCGTAGCAGGCGATGGCGAGACCCTCCAGCACCGCGTGCGGGTTGTAGCGCAGGATGTCGCGGTCCTTGCAGGTGCCCGGCTCGGATTCATCGGAGTTGCACAGGATGTACTTCTCGCCGTCGTGCTTGGGCATGAAGCTCCACTTCAGGCCCGTCGGGAAGCCCGCGCCGCCGCGGCCGCGCAGACCCGAACGCTTGACCATCTCGATGATGTCGGCTGGCGGGATCTTCTCGGTCAGCACCTTGCGCAGCGCCTGGTAGCCGCCGGTCTTGAGGTAGTTCTCGTACGACCACGGCCTGTCGAAATGCAGGGTGGTGTAGACGATGTTGTGTTCCTGAGGCACGGGTCCTACTGCCATGACCGTTCCGATCCATCCTTGCGCCGGCGAGGCCGGTGCGATTCATCCAAGCTGTGCGGCAAGGGCCGCGCAGCGCTTATTTCAGCGCGTCGAGAATCTCGCCGATGCTTTTCTCGGTGAGTTTCTCGTGGTAATGCCCGTTCACCGTGGCCGCCGGCGCGCCGCAGCAGGCCGCGATGCACTCCTCTTCCTTCTTGAGGTAGATGCGGCCGTCCGGCGTGCTCTCGCCCAGCTTGATCCCGAGCTTGTTCTCGCAGTAGCGCACGAGGTCCTCGGCGCCGTTGAGCCAGCACGAGATGTTGGTGCACAGCGCCACGTTGTTGCGCCCCACCGGCCGGGTTTCCAGCATGGTGTAGAAGGTCGCCACCTCGTAGGCCTGGATCGGCTGGATGCCGATGTACTTGGCAACCGCGGCGATCAGCGCATCGGTGAGGAAGCCTTCGTTCTGCTGCTGCGCCGCGAACAGCCCCTGGATCGTCGCCGAACGGCGCCGGTCGGCCGGAAACTTGGCCAGCCACAGGTCGATCGTGGCGCGGGTTTCATCGGTCAGCGCCTGGAGCGGATCGACGTCCTTGACCGCTTCGAAATTGCCGGTTGCTTTCATGGTCTTGACCCGGGATTTGGGATTTGGGATTGGGGATTTGCAAGAGCCTGGGGGCGACGAGCGAACGGCTTTTCGCTGCCACGGCCCGCGCGGCGGTCGGGGGCCGCTTTTGCGAATCCCGAATCCCGAATCCCGAATCCCCGCCTCATCGATCTATCTCCCCGAACACCACGTCATAGGTGCCGATCATGGCGACGACGTCGGAGAGCATGTGGCCCTTGACGACCTCGTCCATGGAGGAGAGGTGGGCGAAGCCCGGCGCGCGCAGCTTGACGCGGAACGGCTTGTTGGCGCCGTCGGAGACGAGATAGCAGCCGAATTCGCCCTTGGGCGCCTCGACCGCGGCGTAGGTTTCGCCCTCGGGCACGAGATAGCCCTCGGTGAAGAGCTTGAAGTGGTGGATGAGGGCTTCCATGTCGCGCTTCATTTCTTCGCGGTGCGGCGGTGCGACCTTGAAGTCGCGCACGATCACCGGCCCCTGCAGCGTGCGCAGCTTGGCCACGCACTGCTTGATGATGCGTGCCGATTCGCGCATTTCGGCCACGCGCACCACATAGCGGTCGTAGCAGTCGCCGCCCACGCCCACGGGGATGTCGAAATCCACTTCCGCATACTTGGCGTAGGGCTGCTTCTTGCGCAGGTCCCAGGCAATGCCCGAGGCGCGCAGCATCGGACCACTCATGCCCCAGGCAAGGGCCTTTTCCGGCGGCACCACGCCGATACCGACGGTGCGCTGCTTCCAGATGCGGTTGTCGGTGAGCAGGGTTTCGTATTCGTCCACCCGGTGCGGGAAATCGTCGGCGAAGGCGTCGAGGAAATCCAGCATCGAGCCTTCGCGCCAGGCGTTGAGGCGCTTGAGGTCCGCGCCCTTGTGCCAGGGGGTTTCCTTGTACTTGGGCATCTGGTCCGGGAGATCGCGGTAGACGCCGCCGGGACGGTAGTAGGCCGCGTGCATGCGTGCGCCACTGACCGCCTCGTAGCAGTCCATCAGCTCCTCGCGCTCGCGGAATGCGTACAGCATCACCGCCATCGCGCCCAGGTCCAGACCGTTGGAACCGATCCACATCAGGTGGTTCAGGATGCGCGTGATCTCGTCGAACATCGTCCGGATCCACTGCGCGCGCTCGGGCACCTCGATGCCGAGGAGGTTCTCGATGGCGCGAACGTAGGCGTGTTCGTTGCACATCATCGAAACGTAGTCGAGGCGGTCCATGTAGCCGATCGAGTGGTTGAACGGCTTGGACTCGGCCAGCTTCTCGGTGCCGCGATGCAGGAGGCCGACGTGCGGATCGGCGCGACGCACCGTTTCACCGTCCATCTCCAGCACCAGGCGCAGCACGCCGTGCGCCGCCGGATGCTGCGGACCGAAGTTCAGTGAATAGCTGCGGATTTCCTGCATGGCTTACTTTCCTGCCGTCTGGGCGGCCGACTCGGAGCGGGCCTGCTCGCGGCGCGAATCGCGGCGGATGACGCGCGGCACGGTGACGCGCGGCTCGATCGTGACGGGCTGATACACCACGCGTCCCTGCTCGGCGTCGTAGCGCACCTCGACGTTGCCGACCAGCGGGAAGTCCTTGCGGAACGGGTGGCCGACGAAGCCGTAGTCGGTGAGGATGCGGCGCAAGTCGGGGTGCCCCTCGTAGACGATGCCGAACAGGTCGAAGGCCTCGCGCTCGAACCAGTTGGCCACCGGCCACAATTCGATCACCGAAGGCACCACCGGCAGGCCGCCGTGCGGCGCAAAGCAGCGCAGGCGCAGGCGGCGGTTGTGGTGCACCGACTGGAGGTGGATGACCGAGGCGAAGCGGCGCGGCTGAAGGGTCGATTCGGGACGGCTGGCCCAGTCGAAGCGCCCTGCCCCCTCGCCTTCGACGCCGCGCGAGAAGCCCTCGCCGCTCGCATCTTCCGTATCCCATTCGACCTGGCCATAGCTCAGGTAGTCCACGCCGCACAGGTCGATCAGCTGCTCGTAGCGGAACGGTGCTTCTTCACGCAGGGCGCGCGCCACTTCGAGCAGGTTCTCGGGCGCCACAACCAGAGTTATCTCGGGCGTGGCCACCTCGTAGACGTGCTCGATGCACTCGGCGATCTTGTCGCCGAAGCGCGCGCGCAGCTGCTCGGCGTGGGGGATTGCTGGATCGGCCATGGACCGCGTGCCTTCCTTGCGAAAATGACGGATGCGCTCAGCGCGCGATGGTGTTGGTGCGGCGGATCTTCTTCTGCAACTGCAGGATGCCGTGGGTCAGCGCCTCGGCCGTGGGCGGGCAGCCCGGCACGTAGACGTCCACCGGCACCACGCGGTCGCAGCCGCGCACCACGGCGTAGGAATAGTGGTAGTAACCGCCGCCGTTGGCGCAGGAGCCCATCGAGATCACCCACTTGGGCTCGGTCATCTGGTCGTAAACCCGACGCAGCGCCGGGGCCATCTTGTTGACCAGGGTGCCGGCCACGATCATCACGTCGGACTGGCGCGGGCTGGGGCGGTAGATCACGCCCATGCGGTCCACGTCGATGCGCGAGGTGCTGGCGTGCATCATCTCCACCGCGCAACAGGCCAGACCGAAGGTCACCGGCCACATCGAACCGGTACGCGCCCAGTTGACCAGGGCATCGACCGAGGTGACGGCAAAGCCGCGCTCGATCAGGGGATTTTCGCCGTCGGGGCGGAGGATGTCGTCTACGCGACCGAGCGGTTCGGGGTTGTTGAAGAACTGTGCGATGCTCATCGGATCATTCCCACTCCAGGGCGCCCTTCTTCCACTCGTAGACGAAGCCCACGACGAGGATGGCCAGGAACACCGTCATGGCGATGATGGCCGGGGTGCCGATGCTCTTGAACACCACAGCCCAGGGGAACAGGAAGGCGATTTCCAGATCGAACACGATGAACAGGATCGCGATCAGGTAGTAGCGCACGTCGAAGCGCGCGCGGGCGTCCTCGAAGGCCTCGAAGCCGCACTCGTAGGGAGCAAGCTTCTCTGCGCCGGGGCGCTTGGGCCCGAGCAGGTTGCCGATGACCAGAAGGGCGATGCCGATGCCCGTGGATACGATCAGGAACAGCAGGATTGGAAGGTACTCGCCCAGCACGTCAGCCTCGACTCGCTCCGCGTTGCGGAATCGCCGCAACCACCAGCGGTGCCACCAGCGCGGCACCCGTTCACGCGATGGACCGATGCGCCAGCTCGAGTTGCGTTCCATGATCGGAGCGGCAGTTCGTGCTGGCGTCGCGTGAAGGAAAGCGCTGCGCGCTTTCGCCACGTCCGGCTCGCGTCCCGATGGCGCATTGCTGCAATGCAGAAATGCGCCGATCAAGCCTTGAGATTGTCGCATGCCCTGTCCGGAGGCGGCAACACGAGCGACTGCGTGATTGCGTGCTTCAGGCCACCTTTCCGGCGAGCAGGCGTCGGAAAGGTGCGCCAATGAGAATCACTTGCCGCAATAGGCCTTGCGAAACTCCAGCGCCCTGGGCATCAGCTGCTGCAGGCGGGCAATGCGGGTGCTGCCGCTGGGATGGGTGGACATGAACTCCGGCGGCGCCTGGCCGCCGCTGGCCTGACCCATGCGCTCCCACAGGCCGATGGCCTCGCGCGGGTCGTAGCAGGCCGCCGCGGCCAGCATCAGCCCCACTTCGTCGGCCTCGCTCTCGTGGTCGCGCGAAAACGGCAGCAGCACGCCGTACTGGGCGCCGGCCCCCATCACCGCCATCACCGCCTTCTGCTGCTGCGGCTCCATGTCGCTGATCGCCATGCCGGTGGCCATGGAACCGATCTGCACCAGCTTGTTCTGCGCCATGCGCTCGGCGCTGTGGCGCAGCAGGGCGTGGGCGATCTCGTGTCCCATGATCGCCGCCAGCGCCGAATCGTTCTGCGCGACGGGAAGGATGCCGGTATAGACCGCGATCTTGCCGCCCGGCAGGCAGAAGGCATTGGCCTGATCGGACTGGATCACGCTGACCTTCCAGTCGAACGCATCCCACGGGATCGAAGGCGACACGCCGCGTGCGGCGGCCAGATCCGCTTCGACCCGCGGACCCACTTCGACCAGACGGCGCGCAATGTCACCCACCTGCCCCGGGACCACGCCCTGCGACACCACGCGCGACTGCGACAGGATTTCCCGGTACGCCTGCAGGCCCAGCGCGGCCTCCTCCTCCACGCTGGAGTCGATCAGCTGGGTGCGTCCGGTGAAGGCGGCGTCCTGCTGGTGCGAGAACCAGTACCAGGCGGCGTAGATGCCGAACAAAAGCACCACCCACCAGCGCACGCCGCCGCGCCGGCGCGGCCTGGATGCTCCCGGATCGAACGTGTTCATGAAAAGTTTCCGTGGCGAAGGAGGATGCATGGTGCCAGAGTCGCGGCTCCGGCGCGCAGGAGGTCGGCAGCGCGCATCGCCACGCTCATGGCGATTCTTCCGCGAGGTCGCGCGCCACCCGGAAACCGACCCGGGCGCTGGTCGTGCCCGCCGTGGCGCGCAGCCGGAAGGACGCTCGCGCCTGATCGGGCGAACTGGCCCAGGACGCGCCGCGCACCACCCGCGCCTTGCAGCCGGGATTGATCCACGCCGAGCCGTCGCGCGGCGCGCGCGCATAGCTCTCGTGCCAGCAGTCCGCGACCCATTCCGAGACGTTGCCGTTCATGTCACTCAGCCCGAAGGCGTTGACCGTGTAGCTTCCCACCGGCGCCGGCCCCCAGGCGCCGTCGCCGTATCCGGAAAAAGCGTTGCTCCAGCGCCGTCCGCCGGCCGACTGGTCGCGTGCGCCGGTCAGGTTGTCGACGCCCGCCGGGGGGTCGTCCTCGCCCCAGGGATAGCGCGTTTCGCCGCCAGCACGCAGGGCGTACTCGAATTCCGCTTCGCTGGGCAATCGGTAGGTGCGTTGGGTCTGTTCGGACAGCCAGGCGGCGTAGGCCGCCGCATCGTTCCAGGAAACGTGCACGACCGGCTGTCCGTCGGAGGCGGGCTGGCCGGCGTAGTCGTCGCGCCAGCTCACCCCGCGCTTTTCGACCATGGCGCCGTTGCGCTCGTCGTACACGGTCGAACGCTTCTTCTTTTCCGCCGAAGTGCGGTAGCCGGTGGCCTCCACGAAGGCGCGAAACTGGGCCACGGTGATCTCGGTGCGAGCCAGGGCGAAACCACGATTGAAGGTGACGGCATGACGTGGGGATTCGGCTGCCAAACGGTCGCGCTCGCCGCGAGGGCTGCCCATCTGGAAACGTCCCGCCGCGATCACCACCATGCCCGGAGCCGATCCGCCGTCGGCCAGCGGATCGGCCAGTAGCTGGCCCGGCGCGTGGATTCCGTAGCGGCGCACGCGCTCGATGCCTTCCTGCGCCCAGGCCAGATCGCGTTCGTCCTGCGATACCGCCTCCAGCCCGGGAAGAAGCGCCTGCGCGGCATCGGCATCGCCCGCCTCCAGCGCGCCGGACACCCGCGCCCGCCAGCGCGCGATGGCGCGTTCGCGCAGCTCGGCAATGCGCGCGGCGGCATCCTGCGCCGCATCGGAACCGGGCAGCACGCGCACCGCATCGGCCAGGCGGTCATCGGCCTGGGCGAACGCCTCGCGCTGCGCCGCCGCCATGGCCTGCGCCAGATGCGCGCGCTGCACTTCCTCCAGCGCGACGAGCGCATCGGGATTGCCCGGATCGATCTCCAGCACCTGGTGCAGCAACGCCACGGCCTTGTCGTCCTTGCCCTGGCCACGCAGGCGCTGCGCCCGCTGCACCAGCGCGTCGGCGCGACGCGCCCGCGCCACGCGCTCGGCCAGCGCGGAAACTTCGGGATCCGCACCGCCCCAGGCCTGGAGCGCACCCAGCACTTCCTCGGCCGGCAGCCGGCTGCCGTAGGCAAAACCCAGTTCGGCCCAGTCCAGCGCCCAGCGCCGCGCCCGCTCGCCCAGCGCCGCCAGGGTTTCCCGAGAATCGGAAATTTCCGCAGGTTCCGGCGATTCCGCTGGCTTCGACAGCTCCGACGCCGCGCCGTTCGCACGAACCTGCGCCAGAAGCCGCAGGGCGCGCGCCACCTGCTCGGGATCGTTGGACTCCAGCCACTGCGACACGCGCACCGCGACGGGTTCGCCGGATGCCAGGTCCGCAGCGGCCTGCGCCTCGTCCACGGACAAGGGCGCAGAGGGCTGCGCCGCAGCGGGCGCGGCCTCGGCCGACCCGGATTCGGAAGGCATGGAAGACGGTGAAGGTGCCGCTTCCGCCGGCGGCCCGGAAGGCGGCGCAGGCCCGGGCGCTTCACCGCCGCCGCACGCAGCCAGCAGCGCAAGGATCGCCCCCGCCATCCATCGCGTTCCAGCCGCCATCGACACCTCGCCTGTCACCTGCAGAAAAGCCGGAATCCCGCTCGGGAACGGCGCGGTGACGGTAGTAGAGGGCGCGCCCGGCGGCAAGTCGGGCGCCGCATCGGCTATCGTTCCGCGACTTCTCTCCCTGAAACCACCGCATGAGCCACTGGATCAGCCAATCACATCAACTCGACGGTCTGGCGCAAGCGGTAGGAGCCGCTCCGATCGCGCTGGACACCGAATTCATCCGCGAACGCACCTTCCACCCGAAGCTGGCGCTGGTGCAGGTGCGCGCGGCCGGCGGAGAGGAACTGTTGGTCGATCCGCTGGCCGTGACCTGCGGCGGCGCGCTGCGCGAGCTGCTCCAGAGCCCCGTTCTCAAGCTCATGCACAGCCCGGGCGAAGACCTGCAGGCGCTGCAGCGCGGATGGGGCGTAACGCTCGCCGCGCCGCTGTTCGACACCCAGCTCGCCGCCGCGCTGACCGGCCACGGCCCGGGCCGCAGCTACCAATGGCTGGTCGAGGAACTGCTCGGCGTGCACCTGGAGAAGGGCGAAACCCGTTCGGACTGGCTGCAGCGTCCGCTGACCGACTCCCAGCAGCATTACGCCGCCGAAGACGTCCACCACCTGCACGCCCTGCACGAACGCCTCGACCGGCGCCTGACCGAACTGGGGCGCGGCGACTGGCTGCGCCAGGACTGCGAGCGCATGGTACAGGCCGCGCACGACGACCTCCCCGATCCTAATCCGCACCTTGCCTCGCGCAGCGCGCAGCGGATGGACCCGGAGCAGCAGCTTCGCCTGCGCCGGATGCTGCGCTGGCGCGACGAGACGGCCCGCAGCCGCGACCTTCCGCGCAGCTGGGTTCTGGACAACGAGCTGGTGGTGCAACTGGCGCTGCGCCCGCTTTCGCGCAGCCAGTTCGATGCCCTCCTCGACCGCCACCCGCGCGCCCCGCGCCGCAACCGCGACCCGCTGTGGGAAACGCTGTCGCGCCCGATCGACGAGGAAGAACGCGCGATGCCGCTGGCCAGCGAGCCCGACCCCGCGCTGCGCGCTCCGCTCAAGGCGATGCAGGCCATCGTTGCCCGCCACGCCGCCGAACTCGAGCTTCCGGAAGGACTGCTGTGCGCGCGCCGCCATCTGGAATCCCTGCTGATGCATCGCATCTGGCCCGAGGCGCTGGAAGGCTGGCGCGCCGAGATCCTGCGCGCCGAACTGATGGCGCACCTGCCGTGAACGGCGCGGCCGGGGCGCGGCATCTCGTGTAGAATTTCGCCGCTTCAGCACCTTGGCCGCACACCGACGGCCCCGTAGCTCAGCTGGATAGAGCATCCCCCTCCTAAGGGGAAGGTCACACGTTCGAATCGTGTCGGGGTCGCCATAAATCAATGACTTGCGGCATTCGATGCGCAACGGGCTGCTGGTCGGGGGCACTCCAGGGACACACGCTCGGCCCGCCGGACCCAGCGCCGCAACGTCTCGGCCGTGCGGCCGATCTTCGCAACAATCGAGCCGATCGCCGCCCGCTGCGAGCCGCGCTCGCTCCGGTAGTCCGGCACCAACCGCACGGCCCGCTCCTGCACCCCCGGGGAAAACTTCGCGGACTTCCCCATGGATCCATCCTCACAAGCGAAGGAGATTCCGGGAAAGACGGGGTGGTTCAGCTTCAACGGTACTGGTATCCGGTCGGTGGCGCTCAATCTCGGCACCTGCGACCCCTACTTCAACCTAGATGTCGTGACGGCTCTGGCCGTGCAGGGCGACGGCAAGCTCGCCCTGGCCGGGGCTGCGTCCGATGATGCGATCATCGCGCAGCCGATGCTGGGTCGACTCAAGGTCGATGGCAGTTTTGACACCAGCTTTCATGGTACCGGGCTCTTCTCGGTGGGAACCAGCTGGCCGGGTCACGGCGGCATGTGGCCGGCCGGGATCGCTGAGCGACCGGATACCCGGGAGCTGGTGGTGGCCATGAGCTATCGGGTATCGAGCGCCGCTGGCTCACCCACGCGCCAACTGCTCACTCAATGGTCGTCCAATGGCAACACCCTGCGCGCCAGCCGCAGTTTCGAGTTCACCGCCCATGCTTCGCAGATTCCGGAGGCGATTCCCCAGGGCCTGCTCGTCGATTCCGATTCGGCCATGATGGTGGGCTCGCGGCGCTGGGACGCTTCGGATTGGAGCAATCGGGACCATGACATCACTCTGGTTCGCACCCTGGTCGACATGGACTTTCTCTTCAGCGACGGGTTTGAATAGATCAGCGACGATCGATTCGCCGACAGGGCCCCGTAGTCCGTGCCCACTGAAGCTGTCGCCGGTCAAACCACCGACCTGCTACCCGGCAGAAAACACAGCGGACTGCGAAATGCGATGACGAAGGCTGACCAAAGCCGATGCGATCGAGGCTCCGCAGGATGCGGCGCGTCGATGCTCAATAAAACCGCCTGGCCAAGGGGAAGGCCACCCGTTCGAATCGTGTCGGGACACCAAGTCACTGCGCGCGTTGCGCTGTCTGCGCGGGATTCTTTCTGCGTTTTGGGCACTTCCGGGGCGACCCGGCGGTTCGCCCCGCGAGCATCGCCCCGGGGCAGCCGCTCAGCGCGCTCCGCTCTCGCCAGTGCAGGCCAGGGCCAGTCTGGCCATGCGGATCAGCCCCTGCTCGCGTTCGGCCGGGGGCATGTGTTCGTCGGTGTCGAACAGGTCGGTGACGGTGAGGATGGCCAGCGCGCTGAAGCCTTCGCGCATGGCCAGGCCGTAGAGGCCGGCGGTTTCCATTTCCACGCCGGTGATGCGGTGGCGGCGCAGGTGGTCGAGGATCTGCGGGTCGCCGTCGTAGAAGCAGTCGGTGCTGAACACGTGGGCCACGCGCGCGGGCACGCCCTGTGCGGTGGCGGCATCCATGGCGGCGCGCAGCAGGCCGAAATCGGCGCAGCTGGAAAGGTCGTGGCCGCCGAACTGCATGCGGTTGATGCGCGAGTCGGTGCTGCCCGACTGCGCCAGCAGCACCTCGCCCAGGGCCACCTCGCCCAGCCCACCGCAGGTGCCGATGCGGATGATGCGGCGCACGCCGTAGTGGCGCGCCAGCTCGGTGACGTAGATCGCGGTGGAGGGGATGCCCATGCCGCCGCCCATCACGGTGACGGGCGCGCCGTTCCAGGTGCCGGTATAGCCCAGCATGTTGCGCCGCGCGTTGATCTGTTCGGGCTGCGACAGCAGCTCGTGCGCGACGAAGCGGGCGCGCAGCGGGTCGCCGGGCATCAGGACGGTATCGGCGATCTGCCCGGGGGCGGCGTCGATGTGCAGGCTGCTCATGGCGGGGTCTCCGAAAGGAAGCAGCGGCCGGCCGCGAGCGGCGGCAGGCCGAGGTGGGTGGCCAGGCCCTGGCCGAGGTCGGCGAAGCTCTCGCGCACGCCCAGCGCGCGCGGCGCGATGCCCGGAGCGAAGGCCAGCAGCGGCACGCGTTCGCGGGTGTGGTCGCTGCCTGGCCAGGCGGGATCGCAGCCGTGGTCGGCGCTCATCACGAGAAGATCGTCCGGACGCAGCGCGGCCAGCACTTCGGGCAGACGCGCGTCGAAGTGTTCCAGCGCCGCGCCGTAGCCCAGGGCGTTTCTGCGGTGGCCGAAGACGCTGTCGAAATCGACGAAGTTGGTGGCGATGAGCGCGCCGTCCGGCGCCTCGGCCATGGCGCGCAGGGTGGCGTCGAAAAGCGCGTCGTGGCCGGTGCCCTTGAGCGCCCGGGTGACGCCGCGGCCGGCGAAGATGTCGCTGATCTTGCCCACCGAAACCACTTCGCGCCCGGCCGCGTGCGCGGCATCCAGCAGGGTGCGCCCCGGCGGTTCCAGGGCGTAGTCGCGGCGGTTGCCGGTGCGCGCGTAGCTGTCCGGCGCGGTGCCGACGAAGGGCCGCGCGATCACCCGGCCGATGTTCCAGGGCGCCAGCAGCTCGCGCGCCAGCACGCTGAGGTCGAGCAGGCGATTGAGGCCGAAGTGTTCCTCGTGCGCGGCGATCTGGAACACCGAGTCGGCCGAGGTGTAGACGATGGGCTTGCCGGTGGCGATGTGCTCCTCGCCCAGGCGCGCGATGATCTCGGTGCCCGAGGCGTGGCAGTTGCCAAGCACGCCGGGCAGGTTGCCGCGTTCGATCAGCGCCGCGAGCAGCTCGGGCGGAAAGGTTTTTTCCCGCGCATCGAACAGGCCGAAGGCCGTTTCCACCACCACGCCCGCGCTTTCCCAGTGGCCCGACGGGGTGTCCTTGCCGGCCGAACGCTCGCTCATGCAGCCCCACAGGCTTTCCGGCGCGGGCAGCGCCTCGAATCCGGCAGCCGGTGCGCCTGCGGACAGCGCGTGCGCCTGCGGCAGGCCCATGCGGCTCAGGTTCGGCAGCCGCAGCGGCCCGCGCGCAGCCGCGGCGCACGCCGCGGCGATATGGCCGAAGGTGTCGGAACCTTCGTCGCCGTAGGTCGCCGCATCCGGCGCGCCGCCGAGGCCGAGGGAATCCAGGACCAGCCAGATCGCGCGCGCCATCGCCCTACTCCGCCAGCGCCGCGACGACTTCGCCCAGGAGCGCGCTGGCACCGAAGCGGAAGCGTTCCGGGGTGATCCAGTCCGCGCCAAGGCGCGCCTCGGCCAGATCGAGGTAGACCCGCGCATCGGCCAGGGTGCGCACGCCGCCGGCCGCCTTGAAGCCGCAGGTGCCGCCGCGCGCGGCGATCGCATCGAGCATCACCGCCGCGGCCCCGGGCGTGGCGTTGACGGTCACCTTGCCGGTGGAGGTCTTGAGGAAGTCCACGCCGGCATCGAGGCCGATCTCGCTGGCCTCGCGGATGCGCTCGGGCGTGCCCAGCTCGCCGGTTTCCAGAATGAGCTTGAGCGCGACGCCGGGGCCGCAGGCGGCGCGGCAGGCCTCCACGCCGGCGCGGGCCGCGGCTGCGTCTCCGGCCAGCAGCGCGCGCCAGGCCAGCACCATGTCGATCTCGTCGGCGCCGGCGGCAATGGCGCGGCGGGTTTCGCGCGCCACGCGATCCGGATCGCTGCCGCCTTCGGGAAAGTTCACCACCGTGGCGATCTTCACCGCCGCGCCGGCCATCGTCTCGCGCGCGGTCGTGACGTGCTCGGGATACACGCACAGCGCGGCGGGCAGGCCGAACGCCGTGCGCGCCGAAGCACACAGCGCGCGGATTTTCGCGGGCGTGTCGTCCTCGCCCAGGCTGGTGAGGTCGAGAAGCGGCAGCAGGCGCGCGGCGTCGGTCTTGGCGGAAGTCATGGCTGGCTCGAAGGTTTGCGAAAGTGTGCGCCGGCGCGGACGGATCGGCCTTGATCTGGCGCAGGCTCCGGAACGCCGCCACAGGATACCCGCCACGCACGCGGAGCGGCCTCGTTCTGCCCGCATTACGGCTTTGTAATGTCGAGGTCATCGGTGTGACAGGTGGCGCCCACCAGACTGCCCGCTCCCTGTCGCGTTCCGGGAGCGCATCCGGATGAGTTTTCTCCGCAACTTCAGCAGCGCGATCGCCGCGGCGACGCTGCTTCTGCTTGCCCCTGGAACATCGCTGGCCGTCGGGCTGGACGAGGCGCTGCGCCTGGGCATCGGGCGTGCGCCGTCGCTGGCCGCCAGCGGCGCGCGTGAAGCGGCCGCCGGCGAGGCCCTCGCCCGCGCGGCGGCCCTGCCCGATCCGCGCCTGACGCTGGGGCTGGCCGACCTGCCCGTCACCGGCCAGGACGCCTTCGACCTGCGCGCCGACGGAATGACCTCGCAGCAGATCGGCCTGATGCAGGACTTCCCCGCCCGCGCCAAGCGCGAGGCGCAGCGATCCCTCGCACAGGCGCAACTGGATCGGACGCAGGCCCAGACCGTTTCCGAGCGCGCCGCGCTGCGCCAGCGCGTGGCGCAGGCCTGGTTTGCGCTGTGGAGCGCGCAGGCGCAGCGAAAGGCGCTGGAAACGCTGCGCGAAACCGCCGACATCGCCGAACGCACCACGCGCGCGCGGCTGGGCGGCGGCGAAGGCTCGGCCACCGAAGCCCTGGCGCTCCGGGCCGCCGCGCTGGCGCTGGAGAACCGCATCGACGCGGCGCAGGGCGCGGTGGAATCGGCCGCGGTCGGCCTGGCGCGCTGGACCGGCAGCGACGGCGAGCTGCCGAGCGCCTCCGGATCGCTGCCCGACCTGCACCGCCTGCCCGTTCCCGAAGACCGCCTGCTGGCCAGCATCGACCGCCTCGCGCCGCTCCAGCCCTGGAGCCAGTCCGAGCGCGTGGCCGCGGCCGAAGTGGACGCGGCGCTGGCGCAGAAGCGCCCCGACTTCGGTCTGACCCTGAGCTACGGCCGGCGCGACCGCGCGCCCGACGGCATGCCGCGCAGCGACCTGCTGATGCTGGAGCTGTCCGTCGGCTTGCCGCTGTTTTCGCGCAACCGTCAGGACCGCGACATCGCCGCGCGCCGCGCCGACCTCGATGCCGCCGCCGCAGAACGCGAGGACGCCCGGCGCGAGCAGCGCGCCCTGCTGCGCGCCGCCCTCGCCGAATGGCACGCGCTGGATCGCCAGATCGAGCGCATCGAACGCCAGTCCCTGCCGCTGGCGCGCGACCGTTCGGCCGTGGCGCTGGCCGCCTACGGCGCCGGCGGTGCGCTTGAACCGTGGCTGGAAGCGCGCCGCGACGAAACCGAACTGGCCCTTGAACACGCCCGACTGCTGGGCGAACTGGGCCGCGCCTGGGCGGCGCTGGCCTGGCTGCTTCCCGAAGAGGAAACCGCACCGTGAACCTGCGACTGCACCCCCTGTTTCTGGCCCTCGCAGCGCTGGCGCTCGTCGCCCTCGGCATCGCGCTGGGGCGAGGCTTGAGCCGCAGCGCGCCGTCCGAGGCCGCCCGATCGCACGCACCTGCGCCCGCTTCCGGCGAACGCGAGGTGCTCTACTGGTACGACCCGATGGTGCCCAACCAGCGCTTCGACAAGCCCGGCAAATCGCCCTTCATGGACATGGATCTGGTGCCGCGCTATGCCGACGAGGCGGCGCAGGCGCAGGTGCGCATCGATCCGGGCATGCAGCAGAACCTCGGCATCCGCAGCGCCGAAGTCAAAACCGGCACGCTCGAGGACGCGATCAACGTGCCGGGCACGCTGGACTGGGACCGACGGCTCGAATCGGTGGTGGCGGCGCGGGTCGAAGGGCTGGTGTCGCGCGTGGACGTGCGCGCCCCGTTCACGCCGGTACGCCGCGGCCAGAGGTTGGCGCAGATGCTGGCTCCGCAGTGGAGCACCGCCGCTGCCGAAGCGCGCGCGCTGGCTGCGGCGAGCTCGCCCGCCGCGCAGGCGCTGCAGGAAGCCTCGCGCCAGCGCCTGCGCGCGCTCGGCCTGCCCGGCGACGCGGCAGGTTCCGGCTCGCTGGCCCTGCTCGCGCCGCACGAGGGCGTGGTGACGGAGGTGCTGGTGCGCGAAGGCGAAACCGTCGCCGCCGGCGCGCCGCTGTTCCGCATCACCCGCCTCGACACGCTGTGGCTGGAAGCCGCGGTGCCGCAGGCGCTGGCCGCGCGACTGGCTCCCGGCGCAGCGGTCCAGGCGCGCGTGGACGCGCGCCCGGGAGAAATCTTCCCGGGACGCATCGAAGCCCTGCTGCCGCAGGTGGATCCCGCCAGCCGCACCCAGACCGCGCGCATCGTGCTGGACAACGCCGACGGACGCCTTGCGCCGGGCCTGTTCGCGCAGGTGACGCTGTCCCCCGAAGCCGGTCCGTCGCGCACCCTGATCCCGAACCAGGCGCTGATCGCCACCGGCAGCGACAGCCGCGTGATCGTGCAGCGCCAGGACGGTGCGTTCGAGCCGGTGCGGGTGCAAGTCGGGCGCAGCGCCGGCGGCCAGACCGAAATCCTCGCGGGGCTTTCGGCCGGCGACTGGGTGGTGACCTCCGGACAGTTCCTGATCGATTCGGAAGCCAGCCTTTCCGGCGCGCTGGAGCGCCTGAGCGCCCCGGCCGAAATGGATCATGGAGCGATGGACCATGGTTCGATGAACCACGGCTCGATGGATCACGGCTCGATGGATCACGGCTCGATGGACCACGGCTCGATGGATCACGGTTCCATGGATCACGGTTCCATGGATCACGGTTCCATGGATCACGGTTCCATTGATCACGGCTCGATGGATCACGGCTCGATGGATCACGGCTCGATGGACCACGGCGCGATGGATCATGGATCGATGGATCACGGGAAATCCGCCCAGGACGCCCACGCGGACCACGAACACCACCCGATGGACCACACGCCGTGATCGCGCGCCTGATCCACGCCTGCCTGGCCAACCGTGCCCTGGTGCTGATGGCCGCGGCGCTGCTGGCCGCAATCGGCGTCTGGTCGGTGCGCCACACCCCGCTCGACGCCCTGCCCGATCTTTCCGACACCCAGGTCATCGTGCGCACCCAGTGGGCCGGGCAGCCGCCGCAGGTGGTGGAAGACCAGATCACCTACCCGCTCGCCACCACCCTGCTTTCCGTTCCGGGCGTGACCTCGGTGCGCGGCTACTCGATGTTCGGCGATTCCTTCGTCTACATCCTGTTCGACGATTCGACCGACCTGTACTGGGCGCGCTCGCGGGTGCTCGAATACCTGAGCCAGGCGCGCGACCGCCTTCCCGCCGGAGTCAATCCCGCGCTCGGGCCGGACGCCACGGGGCTCGGATGGATTTATCAGTACGCCCTGGTGGATCGCTCCGGCAAACGCGACATCGGCGAGCTGCGCGCGCTGCAGGACTGGTTCCTCTCCTACGAGCTGCGCACGATTCCCGACGTGGCCGAAATCGCCAGCGTGGGCGGCGCGGTGCGCGCCTGGCAGATCGAACCCGACCCGGCCGCGCTGGCCGCGCGCGGGATTTCCTTCGACCAGGTCGCCGAGGCCATCACCGCCGCCAACGGCGCCAGCGGCGGCTCGGTGATCGAACAGGGCGAGGCCGACATGATGGTGCGCAGCGAGGGCTGGCTGCGCAGCCGCGAGGACTTCGAGCAGGTTCCCGTCACGCTCGAAGGCGTCGCTCCGGTGCGGCTGGGCGAAGTGGCGCGCATCACCCGCGGGCCGACCTTCCGGCGCGGCATCGGCGAGCTCGACGGCGAAGGCGAGGCCGTGGGCGGAATCGTGATCCTGCGCACCGGCAAGGACGCGCTCGCCGCCATCGAACGGGTCAAGGCGCGCCTTGCCGAACTTTCCGCCAGCCTGCCCGAGGGCGTGGAGGTCGTCCCGGCCTACGATCGCTCCGAGCTGATCCTCGATGCGGTGGACAACCTCACCGGCAAGCTCGCCGAGGAATTCATCGTGGTGGCCCTGGTGTGCCTCATCTTCCTCTGGCACCTGCGCTCGGCGCTGGTAGCCGTGGTCACCCTGCCGCTGGGAATTCTCGCGGCCTTCATCGTCATGCAGTGGCAGGGCATCACCGCCAACCTGCTGTCGCTGGGCGGCATCGCGATCGCCATCGGTGCCATGGTCGATGCCGCCGTGGTGATGATCGAGAACGCCCACAAGCACCTGGAGCACTGGCGCGAGGAGCACGGCGAGGCGCCGAGCGGCGAGGCGCACTGGCAGCTGATCGGGCGGGCCGCGGCCGAGGTCGGGCCGGCGCTGTTCGTGTGCCTGCTCGTCATCACGCTGTCCTTCATCCCGGTGTTCGCGCTGCAGGCGCAGGAAGGCCGGCTGTTCTCTCCGCTGGCCTACACCAAGACCTACGCCATGGCGGCGGCGGCGGGGCTGTCGGTGACGCTGATCCCCGTGCTGATGGGCTATCTCATCCGCGGCCGCATCCGCCCCGAGCACGAGAACCCCGTCAACCGCGCCCTGATCGCGCTCTATCGCCCGCTGCTCGACCTCAGCCTGCGCCATCCGCGGGCCACGCTGGCGCTGGGCGCGGCGCTCGTCGCCGTCACCGCGCTGCCGCTTTCCCGCGTGGGCAGCGAGTTCATGCCGGCGCTCGACGAAGGCAGCCTCATCTACATGCCCACCGCCCTGCCCGGCCTCTCGGCCGACAAGGCGCGCCAGCTTTTGCAGCTGACCGACCGCATGATCAAGACCGTGCCCGAGGTCGAACACGTCTTCGGCAAGGCCGGGCGCGCCGAAACCGCCACCGACCCCGCGCCGATCGAGATGTTCGAAACCACCGTCACCTTCAAGCCGCGCAGCCAGTGGCGGCCCGGCATGACGCCGGAAAAGCTGCGCGAGGAACTCGATGCGGCAGTGAACGTGCCCGGGCTTGCGAACTTCTGGATCCCGCCGATCCGCAACCGCATAGACATGCTCGCCACCGGCATCAAGAGCCCTGTGGGCGTGAAGGTGGCCGGCGCCGACCTGGCCACCATCGACCGCCTCACAGGTCAGATCGAGGCCGCCATCAAGCAGGTCCCTGGGGTCAGCAGCGCGCTGGCCGAGCGCCTGACCGGCGGGCGCTACATCGACGTGGACATCCGGCGCGATGACGCGGCGCGCTACGGCCTGAACATCGCCGACGTGCAGGACGTGGTCGCGGGTGCGGTGGGTGGCATGGAGGTCGGACAGACCGTCGAAGGCCTGCAGCGCTATGCCATCAACCTGCGCTACCCGCGCGAACTGCGTGATTCGCTGGAGGCCCTGCGCGCCCTGCCCATCGTGAGCCCCCGGGGCCAGCGCCTGGTGCTGTCGGACGTCGCCCGCATCGCCATCTCGGATGGCCCGCCCATGCTGCGCAGCGAGAACGCCCGGCTGGCCGGTTTCGTGTACGTGGACCTCCGTGGGCGCGACCTGCTTGGCGCAGTA
>CAUJIN010000065.1 GCA_963205495.1 Pseudomonadota bacterium
CCCGAGGCCACGACCGTGGTGAACGCCGCATCGGTCGCCACCTCGATGTCATAGCCCGCCGCCTGCGCCACCGCATTCCAGCTGAAGGTCGGAACGACCGGCACGTTCGCCGCGCCGTTGCCCGGCGCCGTCAGCGTGCCCACCGCCGGGGCCGCGCTGAACAGGTTCAGGCCCACGCTCGTGGTCTTGGGCCCGTTGCCCGCGTTGCCGATCACGTCGAACGTGTAGCTGCCCGCCGCCGCGGAACCCGTGCCGCCGATGCTCAGCGTGCTCGTCCCCGCCGGCGTCACCGGGTTGGTGCTGAAGCTCGCCGTGGTGCCCGCGGGGTTCCCGCTCACGCTCAGCGTCACCGGAGTGTTGTAGCCCAAGATCGAGCCGATGTTGACCGTGTAGTCCGCCGCCGTCGGCGCGCATACCGACAGGCTGGACGGCGTGACCAGCTGGGTGAAGTCCGGGTTCTGGGCGCAGTTGTAGCAGACCAGGGCAAAGTCCTGATCGGTGGTGTCGGCGTTGTTGGGCACGCCGTCGCCGGCAACATTGGACGCCACCACGTTGATCGTGATCGGCCCGGTCGTTCCGGCAGGCAGGAACACCGCTTCGTAGTTGTTCTTGCTGTCGGCGACACCGCCCGTGCTGCTCCACTGCCCGGTGAACACGTTGCCCAGATAGCTGCTGGCACCAACGGTAGCCTGGAGATCGAGATTGTTGACCTGCGGGCTGGTACCGATCGCACCCGCGGCGTCGGAATAGGTCATGACGATGCGGACCGGCTTGCCCGGATCGGCCACGGCTCCGTTCCAGGTCCAGGTATCCCCCGTGGCGCTGAAGATTTGGGTCTGGTCAACCAGCGCGCGCGGCGTGCTGTCGAAGGCATCCTGCATGTTGGGCATGCCGTAGCCTTGGCTGTTGGTCGGCAGGTTGCCGTTGCCCGACACGCCGGTCAGGTAGGTCGGATGCGCGACCATGTAGGCCTTCATCATCGCCGGGCTGGGCGCGGCAAGGCTGTAGTGGGTCTGCATCCAGCGGTAGTAGAGCGAGGCCACACCGGATGCGGCCGGAGTCGAATGGCTGGTGCCCGAGGAGGCGGCAAATACGGTCTGGCCGGGCGGGCGGTACTGGTCGCAGACGCTGCCGCCGGCATAGCCGGTGGCGTTGCTGGCGGTGCCCTGGATGTGGGTGCCCGGCAGGATGATCTCGGGCTTCACGCGGGCGCCGGGCGAAGGACCGCGGCTGGAGAAGGCGATCACGTCCATGGCGTTGTCGGCACCGGTGGGGCCTTCTCCGCAGCCGTCGGTCCAGTTGCCGCCCTCGTCGGTGGGGCGACGGTTCTCGGAGGCGCCCACCGTGATCATGTTCTTGCCGTTGCCCGGCGTGCCGACCGTGCCCGCGCCCGAACCGCTGTTGCCGGCGGCGAACAGATAGATCATGGGCTGGTTGCCGGGCTCTGTCAGATCGGCGTCGCGCACGCCGACGTCGTAGGCCTGCGAGGAATCGTCATAGGAACTGGCACAGCCCGAGCAGCCCCAGGAGTTGGAGCTGATCACCGCGCCCTTGTCCTGTTCGCTCTTGATCACGCCCGTGTCGGTGCCACCGCAGGCGGAAACGTTGTAGCTGCCGGCATTGGTGAAGATCTTGGTGTTGCCGGTACGGCCGAACGGGTTGATGCCCTGACCGCGCAGATAGCCGTTGGGATCGACGAAGGGGAATCCGCTGCGCTGATCGTAGCCGCTGATGATGCTGGTGTTGATGTGGCCGTGGCCACCGCGGCCGTCGGCTGTGGCATCCGGCGTGCAGTTGTTGGTGTAGCTGATGCGGCTGGTGACGCCGTCACCGAAGCGGGTCAGGGTGGCATCGCCGGCGCCGTTCGTCGTGCTGCCGTTGCCCACGCCGTCGTCGGTGACGTTGACGATGGGGTAGTCGGCGGGATCCAGACTGAAGCCCATTCCGGTCAGCCAGGGCAGGTAGCCGGGCGCGCTGGGGCCGGTGCGGCCGGCGTTGAATGCGCCGGCAACGATCTGGCTCTGCACCTCGTCCATCAGCTCACGCGGAAAACGCTCGCCCACCCACACCACATCGGGCAGCGAAGCGATGGTCAGAAGGTCTGAAGCGCGGACCTTGACGAGGAGGTTCTCGAAGGCCAGAACGGGCGTCCATTCGGACTGCACCTCGACCGCCAGGTTTGCGACGGCCTGTTGCGACACCTGCTTGCCGGGGTGGGCGTACATCTGGATGACCACCGGCACGAGCTCGTCCGGCCGGGTGGCCTCCAGAATGCGGCGCTCGATCGAAGCGCCGAGCTTGTAGGCGGTCTGGAAGCTGCCGCTGAACTGCAGGAAATCGCCGTCGGCGGCGAGGTTGTCCAGCTTTCCGCGGCTTGCCGCATCGGACCAGACCATGTAGCCGTTGCTGGCGACGTACTGCACCAGCTTGGCACCCGAGGCTTCCACCGCGTCCAGCCATTCCTGCTTGATCGGACCGACGAACTGCACCAGGTGCAGCGAAGGGCCGGATGCAGGCTTGTTGGCCAGGGTGGGAGGAACGTCCCGCGCGCCCGCCGTGCTGATCGGATGGCGATCAAAAAGCAGGGTGTCGATCTCCGGGTCGATCTGCAGCCGCGCCCGCGCTTCGCCCGACAGGCCGCGCAGTGCTTCGTCGCTGATCCGATAGAGGCCGAAGGTGCCGTAGTCGTGCCACAGGTGGATGCCCGGCGCGGTCGTGTCCAGCTGACCGGGGGCGGCAATGACCTTGTGGTTTTTTGCAGTGGCAGCGCCAATGCCTGCGGCAAGAGCAAGCAGGGTACAGCCGGCGGCGGCAAGCGCGCGGCGGTGAGTCGACATACAGAGGTTCTCCCCGGTGGATGGAACGATCGTTGTTTTGTTTACGTCAGCTGAATTGCCGCCTCACGATATCACTTCTCTCTCCTTCGCCACAGTCCCTCCGAACTGCCGCCCCGGCCGCGGAAATGCTGCACCGAAGCATTCCCGGGATCTGCCCGGGAAAGCGCGATGTCCAGCCGCTGCGGGCACCGCAGCGGCAACACGGGAGGACTATGTGGCGTCCAGATCACCGAGCGCCTGGATCAGGCGGCGGGCGCGTTTGTCGGGCCGATGGACGGGCGGCTGGTAGCCGGCGCGTTCGGCGGCGCGCAGGGCGCTTTCGGCCTCGCGCCGCGCGCGCGAGGCCTCCTCTTCGCCGTACATCTGCTGCGCCAGCGCCGCCGGGCCGCGCACGTCGGAAAGCCCGAGCACGGTGACTTCCCACCGTTCGCCGCCGCGCTCGATGGCCAGCGCATCCCCCACCCGCACGCTGCGCGAAGGCTTGCAGGGCTGGCCTGCGATCTTCACCCGCGAAAGCGTGACAGCCTCCTTGGCCAGCGCGCGGGTCTTGAAGAAGCGCGCCGCCCACAGCCAGACGTCGATGCGCACGCCCTCGCTCATGGGTGCAAATCACCGGCCACATGCTGCGGCGGTTCAGTGCCTTCATCGAAGAACTCCAGCGCCTCGGAATTGAGGCAGTGGCGCTCGAAGCCGGGGGCCGGGCCGTCCGGAAAGACGTGGCCCAAGTGACCGTCACAGCGGGCGCAGCGGATCTCCACGCGCACCATGCCGTGGCTGGAGTCGCGCAGCCGGCGCAGGTGCTCGGGATCGAGCGGGCGCGTGAAGCTCGGCCAGCCGCTGCCCGAATCGAACTTGTCAGCCGAGGAGAACAGCGGCAAGCCGCACAGCGCGCAGGCGTAGCGCCCGGCGCGGTGGTTGTCGAGCAGGTGGCCGCAAAACGGCCGCTCGGTGCCGCGCGCGAGAAGGACGTGTCGCTGCTGCGGGCTCAGCCGCGCAGCCAGCCGCAGACGCTCGTCCTCCGACAGGGCGCGCAGGTCGCAACCTGCGACGCTGCGCGATGCCGTCCGGTTCACTTCGGGCGAACCTTGTCCGGCCAGACCTTGCGCAGCTTTTCGACCTTGGGCAGGGCCGCGGCGCGGATGAAGGGCTGGTCGGGATGGAGCGCGGCGTAGTCCTGATGGTAGTCCTCGGCCGGATGGAAGGCCTCCAGCGGCTCCAGCGTGGTGACGATGGGCGCAGGGAACACGCCGGCGGCATCGAGTCGGGCGATGTAGCGCGCCGCCACCTCGCGCTGGAGTTCATCGGAAAAGAACACCGCCGAGCGGTACTGGGTGCCGACGTCCTCGCCCTGGCGATTGAACTGGGTGGGATCGTGCGCCACCGAGAAGAACACCTTGAGCAGTTGCCCCAGGCTGATCCGGCGCGGATCGTAGGCGATGCGGATGACCTCGGCGTGCCCGGTGGTGTCGGTGCACACCGCCTTGTAGTTCGCCGTTTCCGCAGCGCCGCCGCTGTAGCCGGAGACCACTTCCAGCACCCCATCGAGCTGGCGGTACACCGCCTCGGTACACCAGAAGCAGCCGCCCGCGAGCACCACCTCGGCGCGCGTGGCATCGACGGCAGGCGGCGGATCGAACGCAGGATCGGGGAAAGAGGCCGGCGCAGGGCCGGGCAGTGTGCAGACCAGGGACATCGGGCAACTCGCGGGAAGGGCGGAGCGTGAAGATGCGCCCGTTGCCGCAACGCTTCAAGCCCCGCCGTCCCGTTCGACAGCTATGCCTTGCCGCGCGGGCGCGGCGTGGTGACCAGGGCCGGCATCGGGCTCGGCGCGGGAACGGGAGCCCGCCTTCCGGCGTTCTTCTTCGGCGCCGAACGGCGCTCGGCCCTGTCGGTAGCGGCAGCCTCGTCAGCCGCAGTCGCCTTGGCCCTGGTCCGAGCCTTGGGCGAAGCCTGGGCTTCGGCCTTCGACTTCGCACCGCTCGTCGGCTTTCCCGCCGCCGACTTCTTCACCCCGGGCTCGACGGGCCGGTCGGAAGCCGGCGATCCCGGTTCGCGCGCTTCGCGTCCGGGTTGGCTTGAATCTGGCTCGCGCGGCTGCTTCGACGGCCTCGGCGCGGCCTCGGGCAGCACCTGCGAGAGTGCGCGCTCGAACGCCCCCAGCAGATCGCCCAGCCCCGGCAGGGACGGCACTGCCGCAGCCGGTGCCGCGCCCGAGGCGGCCATCTGTTCGGCCGCGCCGGAACACGCCGCCTGCCACTCCTGCAGCGCCGCTTGCAGACCTTCGGCAAACCGCTTCTGATGCCCCGCGGTCTGCGCGAACAGCGCCTGCCAGCGTTCGGTATCCAGTTCGAGAAAATGTTCGGCCAGGCTCTCCGACAGGGCGGGCAGCTTCTCCAGCGAGAAGTCGCGGCGGAAGCGGTCCGCGTGCGAAAGCCCCTGCTCCAGCCGCATGCCGGCCTCCTGCGCGAACAGGTCGAACCACTGCCTGCCCTGCTCCTGCAGCAGCGCGGCAATGCGCATGGCCAGGTCGATGTTGGCCTGATAGAGAACCTTGGGAACCGATGCCGTTGTCATGGTGCCTTCCTGCGCTGGGGAACCCGTGATGACCGGTCGCGGCCCGTTGGCCGAACGCCCTTAGCCTAAACGATTCACCGTCCGCGTGCGCCGGCCCGCGGATAGTAGAGCGCAGCTTGCTGCGCTGGGGGATTTGTAAATCGCAGCTTGCTGCGCTGGAGCCGCTCAATCCCCATCGCGCCAGAGCGCGTCCCAGCCGTCCTTGCCCAGCTCGCGCAGCCGCGCGATGTTGCGTTCGTAGATCGCATCGGGATCTTCCACCGCCTCTACCGCGCGCTCGATCGAGGCCTCGCGCAAAAGGTGCAGGGTGGGAAACGGCGAACGGTTGGTGCAATTGGCGACGTCGCCGACCGGCGCATCGGCGAACTCGAAATCGGGATGAAAGCTGGCGACCTGCAGCTCGCCCTCGAGGTTCATCTGCACGAGCGCGGCGTCGGCCAGATCGAGAAAATCGTTGAACGCGAGGAAGTCGCCCAGCACCTGCGGATGCACCAGCAGGGTGGTTTCGATCTGCGACTCGTCGGTGACCGCCAGACGCTGCAGTTCCTCGCACAGGTCCAGCAGCAGGGTTTCCTCGTCACGCGCCGCGCTGACCACGATGCGGACCCGGTCCTTCACATACGGCGCGCGTGCGAACGGGCAAAGGTTGAGGCCGATCACCGCGCGCTCCAGCCAGCGCCGCGTGGCGGCGATGACTTCCGCCTCGTCCGGCACCGCGCTCATTCGCCGATGTCCTCGCTCCACAGCGCCGTCTTCTCGCGCATCAGGCGCGCCATCAGCTCGATGCACTCGGGGTCGTCGAGCACGGTCAGTTCCACTCCGCGGCCGCGCAGCAGGGCTTCTTCGCCCATGAAGCTGCGGTTCTCGCCGATCACCACGCGCGGGATGCCGTACAGCAGGATCGCGCCCGAGCACATCGAGCAGGGCGAAAGGGTGGTGTAGAGCGTGCACTGGCGATAGACGCTGGCGGGCTGGCGGCCGGCGTTCTCGAAGGCGTCCATTTCCCCGTGCAGGATGGGGCTGCCCTTCTGCACGCGACGGTTGTGCCCGCGCCCGAGGATGCGGCCCTCGTGCACGATCACCGAACCGATGGGGATGCCGCCTTCGGCATAGCCGGCGCGGGCTTCGGCGATGGCGGCCTGCATGAATTCGTCCACGGAATGCTCCTTTTCAGCGCGTTGCGTAGTACGGCGTTTCGCCGCTGGCGTGGTCGGTCACGTCGCGCACGCCGGTGACGCCGGGCACCTTGGTGACGAGGGTCTTCTCCACGCCCTGCTTCAGGGTGACATCGACCATGCCGCAGCCATGGCAGCCTCCGCCGAAGCGCAGCAGCACGACGCCCTCGCTGGTGATGCCTTCCAGCTTGACGCGCCCGCCGTGGCTGGCGAGCTGCGGGTTGACGATGGTGTCGAGGGTGTAGCGCACGCGATCCTCCAGCACCGCGTCGGTGCCGAGCTTCTCGCCCTTGAGCCCGGGCGCGCGGATGTTGAGCTCGCCGCCGGTCGCGGTGAGGTGGTAGTCGACCTCGGCCTGCGCGAAGAACGGCGCGCTGTCTGCATCCAGATACAGGGTGAAGCCTTCGCAGGCGATGGCCTGTTCGCGGCCGTCCAGATCGCCGGCCTCGCAGAACTCCAGCCGCACCTGCGCCGAAGGCGTGCCCGGGTCGGAGGCGCCCAGGCGGATGCCGAGGGCATCGCCACCCTGGCTTTCCAGCAATCGGCGGAAGTGCTGCTGCGCATGGGAACTGATCTGGATCATCGACATCGGCCACCAACCAAAGCGCGCATTCTATCGCCGCCGCGCGGGCCGGTTCCGGGTGCGCCGTATACTTGCGGCTTTGCCGAGGAAGACGCCATGTCCCGCATCGAGGAACTCGCGCAGCGACACTGCCGCCCACTGCGCGGCGCCGAGCACCGCATCGCGCCGGCCGACGCCGCCGCGCGGCTTGCCGACCTGCCCGGCTGGTCGCTAATCGAGGACGGCGCAGCGATCGGCTGCACTTTCCGGTTCCCGGACTACTACCGCACGATGGCCTTCGTGAACGCGCTGGCCTTCATCGCGCATCGCGAAGACCACCACCCGGACCTCGGCGTGCACTACGACCGCTGCGTGGTGCGCTATTCCACCCACGACGTGGGCGGGCTTTCGGACAACGACTTCCTCTGCGCCGCCAAGGCCACCCTGCTGGCCGGCGACGCCGACGCTTGAGACCGATCCCGCGCGCACCGATGTCGCCGTGGCGCCTGCTCGCGGTCGCGGCGCTGCTGCTGGCCGGCTTCTGGCTGACCTCCCAGCTCACCGTTTCCGTCTGGCTCGCGCGCGAGGCGAAACTGCGCCAGGCCGACTGGGCACAGGGGCTCTCGCCCTGGCGCTGGGATTTCCGTGACCCGGCCAGCGTGGTGCGCCCGGGCAGCCACGGGCTGGATGACGCGCGGATCACCCCGGAAGGACTGGACCTCACCCTGCCCGGCGACGGCATCGCCAGCCTCTCGCTCAACCTGCGCGACGGGCGCGTGGACGCGGGCGCGGTGCGGCTGGCGCGGATCGAAGTCGAGGGCGACGCACCGTTCCGGCTGATCCTGCTGGCCGCGACCGACGGCGGGATTTCCGACTGGGCAGAGCACCGTTTCGACGCCGGGCACCACGCGGCGGACCTTGCGCTTGGAACGCCCGAAACCACCGGAAAAAAGGCGCCGCTTCCGATCCACGGCCTCCACCTTCGCATCGAATCGACACCGAACGCGCGCCTTCATCTGGAACGACTGGCGCTGCGCGTACCGCCCTGCGCCGATCCGGCCTGCACGAGCCTGAGCCATCGGCTGCAACCGACCGCCACGCCCGAGCGCCTGCTGGCCGAACGCGACCGGATTCTTGCCGAATGGCCGGCACTCCGCGTGGAACCCGGTGGCCGTTTCGGAGACATCGCGCGCGCCATCGCTGCCGTCGTGCCGCCGCTGCCCGCCCTCTGGCGCGGGCTTCCCGGCGCAATCGCGCTGCTGGTGCTGGTCGCGCTGGGGCGGCGCGCGCAGGCGCGCAGGCCGCAGCCGCGCACGTTCTTCCACCCGCGCCGCGAACTGTCGCTGACGCTGGGCCTGCCGCTCGTCCTGCTCCTGGCCGGATGGCCGGCGCGGGAAACGCCGGCCGGCCTTTCCCTGTCCTTTGCCGGCTGCCTGCTGGCACTGGCCCTGTTCCCGCTCGCCGAACCTGCGCGCTGGCGCTGGCTCGGCGACCGGCGCGCCTGGCGCTCGGCGCTGGCCTTCACCGCGATCTGCGCCCTGCTGGTCGCACCGCTCGCCGCGCTCGACGGCGGCGCGGCCGCGCCGCGCGATTCCTCGCGCTTTCTGCGCTATCCGCTCTGGGCGCTGGCGCAGCAGTGGCTGCTGCTCGCCGCCATCGCACCGCGCCTGCGGGCGATCCTTGCCGACGAGCGCCTCGCCGCCCTCGCCTGCGGCGCCGTTTTCGGCCTGCTGCACGCCCCCAACTTCGCCCTGATGGCCTTCACCTGCGCCGGCGGCACCGCCTGGGCCTGGCTGGGCTGGCGCCACCGCGCCCTGCTCCCGCTCGCCGCCAGCCACGCCGCGCTCGGCCTGTGGCTGACCCAGATCGCACCGACCTGGCTGCTGCGCTCGGCGGAAATCGGCGGGCGGTTCCTGATGGCACCGTGAAACGCGGCAGGGGCATTCCTTGCGGCAGTGCAGCATCGTTCCTACACTGCGCGTTCCCGCACCACGCCCTGCCGAGTCAACCCATGCAGCTCAACGTCCTCAAGGCCAAGATCCACCGTGCCCGCGTCACCCACGCCGAGCTCCACTACGAAGGCTCGTGCGCGATCGACGGGCTGCTGCTGGACGCCAGCGGCATCCGCGAGTACGAGCAGATCCACATCTACGATGTGAACAACGGCGAGCGCTTCGTCACCTACGCGATCCGCGCGGAGAACGGCAGCGGGATCATCTCGGTGAACGGCGCGGCGGCGCACAAGGCGAAGGTGGACGATCTGGTGATCATCTGCGCCTACGGGGTGATCGACGAGGCGGCGATGGCGCGGCACGAGCCGACGCTGGTGTATCCGGACGCGAACAACGTCGTCGCGCGCATCAGCAACGCGATCCCCGTGCAGGCGGCCTGAGTCCCCACCCGGTTTTACCGGGGCGGGCGGGCATCCCATCGGGCACCCGGTTTCTTCAAGCCGCAGCCCGTGGCCCGGACAAGCGCCGCGCATCCGGGGTGACACTGATCGGCGCGGGGTCTTGCCGGTTCATGCCGCAAGGGAGATTTCCCCGGATGCGGCCTTTAGCCTTGTCCGGGCTACGGGGCGGCGGCAAGCTGGAACCTGGTTGCTCTGAAGTTGTGCGCTTGCCCCCTCACCCCAGCCCTCTCCCCCGCGGGACGCGGGGGAGAGGGAGTCCCCGACGCCACGCACACCGGCTTGTAGCCCGGACAAGCGCAGCGCATCCGGGGCTGCGCCGATCGGCGCGGGGTCGTGCCAGTCCATGTCGCAAGGAAGATTCACCCGGATGCGGCCTTTGGCCTTGTCCGGGCTACGGGGCTGCGCTTCGGCCCCGACGCACCCGTAGAGCGCAGCTTGCTGCGCTTGCACGTCCTTTGCATGCATCACGCAAAAGAAGCGCAGCAAGCTGCGCTCTACGGGGGATGAGGCGCTTTTGTGGGAGCGGGCTTGCCCGAAAAAAAATACCGCCGCAGCGCAAGATCCGTTCGCAGCCGAGGCTGCTCGTGCAGTGCGCTATCAAGGTCGCTGGCGCTTGGGCTGGCGCTGCGGGGCAAGCTGCTACTTCAGCGCGGCCTTGAGCGCCTTGCGGATCACCGCCTCGGCGCTGTCGCCCTCCTCGAACGCGCCCTTCACCAGCCGCGCCGCTTCCACGGGCTTGTAGCCGAGCTGCTGGAGCGCGATGACGGCTTCGGACTGCGGATCGGCGGGCACCGACGCACCGCGCGGTGTCGCCACGACGCCGCTGCCCGAACCCAGGCCGCCGAGCTTGTCGCGCAGCTCCAGCACGATGCGCTCGGCGGTCTTCTTGCCGATGCCGGGAATACGCGAGAGTGCAGCGGTGTCGCCGCCTTCCACCCTCGCCACGAAGTCTTCCACGCTGCTGCCCGAGAGTATGGCCAGCGCGATCTTCGCGCCGATGCCGCCGACTTTCTGCACGTCGCGGAACAGCCGGCGTTCGGTCTCGCGCAGGAAGCCGTACAGCGACACGCTGTCCTCCTTCTGGGCGTGGTGCACGAACAGCGTCACCTCGCGCCCGAGCTCGGGCAGGTCGTAAATGGTGCTCATCGGCGCTTCCAGCTCGTAGCCCACGCCGCCCACGTCCACGATCAGCCAGGGCGGCTGCTTGTGGACCAGCGTGCCCTTGAGACGGCCGATCATGGCAGCGCCCGCGGGGCGCTGCCCGGGAATGGGGAATGGGGAATGGGGAATGGATGCCGCAACTCCCGAAGCGCACCGCCAAAACTCATTTCCAACGCTCCCATCACGCGCATCCTCCTGGATTACAGAGCAGCGGCCGGACTCGCCAAACCATTCCCGATTCCCCATTCCCGGCGCTCACCCCTTCCTCCCCCACGCCACGCGCGCGGCCACACCCAGACGCGCGGCGCTGGCGCGCACGTGGGCGTGGGTGATGGCCACGGCGAGGGCGTCGGCGGCGTCGGGCTGGAGCTTGCCGGAAAGGCCCAGCATCACGCCGACCATGTGCTGCACCTGGGTCTTGTCGGCACCGCCGCTGCCCACCAGCCCCAGCTTGACCTCCTTGGCGGCGTACTCGCTCACCGGAAGGTCGCGCGCCACGCAGGCGGCGATGGCGGCACCGCGCGCCTGACCAAGCTTGAGCGCGCTCATCGCGTTGTTCGACAGGAAAACCTGCTCCACGGCGATCTCGTTCGGCGCGAATCGCTCGATCAGGTCCCACAGGCCGTCGAGCAGCAGGCGCAGGCGCAGCGGGAAGGACTCGGCCGCCAGCAGGTTCAGCGCGACGTGGTGCACGTGCGCGATGCGGCCGGCGGCATCGACGTCGATGATGCCCACGCCGGTGCGCTGCGAACCGGGGTCGATGCCGAGGATGCGCGTGGCGGCGGGTTTCTCCATGCCGGTCAGTAGTCGAAGGCTTCCGGCGGAAGATCGGCGTTGGAGTAGACGTTCTGCACGTCGTCCAGCTCTTCCAGCCAGTCGAGCAGCTTGGCGACCGAGGTTGCGGCGTCGCCGGTCACGGCCACGTCGTTGTCGGCGCGCAGTGCGACTTCGCTCGCATCGGGCTTCACCCCGGCGGCGGCGAAGGCGGCGAGCACCGCGTCGAAATCCTCGGGCGCGGCGATCACCTCGATCGAGCCGTCTTCCGGAAACACCAGCACGTCTTCGGCGCCCGCCTCGATCGCGATCCCGGTGATCTTCTCCTCGTCCGCGCCGGGCGCGAACGAGGCCACGCCGAGGCGCTTGAACATGAAGCTGACCGAGCCGTCGGTGCCGAGGTTGCCGCCGAACTTGCCGAAGGCGTGGCGCACATCGGAAACCGTGCGCTGACGGTTGTCGGTCATCGTGTCCACGATCACCGCGACGCCGCCGGGCGCATAGCCTTCGTAGCGAACTTCCTCGTAGCTCACTCCCTCCAGTTCGCCGGTGGCCTTCCTGATGGCGCGCTCGACGTTGTCCTTGTTCATGTTGGCGGCAAAGGCCTTGTCCATCGCCAGCCGCAGGCGCGGGTTGGTCGCGGGGTCACCGCCGCCGTTGCGCGCCGCCACGGTCACTTCGCGGATGATCTTGGTGAAAATCTTGCCGCGCTTGGCGTCCTGCGCGTTCTTGCGGTGCTGGATGTTCGCCCACTTGCTGTGTCCTGCCATGTGCAACCGTCTGGATCGTCTGGAATCGACTGCGGATTCTACTATGCCGGCATCGATCTTCCGGCGGCGCGGTTCGGGGTAAAGTGCGGCTTTGCCCCGACAGGAGCCACGGTGGACAGCCTGCCCCGCATCGCCTTTCTTGCCAGCCGCACGCCCGAGGTACAGCCGCAACTGGCTGCGCTGGAGGCACGCTACGGCAACGCGCCGCCCGGCGAGGCCGACATCATCGTGCCGTTGGGCGGTGACGGCTTCATGCTCCAGACCCTGCACCGCTACCTGAGTCTGGGCAAGCCGATCTACGGCATGCGCGCAGGCTCGGTCGGCTTCCTGCTCAACCAGCTGGAGGTGGAGAACCTGCACGAGCGGCTCGCCAAGGCCGAGGCCACCACGTTCAAACCGCTGGAAATGATCGCCACCACCGACGGCGGCGGCAGCGTCGGCGCGCTGGCCTTCAACGAGGTCTCGCTGCTGCGCCAGACCAAACAGGCGGCCAAGATCCGCGTCTATCTCAACGGCACCGCCCGTCTGGACGAGCTGGTCTGCGACGGCGTGCTGGTGTCCACCCCGGCCGGAAGCACCGCCTACAACCTCTCCGCACACGGGCCGATCCTGCCGCTGGGCAGTGCGGTGCTGGCGATGACGCCGATCAGCCCGTTCCGGCCACGGCGCTGGCGCGGGGCGATCCTGCGCAACGACACCGAGGTGCGTTTCGAAATCCTCGACGCGTGGAAGCGCCCGGTCAGCGCCACGGCCGATTCCTTCGAAGTGCGCGACGTGGCCGAGGTCGTCATCCGCGAATCGGCCGAGCGTACCGTCACCCTGCTGTTCGATGCCGAACACAACATGGAGGAACGCATCCTCGATGAGCAGTTCACCGTCTGATCCGGCCATCGTCGAACTCAATCCGCAGCGCGCCGCCCTGCCCGATCAGGAGCGTCTGGTCGTGGCCATTTCGGCGCGCGCGCTGTTCGATCTGGAGGACAGCCACGCGCTGTTCGAGAACGAGGGCATCGAGGCCTACGCCAGCTACCAGCGCAGCCGCGAGAACCAGCCGCTGGAGCCGGGCATGGCCTTCCCGCTGGTCAAGAAGCTGCTGGCGCTCGACGCGCTCGGGCGGCCCGGCGTGCCGCGCGTGGAAATCATCCTGCTGTCGCGCAACTCCGCCGATACGGGGCTGCGCATCTTCAATTCGATCGAACGCTGCGAGCTGGGCATCGTGCGCGCGGCCTTCACCAGCGGCGCGCCGGTGTGGCCCTACATCCGCCCGTTCGGCGCGCACCTGTTTCTTTCGGCCAATCCCGAGTCGGTGCGCGGCTCGCTCGACAACGGCGTGGCCGCGGCCACCCTCCTGCCCGCGCGCACCACGCGGCCGACCGACACCCAGCTGCGCGTGGCTTTCGACGGCGACGCGGTGATCTTCGGCGACGAATCCGAGCGCATTTCGCAGGAAGACGGGCTGGAAGCCTTCGCGCGCAACGAGCGCGCGATGGCGGAAACGCCGCTTTCAGCCGGACCGTTCCGCGGCTTCCTGCACGCGCTGCACCAGATCCAGGAAGCCTTCCCCTCGGAAGAATCCCCCCTGCGCACCGCGCTGGTCACGGCGCGCTCGGCACCGGCGCACAAGCGCGTGATCCTGACCCTGCGGCACTGGGGCGTGCGTCTGGACGAGGCGCTGTTCCTCGGCGGGCGCGACAAGGGGCCGTTCCTGGAAGCCTTCGGTGCGGACATCTTCTTCGACGACTCACGCCAGAACGTGGAAAACGCCGCCCGCCACGTGGCCGCAGGCCACGTCCCGCACGGCGTTTCCAATCCGCGCTGAGGCGTTTTTCCCCGCGCATGATGCACGCTTTGCCGCGGCGCAAATGAAACGGGCGGCCGAAGCCGCCCGTTTCGTGGAACCATGGCAGAAGGTCAGGCCGGACCCGCCGATTCCTTCTTCGCCCCGATCCACAGCCGCAGCGTGAACCAGGACAGCAGCAGCGCGCCGGCGGCGAATACCGTGTCGCCCGGAACACGCATCCACACCAGCAGGTGGATGATCGGGCGCGTCATGAACTCGGCCGAGCGGGCATACCAGTAGCCGTGTTCGAACGCCGCTTCCAGCTGCAACACGCCCATCGGCAGCAGGGTCAGCAGGGCCATCAGCGCAAGACCGATGTTCATGCTCCAGAACGCGCCGCGCAGCAGGCCCTCGTTCCACTTCACGTCCGGCTTCATCAGGCGCAGGCAGTAGAGCATCAGGCCGATGCCCAGCATGCCGTACACCCCGAACAGCGCGGTGTGGCCGTGCAGCGGCGTGAGGTTCAGTCCCTGCATGTAGTACAGCGCCAGCGGCGTGTTGATGAGGAAGCCGAACAGGCCCGCACCCACCAGGTTCCAGAAGCTCACCGCGAGGAAGAACATGATCGGCCAGCGGTAGCGCTGCATCCACGGCGTGGACTGGCTGTGGCTCCAGGTTTCGTAGGCTTCCAGCCCGATCAGCGCTAGCGGCACCACTTCCAGCGCCGAGAAGCTCGCGCCCAGCGCCAGCACGCCCGTGGTGGCGCCGGCGAAGTAGAGGTGGTGGAACATGCCCAGAACACCGCCGGCCATGAACACGAAGGTGGCGAACAGCACGTTCACCGTCGCGGTCTTGCCGCGCACCAGGCCCAGCTTCACGAACAGGAAGCTGATCACGGCCACCGCGAAGACCTCGAAGAAACCTTCCACCCACAGGTGCACCACCCACCAGCGCCAGTATTCGGCCATCGAGATGTGGGTGTGCTCGCCCCACATCAGGCCGGCGCCGTACAGCAGGCCGATGGCGACCACCGAGAGGAACAGCAGGCCCACGATCGAGGACATCTCGTCGCGACGCTTGAGCGCCGGCCACAGCGCGCGGCCAACCAGGGTCAGCCACAGCATCAGCCCGACGAACAGGAAGAGCTGCCAGAAGCGGCCGATGTCGACGTATTCCCAGCCCTGATGGCCGAACCAGAAGTTGTTGGCCAGGCCCATCTTCTGCATCACCGCGAACCACTGGCCCGCGAACGCGCCGACCACGATGACCAGCAAGCAGACGAACAGGATGTTGACGCCGAGGCGCTGGAACTTCGGCTCATGGCCGGAAATGGCCGGCCCGATGAACAGCCCCGTGCCGAGCCACGCGGTCGCGATCCACAGCACGGCGAGCTGGGTGTGCCAGCTTCGCGTGAGCGAATACGGCAGGTAGTCGGCCAGCGTCAGGCCGTACAGCTCCTGACCTTCCACCTGATAGTGCGCCGTGGTCGCGCCCAGCGCGATCTGCACCAGGAACAGCGCCAGCACGATCCAGAAGTATTTGGCGGTAGCGCGCATGGAGGGCGTGACGACCAGACCCTTGAGCGGATCGGCCTTGGGCGGCACCAGGGTCGCCTCCTTGCCGTGCCAGACCGCGTAGTGCCAGCCCAGCAGGCCGATGCCGGCGATCATGAAGAGGATGCTGAACATGGTCCAGATGAAGTTGCTGGAGGTCGGGCTGTTGCCCGCCAGCGGCTCGTAGGGCCAGTTCTGCGTGTAGCTCATCTCCTTGCCCGGGCGCTCGGCGGCCGCCGCCCAACTGGTCCACCAGAAGAACGCAGTCATCGCCTGGCGATTGGCCGGATCGGGCATGGTGTTCTCGCGCATGGCGTAGGCCTTGCGCAGCTCGGCGGTGGCCGGATCGTTGCCGAACACGCTCACATAATGAGCGGCCACCTCGCGCACCGCAGCGGCGCGCAGAACCGAGAGCGTGATGTCGCCCGTCTCGGCGTTCCAGGTGTTGGTGCGAAGCTCGGGCAGAACGCGTGCCTTGAGTGCGGCCTGGGTCTGTGCGTCCAGCGCATCGAAGGCCACGCCGTGCTCCTGCCGGGCGAGCTGCTCCAGCATCGCCACGGCCTCGCGGTGCAGCCAGTCGGCCGACCAGTCAGGGGCCACCAATGCGCCGTGTCCCCAGATCGAACCGAGCTGCTGTCCGCCGATGCTTTGCCAGGCCTGCCGGCCCAGCTGGATGTCTTCCCCGGTGTAGACCACCGCACCCTGGGCATCCACGACGCGCTCGGGAATGGGCGGCGCCTGGCGGTGGACCTCTGTGCCCTGCCACAGCAACACCGCGAATGTCACTGTCAACAGGGAGCCAAGCCACAGCCACAGTTTTCTTTCGGTACTCACCTCAACCTCTCCTCAAATCGCACGAAAAATCCGCTGCAGTCTCTGCATGCGCGGGAGTATGTTTGACCGAACAAATTCCGCCTTGACGGGAATCAATTTGTGCGAGGCAGCATCCGCCTTGTTCAGCGGATAGACAGGCAGCAACCCGCCCGGGGCGCCGAGTTGAAGCGCCAGGCTCAGGCCAGCAGCTGGCTCCGGAGCGCGCGAACCTGATCGCGCAGGCGCGCTGCCTCCTCGAACTCCAGATCGCGTGCGTGCTGCAGCATCTGCTGCTCCAGCTTGCGGATCCTGGCCGCGGCCTGCTCGGGACCGAGGCTGCCGTAGTCGGCCAGCGATTCCGCCACTTTGCGCGCCGCAGCATCCCGCCCCCGCACGAACGGTGCGGCCGAAGCCCCCGAATCGCGCGCATCTTCGAGCAGGTCGGTGACGGGCTTTTCGATGCCGCGCGGCACGATGCCGTGGGCCGCGTTGTATTCGACCTGGCGGGCGCGTCGGCGGTCGGTTTCGTCGAGCGCGGCCCGCATCGAGCGGGTCACGGTGTCGGCGTAGAGGATGGCCTTGCCGCGCAGGTTGCGCGCGGCACGGCCGATGGTCTGGATCAGCGAACCTTCCGAGCGCAGGAAGCCCTCCTTGTCGGCATCCAGAATCGCCACCAGCGAGACTTCCGGCATGTCCAGTCCTTCCCGCAACAGGTTGATTCCGACCAGCACGTCGAACACGCCCAGACGCAGGTCGCGCAGGATTTCCACGCGCTCCACGGTGTCGACGTCCGAGTGCAGGTAGCGCACCTTGATGCCGTGCTCGCCGAGGTATTCGGTGAGGTTCTCGGCCATGCGCTTGGTCAGCGTGGTGACCAGCACGCGGTCGCCCATCGCGATGCGTGCGCGCGCCTCGCTCATCAGGTCGTCGACCTGGGTGGCGACCGGGCGGATTTCGACTTCCGGATCGACCAGACCGGTCGGCCGCACCACCAGTTCGACGGTGCTGCTCTCGGTCCTGGCCAGCTCGTACTTTCCCGGCGTGGCCGAGACGAAGATCGTGCGCGGCGCGCGCGCTTCCCATTCCTCGAAGCGCAGCGGGCGGTTGTCGAGCGCCGAGGGCAGGCGGAAGCCGAACTCGACCAGGTTCTCCTTGCGCGAGCGGTCGCCCTTGTACATGGCGCCGAGCTGCGGCACGGTGACGTGGGATTCGTCGATCACCAGCAGGGCGTCGGCGGGCAGGTAGTCGAACAGGGTCGGCGGCGGCTCGCCCGGCGCCTTGCCGGTGAAGTGGCGGCTGTAGTTCTCGATCCCCGAGCAGTAGCCGACCTCGGCCATCATCTCCAGATCGAAGGTGGTGCGCTGCTGCAGGCGCTGGGCCTCGACCAGCTTGTTCTGCGCGTAGAGCTCCTCCAGCCGCAGCTTCAGCTCTTCCTTGATGGTGTCCAGCGCCGCCAGCACGCGCGCGCGGGTGGTGGCGTAGTGGGTCTTGGGATAGATCGTGTAGCGCGGCACCTTGCGGATCGTCTCGCCGGTGAGCGGGTCGAACAGGGACATGGCCTCGATTTCGCCGTCGAACACCTCGATGCGCAGCGCCTCGATCTCGTTCTCGGCCGGAAACACGTCCACGCTCTCGCCGCGCACGCGGAAGGTGCCGCGGTGCAATTCGTATTCGTTGCGGCTGTACTGCAGCTCGGTCAGGTGGCGGATCAAGGCGCGGGTGTCGAGCTTCTCGCCGCGCTGCATGATCAGCCGCAGCGAAAGATAATCCTCCGGATCGCCCAGGCCGTAGATCGCCGACACCGTGCCCACGATCAGCGCATCGCGTCGCGACAGCAGCGCCTTGGTCGCCGACAGCCGCATCTGCTCGATGTGCTCGTTGATCGAGCTGTCCTTCTCGATGTAGGTGTCGGAGGCCGCGATATAGGCCTCGGGCTGGTAGTAGTCGTAGTAGCTGACGAAGTACTCGACCGCGTTGTTCGGGAAGAACTGCTTGAACTCCCCGTAGAGCTGCGCCGCGAGGGTCTTGTTGGGTGCCAGCACCAGGGTCGGACGCTGCACCTGCTGCACCACGTTGGCGATGGTGTAGGTCTTGCCCGAACCGGTCACCCCCAGCACGGTCTGGTGCGCCAACCCCGCCTCGAAGCCTTCCACCAGCTTGTCGATCGCCTGCGGCTGGTCGCCGGCGGGGTCGAAGGGAGAAACCAGCTCGAAGCGCTCGGAGTCGTGTGCGGTCATCGCGCCAGTATAGAAGCGCGGCGGGGATGGATCGGCTCGCCAAACCGCCCCTCGCAGCGCGGCCCGACGCAGCCATGCTCCCAAGCCAAGGTTTCCGCCAACGCCGGTCGCAACGGTGCGGTGCATGCGCCATCCTTTGCCGACGCCGATCGGGCTCTTTGCGCCAATCCGGGGCCATGACGGCATACCATCGGCAACCATGGGTCGGGCCCAAACCACCCGACGCAACCCAGACGGCCTTCAAGAACTCCGGGGCGATTCACCCTTTCGCATGTTCCAGCGCCTTCCACCGTTAGCCAGAACGGGAAGATCCCGCCCAGCCCTGCGATGGCCATGGCTGCTCGCGCTGTGGCTGTACTGGATCGCCGCCCTCGGCGCGGAACCGAGCGATGTTGCGCGCTGGATCGACCGTTTCGATCAGGATGCGACGCAGGAAATTCATGCACTGAGCCAGGATCGTGATGGCTATCTCTGGGTTGCCTCTCGCGCCGGATTGTTCCGGTTCGACGGCGCAGAGTTCCAGGCCGTGCCCCTCGGCGTCACGGGCGAAGTCAACGAACTGCTTGCCGACCGCGACGGCAACCTGTGGATCGCCGTCGAACGCAGCCTGCTGCGGCGCGGCCCGGACGGCCGCATCCTCACGATCGCCACGCTGCCCGAAGCGCAGGGAGCGATCCGGATGCTGCGCCTGGTTTCCGGCCGGGTCTGGGTTGCCGGTCAGACCGGACTGGCGCGCGTCGAGGCGGAACGGCTGGTGGCCGTCCCCGGCTCCGAGGCGGCCCACCTGTTCGACCTGATCCCATACCAGTCCCAGGGGACCGAGATACTTCTTGCCGGCTCGTTCGACGGCCTGTTCCGGATCGACGATGGGCGCCTGCAACCCGACGTCACCCGGGCCGGAGCCTTGGGTTTCATCAAGCAGATGGTGCAAGCGGCCGACGGCGCGCTCTGGCTTGGAGGGCACACGCTGCGACGCCTGTCGGGCCTCGGCGACAGCCCCGTCGCCGATCCGCTGGAGCGCGTGAGACAGGTCCGCACCATGCGCCTGCTGAGCAATGGCGAACTCTGGGTCGGCACCCACGCCGATGGACTGCATCGGCGTGCCGCCGACGGGCGCTGGCTGGCACAGGATCCGCAGCTGCGCGGCGAAATGATCACGTCCCTCCTCGAAGATCGCGAGCGCAACGTCTGGGTCGGCACCCAGGGCGGTTTGCATCGCTTCGCGCTGGCGCCGATGGGCACGATCGATTCCGATCCCGCGCTGCCAAGCCGCTTGCTGTCGTCGGTGGCCGCCGCACCCGATGGCCGGATCTGGGTCGCCAGCTACGGCCGCGGCATCGTCGAGATCGCACCGGACGGCCGCAGCCGCGCCCTCTCCAGCGACTGCGGCAGCGTCGTGATGGGACTTCTGTTCCAGGCGCCGCAGTCGCTGTGGATCGCCAGCGAACAGGGGCTGTGCGAACGGCGCGACGATGGTCGCGAAATCCGGCACGAGGACATGCCGGCGATGGCCCTGGCGCCCGCGCTCGCCGGCGGATTCTGGGTGCAGGGCGAGCGCAGCGTGGAACGCTGGCAGGAGGGCCGGCGACAATCGATCCTTGCGATCGAGCCGCGCGTGCCGCTGCAACTCCTGGATCAGGGTCCGGACGGGCTTTGGCTGGCCAGTGATCGAGGTCTGACACGCATCGATGCCGATGGCCGGGAAACGGTCCTGGAAACCAAAGCGTCGGTCACTTCGCTCCTCGCCGACCCCGAGCAGGGCGTCTGGTACCTGTTCGGCAATCAGATGGTGCTGCGCGATGGTGACGGCGCTAAGTTCGCGACCACGGCGTTCCCCGGCGCCTGGTTGCTGCTGCTGGACGCCCACGATGGGCTCTGGCAGATCGGCACCAGCGGCGCGCTGCGCATGGATCGAGGACCGCTGCGCCAGGCACTGCGCAGCGGGCAAGCGCCACCGGCCGGCGTGCGTTTCGGGGACAGCGACGGCCACGGCGGCCTGCGCCCGAGCATGATCGGCTCACCCAACGCAACGGCTTTGACAGACGGACGAGCCGCCTACATCGGCTACGGCAAACTGCGCATTGGCCGGCTGGCGCAGCGACCGCGCGCGCCCGAAGCGGTGGCGGCACAAGTGCTCGAGGTTCGGGCCGCCGAGACCAGCATCTCGGCATCAGGGCACCGGTTCCTCCCTGACCAGCAGCCGCTGTCGTTCCGCTTCACCGCGCCAGCCCTGCGCGACCCGACGAGCCTGCGATTCCGTCACCGGCTGCTGCCGATCGAACAGGCGTGGAACGCGCCCACGATCGAACGCACCCAGGGCTATGGCTTGCTCGGACCGGGCGAGTATGTGTTCGAGGTGCAGGCGCAGGTACCGGTTGCGAAAACCCTGCCGCCCGCCCGACTCGCCTTCAGCATCCTGCCGCGCTGGCATGAAACCCGCTGGGCCAGGGCGGGTTTCGTGCTCGCTGCGATCCTGCTGGTCGCCCTGCTCACCGCACTGGTGCTGCGGCTGCGGTTCGCGCGACTGCGCGCGCAGAAACTTCGGCTCGAATCCGAGGTCGCGGCGCGCACCATGGAACTCTCGGTCGCAAACGATCAGTTGCAGCTGCTGGCGCGGACCGATGCGCTCACCGGCATCGCCAACCGCCGCTGCATCCTCGAGTGCTACAGCGAAGCCTGGGCACGCGCACGGCGAGAAGGCAAGTCGCTGGCGGCGCTGATGATCGACGTCGATCACTTCAAGGCCTACAACGACCATCACGGCCACGCGGCGGGCGATGCCGCACTGCGGGCGGTCGCATCGGCCCTGGCCGGCTGCGTGCGCAGGCCGGGGGAGCAGGTCGCGCGCTACGGCGGCGAGGAGTTCATCACCATCCTGCCGAACTGCACCCGGGAAGATGCGCTGCGGGTTGCCGAACGGATGCGCGTGGCAGTATCGGAGCTGGCCATCGTCCATCGTGGCCGCACGGACGGCGACGTGGTCACGGTCAGCATCGGCGTCGCCGCCACCGTGCCGGATTCCGACGCCGCCGAAGCCCTGCTCGCACGGGCCGATGCGGCGCTGTACCAAGCCAAGCATGCCGGCCGCAACCGCGTCGCCGGCGAGCAGGAAAGGTCCTGAAACCCGCCCCGTACGGAACGCGGAGCTAGCGGCGCCATCACGCCTCGGCGTAGCGCACCGCCTGGCCGATCCAGCGGTCGATCAGGCGGTCGGCCACCTGCGGGGCGCGCGCAAGGAGCGCGTCGGCGGCTTGCTGCACCTGCGGCAGCAGGGCGGCGTCTCGCATCGGGTCGGCGATGCGGAAGCCGGCGAGGCCGGTCTGGCGGGTGCCGAGCAGTTCCCCGGGGCCGCGCAGCTCCAGGTCCTTTTCCGCGATGCGGAAACCGTCGCTGGTTTCGCGCATCACCGCCAGGCGCTCGCGCGCAGCCTGCGACAGCGGCGCGCGGTACATCAGCACGCAGGTCGATGCCTCCGAGCCGCGCCCGACGCGGCCGCGCAACTGGTGCAGTTGGGCCAGCCCCAGACGCTCGGCGTTTTCGACCAGCATCAGGCTGGCGTTGGGTACGTCCACGCCCACCTCGATCACGGTGGTGGCGACGAGCAGCTGGATGTCGCCGGCCTTGAACGCGGCCATCGCGGCCTGCTTTTCCGCCGGCTTCATGCGCCCGTGCACGAGGCCGACGCGCATGCCGGGGAGCTGTTCGGTCAGAAGCTCGAACGCGGTTTGCGCGGCCTGCGCCTCGACCTTCACCGCGCCCGGCGCGCCGGAGTCCTCGCTTTCCTCGATCAGGGTACAGACCCAGTAGGCCTGCCGCCCCTGATCGAGCGCCACGCGGATGCGCCCGATCAGCTCGTCGCGCCGCTGCGCGTCGATCGCCACGGTCTGCACCGGGGTGCGGCCGGGCGGCAGCTCGTCGATCACCGAGACGTCGAGATCGGCATAGGCGGTCATGGCCAGGGTGCGCGGAATCGGCGTGGCGGTCATCACCAGCTGATGCGGCACCTGCGCGCCGTCCACGCCCTTGTCGCGCAGCACCAGGCGCTGGTGCACGCCGAAGCGGTGCTGTTCGTCCACGATGACCAGCGCCAGCCGCGCAAAGGCCACCGGCTCCTGCAGCAGGGCGTGGGTGCCGATCACCAGCGGCGCGCCGGCGGCGATGCGCTCCAGCGCGGCGGCGCGCGCCCTGCCCTTCACCTTGCCGGAAAGCCACACGGCTTCGACGCCGAGCGGCTCGAACCACGCGGCGAAGGCCTGCGCGTGCTGCTCGGCCAAAAGCTCGGTGGGGGCCATCAGCGCGACCTGCGCGCCGGCCTCGATGGCCGCAAGCGCGGCAAACGCGGCGACGATGGTCTTGCCGGAGCCGACGTCGCCCTGCACCAGGCGCAGCATGGGTTCACCACGCGACAGATCCCCCGCGATCTCGCGCAGCACGCGGCGCTGCGCTTCGGTGAGCCGGAACGGCAGCGCGGCCGCGAGCCGGCGCGCCAGCTCGCCGCGCGCCTCCAGCGCCAGCGCGCCCTGGCGCTTCATCGAAAGGCGCTGGCGGCGCAGGCTGAGCTGGTGGGCGAGCAGTTCTTCCAGCGCAAGCCGACGCTGCGCGGGATGAGCGAAGCGGGCCAGCTCGGCGAGGTCCACGCCCGGCGGCGGACGGTGCAGGAAGCGCACCGCCTCGCACCAGCGCGGCAGCCCGGCATCGCCGAAGGCGCTCGAAGGAAGCAGTTCCAGCGCATCGGTTTCCGGAAGGTGTTCCAGCGCGGCACCGATCAGGCGCGAAAGCTGGATCGGCCCGATGCCTTCGATCGACGGATAGACCGGATCGAGCCGGTCGCCCAGGGTCAGCTCGACGTCGTCGGCGAGCACGCGGTAGCCGGGATGCACCATCTCCATTCCGAAGCTGCCTGCGCGCACCTCGCCATGGCAGAGCACGCGCGCGCCGACCGCGAGCGCCCGCACCTGAGCGGCGTGGAAATGGAAGAAACGCAGCGCAAGGCTCGCACCCGAATCGTCTCCCACCGCCACGCGCAGCATCGGGCGGCCGCGGAAGCCGCGCTCGACCGCCTCGATCCGCCCCAGCACCTGCGCCGTATCGCCGTGGCGCAGGGCGCGGATCGGCGTCAGGCGGGTGCGGTCCTCGTAGCGCAGCGGCAGGTGCAGCCACAGATCCTGCAGCGTGGCGATGCCGCGCGCGGCGAGCCGGGCGGCCAGCACCGGGCCTGCGCCCTTGAGTTCGCTGACCGGGATGCGCGCGGGATCCGCGCGCGCGCCGCTCGCATCCGGCTGCATCGCGGGATCAGGCTCAGTCGAGCACCATCACCAGGTCGATCTCCACCTGCGAATTCTTCGGCAGGGCCGAGACCTGGATGGTGGAACGCGCCGGGTACGGTTCGGAGAAGTATTCCTTCATCACCGCGTTGACCGTGGCGAAGTTCGAGAGATCGACCATGTAGATGCCCACGCGCACCACCTTGGCGAAGCTGCCGCCGGCCGCTTCGCACACTGCGGCGAGATTCCTGAATACCTGGCGCGCCTGCGCCTCGATGTCGCCCGGAACCAGCTCCATGGTGGCCGGGTCGAGCGGCGTCTGGCCGGAAAGGTAGACGGTCTTGTCGACCCGCACCGCCTGCGAATAGGGGCCGATGGCGGCGGGAGCGGCGTCGGTATGGATGATCTGTCGGGACATGGCGTGGCCTCGGTGGAAAAAGGGAACGTCAAGTGTAGCGGCGCGCCGCGCGATGCGGCGGCGCGACCGCTCAGCGCCGCTGCACGCCGATCACCACCGGCAGGCGGCGCACCTTGCGGATCACGTCGGCCAGGTGCTTGCGGTTGCGCACGTTCATGGTGAACACGATCACCGCCGCCTGCAGGTCGCGGTCCTGGTATTCGACGTTCTCGATGTTGGCCTCGGTCTCGCCGATGGCATTGGCCACGCGCGCCAGCACGCCCGGCTTGTTCTCCACTTCGACCCGGATCGCGGAGCGGAAGTCGCCCTGGACCTCGCGCCCCCAGCCGATCGGCACCCAGCGCTCGGGATTCTTGCGCAGCTCCGGCACGTTGCGGCAGTCGGCGCGGTGCACGACGATGCCCTTGCCGGTGGAGAGGTAGCCCATGATGTCGTCGCCCGGCACCGGCAGACAGCAGTCCGGAAAACTGAGCACGCCGCGCTCGCCGCCGGTGATGCGGATCTTCTCGGCGCTGGGCGCGTGCGCAACGTGCTCCTGCCCGTCCACGCTGCGGGTCAGCGCCTGTGCCACCTGCGCCGCCATGCGGTTGCCCAGCGCGATCTCCGAGAGCAGCTCTTCCAGCCGGCGCAGGCGCGACTCGGCCAGGTACTGGTCCAGCACCTTGGGCGGAATGCGGTCGAGCGAGCTGTCGACCGCCTCCAGCGCGCGGTCGAGCATACGATGGCCCAGCTCCACGGCATCCTCGTGCTGCAGACGCTTGAGGTGGTGACGGATCGAAGTGCGCGCACGGCTGGAGACGACCCAATCGAGCCAGCTCGGGTTGGGCGTGGCCGACGGCGCGGTGATGATCTCCACGGTCTGTCCGCTGGCCAGACGGGTGCGCAGCGGCACCAGCTTCTTGTCGACGCGCGCGGCGACCGCGTGATCGCCCACGTCGGTGTGCACCGCATAGGCGTAATCGAGCGCGGTGGCGTTGCGCGGCAGCGAGAGGATGTCGCCCTTGGGCGAGAACAGGTAGACCTCGTCGGGAAAAAGATCGACCTTGACGTTGTCGAGGAACTCGATCGACGAACCCGCCGCCTTCTGGTTCTCCAGCAGGCCCGACAGCCACGCCTGGGCGCGGCTCTGGGCGCTGGACTGGGTGCCGTTGGGCGACTTGTAGAGCCAGTGCGCGGCGATTCCGCGCTCGGCCACCTGGTCCATGTCCTCGGTGCGGATCTGCACTTCCACCGGCGAACCGAACGGACTGAACAGCAGGGTGTGCAGCGACTGGTAGCCGTTCGCCTTGGGAATCGCGATGAAATCGCGGAAACGCTGATCCACCGGCTTGTAGAGGCTGTGCACCGCACCGAGCGCCATGTAGCACTCCATCACCCGCCCGACCACCACGCGGAAGCCGAACACGTCCATCACCTGGTCGAAGCTCTTCTGCTCGAGCTTCATCTTGCGGTAGATGCTGTAGGAGGACTTCACCCGCCACACGATGCGGTGCGGTATGCCTTCCTGGGTCAGGCGCTGGGCGAGTGCGGCCTCGATCCGGTCCATGGTTTCGCGGCGCGACACCGGCAAGGTGCGGATGCGCCGGGTGATGACATCGTGACGACGCGGATACAGGCCGCGGAAGCCCAGCTCCTGCAGCTCGCCCTTGATCCGGTTCATGCCCAGTCGCTGGGCGATGGGCGCGTAGATGTCGAGCGTCTCGCGCGCGATGCGGCGGCGCGAATCGGGGCTCATCGAGTCGATCGTGCGCATGTTGTGCAGGCGATCGGCCAGCTTGATCAGGATGACGCGAAGATCGCGCGCCATCGCCAGCAGCATCTTGCGGAAACTCTCGGCCGCAGCCTCCTGGCGATCGCGGAAGCTCAGCTTGTCGAGCTTGGTCACGCCATCGACCAGTTCGGCCACGGTTTCGCCGAATTCGGCCGCGATGCGTTCGCGCTCGACCGGCGTATCCTCCAGCACATCGTGCAGGATGGCCGCGCAGAGCGTTTCCACGTCCATGCCGAGATCGACCAGCACCGTGGCCACCGCGACGGGATGGGTGATGTAGGCCTCGCCGCTCTTGCGGGTCTGGCCATCGTGCGCGATCGCGCCGAGGCAGTAGGCGCGGCGGATCAGGTCGAGCTGTTCGGCCGTCAGGTACTCGGCGGCGCGCCGCACGAGTTCATCGACCTGCTCCGGACACGGATCCGGGGCACCGGCGGGCGCGGCTGCGGAAAGCGCAGCAGTTGCGGGAGAAGAATCAGGCATGACGCCAGACTACGCAGCATCGCTCCGCAGGGCAATGGCGCTCGACTTCCCGCAGCGGAAGATGCGCCGGCGCAGGTGCCGGCGCAATCCGGAATCAGAGGTCGTCGCCGCCCTTGGAAAGGTCGTCATCGACCTCGGCCGCGGCCCACTCCAGCGCCTCGCGCTCGCGGCGCTCGCGCTCGACCCGATCCGTTTCCTCGATCATGGCGTCGTCGATGCTGCGCGAGGCGATCTCGCGCAGAGCCAGCACGGTAGGCTTGTCGTCGCCTTCCTCGCCCTCGAGGGTGCTGGGTGCGCCCTTGGCGAGCTGGCGCGCGCGACGCGAGGCCATGATGACCAGTTCGAAACGGTTGTCGACCACTTCGAGGCAATCTTCTACGGTGACACGAGCCATGGGACTTCCTTGGCCAAAGCCGGTTTGACAACGGAACCCGGCATTTTATGCCAGCGCCCGCGAATCAAGCAAATCGGACTGCCCGCCTGTCAGGCAAGCAGCGCATCCAGCAGGCCGGGATGGTGGTCGAGCTGGGCCGCGGTGCGCAGGCGCTGGGCGCGGATGATGGACAGGAGCTCCTCGGTGGCGCGATCGAAGTCGCGGTTGACCACGAGGTAGTCGAACTCCGGCGCGTGCTCCATCTCGCCGCGCGAACCAGCCAGCCGGCGCAGGATGGTTTCCTCCGAATCCTGCCCGCGTCCGCGCAGGCGACGCTCCAGCTCCTCGCGTGAAGGCGGCAGGATGAAGATCGTCACGCAGTCGGGAACCTTTTCGCGCACCTGCCGCGCGCCCTGCCAGTCGATTTCCAGCAGCACGTCGCGCCCCGCCGCCAGGTGCGGCTCCACCGACTGGCGCGCGGTGCCCTTGTAGTCACCGTGCACGATGGCGTACTCGAAGAAGTCGCCGGCCTCGATCATCCGGCGGAACTCGTCGGAGCTGATGAAGTTGTAGTGCTGGGCGTGCCGCTCGCTCGGGCGCGGGCCGCGCGAGGTGAAGGAGATCGACAGGGAAATCTCCGGTTCGCGCGCCAGCACGGCGTTGACCAGCGAGGACTTGCCCGCACCCGAAGGCGCGGATATGACGAACAGGCAGCCGCGGCGCACGCTCATGCGCGAGGCCGGCGGCAGGAGGGGAACGGAATCGTCACGCGGATACTCCGGGGCTGCCCGGACGGCGCCCATCGCCGCGCGGGGACCGGATGGTACTACGCGAAAGCCCGACGCAGCGCGTCAGAACACGAAGGTCGTGCGGATCACCTTCGGCCCTTCCGCCGTGATCTTCACGCGACAGTCTAGAGTCTGGGAATACTGCGACTGCAGTCCGGTGTCGAAAGTCACCGGCGCCTGGAGGCGCAGCACATCTTCGCCTTCAGGCACGGCGCTCGCGGCCAGCGCCTCCAGATCCACTGCCAGAAGCTTGCCCTGCGATCGCTCCTTGGCTGCGGCTTCGCAAGCCGCCGCCGCAGCGGATTCACGCGATCCACCGCAGCCCCCCAGCGCGACAGTCGCCACGACGATCATCGCGCACCACATCGCCCCGCTTGCCATGCACGCCCCCTGGTTCGTCAAGAGTCGCACACCTGGTGCGACCCGGAATTCAAGTCGAGCTGCGCAGAAAATAGCGCAAACGCGCGGTCTTTTCAGGGAACTTGCCGATATTCACATCTGTTCACACTTGCACCTGTGGCGGACGACGGCCCGCCGCAGGCGCGGGCATCAGTAGCGCGGCACCGCGACATCGATGCGCTGCGACCAGGCGTCGATGCCGCCTTCGACGTTGTGCACATCGCGGAAGCCCAGTGCGCGGAAGCGCTCGGCCGCCTCGCGGCTGGAGTTGCCGTGGTGGCAGAGGAAGGCGAGCGGCGCGGCCTTGTCCAGCGCCTCGAGGCGTGCGCGGGAAGATTCGTCGAGCACTTCGTGTGCGCCGGGGAACGGCGCCAGCGCACGCGCAGCGGCCGGACGCACGTCGAGCAGGGTCACGCTGCCGGCCGCCAGGCGGTCGCGCAGCTCTTCGACCGACAGCGACTTCACCGGCGGCGGCGCGTTGGGGTTGCGGATGGTCAGGCCGGCACCGCGCACGTCCTCGATCCAGTCGATCTCCAGGCCGCGTGCGCGCTGCGCGCTGGCGAGATCGAAATGCACCGAGATGCCCTCGGATTCGGACACCACGTCGCCGGGCGCGGCCGGGGCGAGCTGGAACTGCGATTCGAAGCGCGGGCCGATCGACAGGTGCAGCACCAGCCCGTCGGCATCGCCCATCGCGCCCCGGATGGCGTTGGCCGCCGCCGGCGTGATGCGGATCTGCGGCGGGGTGCGGTCGGGTTCGGCCACGCCAAGCAGGCCGAACAGCTCACCCGAATCCATCAGGCCGGCGAGGATGTCGCTGCCGCCGATCAGCTCGCCGCGCACGTAGAGCTGCGGGATCGTCGGCCAGTTGCCGAATGCCTTGATGCCTTCGCGGATTTCCGGGTCGGCCAGCACGTTGACGCTGGCATAGTCCACCCCCAGGCTGTCGAGAATGCCCGAGGCCTTGGCGGAAAAACCGCACTGCGGCGCGCCCTGCACGCCTTTCATGAACAGCACGACGGGAGTTTGCGCCAGCAGCGCCTCGATGCGCTCGCGCACCGCGGGATCAAGTGACATCGTTGGTTTCCTCAGGTTGGATACGGCAGTGGACCGCGCATTTTACGCGCGGCTCCGGAACGCACGGCAAATCGACGGCTCAGTTGCGCATCGCTTGATCCAGGTCACGCCGCAGGTCATCGACGTCCTCCACGCCCACCGACAGACGCACGAGGTTGTCGGTGATGCCGAGCGCGGCGCGGGTTTCGGCCGGGATCGAGGCGTGCGTCATGATGGCCGGGTGGTTGACCAGGCTTTCGACGCCGCCCAGCGATTCGGCGCAGGCGAAAAGCTCGGTGCGCTCCATCATGCGCCGCGCCGCCGCCAGCCCGCCCTTCACGAAGATCGTGATCATGCCGCCGAAGCCGTGCATCTGGCGCGCCGCCAGCGCGTGCTGCGGGTGCGAGGCCAGCCCGGGGTGCAGCACCCGCTCCACCGCCGGGTGGCTTTCCAGCCACTGCGCCAGCGCCAGCGCGTTCTCGCAGTGCGCGCGCATGCGCAGGTGCAGGGTCTTGAGCCCGCGCAGCGCGAGGAAGCTGTCGAACGGCCCCTGGATGCCGCCCACCGCGTTCTGCAGAAAGCCGACGCGCTCGGCCAGCTCGGAGTCACCGCCCACCACGGCCACGCCGCCGACGATGTCCGAATGCCCGTTGAGGTACTTGGTGGCCGAATGGACCACGGCGTGCGCGCCCAATTCCAGCGGGCGCTGCAATGCGGGCGAGGCGAAGGTGTTGTCGACCACCAGCCAGATGCCGCGCGCGCGGGCGAAGTCCGCCAGCCGCGCGATGTCGACGATCTTGAGCAGCGGGTTGGTCGGCGTCTCGCACCAGATCATGCGGGTTGTGGGACGCACCGCCGCTTCCAGCGCCGCCGTGTCGTTGAGGTCGACGAAGGAGAAATCCAGCCCGGCCGAGCGCCGCCGCACCCGCTCCATGATCCGGTAGGTGCCGCCGTACACGTCATCCATGCAGATGACGTGGCTGCCCGCATCCAGGGTTTCCAGCACGGTTCCGGTCGCGGCCAGGCCGGAGGCGAACGCATAGCCGTGCGCGCCGGATTCCAGCGAAGCCACGCAGCGCTCGTAGGCGAAGCGCGTCGGATTGTGGCTGCGGGAATACTCGTATCCCTGGTGCACGCCCGGGCTCTGCTGGACGTAGGTGGAGGTGGCATAGATCGGCGTCATCACGGCGCCTGTGGAGGGGTCGGGCGACTGCCCGGCGTGGATCGCGCGGGTGCCGAAGCCGAGGGAGCGGGAATCGGTCATGGGATGAAAACCGGAAGCGGACTGGACCCGGATCATAGCCGCACCGCCGCCTGCGCAAGACGATCGCCCCCTCGCCGGGCTACTGCCTGCGGCGAAAATGCAGCCACGAGGCCAGGGCAAGGAGCAGCGGTGGCAATCCGTAGGCCAGGCGCATGTCGAAGTGATAGACCTGCGACAGGTTCACCGCCAGCGTCTGCACCGTGAACATGCCCACGCCCAGCACGATGCCGATGAAAAGGCGCTTGCCGAAGCCGCCCGAGCGCAGCGTGCCGAAGGCGAAAGGCAGTGCCGCCAGACACAGCGCGATGGTGGAAAATGGATAGAAGATGCGCGCCCAGTAGGCCGACAGGAAGTCGCTCGCATCCAGTTGATTTCGTTCGAGGTAATCCAGACTGTTGTTCAACTCGGCCATGCGCAGATAGCGCGGTCTGGTCACGCCCAGCTGCAGCACGTCCGGATTGAGCCTTGAAGCCCAGCGTTCTTCCGGCACCTGTTCACTCACCACTTCGCGCAACCCGAAACGCGAGCGCCGCACGTCGCGCAGCTCCCAGGTGCCTCCGCGATGCAGCGCCTTCTGCGCCAACGCAATCGAGCCGAGCCGGCCATCCGGATCGAACTCGAACAGGGTCACACCCGAAAGCTCGATCGCGGCATCCGCGCCGCGCCCCACCACGCTGCCCTGCCGTGCATTGAGGAAGGTGTCGCCTTCCCGCGCCCACAGCCCCGAGCCGCTCAGGTTCTTGATGTCCGAGCTTTTGGCTTCGATCACCATCGTCTGGGCCTGCTGTTCGCCCGCCGGCCCGGCGGTTTCGGCAACAAGCACCATGGCAAGGGTCAAAAGCCCGACCACGACCGCCGCCGCCGCGCTGATGCGCACCCGCGAAAGCCCGACCGCACGCAGTGCGGTCAATTCGGAGCTGGCCGCCAGCGCCCCCAGCCCCAGAAGCGAGCCGATCACGGCCGCCGTCGGAAACAGCGTGTAGGCGCGCCGCGGCAGGGTATAGAGGGTGTAGAGCAGCACCTGGCTGAAGCCGTAGTCGCCCTCGCCCACGTCGGTCAGCTCGCCCATCAGCGCGGTAAGGGCATCGAACGCCACCAGCACGAACCACACCGCCGCCAACGCCACCAGCACGCGCGTTGCGATCATCCGATCCGCCAGTCCGAAGCGCGCACGCATCAGCGCACGCCTCGCGGCTGCATCAGCCGCTCGTCATGCCACAGCAGGTACAGCGCGATCGCCGCCGCCGGCAGGTGCACCCACCACAGCCCCATCCAGACCGGAATCGCGCCCGAGGCCAGCAGCGCGCGCCCCAGCGCGAGCAGGTTGAGGTAGACCACATAGCCCAGCAGGGCCACGAGGATGCGCCCGTGCCGCGCGCTGCGCGGCGGCGCGTGCGCCAGCGGCAGCGCCAGCAGCGCCAGCACCAGGGTCGCCAGCGGGGTGGCCAGCCGCCAGTGCAGTTCGGCGCGCTCCTGCGGCGCGTCGATGCGCACCAGCTCGCGCGTGGTAATGCGCTGTTCGACGCGACCCACGTTGCCCGGCTCGGCATCGGGAACGCGGATGTCGTTGCCGGCAAAGCGCATCATGCGGAAGGCGTCGCTGCCAAGCTCGCCTTCGACCCGGAAGCCATCGGTCAATCTCAGGTAACGCTCTTCGCCCTGGCTTTCCTGGAACAATTCACCGGCCTGCGCCGTCACCACGTCGATGCGACCGTCGCGCTCGTTGTGCACGAACAGGCGGCGAAACCGGCGCCCGTCGTCATCCATCTGGCTGATGTAGACCACGCCGTTGCGGCCGGGAATCTCGACGAAGCGGCCCGGCTCCAGACCGGCCACCAGCAGCGACTTGTTGGCCGCCTCGATCATCGCCTGCGAAGTGCGCAGCGCCGCCGGCGACAGCCACAGCGAGGTCACGCCGACCGCCAGCGCCACCGGTAGCGCCAGCCAGGCCAGCGGCCGCGCCAGACGCCGGATGCCCAGACCGGCGGAGGCCAGCACCGCCATCTCGCTGTCGCGGTACAGCCGCCCGTAGGCCAGCAGCACCGCAAGGAACAGCGACAGCGGCAAGAGCAGCGGCAGAAAATCCAGCGCACGCAGGCCGAGCTGGGAAATCAGCAGGCCCGGCGGCAGCTTGCCGCGCGCGATCTTGCCCAGCAGATCGGCCACCAGTCCGCCCATGCTCACCAGCATCAGAACGACCAGGCTCGCGCCGAAGGTCGCCAGCAGCTGGCCCAGCACGTAGCGGTCGATGATCGGCCAGCGCGGCCGGATCATGCGCCTGTGCCCCATGCGATGCACGGCGCACGATGGCTACGGCCGGAGCTGGAACGGTGGCTGGTCGGGTCGGGATGGGTATGCACTAGAATGCTTCGTGGTCGCGATTTCGCCGCGACATGGTATCGGCGCCGGCAGCGGGCCGAAGTATCGCCCGTCTTCCCACAGCAGGAAAACCATGAGCCTGAACACGAGTTTGCTGCGCGACCCGCCTCCGCAGATCGACACCGACGCCGTCATCGCCGCGGTCTTCGAGGATCAGGGTCTGTCTCCGGCAGCGCGCGCGCTCGACGAAGCCTGCGGCGGGCGCATTTCCGCCCTGCTCAGGAGCGGCGACGTTTCCGGCAAGGCCGGCCGCTGCACGCTCCTTCTCGCGCTCGACGGCATCCGCGCCCGGCGCGTGCTGCTGGCAGGCGTGGGTGAAGCCGCCAAGCTCGATACCGCGCGCTATCTCGCCGCCTGCACCGACTCGATCCGATCCCTGCGCAACGGCCCGGCCGCGCGCGTGCACAGCACCCTGCCCGAACTGGACGTGGCCGGCCGCGATGCGGCCTGGAAAATCCGTCAGGCCGCGCTTGCGGCCCATCACGCCAGCTACACCTATTCCGCCACCCGCAAGTCCGCCAAGCCCAGCCCCCTCACTGCGCTGAGCCTTTCCGGCAGCGCCGATCTCGCCGACGAGCTGCGCATCGCCCAGGGCATCGCCGACGGCATCACCCTGGCGCGCGAGCTGGGCAACCTGCCGCCCAACCTCTGCACTCCGGCCTACCTTGCCGAACAGGCCGCCAAGATCGCCGAGGTCAGCGAGAAGGTTTCGCTGGAAGTGCTGGAACCCGAACAGATGAAGACGCTGGGCATGGGCGCGCTGCTCGCCGTGGGCCAGGGCAGCGCCAACCCGCCGCGCCTGATCGTGCTGCGCTACCGCGGCGCGCCCGAAAGCGAGAAGCCGCACGTCCTGGTGGGCAAGGGCATCACCTTCGACACCGGCGGCATCTCGATCAAGCCCGGCCCCGCGATGGACGAAATGAAGTTCGACATGTGCGGCGCGGCCAGCGTGCTGGGTGCCTTCCTCGCCGCCACAACGCTCGGCCTGCGCATCAACCTGATCGCCATCGCCGCCGCCGCCGAGAACATGCCCGATGGCACCTCCTACCGCCCCGGCGACATCCTCACCTCGATGTCGGGCAAGACCATCGAGGTGCTCAACACCGACGCCGAAGGCCGCCTGATCCTGTGCGATGCGCTCACCTACGCGCAGCGCTTCGAGCCGACCACCCTGATCGACGTGGCCACGCTCACCGGCGCCTGCGTCATCGCGCTGGGCAAGCACGCCCACGGCCTGATGAGCCGCGACGACGCCCTGGCCGAGGAACTGCTCGCCGCCGGTGCCGCCAGTCACGACCGCGCCTGGCGCCTGCCGCTGTGGGACGACTACCAGCCCCAGCTCGATTCGGTCTGCGCCGACATGGCCAACATCGGCGGCAAGTCGGCCGGATCGATCACCGCGGCCTGCTTCCTCGCCCGTTTCACCGAGGGCCAGCAGCGCTGGGCGCACCTGGACATCGCCGGGACCGCCTGGGACGAAGGCCGCAAGGGCCTGGCCACCGGCCGGCCGGTGAACCTGCTGGTGGAATGGCTGATCGGCCGCCAGTGACATGCCGCGCGCCGACTTCTACCTGATCGCCAAGCCGCGCTTCGCGGACGATCCGCTGCTGCTGGTCTGCGAACTGGCGAAACGCTGCTTCCGCGCCGCCAAGCCCACCCTGATCCTGGCGCGGGACACGGCCCAGGCCGAACTGCTCGACGGCCGGCTCTGGGACTTCGAGGAAGACGCCTACATCCCGCACCAGATCGCCGGAGCCGACGAGGACGACGAGAACACGCCGGTCCTCATCGTTCCGCCGGAAATCGATGTCCCGGATCGCCCCTACATCCTCAACCTGCGCGACGCCGCCTTCTGCGGCACCTGCGAGCGCGTGCTGGAAGTCGTCCCCGCCGACCCGAGCGCACGCGAGCCGCTGCGCGAGCGCTGGCGCGACTACAAGACGCGCGGCTTCGAGCTGAACAAGCACGACATGTAGGTGCCTGCACGGATCAGCCAGACAGCGTGCCCCGCGCCCGCGCCGCTTCCAGCCAGCGCACCCAGTCCTCGGCGTTGCGCTGGAACAGACCGCCCTCCCAATCCTCGGTGCGCAGCAATTCCAGTGCCGCCGAAATCGTGTCCGTACTCGGCGTGCGGCGCGCCCGCACGTAGGCGCGGGCGGCACGCAGATAGCGCGCAAGCCGCTTCTCGCCCCGGCCCGACGCATCGAGCCAGGCCAGGATCGCCTCCAGACGACGCTCGGCTTCCGGCCAATCCTGCGCGAGCACGCTCACGATGGCCAGATCCGCCTGCGCCGAGCGCGTATTGGGATGGTCGGGGCCATAGTTTTGTGCCGCGATCGCGCCGCTTTCGCGCAGCAGTGCCTCGGCGCGAATCGAATCACCGCGCTGTGCGGCGAGATTGCCCGCCGTACTCAGGATGAGGCTCAGCCAGGGATCCTGGCTGCCATAGAAGCCGCGCGCTTCCGCCAGCAAGGCATCCATCTCCGTTGCCGCCTCATCCAGCTTGCGCTGGTTGGTCAATGCCGCCACAAGATAGGTGCGCATCGCAAGCAGAACGTCCGGATTGGAAAAACCGTACTCGCCCGCCGCCTGCAGGGCCTCGCGCAGGCGCCGTTCGGCCTGCGCCGGTTGGCGCTCGCGTTCGCCGATGGCGAGATTGGTCTGCGCCGACAGGTAACTCTCCATGGCCTCGGGAAGATGCAGCTCGCCGCGCGTGGACGCGGCGATGCGCTCGTAGGCGGCGCGTGCGCCGTCGCGGTCGCCCGCGTTCTCGGCGAACATCGCGGCCTGCTGTTCCAGCGTGCGCTGGCGCTCGCGTTCGCTCGCCAGCCCGCGCTCGAACAAGGCCAGGCCCGCAGCGGCTTCGCGGCGTGCGCCTTCGTTGTCGCCGGTTTTGTCCAGCATCGTTGCCAGATGGCTGTGCGCATCGGCGAGCAGGTCCGGATCGGCAGGCGCCAGCGTCTTCGTCAATGCCATCGCCTCCTGCGCAGCCGCCAGCGCCGAAGTGCTCTGGCCCAGATGATTGAGCGCCTCCGCGCTCGCCAGCAACAGCGCCGCGCGCGTGGCGGCGGGCTGTTCACGGTCGGCCTTCAGCGCGGTGATGCTGCGCTCCAGCAGTTCGCGCGCACTGATCTCGCCGCGCTCGGTATCGGCGGGCCGCGCCTGCGAAAACAAGCGACCGAACTGCTCGGCCAGCGCCTGCGCCTTGTCGCGCTGGCGCTCGACCTGCGCCAGCTGTCGATCCTGTTCGTGCAGGTGATAAACCACCGCCGCCACGCTGGTGACGAGCAAGGCCAGCATGGCCGTCAGCACCACCGCATGACGCCGCACGAAGCTGCGCAGACGATAACCGCGCTCCCCGCGCCGCGCCTCCACCGGCTCACGCGCCAGCCAGCGATGCAGATCGGCGGCGAAGGCGTCCGCGCCGGCATAACGGTCGGCTGGCCGCTTGCGCAGCGCCTTGCCCGCGATGGCATCCAGATCGGCGTCGATGCCGCGCGCATGCTCCGAAGGCGAGGGCGGAACGGCCTCCAGGATGGCCGCGACCAGCGCCGCCGGATCGCGCGTTGCCCCGTATGGCGAAGCACCCGCCAGCAATTCGTACAGCAGCACGCCCAGCGCATACACGTCCGCCCCGGTGCCCGCCCCGTCCGCGTCGCCGCGCACCTGCTCCGGCGCCGCGTAGCGAAGGGTCATCTGGCTCGGGCCGGTGGAAGTGATGGCTTCCTCGCCGATCAGGCGCGCGATGCCGAAATCCAGCAGCATCGGCTCGCCATCGCTGCCGACGAGGATGTTGGCCGGTTTGAGGTCGCGGTGAACGACGAGCTTGCGGTGCGCATAGGCCACCGCCTCGGCAAGCCTGGCGACCAGCCGCACGCGCTCGGAAACCGGCAGCGCCTTGTCCTGCACATAGCGGTCGATGCCCACTCCGTCCACGAACGCCGTGGCCAGGAACGGTGCACCGTGCGCATCGCTGCCGCCATCCACCAAGGCCGCGATGTTCGGATGCGACAGCCCGGCGAGGATGCGCCGCTCGCGCTCGAAGCGGCGGCGATCCTCTTCATTCCAGCCCGCATGCGCGATCTGCTTCAGCGCCACGCGCTGCACCGCATCGCCGAGCATGCGCTCCGCCAGCCACACCCGCCCCATACCGCCCCGGCCCAGCTCGCGCAGGATGCGGTACTGCGCCATCTGCGGCACGGACAGCGAATCCCCGGCGCTGTCGAGCAGGGGCAGCGGACGCCGCGACGCCTCCAACTGCCGCCGCAAGGTGGCAGCCAGCGCCGGATCGCTGGCCTCCCACTGCGCCAACTGACGCTCGCGCGCCGCCTCGTCCAGGTCAAGCAGGGCGAAGAAGGCATCCTTGCTGCGGCTGTAGTCGGTGGTGTCGGTCATCGGCTCGGGGCCCACGGATTCATGCACGGATCGTCGCTTGATCCTGATATGGCTGTCCATGCCGCGCTTGTCCTCCCCCTCCGCCTGCGATGCCGCGCTTTGCCTCCCCCTTCGCCTGCAATGCCGCGCTTTTCCTCCCCCTTCGCCTGCGAAGGGGGATCGAGGGGGATGCGAGCGGCGCAGCCGCGAGGGTGCTTTGGCTTGGTTCAAAGCGAAAAGCCTCACCGCTGCGCGGTTCGCATCCTCCCCTGCCCTCCTTCGAGGAAGGAGGGGGAAAAGCCCGCTCGCCCTCCCCCTTCGCCTGCGATGCCGCGCTTTTCCTCCCCCTTCGCTTGCGAAGGGGAATCGAGGGGGATGCGAGCGGCGCAGCCGCGAGTAAGCTCGCCCCATGCCTGGCTACTACACCCAACGCGAACGCGCCCGCGCGCTCCGTTCCAACACGACCGACGCCGAACAACGCCTGTGGCGATACCTCAGACGCAGACAGTTGCTGGACATCCAGTTCTATCGCCAGCGACCGCTGGGTTGCTTCATCGCAGACTTCTGGGCACCCGCGTTGAAACTGGTGGTGGAATTGGATGGCGGGCAGCACTTCAAGGCAGCGGGGTTGGCCTCGGATGCGCGGCGTGACGAATGGATGCGCGAGCAGGGTATCCGGGTGGTGCGTTTCGACAACCGGCAAGTGTTGTGCGAGACGGAACAGGTGCTTGAGGCACTGCTGGGCGTGATGAAAGAGCGGCTCGCTGCTTCGCTTCCCCCTTCGCCTGCAACGCTGCGCTTTGCCTCCCCCTTCGCCTGCGAAGGGGGATCGAGGGGGATGCGCGCTGCGAAGCGGCGCGTTATCACTCGAAGCCGTTGGCAAAGATCAGGTCGCGCGGCCGCAGGCGCAGCAGCACGGCATCGCGTTCGCCCTCGGGATTGCAGTGCCGGTTCCAGAAACCGATCGCGGTCGGGCGGCCTTGCCAGAGGCTGGCGCGAACGTGGTATTGATTGTTGAGCGCGCCGCTGCAATCCGGCTCACCACTGGCGGCGCTATACACGGCGCGGCCGCCATCGCCGAAATCGACGTCGACGCGGTCTTCGGCGGCACTGGCACCGATCACGGCCTGCGCGAAGTACCAGCCCTTGTAGCCGCCGAACTGCGCGCCGTCCCATCGTTCGGCACCGGTGGCATACAGCACGCGCTGATCCGGCAACGCCACGATGGCCTTGCCTTCCGCACTGATGCCGGTCTGCATGCCATCGTCGGCCAGCGGTTGGGCCGCAGGCATGTCCAGTGCGTTGATCACGCCGCCGGTACGCAGCACCAGCAGCATCGGCTGGCCCGGACTGCTGAAGTTCGCGCGACGCGCAGCGCCGACCACCATCACGCCGGAGCGCACCATCTCGCCGCCGGAAACGTCCACATGCTGGCCGGGAATCTGGAACAGTTCGGTATTGACCAGCGCCAGCGATTTCGGATCGACATAGCCTCGGTACACGGTGCGCCAGCTGTTCGATCCAGTGCCGCGCCCGACCACCCAGATGCCGCCACCCGGTCCGACGCCGGCCGTCGTCGCATTTATGCTTCCGGTCAGGCCCGTCGGCTGCAATACCGGGGCACCGCGCAAACCACCATCGGCATCCAGTGCGACAAGCCAGGGCAGCGTGCTTCCGGTCGCGCCCATGACGTCTCCGGTGACGAAGGCGCGGCCATCCGGCGCCTGGTTGAACCCACGCACATCTCGTCCCGCCTGCAAGCTGCTGCCATCCGATTGGAGCGCAATGTCCGCAAACCCCTGCGAGCCGAAGGCCCCGCCGGGAACCAGCTCGCCCTGTGCATCGAGCGCGACCAGTCGGATACGTTCATCCTCATCTGAAAAATGAGCCACAGCGGCAATCCAGATACCGCCATCGGCGCGACAGACGGCCGCCGACACCGGCCCAATGAGATTCGAGAGCGGCACCGGGTGGCGGCGCAGGCCATTGCTGCCGAAGCCGGTATCCAGGCTGCCGTCGAAGTTCAGCCGCGTCACGAGGATGCCGCTGTTGCTGTCGCGCATCACCACCAGTTGCCTGCCGTTGGCGGCCGGGCAGTTGGCGATGGCGTATTCAAGGCCGCTCGCGCCAGGCGAGCCGCTGAAATCCAGCACCTTCTTGCCGTGATCGGCGAAGGTTTCGTCCAGCACACCGGCCAGCGCGGTGGTGGCCCACAGGTTCGCAGCCAGCAGCATCGCCCCGGTGTACAGGACGCATCGCAAGAAACGCATCATCGGAAGACTCCAGCTTCGCGGCACCACGCCGCCTCGCCACGCAGTACGCACTTCCGCGACGTTTTCTCCGTTTTTCCTCCCCCTTCGCTCGTGACGCTGCGCCTTTCCTCCCCCTTCGCTTGCGAAGGGGGATCGAGGGGGATGCGAGCGGCGCAGCCGCGAGTAAGCTCTCCCCATGCCTGCCTACCACACCCAACGCGAACACGCCCGCGCGCTTCGTTCCAACATGACCGATGCCGAGCAACGCCTGTGGCGATACCTCCGGCGCAGGCAGTTGCTGGACGTCCAGTTCTATCGCCAGCGACCGCTGGGTTCCTTCATCGCCGATTTCTGGGCTCCCGCGCTGAAGCTGGTGGTGGAAGTGGATGGCGGGCAGCACTTCGAGGCAGAAGGGGTAGCCTCGGATGCGCGGCGTGACGGATGGATGCGCGAACAAGGTATCCGAGTCGTGCGCTTTGACAACCGACAAGTGTTGTGCGAGACGGAACAGGTGCTTGAAGCGCTGCTGGGCGTGATGAAAGAGCGGCTCGCTGCTTCGCTTCCCCCTTCGCCTGCGAAGGGGGACTGAGGGGGATGCGAGCGGCGCAGCCGCGAGGGTGCTCTGGCTTGGTTCAAAGCGAAAAACCCTCACCGCTGCACGGTTCGCATCCTCCCCGGCCCTCCTTCGGGGAAGGAGGGGGAAAAGCCCGCTCGTCCTCCCCTCCGCCTGCGATGCCGCACTTTGCCTCCCGTTCCAGCTGCGATGCCGCGCTTTGCCTCCTGTTCCACCTGAGATGCCGCGCTTTTCTTCCCCCTTCGCCTGCGAAGGGGGACTGAGGGGGATGCGAGCGGCGCAGCCGCGATCCAGCGCTGGTCCTGCGCCACGCGCAAACCCTCACCGCTGCGCGGTTCGCATCCTTCCCTGCCCTCCTCCACGAGCGAAGGCGAGGGCAAAGCCCCCTGCCGGAACACTTCCGAATGCATCACTCCTTCGGTCGTGTCGGCGGCTCCGTGCCAGACGATCGCAGGAACGCTGCCACTTCGCGGGCGAACGCTGCGGGTTGGTCCAGCATGAGGAAGTGGTAGCTGTCCGGTACCTGCACCGCGTGGAAACGGGACACGCCTGCATACTGCGGCTCGAAGTCCGCGCGCGCCTTCTCGATGCTGCGCTGGCGGTCATCCTGCGCGTACAACAGGGTGACCGGCACGCGGATGCGAGCAAGCTCAGGCCGCAGGTCCGTCCGCATCACGTCGTACAGCACCCGGCCCACCACGCGTCGATCGACATGCCGCATCCAGCCTGCGATCAGGGTGCGGCCTTCGGGCGTATTGGACAGCGTGCCGGCCTGGCTTTTCTCGCCGGGATCGTCCACCGGCCCTTGCATCGCCTGCGGCAGCGGCAGCTTCGCCATCGCTTCGAGCCCGGCGCGCAGCTGCGCCGCCATCGGCTCGATCTGCTCCACCGTCGCGGCGGGGGGATTGAACAGCGGCCCGATGAAAGGTGCGGCATCCACCACCATGATCCTTCCCGGCAGTTCCGGCGCGCGCACGCCCACCATCAGCGCGGCCAGCCCGCCCATGGAATGCCCGATCAGCGCAGGCTGCTCCAGCCCGCACTCCTTCAGGTATACCGCCAGCTCGTCCACGAACGGTTCCAGTACCGGCCCGCTGGCATTGGGGCCGGGGTTGCCATCGACGAAGCCGCGCAGCTCGATCCGATGCACCCGATGGTCGGGCACAAGCTGACGCACCGTGGCGTCCCAGACTGCGCCCGGCGTGGACAGCCCCGGGATCAGCACCACGTCGGGGCCGTTTCCTTCCACCTCCACCGTGAAGCGCGTGCGTTCCACATGGTCCGAGGCCGCGCAGGTGAGCCCCACGTCGTCGGCGCGCACCAGGCACGCCGGCAGCAGGCCGGCCAAGAGCGCGCATCCCGCCAGCAGCGGCATCAGGCGAATGCCCGCCCGCCGAACGTGCCCCATCAAGTCATGCATTCCCCCTCTCCTTTTGATTCCAGCCGATCCGCAATGCGACCCGTCCGCGCCATGCGCCGATGCGGGTATTCGGCGCGTCCGCCCCTGCGGGGACACGGAGCGATGTCGACCCTGGACATCGCCGCGATCCGGAATCCGAATCATCGGGGCGCGATTGCGCGATCAGGTGCAAACGCAAGCCATCCACGGCCCATGCATAGTCGAGCGTGTAGTACCCCGGCGGCAGCTCAGGCTGGCCGACCCAGCGCATCGGGTCGATCGTGTCGACGTATTGCCGACCGTGCTCCAACTGCACGCGCGTTTTGCGGTAGTGCGGCAACTGCGCCGGAAACCCGTGCCAATGGCTGGTCTGGCATGGAGCAAGACGGCCGAAGTCGTGGTCGGTCCAGCGCTGGGGAAACCCCTGCCAGACATGCGAGAAAACGAACGGGCTGCTGTTGCGGATGCGCAGGTGCACGCGATCGCCGCCGTCGGCGGCACAGGCCGCCAACATCGCAACCGCCGCCAGGGCCGCCGTGATCCGGCTCATCCGCGTGATTCCACCACCCGTGTCGCCGCGGCATTGCCGCCCAAATCGTGCAGAAGGAACTCGTCGAACTGCGCGCTGGTACGGAGTACCCAGCCAGGCAAGGACAGCCAAGGTGATGCCACCCCACCCCAGCAGGCCGATCACCGTGCACGCAGTTTCCGAGGGGTCGCGCCACAGGCGCAGGCCGTGCAGGAACAGGTAGCCCAGGCCGTGCACCAGCGGCAGGCCGATGGCTTCCACCAATACGCGGATCAGGGCTTCGATCATGGGCGGCAATGCCTCGGGACATTGGCTGACGGGTTGGAGGCCCGACAGGCGCATCGTCATGGCAACAGGTCATAGCTGAGCAGGTCGATTTCCTGGGTGTCCCTGGGATTCCACGACAGGCCATTTGCGCGGCCGATGAAGGCGTATCGCGTCCCGGCCCGCAATGCGCCTGCCGGCATCAAGGTTTCGGTACCCGGATCGAGATACAGCATCGCGGTCAGCCCTTCCTCGCTGCGCACGTGCACCGCCTTGCGGCGGCCATCGCGCAGCATCGACTCGTTGACCCACGCGGACTTGTCTCCGGGGCTGGGCGAGACGTCGACCACGGTGCCGGCAAAGCGCACCAGCTTGCCAACCCACCGGCTCTGCTGCGGCGAGATGCCCTGCCCGTTCTCCGCAGCAGCCTGATGCTGGATTTCGCCCAGGCTTTGCCAGCGCACCGTCCAATCGAGTTCGTCGGTATCGCGGCGGATGTGGTCGGCGGCCAGCAGCAGGCTTTCGGTCCAGTTGCCGCAGGCGTTCTTCTTCCGGCACAGCGGCCAGCCGAGGCCGATCCAGCGCGTGAGTTGCGCGCTCTTGTCGTGCGAACCCATTTCCAGTTGCACGCCCGGTCCCATCACCGCCGCAGCCTGGCCTTGCTCGGGAGCCACCACCAGCACCGCGCCGTTGCCGACATCCAGCTTGCCCACGCGCAGCTGGCGCATCATCGCCCAGCCATATTCTTCCGCGCTCATGCCGTGCAGATCCTTCACCAGCATCGTCACGATCTCCACGCCCCACTGCCGGGCGTGCTCGTACATCTGCTTCTCGAAGGCGGCGACAATGGCGGGATCGAGGATGCCGAACTCGTCGTAGATGAACTGCGTGCCCTTGCTCGGCAGCGCCTTGGGATCCGGCGCGGGCAGGATCACCGCAGCGGCCGCCGCCGCAGGCGCCAGGGTGCCACCGGCGGAAGCCCTGGGCTGTGGCTGTGGCTGTGGCTGTGGCTGTGGCAGCGGCGCAGGTGCGGCAGGCGCGCTGGATACGGGCGACTGGGTTTGCGCGATCTGTGCCGCAACGCCCGGCGCCGGAGCACTGCCCGGCGTGCCGCTGTCGCAATCGGTGCGTGCGGTTTGCCGGCAGGCCTGGCTCCAGCCATCGGCCAGGGCAGCCACGCGCTGGCTGCGCGCCGGATGGGTGCTTCCGGCTGGCGCCTGTGCCGGCACCAGCGTATTGAGCGCCTTGGCCGCATCATCCAGGCTCGCGCCCATCTTGTAGAGCACAAAGCCGCTGAACTTGTCCGCTTCCAGCTCGATCGGCGGCTGGCTGCCGCCGGGCTGGATGGTGTGGCCGGCCAGATGGTGGCCCACCTCGTGCGCCATGATGCTCACCGCCGACCACGGATTGCCGCCGGTCGCACGCCGCACCAGTTCGATGAAGTTCGGATTGAAGGCGATCACCCGCTGAGGCAGCTTCTGCTTGTCCAGCAGGATGATGGCCGCCGCGTTGGGCACATCCGCCTGGGTCACGATGAAGTTCTGCGGCAGGCCGGTGAAGTGCATCACCTGCTCGATCATCTCGCGGCAATCACGAGGCGCCTGCCCGCCCAAGCCGAATCGCACCGGAGTGCCGTCGTAGGAGCAGGCCTGCAGGGTATCGGCGATCTGCGCCGCGACCCGATTCGCATCCTCCACCGCGGGCGCCGCGGCAAGGGAAGCCGACGCGCCAGAGGCTGCGGCGATGGTGTCAGGTGCGGAAGCAGCGGAATCGGCTTGTCCGCACGCGGCAAGCATCGGCGCGAATGCCAGCGGGGCGAGCAGCAGGAATCGTGATTTCACGGGCTTGATATTCATGGGTTTTCCGGTCAGTTGGGGAAGGAAAATCAGGCGGCCTGGGACATCGCCATCCGGTAGATCAGGCGGCCGTAGCCAAACAGCAGGGCTTTCTTGAACAACCACGAGAGCAGCACCGCCAGCGCGATGCGCCACCCATCGCGCCACCAGCGCAGGCGGAAAAATTGCTGACAGGCGAGTGCAACGACGCCCAGCTCGATCGGCGTCATGTACCAGACCGAAGCCGCCCGCCACATCGGCACCCAGCGCATGGTATCGAGCGCCAGCAAGGGCAACAGATTCAGAAGATTGAGCACGATCACCACGAACTGCACGTACGCGGCCAGCACCAGGTGCTCGACCGGGTTGTAGCCCAGTCGCCTTCCGAACGTGCACAGCGACGCGCCAAGCACCGCAAACAGACCGAGACTGAACGACCAGCGCGCCCATTCGGAGATCAGCTGCATCTGCGCCGAAAGCGATGTCTGCCCCTGGGTGAGATAGCCGGTCCGATCCAGCAGCAGCACCAGCAGCGTCACCGCGAACAGCAGCAGCTTCAGCGGATGCACATGGCGCTTGCGTGCGCCCAGCACGTATTCCCGCGCCACCAGCCCCGGCGCGCGCAGCAGGCGCAGCGCAGCACGCAGCAGCGGCATCTCGAACCAGCGACGACTTTGCCAGAACTCCAGCCAGACATCCTGCGCGCCGAACCGTGCTGCCGCCTGCTGCCCGCAGGCGCCGCAATGCGGCGTGCCGCGCGCCGCACCGCAGTTGCGGCAAACCTGCGCCTTGAAGTGCGCGTCGTCCACCGGAGCATCGGTTTGCGCCAACCGCGTGCCGCATGAAGCCACGAGGGATCCCCCGAAAGAGCGCGGAACGATTTCCGCATCACCCCGCAGTACGCGGAATGGCGACGTTTTCTCCGGCACCGGGCCAAAGACCGCTCCTCCACTTGTTCCCGCGCGGCTCCGTCCCTGCCCGAGGAAGCCCCGTGAAATGGCTCCGGAGCATCGGGATAAGGGTCCACGAGGCTGCCAGGCGGGAACCATCGGGGCGCCCGATCGAAGCGGCCCGCCTCCCCGGGGACGAAGGCGCTTCCGGGCGCGATCAGCCGCCCAGCGCCTCCAGCCGCGCCATGGCCTCTTGCAGGTTCTCCATCGAGTTGGCGGTGGAGAATCGCACGAACCGCGCGGTTTCCGCCTGGCCGAAGTCGCGTCCCGGCGTGATCGCCAGATGGCAGCGCTCCAGCACCCGGAAGGCGAAGTCCCAGCTGTTGTCCACGCCGACCCGTTCGAACCACGACGACGCGTCGGCCCAGGCGTAGAACGCGCCGTCGGGCTTCACCGGCACGCGCAAGCCGAGGCGCTCCAGCGCCGGGATGAAGCCGTCGCGCCGCATCCGGAACTGCGCCCGGCGGCGCTCGTATTCAGCCAGGCTCTCGGGTTCGAAGCAGGCCAGCGCGGCGTGCTGGGCGATGACGCTGGGGCAGATGAAGAGGTTTTGCGCCAGCCGCTCCAGCGCCGGCACCAGCGGCTCGGGCACCACCAGCCAGCCGAGCCTCCAGCCGGTCATGCTGAAGTACTTGGAGAAGCTGTTGATGCTGATGAGGTCCTCGCCCAGCGCAAGGCCGGTGTGGCCGAAGGCCTCGTCGTGGCTCAGGCCCAGATAGATCTCGTCGAGCAGGGTGATGCCGCCCTTCTCGCGCACGAGGTCGTGGATGCGGCGCAGTTCGTCCGGTTCGATCGAGGTGCCGGTGGGGTTGGATGGCGAAGCCAGCAGCACGCCGCGGGTGGCCTTTCCCCAGTGCGACCGCACCTTGTCGGCGCTGAGCTGGTAGCGCTCCTGCGCGCTGGCCGGGATCAGCACCGGCCGGCCCTCGGCGGCCCGCACGAAGTGGCGGTTGCACGGGTAGCCCGGATCGGCCATCAGCACCTCGTCGCCCGGATCGATCAGGGCCAGGCAGATCAGGTGCAGCGCGGCCGAGGCGCCGGCGGTGACCACGATGCGCGCGGCCGGCACGTCCACGCCGAAGCGATCCCGATACCAGCCGGCGATGCGCTCGCGCAGCGCCGGCAGGCCGAGGGCGGGGCTGTACTGGGTGGCGCCGTCGCGGATGGCGCGCGCGGCGGCTTCGCGCACCAGCGGCGGCGCAGTGAAGTCCGGCTCGCCGATGTTGAGCGCGATCACCGGGCGGTCGCTGCCGGCCGCTTCGCGCGCGAGCTGCGCCGCAGCCTTGCCCACTTCCATCACGTAGAAGGGCTCGATCTGCCGGGCGCGGGTGGAAATCTTCATGCGGACGCTCCTTGCGGCGGCAATGACTGGGTGTGGTCGCCCCGAGGCGTGCGGCACCCGGGTTGGCGCGAGCCGAGCGGGTGGCGCGCATTGTGGCATGCGCGCCGCGCGCGTCCGTCAGTGGCCCTCGCGCGGCGGACGCTTGGCGAGCTTGCGCTGCAGCGAGCGCCGGTGCATGCCGAGCAGGCGCGCGGCGGCGGAAACATTGCCGCCCGATTCCACCATGGCCTGCTGGATGTGCTCCCACTCGATCCGCGCCAGCGGCGTCATCGCCACCGGCTCGGAAGATTCGATCGCCGCGTCGCCGCGAACCGCGCGCAGGATCGCTTCCGCCGAGGCCGGCTTGGGCAGGTAATCGTCGGCACCGCGCTTGATCGCCTCGACCGCCGTGGCCACGCTGGCGTAGCCGGTCACCAGCACGATGCGCATCGCAGGCACCGCCTCGCGCAGCGGCGCGATCAGCTCCAGCCCGGTGCCGTCGCCGTCGGCAAGGCGCAAATCCAGCAGCGCGAAGTCGGGCGCATGCAGGCGCGCGAGGCGCAGCGCCGCGGCCGCTTCGGCGGTGGCGTAGACGGTGATGCCGCGCCGCTCCAGCGCGCGCGACAGCACACGGCGATAGGACTCGTCGTCATCCAGCACGATCCCGCGCATCAGGCCGCGTCCGTGGCGGCGAGCGGCACGCGAAAGTGCACGCAGGTACCCTCGCCCGCAGCGGTTTCCACACGCAGCTCGCCACCCAACCGCTCCAGCGCCGCGCGCGACAGGGCCAGGCCCACGCCGAGGCCCTCCGGCTTGCCGCTGCCGCGCAAGCCCGTGGAAAACGCCTGCTGCGGCGAGAGGCCCGGCCCGCGGTCGCGTACCCAGCCGACAAGCCACGCCTCCTCGCGCCGCAAGCCGAGCCTCACGCGCGCATCGCCGGCGGCGGCACCCGCATCGGCCGTCGCATCGGCGGCATTGTCGAGCAGCACGCGCAGCAGATGCCCGACCGCCGCATCCACGCGCACGCCATCGGTCAGTGTCGCCTCGCGCTCCAGCGCCACCGCCGGGCGCAGCAGGTGCCAGCGCGACACGACCGCTTCGAGATCCACCTCCTCGCCCCGACGCGCGGCGCGCGCCAGCTCGCGCACGCGGTCGCGACAGGTTTCGGCCAGGGTGCGCAACAGCGCGACGTCCTCGCCGAACCCGGGCGGAAGTTCGCTCGCCTCCAGTTCGTCGAGCACCAGCAGCATCGTGGCCAGCGGGGTATTGAGCTCATGCGCCACCGAGGCGGCGTGGGTGGCCAGCGCGAAGATGCCCTCGTCGCGCGCGAAGCGTTCGCGCAGCCGCGCCAGCTCCGCCTCGCGCTCGCGCCGCCGCCGCGCCATGCGGGCGAGGAATCCGGCGAATACCGCAGCGGAAATGACGAAGTTGACCGCCATGCCCCACAGATGCAGGTCGAAGCTGTCCAGCGCCAGCCCGTGGACGTGTGGCAGCGGCCGGCCAAAGACGGCCGCCAGGGCATAGCCCAGGCCGCACAGCGCGGCGGTGGCGAGAATCCAGCGGCGCGGCAGCGCCAGCGCGGCAAACGCGATCGGCACCAGGAACAGCGAGGTGAAGGGATTGGCCGGGCCGCCGCTGCAGCCGATCAGAAACGCCAGCACCGCGACATCGACGGCGATATGCGCAAATACTTCGGCCGCCGCAGGTTCGCTCCCGCGCCGCGCGCGCCGCGTCGCGTACACGTTGAACACCGCCAGCGCGGCAATGGCCGCCAGCATCGGCCAAAGCGGCAGCGGTGCGCCGAACCCGAACGCCACGATGGCCACCGCCACCGCCTGCGCCGCCACCGAAAACCAGCGCAGCGCCGCCAGCGTGGCAAGGATCGAGCCCGGCTCGCGTTCGGTGAAAGACTCCGCCATGGGCTCAACCCGCATCGTTCGTTGCTGGCAGTGTTGCAGACCCGAGCCGGGGTCGTCTGCGTGCGTGAAGCGCGCCGCGCGGCCGGACACGCCTGCCCGGGTCAGTTCGATGGCAGGGAATGCAGCGCCGCCTCATCCACCACGCGCCCATCCAGCATGAACACCCGTCGCTGGGCCAGATTCGCGTAGCGCGGGTCATGGGTCACCATGCAAATCGTGGCTCCCGCCGCGTGCAACTCCTGCAGCAGCGCCATCACCGCATCACCATTCCTCGAATCCAGGTTTCCCGTCGGCTCGTCCGCCAGCAGGATCGAAGGCGTGCCCACAAGCGCGCGGGCGACCGCCACACGTTGTTGCTGCCCCCCGGACAATTGCGCCGGAAAGTGGCGCGCGCGAGCGGTCATGCCGACGCGCGCGAGCGCATCATCCACCCGCTCGCGACGTTCGGCCCTGGAAAGCCCGCTGCGGTAGGTGAGCGGCAACTCGACGTTGTCGAACACCGTGAGATCACCGATCAGATTGAAGGCCTGGAAGATGAAGCCGATCTCCCGGTTGCGGATGCGCGCGCGTTCACGCGAGTCGATCTCCTGCACCGCCACGCCTGCAAGCGCATAGGTTCCGCTGGTCGGGCTGTCGAGCAGGCCGAGGATCGACAGCAAGGTCGACTTTCCGCACCCCGACGGCCCCGAGATGGCCACGTACTGGCCCAGCTCAAGGGTGAAATCCACGCCGGAGAGCGCGTGTGTTTCGACTTCCTCGGTATGGAATACCCTGGAAATTCCGTTCATTGCGACAAGAGGAGGCACGGTCATTGCAGATTCTCGTTGGAAGGTTGAGCTCACTCGATGCGCAAGCGGTCGTGGTTTGCCCACGCGGACAGGTCGGAGAGCACCACCACGTCTCCAGCCTGCAAGCCCTGGCGAACCTCCACCCGGTTCGCCGAAGCACGCCCGAGACGCACCGGCACGCGGCGCGCGATGTTGGAGTCCGGCTCGAGCTTGAACAGGTGCGCCTCGGTTTCAGGCTGGCTGTAGGCAGGGCGGCCGACCTGGAGCACATCGGCGAGATGTTCGATGCGGATGATCCCATCCACGCCGAGGTCCGGCCGCACGCCGGACGGCAATTCACCTTCGAACCCCACATCCACCAGAACCGTACCGCCCTGCACCGCCGGATCAATCCGCACCACGTGACCTTGCACAACACCGTTGCGCGTGTCCACGGCGACTTCCTGACCCAGATGCACATCCTTCATCCGGGTTTCGGGAATGCGCAGTTGCGCCATCAGCTGATCCGTTTGCGCCACGCGCGCAAGGTTGGTGCCCGCCGCCACCTGCTGGCCTTCTTCCACCGGCACCTGCTGCAGCACGCCGGCAATGGCAGCACGAACCTTCAAGCCTTCCCGCTGACCGGCACGCAGCTCGGCGGTACCGCGCAACTGCGCGACGCGCGCACTCTGCGCGGCGAGCTGCGCCGTGATGGTCTGCGCGAACGCCACGCTCCGCTGGCGTTCGATGTCCAAGCGCACCTTCAGTTGATCCAGCATCAGCTGACTGCGGCGGTACTGGATCTTCGAAATGATCCCGCGTGCGGCCAACTCGCCATCGGCCTCGGTTTGCAGTCGCGCGGATTCGTATTCGGCTTCGACGCTCGCCAAACTGGCCTTCTGATCGAGCCGCTGGCTTTCCAGGGCCATGCGCTGGGCGACCAGTTCGGCTTCCGCCGCAGCGAGCGCCGATTGCGCCGCAAGCTCTGCCTCCACGACCTCCGGATTGGTCAATTCCAGAATGACGCTGTCGGCCTCCACCGGGGCCCCGGGCTTGAGCAGGATGCGATCCACCCACGCGGTGGTTTCCGCCGCAATCCAGCGGGCCTGACTCGGCAGCAACAGTCCGGGTCCACGAACCTCGAGCAGCAGCTCGCCTCGCTCCACCGTTCCGAGCCACAGACTGTCCCGCTCCACGCGGGGAATCCCGGGATCCTTCGCGAAGGCGAAAACCAGCACCCCGAGCGCAAGCGTCACCGCACCGCCGACAAACCACCGCAGTCGCCGTTTCTTCTTTGTGAAATCAGTCCGTTGAATATCCATGTGCCGTTTTCAGTCCAAGGAATGGTCCGTGCCTGGCGCGGTGGATGGTTTGCTCCGGGTTGCCATCCTGCCGATCACACATCCGAAACCAGGTGCTGGGCAATGGCCCGATCGTCGATCTGCATCGCCAGCGCGAATCCCAGCAGCGCGGAAAAGAGGCCGAGCACGGCCAGTGACATGACCCAGATACCCGCCAGCTCCGCCACGCGCAACTCCGGCCACACGCTTTGCACCACCACGGCCATGATGAGCAGCGAACCGAACACCGCCGCGAGCAAGCCCGCCCCGAGTTTTCTTCGCACCAAATCCGCGACTGTCCGCACTCGGGATGCCCCCAGCGCACGCATGATTGCCACCTCGCGGCGGTGCTCTGCCAGCAGATGGCCGCCGGTATTCAGGAGGATCAGCGCGGCCAGCGGCAGCGCCGCCAGCAGGACGGCCGCAAGTACCAGATTACGCACCCGGCTTTCACGCAGCATGAACCCAATCAGGCCCTTGCCGTCGCCGTGATCGAGCAGGTGCCAATGCGGCTCGATGCGCTGCAGCGCATCGTTCAGCCTCACCGCGAGGTCGTTGCCGGATGCTCCGAAGACGGTGACGCTGCTCAGGCCGGACTTGCTCTGCAGCGGTCGGTAGATCATCGGAATCGGCCCGCCGCGAGGATCAAGGTAGTGCGCATCGGCCACCACCCCCGCCACGCGATAACGCTGCGCCATCCCGTCGATCGTGGCACCGAGCAGCTCAAGGTGCTCTCCGATCGGATTTTCACTCGCGAAGAACTGCCGCGCCATCGTTTGATTGATCACGATCTCGTCACGCGCCACCGGATCGAACATCCCGCCGGCGAGCAGGCGGATCCGGAAGCGCTGGAAATAGTTGCTGCTCACATCGTTCAGCCAGCCCATGACCGGAAGGTTGGCACCGCGTCCCGGCACCATCACTTGCACCACCTGCCTCACACCGAATGGCGGCGACGAGGAAAACACGATGTCCTCGGCGGCAACCCTGCCGGCAAGGACTTCACGGAACATGTCGGCCTCGGGCGCGGCCGGCTCGCGCGAGAGCGTGCGCTCCAACCCGGCATCGGCGTCATCGCTTGCATAGGAGAAAAGCCGCGCGCCTTCGAGGGAAAAGCCAAGATCGGCGCGCGACCAATGATCGATTTGCGCGCGGCCACCCAGGCTCAAACTGACCGCCATCAAGGCCAACATCACGCCCACCCCGGCGGCCACGCTGCGCACCCTGCGCTGGCGGCTTGCGACTGCGGCCCGCAGGTTCACCTGCCACTGGCGCAATTCCGGCGCGAACAGCAAAGGCACTGCGATCAAACCCACCAGGCCCATGAGGCTGCCAAGGATCAGGCCCGAATCCGGTTGCAGGGGCGGGATATCCTCGGGCGGAACCGAGAGCACGGCGGAGGCCAATGCTTCGTAGTGCGACATCCAGGCCCACGCCAAGGCGGCAGCGCCCGTGGCGGCGATGGCAAGATCGATGGCAGCCCCCAGGGCAGCGCGCCCAACCGACCGCCCAGGGGATTCCCCGAGGCAGCGTCGGATCGACAGTTCGAAGCGCTGCCGCGACCACACCAGCCAGCGATCCAAGCCGAACGCGCAGGCCACCAGGATCACCAGCACCAGCGTGCCGAGCCGGAGTGCCTCGGCCGTCGCGAGCAATTCGCGCCTGGCGCGCACCGGTACCGCCGCCGCGGGTTCGAGCACCAGCGTGCCTTCCAGCTGCGGCAACGCCCCACTCGTCATGCCGAGGTGGTCGAGCTCGGCCTGCAGGGCGGCCCGACTCACTCCCCGACCATCGATGGCGACGAAATTGAGGGTCTGCGCACTGGCATCGGTGCGCGAATAGGTCTCGGGGTAAACCACTCCGGGCCATTCGTCCCACGCCAGCCAGGCCTGCTGTGCAGAGCGCAACTGCGGGCCGGCAAAACCGGGCGGAGCCACGCCCGCCACGCGGAGCAGGGGAAACGCCTTGGCATCCGATGAAAAACTCACCGCCTCGATGGTCGAGCCGATCTCTGGCGCTCCCATGCTCCGCCAAAGATCGTGCCCGAGGACGATTTCCCGCTTCGGCGATGCGGCCTGCCCAAAGCCCGAGGCCGCAGGAAGCACGCCCATGGCCGGCACCACCCCGAGCATCCGGAAGAAGTCGCCGTTGTACAGGCCGACGCGAACGCCATCCATCCGCTTGCCCTGGTAGCGGAAACCGGCCTGTGCCGGGCTGCTTCCAATGACCCGTCGCGCAAGCGGGCTGCCGTCGAGAAGCTCACCGAGGAACCGGCGATCGCGCCCATCGTCCTGCAGCGGCGACGGCGGTGTCCGCCGCAACTCCAGGGAATAGAGCCCGGAAACGCCGGTCGAACCCGGCAGCGCCGGGTTGGCCAACCCTCCATGCATCGTGCTGGCTGCAAAGCCACCGAACAGGCCCAGCCCCAGAGCCACGATGGTGATCAGCCGGGTGAATTTCGGAATCCAGAGACCACGCCGGCCCATGGGGAGATTACCGCGCTTACGGCCGCACAAAAACGATATCCACCTCCACCACCGCGGCTTCAATCTTCTGCTCGCTCAGCAAACTTTCCAGCGTCGCTCGCGCGGTTCGACAAGGCTCGCAAAAAATGCGCGCCTGCGGTGGAAAAATCATCACGAAGACCGGTTTGGCGGGATCGCGCTCAAGGCCTGGAATATCCCCCGCCAAGCCGGAAAAGTCGAAATATCCGGACGCTCTGGCGTGGTCGGTGAGGCGGTCCTCGAGAAGGTTCTCCGCGGAAATTTCGTGCATTGCGCTCACATGCAGCAGCGTGCCCGCGGCGGAATAGGCGAGCACCGTCGGCGCGGCGATCGATGGCCGCCCGTCACCGGGCGAGGGCTTGTAGCCATCGATCTGATCGAAAAGCGCCTTGGCCTTGACCTGATCCATTTTCAGCGGCGCATCGGCCGCATGGCTTGCGCCATGCATGGCCAGGCCAATCAGAACGGCAAACATGATCCGCAGCATTCCGTACCTTCCCTGGATTATCTGAAACAAGCCGCGCGCCACCGCAGATGAAACCGAAGCGACGCGGAAAGCACCACGCCGATCAACCGGCGTGGCGAGAGAGATGCTTGATTACCACACCTGCTTGAAGTAGCAGCCGAACCAATCGCAACAGTAGTCGCCGATGTAATAGCAACCAAAGGGGTCGCACTGGTACACCGGCCTGCAGGTTGCCGCATTCGCACTCCCCATGGCCGGGATGGATCCCAAGGCGAGAAACGCGATCATAGCGAGCTTCTTCGTCATCGTGAAAGCCTCATTGACGCAGGCGGGTGGCGTGCCGCCCGTTGCACGGCCCGGAGCAAGCCCGGGCGCGCCGCACGCTACCCCCCCCCCACCAACGGAAGTCAAGCGCGGCCGCAGCCACGGCATCAACAGCTGTAATCCAGCTTCAGCCAGAGGTTGCGGCCCGGTTCGAGGATCCGCACCGGATCGGCGGGAAAGCCGAAGTCGGCGCTACCGGCCAGGTTGAGGTGCTCGCTGCAGGCCCGGTGGCGCCGAGCTCGAGGTGATCGATCGCGCGGTACTCCAGCTCGGTCCTGGATCGGTCCAGCCGCAGCCCGCCGATTCAGCGCGACGAGGCGCTGGCGGCACAGGCGGCCCCGACGAAAGCACCTCGCTGGCGCAGGTCGGCATCCTGGGTGCGCGGCAGCCACAGGTATGCATCCCGTCCCATCGCGTTGCGGCGGCGGTGGCAAGGATCGAGTCGCTCCCGCACTTCATGGGAAACACCGCCATGCGGTCAACCTGTCCCGTTCGTTCGCGCGCAGTGTTGCAGATACCATGCCGCCATGCCTCGCGCCGCGCGCGTCGATTACGGAACCCCGCCATGACGAACCCGATGCCTACGCGCAACATCACCGTGCTCGGTGCCGGATTCGCCGGCCTTTCCCTCATCCGCGAGCTGCGCCGGCGCGATGCCGCGGTCGGCATCACCCTGGTCGCCCCGCGCGCCGAGCTTCACTATCTTCCCGGCATCATCTGGATCCCGAGCGGCCTGCGCCGGCGCGAGGACCTGGTGGTGCCGCTGGGCAATTTCCTCGCGCGCCAGCGGGTGGACTTCGTTGCCGCCGAGGTGACCGGCCTTTCCGACGACGGCCGCACCGTCCGCACCACGCGGGGCGAGCTGGCCAACGACGCCCTCGCCATCGCCACCGGCGCGCGCTTCATCAATAAGCTGCCGGGCATCGAGCACGCCATCACGCCCTGCGAGGGCATCGACGCGGCCGAGCGCATCCGCGACCGGCTGCGCGAGATGCAGGGCGGACGCATCGCGGTCGGCTTCGGCGGCAACCCGAAGGAGCCGGTCGCCATGCGCGGCGGTCCGATGTTCGAGTTCCTGTTCGGGATCGACCAGCAGCTGCGCCGCGAGGGCCGGCGCGGGCGCTTCGAGCTGACCTTCTTCAGCCCGTCGACCTCGCCCGGCAGCCGGCTGGGCGAAAAGACCGTGGCGTACCTGCTGAAGGAGATGGCCCGCCGCGGCATCTCGACCCGTCTGGGACACAAGATGGTGCGCTTCGACGCCGATCGGGTGGTGACCGAAGGCGGCGAATTCCCCGCCGATTTCATCCTCTTCATGCCCGGCCTGACCGGCAGCACCTGGCTCGACCAGTCCACCCTGCCGCGCTCGCCCGGCGGCCTCATCCAGGCCGACGCGCACTGCCGCGTGCCCGGCATCGAGCGCGTGGTGGTGGCGGGCGATGCGGGCAGCTTTCCCGGACCGGACTGGATGCCCAAGCAGGCGCACATGGCCGATCTTCAGGCGAAAGCCGCCGCCGCGAACCTGCTGGCCGACCTCGACGGCCGCGCTTCCGGCGAAACCTTCGCCACCGAGCTGATGTGCATCATCGACTCCACCGACCGCGGCGCGCTGGTCTGGCGCACGCCCAAGCGCTGCGTGCTGCTGCCCTCCAGCCGCGTGTTCCACTGGCTCAAGCGCGGTTTCGAGACGCGCTACCTGCGCCAGTACCGCTGATCGCATCGGGCGGCGTCAGTAGCTGTAATCCAGCTTCAGCCAGAGGTTGCGGCCCGGCTCGTAAATCCGCACCGGATCGGCGGGAAAGCCGAAGTCGGCGCTGCCGGCCAGGTTGAGGTGCTCGCTGTAGGCGCGATCGAACAGGTTGTCGATGCCGGCCGACAGGCGCCAGAACTGGCCGAGGCGCGCGCTGGCGTTGAGCGCCAGGGTGCCGAACCCCCGGCTTTCGCCGATGTCCTGGCCCACCACGCTGCCCTGCCCCGGCGCCACGCGATCCTGCGCGGCGACCACGCGCCACAGGAGACCGGCCGACCAGTCGGTCGCGTCCCAGGTCGCGCTCATGCGCACTTCCAGCGGCGGCATCTGCGGCAGCGGCGTGCCGGCGTCGCGGTTCTCGCCCCAGGCGTAGGCCACGGTGCTGCCGAGCCTGAGGCGATCGATCGCTCGGTACTCCAGCCCGGCCTCGGCACCGCGAATGCGTGCGGCCACATTGTCGGCGCGCGTCATCGTGCCCATCATCCCGCCGGTGTGATAGGTGAACAGGATGTAGTCGCTGATGCGCCCGGCGTAGGCGCTCACCCAGGCATCGAACCGCTGCGAGCGGAAGTTCAGGCCGGCATCGAACTGGGTGGTGCGCTCGGGGCGCACGCCGGCGAAGGCGTTGGGCGACCCCATCGGCCCCATGTTGGGCGAGAACAGTTCCCAGTAGTCGGGCATGCGCCGCACCTGCCCGACGCCGGCGAAGGCGCTGAAACCCTCGCCCCTGCGCCATTCGTGCCGCAGGAAGCCGCTTTCCAGGGTTTCATCGCGGGTTTCCCCGGACGTGGGCTGCGGCGGCATGCCGGGGGCGGCGCGGCGATGGTCCGTGGCGCTGGATCGGTCCAGCCGCAGCCCGCCAATCCAGCGCGACGAGGCGCTGGCGGCATAGGCGGCCTCGACGAAAGCACCGCGCTGGCGCAGGTCGGCATCCTGGGTGCGCGGCAGCAGCAGGTAGGCATCGCGTCCCATCGCATTGCGGCGGCGGTGGCGGCTGTTCTGCGCATCCACGCCGGGCGTCAGCTCCCAGCGCCCGGTATCGAAGGTGGCGGCGGCGCGCCCGCCGTAGGTGAGGCGATCCACGTTGGAAGCCATCGGCATCGGCATCGGGCCCATGGGGTTGGGCTCGCGCAGGGTGTAGTTGTCCATGAGGTGATCGACCTCGTTGCGGTAGGCGCTGGCCTCGATCGCCTTGAGCGCGCCGTCGAAGCCGGATTTCTCGAAGCGGATCGACTGCGCGTCGCGGTCGAACATCGTCCCGTCCATGCGGCGGCCGGCGTAGCGCGCCTCGCCATCGCCACGCCCCAGGCCGATTTCCAGCAGGGTGTCGGCGTCCGGCGTCCAGCCGAGCATGACGTCGGTGTTCCATTTTTCCCAGCGCGAGGGCACGCGCGAGCCATCGCCGGCGCGGTAGTCATCCGCCTCGGAGTGGTTGCCGGTGACGCGGACGTAGCCCTGCGACAGGCCCGCGCTGGCGTCGATGAGGGCATCGCGCCGGCCGTTGGATCCGACCATGGCGCTGGCGTTGACGCGCGCGCCGGGCGTGCTGAAGCGGGCACCGTCACGCTCGAACCGCACCGTACCGGCCGAGGCGCCCGGCCCCCAGAGCACCGTCTGCGGACCCTTCACCACCACCAGCCGGTCGAAGGTTTCCGGGGCCACGTAGGACATCGGATTGTCCATGCGCGAGGGGCACGCGCCCGGCATGCTACCCTCGTTGGACAAAAGGTTCAGGCGCGAGCCGAACATGCCGCGCAGCACCGGGTCGCCGTTGCTGCCGCCGTTGCGGATCGCGGTGAAACCCGGGATCGTCTTGAGATAGTCCGCACCGTCGCTGGCCGGCACCGGCTGGCGCGGCAGCTTCGGATCGGTTTCCCAAACCACCCCGTCATCCGGCGCCTTGGCCGTCACCACGATGGCATCCAGCGCGCGCTGTCGCGCATCCGTCTCCTCATGTGCTGCCGCCGCGACCGCCATCGGCAGCGCAAGGATCACCGCTCCCGCCGTTCGGACGGACCTTCCCCGCATCCTCATTGCCTTTTCTGCCCTGCATTGTTGCACTGCAATAAATGCTAGGCCCATGCGTTCCGCAGCGGGATGCGACCGAATGTCGCACCGCCGCGCCCGCTTCATCCTTCAGTGCGGCACCGGAGCCGCTCCCGAAGGCTGCGCGTGGCGGCGCGCCGACAGCACCACGCCACCCACCAGCAGCACCACGGCGAGCAGTTCCAGCAGCGTCGGCCAGCGCCGTGCCCAGGCAAAGCCGTAGAGCAGCGCGAACAGGGTTTCAAATACCAGCATCTGGCCGCTGAGGGTCAGCGGCAGGCGGCGCGCGGCGGCATTCCACATCCAGTTGCCGAACCAGGAACAGGCGATGGCGAGGAACAGGTTGAGCGCCCAGAAGCGCGTCCAGTCGGCCGAAGTCGTGTCCGCCCCGGGCAGGAAGGCATCGCCCAGCAGGGCGAGCACGGCGAGCCAGACCAGCCCGCCCAGCGCGCCGGTCACCAGCCCCCACAGCAACGACCACTGGTTGCCGTCGAAGCGCGACTGCGAGCGCAGGAAGCGCGCGTTGCGCGCCGCGTACCAAGCCCAGCTCAGCACCGCGAGCACCGCCAGCGCCATGCCCAGCACGCGCTCGCCCAGCGGGCGCGCCTGCGCGTGCGCGGAGAGCAGCACGTCGAGGTTGATGCAGGCCACGCCCGCCAGCACCATCCCCAGCGGAACGACCAGCCGCCGCAGCGGCACCGCGCCGGCATCGCGCCGCCCCAGCAGGGTGATCACCACGGGCGTCGCGCCGATGATGAGCGAGCTGGAAGCCACGCCGGCCATCTGCACGGCCGCGGCCAGAAGCACGTAGTAGATCAGGTTCCCCGTGAGCGCCAGCTCCACCAGCAGGCGCAATTCGCCCTTCTCCAATCGCCGCCAGAGCCGCGGCAGCGCGCGACCGACCAGCAGCAGTGAAACCGCGCCGTACAGGAGATAGCGGCCTCCGGCCAGCAGCAGCGGATGGAACTGCGACAGCAGCGCCGGGACGAGGAACACCGCGCCCCACGCTGCACCCGAAGCCACTCCGAATAACACACCCAAACGCATCGCGCCGCCACCACGAATCGGAAAAACGGCCACGATACGTTCGGATGTTGAGGCGCAGCAAGCCTACCCCATCGGTCGCGTATGGCCCACGGCGTCGGCCGCGCAGGGCCAACCTGCGGAATCGAAACCGCACGACGCCCCGCAGCTCGCCGTTGTCGGCGTGACCAGTTCGAGGATGTCTGCATCGCCATCCTCGATACCGAGGCACGACGGGTGAGCGCCTGGGCCAGTGACAGGGCGTTGGTGGGTTCAGGCATGGCAGCTCCCCTTGCCGGATGTAAACACAATGTTTACGACGTGTGCATGATTCGCAGCTTTGCCGACAGGGAAACCGAGCGGTTGTCCACCACGGGACATTCCAAACGGCTTCCGCTCGCAATCCATCAGCGCGCGATGATGCGCCTGAGCCGCCTTGCAGAAGCTGCCGCAATCGAAGACCTGCTCTTCCCGCCATCGCACCGGCTCGAAGCCCTGAAAGTCGAACGCGCCGGTCAATGGAGCATCCGCATCAACGATCAATGGCGGCTGTGCTTCGGGTTCGAAGGCGGAAACGCCTTCGATGTCGAGATCGTTGACTACCACTGAGGAAACTTCGTCATGCCGGTATCTGACACAATCAAGGGATTGCCCCCCATCCATCCGGGCGAACATTTGCGCGAGTTCCTGGAAGAACTGGAACTGAGCCAGGCGACCTTTGCGCGCGCCATCGGCGTCTCGCCCATGCGCATCTCGCATGTCGTTCGCGGAGAGCGCCCGGTCACCGCCGATCTGGCGCTGCGATTTGGCCGTGCCTTCGGGCAGACGCCGCAGTTCTGGCTCGGCTTGCAGGGCACTTACGATCTCAAGCTGGCTGCTCGTGAACTGGAGGCCACGCTGAAAAAGATCACGCGCCTGGCCGCCTGACCCACCACCCTCATCAGGACCTATTCGTCGCCAGGGCGGTTTCAAGCCCCCGACAATGGCGGGGAAGATGGCTCAGCAGTTGAGGCTTGGGGCCAATCAGCGTCGGGGTCAAATGCAACCGCGCCGACTGACGTCCAGTGACACGTAGTCGTGGCCCCTCGCCTGCCGTGCCTCGCCAGCTGCCCCTGCGACGGCGACCTCGGCACGCTACAATTCCCGACTTCCCTCAACGAACCCGAGGCCCGCAGGGGCCGGCACGCGCATGGACAAGAGCTTCGAACCCGGTACTTTCGAAACCCGCTGGTACGCCCGCTGGGAGGCCGACGGGCGCTTTGCTCCGAGCGGCACGGGCGAGCCGTACACCATCCTGCTGCCGCCTCCGAACGTCACCGGCACCCTGCACATGGGCCACGCCTTCCAGCACACGCTGATGGACGCGCTCACCCGCTACCAGCGCATGAAGGGCCGCGACGCGCTCTGGCAGATGGGCACCGACCACGCCGGCATCGCCACGGAAATGGTGGTCTCGCGCAACCTCGCGCGCGAGGGCCGCGGCGAAACCCGCGATTCGCTGGGGCGAGAAGGCTTCATCGAAAAAGTGTGGGAGTGGAAGCAGGAATCGGGCGACACCATCGAACGCCAGATGCGCCGCATGGGCACCTCGGGCGACTGGTCGCGCAGCGTGTTCACCATGGACGAGATGCCGTCCAAGGCGGTGATCGAAGCCTTCGTGCGCCTGTACGAGGAGGGGCTGATCTACCGCGGCCAGCGGCTGGTGAACTGGGATCCGGTGCTCAAGACCGCGATTTCCGATCTGGAAGTGGTCAGCGAGGAGGAGGACGGCCACCTGTGGTCGATCCGCTATCCGTTGGCCCATGGCGTGACCTACGAGCACATCGAGCGCGACGAGGACGGCAACGAACTCTCGCGCGAAACCCGCGACCACCTGATCGTCGCCACCACCCGCCCGGAAACCCTGCTGGGTGACGTCGCGGTGATGGTGCATCCGGACGATCCGCGCTACGCCGGCCTGGTCGGCAGATCCGTGGAATTGCCGCTGACCGGGCGCGAGATCCCGATCATCGCCGACGACTACGTGGACCGCGCCTTCGGCACCGGCGTGGTCAAGGTGACCCCGGCGCACGACTTCAACGACTACGCCGTGGGCCAGCGCCACGGGCTGCCGATGATCAACCTGTTCACGCCGGAAGCCGCGCTCAACGACAACGCGCCGGAGAAATACCGCGGGCAGGATCGTTACGAGGCGCGCAAGGCGGTGCTGATTGATCTGGAAGCCGCCGGGCTTCTGGTCGAAGCCAAACCGCACAGGCTGATGGTGCCGCGCGGCGACCGCACCGGGCAGGTGATCGAGCCCTACCTCACCGACCAGTGGTTCGTGAAGATGGACACCTTGGGCAAGCGCGGGCTGGAACTGGTCGAGAACGGCTCGATCCGCTTCGTTCCGCCGAACTGGATCAACACCTACCGCCACTGGATGGAGAACATCCAGGACTGGTGCATCAGCCGCCAGCTCTGGTGGGGCCACCGCATTCCGGCCTGGTACGACGACGCCGGCAACGTATTCGTGGGCCGCGACGAGGCCGAGGCGCGCGCGAAGGGCGGGCTTTCCTCCGAGGTGAAGCTGGCTCGGGACAGCGACGTACTGGAAACCTGGTTTTCCTCGGCGCTGTGGCCGTTTTCCACCCTGGGCTGGCCGGACGAGGCCGCAATGGGCGAGCGCGGATTCGAGCGTTATCTCCCTTCCAGCGTGCTGGTGACGGGCTTCGACATCATCTTCTTCTGGGTCGCCCGGATGGTGATGATGACCGACCACTTCACCGGCGAAGTGCCCTTCCGCGACGTCTATATCACGGGACTTGTGCGCGACAAGGACGGAAACAAGATGTCCAAGTCCAAGGGCAACGTGCTCGACCCGATCGATCTCATCGACGGCATCACGCTGGACGCGCTGGTGGAAAAGCGCATTTCGGGCCTGATGCAGCCGAAGATGGCGGCCGGCATCGAGAAGGACACGCGCAAGGATTATCCCGACGGCATCCCGGCGTTTGGCGCCGACGCGCTGCGCTTCACCTTCGCCTCGCTCGCCACCCACGGGCGCGACATCAAGTTCGACCTCAAGCGCTGCGAGGGCTACAAGAACTTCTGCAACAAGCTGTGGAACGCGGCGCGCTTCGTGCTCGGCAGCCTGCCGGAGGGCGCGACCATCCAGCGCCCGGCGCAGTGGCCGCAGCTGCCCTTCGAGCGCGCCCTGCTGGCGCGCTTCGACGCCCTGCTGGCCGAGATCGACGCGCAGTTCGATGCCTACCGCTTCGATCTCGTCGCGCAGGCGCTCTACGAGTTCGTCTGGAACGAGTTCTGCGACTGGTCGATCGAATTCGCCAAGCCCTGGCTGCAGGCCGAGGGCGATGCCGGAACGGCGGCGGACTCGGTGCGCTGCACCCTGCTCACCGTGCTGGAAGCCACCCTGCGCCTCGCACACCCGCTGATCCCCTTCGTCACCGAGGAAATCTGGCAGCACGTGGCTCCGCGCCTGGGCCTGGCCGAAGGCAGCCTCATGGCCCAAGCCTGGCCGTCCGCGTTTGCGGCCGCCAGCGAAGCCGGCGACTTGGCCGATATCGACTGGCTCAAGGACGCCATCCAGAAACTGCGCTCGGTGCGCAGCACGCTCGGCATCTCGCCCTCGCGCCGGGTGCCGCTGCTGGTCGACGGCGGCGATGCGAACGATGCCGCGCGCATCGAGCGCTTCGCCGACGCCCTGCGCGCGCTGGCACGGCTGGAGTCGATTGATTCGCTCCGCGGCGATGCCCCGCCCAGCGCCTCGGCGGTGCTCGGCGAGCTGCGCCTGCTGATCCCGCTGGAAGGCCTGATCGACCTCGACGCCGAGCGCGCCCGTCTGGCCAAGGAAGTCGCCCGCGTCGCCGCGGAAAAGGACAAGAGCGAAGCCAAGCTCGCCAAGTTCAGCGACAAGGTTCCCGCCGCCGTGGTCGATCAGGAGCGCCAGCGCCTGGCCGACTGGTCGGTGCAGCTCGATGGCCTGAAGGAGCAGCAGGCGCGGCTGGGCTAAGCGTTCGTCAGCCACATGATTTGAATGTACCTCGAACACCCAAGCCACGAACTTCGAGAGCGGTTTGCACACCGGCCATTTCAGGGTGTGGATCCGTCTTCCGCCAAATTTCTGTTCATCGGCCTGGATGCGAACTACGCCCCATCCATCGAAAGTAGCTCAAGCTTTTCCAGCATCCTTGAGTACCACGACGACGGCGTGACGTTTTGGCGTCGTCATGGCGTCCATCATCCGTTCCTGTTGCCCACGTATCGTGGAGATGGTCGGCGCTACCACGTTAACTTCTCGCGTATTGGTTTCCTGCCCGCCCACGCCGATCTCGTCTCGTTCGTGGAGTTGCTGCATGTCCCAACCGTTGGTCGCAGCAACCTGTCGCCACAAGATTTGGACCCAGATCACCTTCACGCGCTGAACTCGTACATTCTTGGCGGCAACGCAGAACATGTCTTCGTTTCTGCCGGCGTCGCCCGTCTCATGCGCAAATCCAGCGCGTTCCCGTGGTTGCCAACGAAGGCCGACACATCAGGCAATCTCCCGGTACTGTACCGCTCCCGCGGCCTTGCCGTTTACCGGCATCTGCACTTTTCCAATTACGGCAAGTTCCAACAACCACTTGAAGCGGAAGCACGCGCAATCCGTTCTTTGCTACCGCAAGTCATCTGATCGGTTCCAACCCTTCGTCTCAAGATATGAGACAGGGGCGGCTTACATTGGCTCCACGCGATCGCCCAAGGAGCCAAGCCTGTGAACAGATGGAACGAGATCAATCAGCGTCAACGCTACACGCTTGCCAAGATTGCATTGACGATACTTTGGTGGTTGCCTGTCATGGTGATCGTCATACCTGTGTGGACTGTTCTCAGCATCGCGTTGGGCCTGTCAAAAGCAGGGCGATGACTGCGTTTCGCCCTCGCGCCGCGCGCCGCTGCTGGTCGACGGCGGCATGCGAACGATGCCACGCGCATCGCGCGCTTCGCCGACGCCCTGCGCGCGCTGGCGCGGCTGGAGTCGATTGACTCACTCGGCGGTGCGGCCCTGGGCGGGCAGCCGGGACTTTCATCAAAGGCGCCCGTGCTCGCGTTCCATCGCCATGACCTGCATCCTGTCCACCGGCACCTTGCCCACGACCTGATGGAAACGACCGACTCTTCCCTGCGGAATTTCCTGGCGCGTTATCCCCGGCTCTTCGTGCTCACCGGCGCCGGCATCAGCACCGCTTCGGGCATTCCCGACTACCGCGACCGCCGCGGCGAGTGGAAACGGCCACCGCCGATGACCTACCAGCAGTTCATGGGCTCGCACCCGGCGCGCCAGCGCTACTGGGCGCGCAGCATGGTTGGCTGGCAAACGATGGCGCAGGTGCGGCCCAACCTTGCGCACCGGCTTCTGGTTGCGGCGGAGCGTCAAGGCCGCATCGAACTGCTCGTCACACAGAACGTGGACGGCCTGAACCGCCCCGGGATTTCTGGAGGCTCCAACTCTTGAGAAGATGGAGCCATGAACAAGTCGAAGAAGTTTTCCCCCGAAGTCCGCGAGCGCGCAATCCGCATGGTCCTGGAACACCGCAGCGAGTACCCGTCGTTGTG
>CAUJIN010000066.1 GCA_963205495.1 Pseudomonadota bacterium
CAGCATCCAGAGGCCGCCGGTGAGCATCTGCCCGGCAGCGGACATGAACGGGGTCGGCAGGTCGCGGCCGCGGCTCCAGATCGAACCCCAGGCCCAGGCGACGGGTGCCACCAGCAGCATGATCATGCCTGTCGGCGTCGCCGCCAGCGTGCCGCCGGCGTTGAGCCACAGCACGCCCGCGAATCCGACCGACAGGCCGATCCATTCCACGCGCCCGGGGCGCTCGCCGCGCGCCAGTGCGAACAGCGCCGCCCACAGCGGCATCGAGGCCACCGCCACCGCGGCCATGCCCGAGGACACCTCGCGCTCGGCCACGTTCACCAGTCCGTTGCTCAGCAGCACCATGAAGATGGAAAGCCACCACAGCCGGCGCCACTGCGCCCGCGTGGGTGCGGGCACGCCGCGCCAGCGCAGCACGCCGTACATCAGTGCGCCGGCCAGCAGCATGCGGATGGCACCGAGCAGGAACGGCGGATAGCCCTCCAGCGCGAAACGGATGCCCAGATAGGTGGAACCCCACACCACGTACAGTGCGCCCAGCGCCAGGGCTATGGCCCACGACGGCGGGGCGGCGACATTGCCGTCGCGGGTCACGGATGCGGGGTCCCGGAATGGCGTTGCGATCCGCGCCCACCATGGCGGGCGCGGATTCCGACGGGGAGGGAAAGCACGGGCCGGATCAGTGCAGGCGCTTGGCGTCCGGAGCGACCGGATCGGGATCGGCCGGCAGCACCTGCGCCGCCAGCGCGCGGTCGTCGCGCAACAGGGCGATGGCGTCGGCGAGAATGTTCGCGGCCTCGCGCGCCAGCACGTCGGGCGGCTGGTTGCGGGCTTCCTCCTCGCGCTTGGCATCGGCCGCGACGTTGCGCTCGTCGGCCTGCAAGCCGTCGTCCAGCGATGCTTCCCCGTCGGCTCCGGCCAGCCCCTGCGCCTTGCGCTCCTCTTCGCGCTTCTTGCGCCGCGCCTCGTTGCGCTCGCGCTCGGCGCGGCGCGTGGCCTCGTTCAGCGAGATGGTCTTTTCGCTGCGCTGGCGCCGGTATTCGGCCGCGTCTTCGGCCAGCCAGACGAACTCCGGATCGGCCTTGGCGCGGACTTCGTGGCGTGCTTCCAGCAGCGGCAGGAGCGGCTTGAAGTTGGCCTGGACGACATGGTCGGCCGCCTCCACGCGCGTCCACGGCAGGGCGTTGTCGTAGGTGCTTTCCCCGTAGTCCTCGGCATCCAGCGTCACCGGAAAGGCGATGTCCGGGGTGACGCCGCGGTTCTGGGTGGAGCCGCCCTCGACCCGGAAGAACTGCGCCACGGTCATCTTGAGCTGGCCGAAGCCGGGGGCGTCGGCGCGCGAGAACATGTCCAGATCGACGAGGTTCTGCACCGTGCCCTTGCCGAAGGTGGTCTCGCCGATGATCAGGGCGCGTCCGTAGTCCTGCATGGCGCCGGCAAAGATTTCCGAGGCCGACGCCGAGGCGCGATTGACCAGCACCGCGAGCGGTCCGTCCCAGGCGGTGCCCGCCTGGGTGTCGCGCTGCACATCGACCCGCCCCCCTGCATCGCGTACCTGCACCACCGGGCCGCGGTCGATGAACAGGCCGGACAGCTCGATCGCTTCGGTCAGCGAACCGCCGCCGTTGTTGCGCAGGTCGATCACAACGCCGTCGACCTTTTCCTGCTTGAGTTCGGCCAGCAGCTTGGCCACGTCGCGCGTGGCCGAGCGGTAATCCGGCTCGTCGCGGCGGCGGCCTTCGAAATCCTGATAGAAGGTCGGCAGGTCGATCACGCCGATGCGGCGCGCGGCTTCTCCCTCGCCCACCGTGAGCACCGACTTGCGCGCCGCCTGCTCCTCCAGTTTCACCTTCTCGCGGGTCAGCAGCACGGTCCGGTGCTCGCCATCGATGCCGGCATCGGCCGGCAGCAGGTCGAGGCGCACCCGGGTCTGGCGCGGGCCGCGGATGAGGTCGACCACATCGTCGATGCGCCAGCCCACCACATCGACCATGGCGCCGTCATCGCCCTGACCGACCGCGTAGATGCGGTCGCCGGGCTTGACCTTGCCCGACATCGCCGCCGGTCCGCCCGGCACGATGGAGCGGATCACGGTGACTTCCTCGTCGTTGACCTGCAGCACCGCGCCGATGCCCTCCAGCGAAAGCCGCATGGATACGTTGAAATTCTCGGTGGTGCGCGGATTCATGTAGCCGGTGTGCGGTTCGATCGCGTTGGTGTACGCGTTCAGGAAAGTCTGGAACACATCGTCGGCGCGGATCGAACGGATGCGCGACTCGGTGTTGGCATAGCGCTTGTCGAGCGTTTCGCGGATCGCCTTCATCGACTTCCCGGCCAGCTTGAGGCGCAAGACGTCGTTCTTGACGCGCTTGCGCCACAGGTCATCCAGCTCCTTGGCATTCGCGGCGAAGGGCACGTCCTTGCGGTCGTAGGCCCAGCTTTCATCCGCGCTGAAATCGATGTCGGTCCGGAGGTATTCGCGCGCAAAGCGGCTGCGCTCGGCCACGCGCTGCACGTAGATGTTGAACATCTCGAAGGCCGGCTCCAGGCGGCGCTCGCGCAGCGCGTCGTCGAAGCCGGTGCGCAGCGCGGAGAAGCGTTCGACATCGCTGGCCAGCAGGTACATCCGGTCGCGGTCCAGCGCCTCCAGATAGTGCTGGTAGATCTTTTCCGAGAGCGCGTCGTCCAGCGGCAGCGGGTGGTAGTGGTAGCGGCTGTTGCTGAGCAGCTGGGTGACCAGGGTCGCCACATCCTTCTGGGTGTCGGAGGGAGACAGGGTCAGCGACTCCACCGGCTTGGGCTTGGCCAGTGCGCCGCCGGCGAGGGCGAGGGTGAGGGCGAGAACGGACAGACGACGCAGTGCGGACATGGGAAAACCTCGGGATTTCGGGCGCCGCGGCCGCACATGCGGGCACGGGGCGGCATCAGCGTGCCAACGCGGCGCGGCTTGGGCAAGCACAGAATGCGCCAGAATGGGGGCAAAGACCGGTTCCGGAAGTCATGCGTTCGCCGTTTCATCCTCGATGGAACGCTCGCGTTCACGTATCGCACCCGCCGATCCCGGATAGGCGCCAACCTCCAGGCACGCTTGCTCACCCAACGGGAACTTTTGCCCGCCTTAGCACTCCAATGCCCCGAGTGCTAGACTGGGGCCAGTCCCCCATGGGAGAACCACCGCATGAATACCGCCCTGATGAGCAACACCCTGCCCATCCCCAGCGCGCTGGGTTCGCTGGACGCCTACATCGGCGCCGTGAACCGCATTCCCGTGCTCACGGTCGAGGAAGAGCAGGAGCTGGCCCATCGCTACAGTTCCGAACAGGATCTCTCCGCCGCCCGTTCGCTGGTGCTTTCACACCTGCGTTTCGTGGTGCATGTGGCGCGTGGCTACAGCGGCTACGGCCTGCAGATCGCCGACCTGATCCAGGAAGGCAACATCGGCCTCATGAAGGCGGTCAAGCGCTTCGATCCCACCCAGGGCGTGCGCCTGGTGAGCTTCGCGGTGCACTGGATCCGCGCCGAGATGCACGAGTTCATCCTCAAGAACTGGCGCATCGTGAAGGTCGCCACCACCAAGGCGCAGCGCAAGCTGTTTTTCAACCTGCGCAAGAGCCGCCAGCGTCTGGGCTGGATGAACCATGCGGAAGTTCAGGCCGTGGCGCGCGATCTCAACGTGCCCGCCTCCGAAGTGCTGGAGATGGAAGCGCGCCTGTCCGGCCGCGACATCGGCTTCGAAGCGCCGGCGGACGCGGAAGAGGACGCGCCGCCCGCGCCCATGGCCTATCTGGTCGCACCCGACGCCGATCCGGCCCACGCCTATGCCCGCGACGACGAGGAAGGCAGCCAGCTGGAGCTGCTGCGCGAAGGCCTGGCGCAGCTGGACGCGCGTTCGCGCGACATCATCCGCCGCCGCTGGCTCGACGACGAGCGCAAGGTGACGCTGCAGGAGCTGGCCGACGAGTACGGCGTTTCGGCCGAACGCATCCGCCAGATCGAGGCGAACGCGATGAAGAAGATGAAGGCGCTGCTGGTGGCATAACGCCGAAACCTCGCCGCAACGCCAAGGAAACGGCCCCGGAAACGGGGCCGTTCTGCTGTGCCGCCGCGGATGCTTCAGGGCCGGGGCAATGCGCGGCGCAGCGCCTCCAGCCGCGCCGCGTGTTCAACCGCCTCCGCCCCCGCCTCGCCGAGCAGCCGCTCGGCCTGCGCCAGCGCATCGGCGGCAGCGGGCCGATCCTTCTGCCTTTGCGCCGCCTCGGCGGTACCCAGCGCGGCGCGCAGCCGCAGCGCGACCGGCAGCGGCGCCGGGTCCTCGCGCGAGAAGGCTTCCAGCGCCTCGCGCGCCGGCCCCGGTTGTCCCAGCGCGAGCAGCGTCTCGGCGCGCGCGACCCGCATCGCCTGCACGAGCAGGCTGGACGATCCGGCGTGCGCCAGCGCCATCGCCTCGGCCTCGGTGCCCAGCGCCAGCGCCTCGTCCCAGCGCCCCAGGCGCTGCAGCACGCGCGCATAGTTGCCGATCAGCGCGGCGGTTGCCGCCGATGGCCCGAACAGCGTGCGGCGCAAGTCCAGGGCGCGCGCGAAAGTTTCCTCGGCACGCTCCAGATCGTTCTTGCGGAAGTAGGCGGCGGCGAGGTTGTTGAGGGTGTTGAGGGCGTCGTTTCCGGCACCGAGCTGGAGGCGCTCCCACAGAGCCAGCGCGCGCCGCGACACGTCGATGCCCTCGTCGAGCCGGCCGGACTGGACGTAGGCCGCGCCCAGGTTCGTCAGCAGGGCCGCGGTTTCGTAGTGCTCGTCGCCCGAGCGCGCCCTGCGTTCGCGCAGGGCCGCTTCCAGCACGGCGAGGGCGCCTTCCGGATCGCCATCCTCGCGCTGCAGGCGCGCCTGCAACATGCGCGAGGTCAGCAGCACGTCGGCGTGGCGCGGTGGATCGGTTTCCCAGTACCGCTGCGCCGCCGCCAGCAGGCGCCGCGCCTCCTCGCCCTGGCCCATGCGGTGCACGGCTTCGGCCAGGGTGAAGCGCACGTCGGCGGCGGCGTTCGGATCGGCGATGTCGGCCTCGTGCTCCAGCCAGCGCCGCAGCAGCGGCACGGCGGCGGCGTAGTCGTTGATGTGGAAGTGCAGCTCGCCCAACGCCTTGAGCACGGCGGCGCTGGTGGCCGGATCGGCGGAAAAATCCGCCGCGACGCGCGAAGCGGCCTGGTCGAGCACCGCCTTGGCGGTGAGCGGCGTGCCTTCGCCGGCGCTGCGGGCGGCATCGCGGAACATGAGCGCGAGGTAGTCGCGCACGGCCTTGCTGCGGCGCGCCTCGGTCTGGGCGATGTCGCGCTCGCGCAGGGCTTCTTCGTGCGCCAGCGAGATGGCCGAAAGCGCCGCCACGAGGCCGACGAATACCACCGCAACCGCCGCTGCGGCCACCCAGTAGCGTCGCAGCAGACGGCGCAGCCGATAGCCGAGGGCATCGCCGCGGGCAGCAACGGTGCGGTGCGCGAGGTGTCGCCGCAGGTCCTCGGCCAGCGCTTCCACGGAAGCGTAGCGGGCCGCAGGTTCCGGCCTCAGCGCCTTGCTGACGATGGCATCCAGGTCCCCGCGCAGGAGCCGCGCGCGCGCCGGTGATGGCGCGCAGGCGCTGGGCGGCGGCGGCGGCCCCATGCGGGCGCGCTGCAGCATCGCGATCGGCCCGGCGCCCACCAGTTCGCCCCAGGGCGAGCGGTCGGTCAGCAGCTCGTGCAGCAGCAGGCCCAGGGCGTAGACATCGGTGAGGGTGCTCCGGGCCTCGCCGGAAAGCTGTTCGGGAGCGGCATAGCGCGGCGTCAGGCGCAGGTCGCAGGTCTGGCCGGCCTCGCCATCCAGGCGCCGGGCGATGCCGAAATCCAGCAGGGCCACGCGCCCATCGCGCCGCACCAGGATGTTTTCCGGCTTGAGATCGCAGTGGATGACCAGGTGGCGATGCGCGAACGCGACGGCATCGCAGACCTGGAGGAACAGGGCCAGCCGCCGCTCGTGCGCAAGGCTGCGGATGTGGTTCGACCACGCCGCGCCATCCACGTATTCCATCACCATGTAGGGTCGCCCGTCGGGCAGGGCTCCGGCGTCGAGCAGGCGGGCGATGCCGGGATGTTCCAGCCGCGCGAGCAGGCGCTGCTCGCGCAGGAAGCCGGTGTCTTCGCCGGCTCCGAGCCGATGCAGCAGCTTGATCGCCACCTGCTGCTCGAACCGCCCGTCCGCCCGTTCGGCCAGCCAGACTTCGCCCATGCCGCCGCGACCGATGGGGCGCACCAGTCGCCACGGACCCAGCGTCGGCGCAGGGGCCGCCTGCGGGAGGAACGGGGCGGCTTCGAGAAACCCCTCGGAGGCGGACACGGCAGCGAGCAGGTCCAGCACTTCGCGATGCATCGCGGGGTCGTCGACACAGGCCTGTTCCAGAAAGACCTGGCGTGCCTGGCTCGGCTGGTCCAGCGCGGCGTCGAGCAGGGCTTCGATGCGGGCAAAGCGGGCGGCGTCCCCGCCCGGACGTGGCGCCTCGGCAATCATGCAGAAGCGGCGCCTGACACTTCTCCGGCATCATCGGGCGCGCCTTCGCCCAGCGCGCGGTAGAGCCAGGCGCGCGCCTTGACCCAGTCGCGCCGCACGGTGCGGTCGGTGATGCCGAGAGCCAGCGCGGTTTCGTCTTCGCTGTAACCGGCAAAAAAGCGGCACTCCACCACCTGCGCCAGGCGCGGGCTGAGCTCGGCGAGCCGTTCCAGCGCCTCGTTCACCTGCAGGATCTGCTCGTCGGCCTCGTCGGGCGCGTCGATCTCCTCGTCCAGCGATATCGGAACCGCACCTGCGTTGCGCTTGGAGGCGAAGCGCCGTTCTGCATCGCCCACCAGCACCTGCCGCATGGCCAGCGCGGCGGTGGCGAGGAAGTGCTGCTCGTTTTCCCAGCCGGGCGCGCGCTGCAGCTTGATCCAGGCCTCGCTGATCAGCGCCGTGGTGCACAGCGTCGCGCCTGCGCCCACGCGGAACCGCTCGCACCGCGCGATGCGGCGCAGGTCGGAATGGAACGCGCTGATCAATCCGGCGAGCAGTTCATCGGAACCCTCCGATGCAGACGCAGACCGGGATGACGGGGTGCCGGAAATCATGCGGGCAAGTCTGGCACAGGTTTGGCGATCGGTTGCGCCAAGAAGGCTTGCGCACCCCGTCGCGCATCGTTGCAGCGATCCCTGCCTCTCCGCATTCGACGCGCGGATCGGTTGGCTCGGGATCGGCGCGTCGGATCAGGGCGCAGGGGAAAACTCGCGCAGCATCGCTTCCACCTGCACGCGCGGCGGCAGGCGCCAGTCGATCGGTGCCTGACCGGTTTTCGCGAAGAAGCGGTTGGCGGCGGAAAAATGTCCGCAACCGAGGAAGCCGCGGTGGGCCGACAGCGGCGAAGGGTGCGGGGCGCGCAGCACGCAGTGGCGCCGCGAATCGATGAACCGGCCCTTCTTCTGCGCATAGCTGCCCCAGAGCAGGAACACGAGGTTCTCGCGCTCTTCGGCCAGGGCGCGGATGGCGCGATCGGTGAAGGTTTCCCAGCCGCGGTTCTGGTGCGATCCGGGGCGGCCGTCTTCCACGGTGAGCACGGCGTTGAGCAGCAGCACGCCCTGGCTGGCCCAAGGCAGCAGGCAGCCGTGATCGGGCGGGGCGATGCGCAGGTCGCGCTCGATCTCGGCGTAGATGTTGCGCAGCGAAGGCGGCACCGGCACGCCGGGCAACACCGAGAAGCACAGCCCGTGCGCCTGTCCGGGGCCGTGGTACGGATCCTGCCCGAGCAGGACAAGCTTGACCCGATCGAACGCGGTGGCGTCGAAGGCCGCGAAGATGCGCGGTGCCGGCGGGTGGATGCGCTTGCCGCGTTCGCGCTCGGCCACGAGGAAGGCGCGCAGCTGCGCCATGGCCGGATCCTCGAACGCCTCGTGCAAGCGGGCCTTCCAGCCTGCCTCGATCCGCACCCGCGACAGCGCGCTCACGGCGTAGCGGCGGCCGCCTGGCGCTCGCGCATCAACCGCCCCACGCGCAGCTGGAAAATGAGCTTGGTGATGAGCAGGCGCTCCTCGATGGGCTTTTGCACCAGATCGTTGGCGCCGGCGCGCAGCAGCGCGCTCTGGTTGGCGGGGTTGTCGTCGCCGGTCATCACCAGGATCGGAAGCTGGGCCTTGCCGTAGCCGTACTGCGCCCCGCGCACGTGTTCGAGCAGATCGCTGCCGGTCATCCCGCCCTTGAGGTAGACGTCGGTCAGGATCACGTCCGGGCCGGGAATGCGGCCCTGCGCGCGCGCCGTTTCCAGATGCGCGAGGGCATCTTCGACGCTGATGACGTGGGTCACGCTCAGGCCGTGTTTTTCCATCATCCTGCGGGTGGCCACCGCCACCACGCGGCTGTCTTCCACGTACAGCACCTGGCCGCCGGTTTCCGGCTCGGGACGCACGTAGCCCTGGATGAAGGCCGAGAGCGCGGTGAAGCCGAGCCCCTTGTCGAAGTAGTCGGTGACGTCGTCGCCGAAGCTGCGGTTTACCAGCCGCTCCTGCGCATCACCCGAGACGACGATGATCGGGATGTAGGCCTGCGGGGCGTGCTCGCGGATGTGGTGCGCAAGATCCAGGCCGTCCATGTCGGGCAGCCGCAGCGCGGTGGTGACCAGATCGACGACGCCTTCCTGCACCGCGGCCTTGGCTTCGGCGCCGGTTTCGCAGGAAATCACGGTGACGCCGGGAACATCCTTCACCAGCACCTGCTCGATCAGCTTGCGCGCGACGCGCGAGCCGTCGACGATCAGGATGCGCGGCGTGTCGCTGGTGATGTGCCGGGTGATGCCGCCGCTCATGGTCGTGCTCCGGAATCAGGCAGGGTGCGGCGCAGGTGGTGGCCCGCGGCGAGCCAGGCGCCGCCCCAGCCCAGGATCACGGCGCTGGCCAGCGTCAGCAGCATGGCGCGCCATCCCAGCCCCTGCAGTTCGAAGTGACTGCCGTAGCTTTCCACGAGCTGCCCGAGCGGTGCCTGCAGCAACTGCGGCGCCAGCGCGGCCACCGCCAGCGCAAACAGGCCGGCGAGCGCGCCGTACCATGCGCCCAGGTACAGGAATGGCCTTCGCACGAATCCATCGGTTGCCCCCAGGAGTTGCACCGTCTGAATCTCCTCCGCCCGACTCTGGATGTCCAGACGCACAGTATTGCCCACCACCAGCAGGACGCCAACGCCCAGCAGCGCCGCGGCAAGCCATGCGAGGCGGCGACCGAAAGAGAGCCATGCGGTCAGCCGCGCCCGCCACAGCGCATCATGCTGCACGAAATCGACGCTGGGAAGAGTGCGCAGTCGTTCGGCCACGGCCAGCGGATCGGCCTTTGCGGAAGGTGTGACCACCAGCACGGCCGGCAGGGGATTTTCTTCCAGCAGGGCGAGGGCGTCCGCGAAATCGGCCATCTGGCGGAATTCTTCCAGGCCCTGATCGGGCGTGCGCACCGCCACGGCGGCAACCTGCGCGTCCTCTCGCAGCTGTGCCGCCAGCGCCTCGACCTCGGCCGCGCTGGCCCCGGGCGCGAGAAAGAGGCTCACCTCGCGCGATTCCCGAAAGCTGCCGGAAAGGCGCTCGACATTGCCCAGGAGTATGACCAGGCACAGCGGCAGGACCAGCGCCACGGACATCACGCCAACGGTGAGCACGGTCGCCCAGGGGCGCTGCATCATCCGCCCGATGCTGGAAAACAGGCTGTAGAGGTGCTGCTCGCGCCAGGCGCGCAGGCGCTCTGCGATTCTGCTGCCGTTTTGCGGCGCGGGGCGATTCGCGGGCCTGCGGCGCACGTTCATTCCGCCGCTCCCGGACGGTAGTCGTCGATCAGGCGGCCGTGGTCGAGTACGAGCACGCGCTTGCGCAGCCGCCGCACCTGGTGCAGGTCGTGGCTGGCCACCAGCACGCAGGTGCCCTGCGCCGGAAGCTCGGTGAACAGGGTCATGATCTCGGCAGCCAGATCGGGATCGAGGTTGCCGGTCGGCTCGTCGGCCACCAGCACGTCCGGGCGTCCGACCACCGCACGCGCGATTCCCACGCGCTGCTGTTCACCCGTGGAGAGCATGATCGGCAGCGCCTTCTCGCGCCCGCCCAGGCCCACGCGCTCGAGCACCGTGCGCACGCGCTTTTCGATCTCCGCACGCGCCACTCCGGCGATCACCAGCGGCAGCGCCACGTTGTCGAACAGGCTGCGGTCCATCAGCAAGCGATGGTCCTGGAACACCACGCCGATGCGGCGGCGGTGGCGCGGCAAGCCGCGCCGCGTGATGCCGGACAGATTGCGGCCGGCCATCAGCACGGCGCCGCGGGTGGGGCGATCGCTCAGGTGGATGAGCCGCAGCAGGGTGCTCTTGCCGGCACCCGAGTGGCCGGTGAGGAACAGCATCTCGCCTGCATCGACTTCAAAGCTGATGTCCTTCAGCGCCTCCTGGCCGCCGGCGTAGTGCTTGCTGACGTGTTCGAAGCGGAGCAGGGTCATGAGAGCTGCGGTGCGGTTCGGCGTGCGGCGCACGTTAGCATCGGCACTGCGGTGATGCTATCCGACCAGAGTGTTGAGCGAGAGGATCGGAAGGAGGATCGCCAGCACGATGAACAGCACCAGCGCGCCCACCAGCAGGATCACGCCCGGACCCAGCACGGCGGTGGCGATGCCCAGCGCGGTATCCAGCTCGCGCTCCTGCTGGGCGGAAGCGTCGAACAGCATGGCGTCGAGCCGACCGCTCTTCTCGCCGCTGGCGATGAGGCGCAGCATCACCGGCGGGAACTGGCCGCTTTCCCGCAGCGAGTGCGCCAGTCCGCGCCCTTCCCTGACCCGCACGGCCACCTTCGCCACGGCGTCGCGCAGGGCGCTGTTGCCGATCACCTGGGCGGCAATCTGGATCGCTTCCAGCAGTGGCACTGCGCTGGATACCAGCAGCGCCAGGGTGCGCGAGAAGCGCGCCATCTCGGTGGCGCGGATCAGCCTTCCGAGCACCGGCACGCGCAGCAGCTCGCGCTGCAGGCGTTCGCGCACGGCCGGCACGCGCAGTGCCGCTGCGGTACCCAGGACAACCATGGCCAGCGCGGGCAGCAGCCAGATTCCGTGCCGCTGCATCATTTCGGAAAGGAAGATCAGCAGGCGCGTGGCGGCGGGCAGGTTCTGGTTGGCCTGGGTGAACACCTCGATGACCTGCGGCACGACCCAGATCATGAGTCCCGCGACCACGGCCAGCGCCACGCCGGTCAGCAGTACCGGGTAGGCCAGCGCCAGCAGGATCTTGGCGCGCAGGGCCTGGCGGCTTTCGGTGTAGTCGGCCAGGCGCGCAAGCACCGCATCCAGCCTTCCCGAAGCCTCGCCGGCGGCGAGGGTGGCGCGAAACAGCATGGGAAACGCACTTGGCGATTCGGACATGGCCTCGGCCAGCGTGCTGCCTTCCATCACCCGCGCGCGCAGTGGCACCAGATGGGTGCGCAGGCGCGCGTCGGCCTGTTCGGCGAGGGCTTCCAGCGCCTCGTCGATGGGCAGGCCCGAGGCGATGAGCGTGGCAAGCTGGCGCGTCATGGTGGCCAGTTGCGCGGCGCTCAGGCGTCCGCCGGAAGTGCGTCCGGTGCGCCCTTCGGCCAGTTCGGAAACCTCCAGCGCGTGCAGGCCGCGCTCGCGCAGCGTGGCGCGCGCGGCGCGCGCGGTGTCGGCCTGCAGTACGCCTTTCCGGCTGCGGCCGTCGGTAGCCAGTGCGTGATAGGCGAAGGCGGGCATGACTGAGGAAGTCTATCCGGGTTGGCCGTCGAACAGGGCGCCGGGAAGGCCGGGCTGGCCAAGCACGATTGGGCGATAATGCCCGCATGACCCTTCTCAGCGTGAACCTCAACAAGATCGCTGTGCTGCGCAATTCGCGCGGCGGCGCACGGCCCGACATCGTGAAGGCGGCTCGCGCGGTGATCGCCGCCGGCGCCCAGGGCCTGACCCTGCACCCGCGCCCCGACCTGCGTCACGTCCGGCCGGACGATGTCCGGGCGCTTTCCAGGCTGGTGGGGCGCGGCATCGAGTACAACCTCGAAGGCAATCCCTTTGCCCCGCCGCGCGGCGACTATCCGGGGTTTCTCGCGCTGGTGGCGCAGGTTCGCCCCGATCAGGCCACCCTGGTTCCCGATTCGGACGACCAGCTCACCTCCGACCACGGCTTTGATCTGGCGCGCGACTGGGAGCGCCTTGAGCCGCTGGTAGCGCAGCTGCGCGAGTGCGGTGCGCGGGTCAGCGTGTTCGTGGACCCCGGCCTCACGCGTGGTTTCGAGGAAGCGCACCGGATCGGGATTTCCCGCGTGGAGATCTACACCGGCCCGTATGCCGCCGCCTTTGCCGCAGGCTCGGCCGAGTCGGCGCTGGCCGACTGTCTGGCTACGGCGCGCGCGGCGCAGGCGGCCGGGCTGGAGGTCAATGCCGGACATGACCTGGACCAGGCCAACCTCGGCCCGTTCCTGCGCGCGGTACCGCAGGTGGCGGAAGTCTCCATCGGTCACGCGTTGATCGACGACGCCCTGTACGAGGGGCTCGAGCGAACCGTGCGTCGGTATCTCGCCGCCATCGCGGCAGCCAGCCACGTCGGTCGCGCAGGGCCGACCTGCGGATGCGGCGATGGTGCCCGCCTCGGCGAGTAGGGCGGGGCTACGCCTTCGACGAGGTGCTCGCCACACGGCAGAACGCCGCCCGAAGGCGGCGTTCTGATTTGTGCGTTGACGCGCGAGACCTTACATCGTTTCCACGAAACCGATCTTGATCATTCCGGCATTCTTGGCCTTCGAAAGCACGTCGGCCAGCACCTCGTAACGCACCTCGGGGCTGGTTTCCAGCTCCAGGGTCGGCTGCGGGTCGCGCGAGGCTTCCACCATGAGCGAGGGCACCAGGGCCGACTTCGGCAGCGGGCTGTTGTCCCAGAAAAGTTCGGCGGTGTCGCTGATGCGCAAGCGGATCGGCGGCGGGGGTTCCTTTTCCGGTTCGACCTTGTTCTTGCTGGGCTGCGGCAGGTCGATCTGGATCTGGAAGGACGGCATCGGTGCCGTGACCATGAAGATGATCAGCAGCACGAGCATCACGTCGATGAGCGGCGTGACGTTCATGTACACCATCGTGTTGCTGCTGCCGGCGTTGCTGAAGGCCATGTGTGTGTCCTGTCCTTATTCCTGGCTCAGTGCTCGTTGGTGGCCACGAAGCCGACCTTGGCGATGCCCACGCTCTTGGCCGTTTTCACGACATTCTGGACGATCCGGTACTTGGTGGTCCGGTCGGCGCGAATGTCGATGCGCGGCTGTGGCTGCTTCTGGGCTTCCAGGGCGAGCTGGGATTCCAGCATCTGCTGGCTGATCGGCTCGTCGTTCCAGAAGACTTCGCCATCTTCCTTGATGGCCAGCGTGATCGGGCGACCTGTTTCCTCCGGCTTCACGTTCAAGGTGGCTTCGGGAAGCTTGATCTGGATCTTGTGGGCCATCAGCGGTGCCGTGATCATGAAGATGATCAGCAGCACCAGCATGACGTCCACCAGCGGCGTGACGTTGATTTCCGCCATTGGCGCGCCGCTACCGCCACCGCCGCTGCTCATTCCCATTTCTTCAGCTCCATCCTGTCACGGGCTCGGTTCTGTCAGCGCTTGGGCGCTGCATCGCCCACGCGGGCACCGGTGGCAAAGAAATCGTGCAGATCGTGCGCAAAGGCATCGAAACGCGCGTTCGTCTGGCTGTTGACTCGCACGAAGGCGTTGAACGCGATCACCGCCGGGATGGCGACGAACAGGCCCAGCGCGGTCATGATGAGTGCTTCACCCACCGGACCTGCCACGGCGTCGATCGAGGCTTGGCCGGTGGCGCCGATGCGGATCAGGGCGCCGTAGATGCCCCACACCGTACCCAGCAGACCGACGAACGGCGCGGTCGAACCGGAGGTGGCGAGCCAGGTCTGGCCACTTTCCAGACGGGCGCTTTCGCGGGTCACGGCCTGACGCAGGGCGCGGTCGATGAACTCCGAGCGGCTCAGCGATTCGGCCAGGCGGCTGCCTTCGCTGCGCTGATGGTGCAACGCGGCCTGGGCGGCTTCCAGAGCGATCTTGGAGAACGGCTCCTTCTTGGGCTGCTCTTCCATCAGGCGGATGGCTTCGGCCGGGTTGGGCGTGTCCCAGAAGGTGCGGATCACGCGCTCGGCGCGGGCGCGAACCACGCTGTTCTTGAGGAAGTTGACGATCGTGTAGTACCAGGAGCCGACCGACATGACGACCAGGGTGACAAGCACCACCCAGGACACCACGAATTCGCCGGGCTTGCCGACCATTTCCTGGAAAAGATGGGAGAAACCCATCTGAGACAGCGCATCGGCATCCGATGCGCCGGCAAATCCGGGCGCCTGAGCGGCGGAGTTGACAGCAGAGGCCGCGGTCTGGTCTGCCGGCGAGGTGGAAGCTGCATCTTGTTGCATAACGCCTGTCCCTTCTTAGAGATCACTGAGCTTGAACGAAATGGGTACGAGTACCCAGCTTTGGATGGCCTTGCCGTCACGCATGCCAGGATTGAACTTCCATTCCCGTACCGCATCCATGGCGGCGCGGTCGAGCAGACGGGAGCGGCTGGACTTCTCGATTTCGATCTGTGCCGGGCTGCCGTCGATTCCAACCAGGACGCGCAGGACGACTTCGCCCTCCTGGCGCTGGCGCACCGCCTGCGGCGGATAGCGCGGCGGGCGATAGCGGCGATAGCTGGTGTCCTCGCTGGCCCCGTAGTTGGCTGCCGGCGCGGGCGGCGCAGGCGGTGCCGGCGGCGGTGCGGCCACCGACATCGGGGTCGGATCGTCGAGGATCACGGGGGGCGGTGCCGCAGGCGTGGGCGGCGGCGGCGCGGCGCGCTCGATGATCTTCGGCGGCGGGCGCTTGGGCGGCTCCGGCGGCGGCGGCGGCGGCGGCGGCGGGGGAGGCGGTGGCTCGATGAAGGTCACTTCGACCGTCTCGGGCGCGTCTTCCGCGGACTGGGGCGGCGCGGTCGGCGTCAGCATCAGCATGAACGCCGACACATGCAGCGCGATCGCGAAGGAAAAGCCGGCCACGCGAGCCCAGCTGAACTTGCGGGCGGCGTCATCGTCGAAGCCGTAATGTGAGTCGTATTGCGTCATGCGTGACTTGAAACCTAGGGGGTTCGGTCACCCGTTGCAGCGGGGCGTCCGGAGATTCCGGATTTGCTGCGGCGGGAATGTTCTAGCTTATACCAAGCGGACTTGCTGTGCCTACGGTTAACGCCCTGCGTTCTTCTTCAGCCACTCTTCAGCGGTCTGTTTGGTTTCGGGAAACTTCGCCGCCTCGCGGTATGCGGCGATCAGTCCGGCACGGTTGCCGAGACCATGTTCGGCCCGGCCGATGATGACCCAGGCATCGCCGGGGCGACGGATCCCTTTGGCAAGGGCGTCCTGCGCCATCTTCCTGGACTCGGCGTAGCGCTCTTCATTGCTCAGCAAGCGCGACAGGTTGAGCGCCATTTCGCCGTCGGTAGCCAACGGCACGCCCTTCTGGTATGCGTCGATGGCCTGGGGGATCTGGTCGCTGAAATAATAGGCCTGACCCAGCGCCGTGTAGATGTCCACCCCCGGCTTCAGGATGTTCTTGCCCAGCCCGTCGTTGATGACGTCGATGGCCTTGGCCTCATGGCCCTCCATGTTGGAGTAAAGGGCATAGAGCTGGCGGTAGCCCTTCTCGTCGAGCAGGCCGCGCCCGCGACCGGTCTCCAGCAGACCGGTGGCCTTGTCGTACTGGTCGTTCTGCGCATACATGGTGGCCACGTTGAAGAGCAGGCGCGCATCGTCGGGCTTCTTCGCCAGCAATTCCTCGCCCAATGCTGTGGCCTGATCGAATTTTTCGGCGTTGATGTAGGAGGCCAGAAGCATCTGCACCCAGTTGTCATGGGCACCGCCATCGAGCTCGATGGCGCGCTTCAGGACAGTCGCCGCTTCGTCATAGCGCTCGGTCTGATACAGGATGCCGCCCTTGAGCGCGAGGGTCTGGGGATCTTCCTTGCGGGTTTCGCTGAGCACGCGATCCAGCGTGGCCAGGGCGTCGTCGAATTTGTCTTCCTGATACTGGAGCTGGCCCAGCTGCAGCATGATCTGGAAGTGGGCGTTGTTGTCCAGGCCGTTGGCTTCGAGGGACTTGCGGTAGGCCTCGATGGCACCGGGATAGTCGTTGAGCTCCGCCTTGGCGATGCCGATCAGCTGGTAGGCCCAGGACTTCTCGTAGGCGCCCGCCGATTTATTGTTGCCGACGGACTCGCCCACGGACACGACTTCGGAAAACTTCTCTTCCTCGTAGGCCTTCATCAGCTTGGCCATGTCGCGCTGCATGCGAGGGGCCGCCTTCTGGCTGGGTTCCTCGCGGGTGGCGTTCGGGAAGAGCTGCTCCTTCTTGGCCTCCTGCTGTCCGCGCCTGCCGCGCTGGGCTTCGGCGGGAGCCGCGGCAACGAGGCTGAGCGCCACGAGGAGGAAGAGGGTCTTGATGAGGGTCGTGGGGTTCATGGCCGTTTCGTCCGGAAATGGGGCGCTGGCGCGTGCGTTCTGGTGCGAGCAACGAAGCCTAACGGCAAACCGCTGCCGTTCTCAACCGTACAGCGCGGAAAACTGCGAAACACATTGGAACTATGAGCAGCGCGGCGCGGCGCGGCGACGCGCGGCTTCGTATTCAGGCAGCAGCGCCGGGGCTGCCGTGGAGAGCGCCTGCGCCCGGACCCGGGAGTCCGGGTGGGTGGATAGCAGACGCGGCGGGTTCGGGCTTGCGGCACTGGCCTGGATCATGTTCTCCCAAAGTCGCGCGGCTTCACGCGGATCGAAGCCGGCCTTGGCCATGAGCTCCTGGCCGATGCGGTCGGCTTCCGATTCGTGCAGGCGCGAATAGGGCAGGAGCACGCCGACCTGGGTGCCCGCGCCCAGCAGGGCGACGAGTTGCTTGACCTGATCGGGTGAGGCATTGCGTCCGGCGTAGGCGCCGACCAGACCCATGCCCGCCTCGGCCAGCACGCTCTGGGACAGGCGCTCGGCCGAATGGCGCGCGATGACGTGTCCGATTTCGTGGCCGATCACCGCGGCAAGCTGGTCCTGGTTGGTCGCCACCTTGAACAGTCCGGTGTTGATGCCGACCTTGCCGCCAGGGAGGGCGAAGGCGTTGGCGGAGTCGATCGCGAACAGTTGGGTTTCCCAGTCCAGCGTTTGCCACTGCGTCGGCAGCTGGGCAACGAGGTGGCGCACGATGCAGGAGACCGTTTCAGCCTTCTGCCGGTCGGTGGAAAGCTTGTCGCTGGCCTTCATCTGCTGGAAGGTGGCCAGACCCATGCGGTTGACGTCCGCATCGGACACCATCAGCAGCTGCTTGCGCCCGGTGGGAGACGTGGCGCAGGCGGTGAGCAGCAGCAGGCCCATGCCTGCGAGAACCAGACGCCACGACATCGCGAAACCTCCCTTGGTGAGGTGTTTGATCATACGGCCTGCGGCCTGCCATTGCAGCAGCGCGGTGAACGTGCGAACACGAATGCGCCGGGCATGAAATCGCCCGGATCAGCCCAGGGTCGGGAAGTTCTTGCGCGCGAAATCGACGCGTTCCTGCGGATCCTTCGACAGCGCGCCGCGTTCGGCCAGCGCCTCGACCTTGGCCAGGCGGTGGCCGAGGCCGTTGCCGTTGGCGATCTGGATGGCGAGGCCCGGGCGGGCGTTGAGTTCCAGGATCATCGGGCCGAGGTTGCGATCCAGCACGAAGTCCACGCCGATGTAGCCCAGTTCGGAGAGTTCGTAGCAGCGCGAGGCCATTTCCATCAGATCGTCCCAGCGCGGGATTTTCAGGCCCACGATGCTGTGCTCGGTGTCCGGGTGCTCGCGGATCACCTCGGTGCCCCAGACGCCGCGCTTGGTGACCCCGGTGGGAAGGTCGATGCCCACGCCGATCGCGCCCTGATGCAGGTTGGCCTTGCCGTCGGACATGCGCGTGGGCAGTCGGATCATGGCCATCACCGGATAGCCCAGGAACACGATGATGCGCACGTCCGGCACGCCGCGGAAGCTCACCCGGTCGAAGATCGGATCGAACTGCACGCAGTACTCGACCAGGAGGTGGTCGGGCTGGCCGCCGAGCGAGAACAGGCCCGAGAGCCCGTTGGAAAGATGGTGGTTGAACTCCTCGCGCGCCATGAGCTGGCCGTTGGAGCGGCGATACTTTTCTCCGCGCCTGCCGCTGATGACGAGGATGCCGTCGCCGCCCGAGCCGTGCGCGGGCTTGACCACGAACTGCTCGCGCGAAGCGAGGGTTTCGTGCAGCTGGGCGATCTCGTGCTCGGCGCGCACCACGGCATAGAGCTCGGGCACCGGCAATCCGGCCTTGAGCGCCAGCTGCTTGGTGATGAGCTTGTCGTCCACGCGCGGATAGAACTTGCGCTGGTTGTAGCGCAACACATAGTTGGCGTTGCGCTCGCCGATCCCGATCAGGCCGATCTCGCGCAGGCGGCGGGCGGTTCGGAACAGTCCGTACATGGCGACTCAGGCCGTGGTGGCAGCGCTGTCCGCGGGCGGCGGCTCAGGCGGCGGCGGGTCGCGCGGCTTCTCCGACTCGCGCGCCAGGTTGCGGAAGCGGAACAGTTCCGAAAGCCGGTAGCCCGAATAGCGGCCCAGCATCAGGGTCAAGGACAGCAGCACCAGCAGCGCTTCAGGGAAGACGAAGACGAAGTGCTCGATCGGATCCCAGCTCATCACCAGATAGGCGAACGAGGCCACCAGCAGGGTGCCGAAGGCCTCGCGCAGCGCCGGGCCGCCGCCGCGCTCGTCCCAGGCCACGGAAATGCGCTCGATGGTCATGGCCATGATGACCATGGGGAACAGCGCCACTGACAGGCCCACTTCCACGCCGAGGCGGTTGGAGATCACCGACACGGCCGCCATCAGGAGCACCACGAGGATGAGCACGGCGGTCAGTCGCGGTACCAGCAGGAGTCGCAATCGCTCCATGTAGAAGCGCACCAGCAGGCCCGATCCGATCACCACCACGAACAGCACGACGCCGGCGACCAGCGCGGTTTCGCGGAAGGCCAGCGCGATCAGCACCGGCATGAAGGTGCCGTAGGTTTTCACTCCCACGAGATTGCGCAGGATCAGCATGATGAAGGCGCCGATCGGCACCAGCAGCAGCGTTCGGTAGACCTCCTGCGCCTGCAGCGGCAGGCTGAGCAGCGAGTAGTTGACCAGGTTGGCGTTCTGCACTTCCAGACGACGCTCGGCCACCGCCATGGCGTCGGCCAGATTGCGCGACACCGTGTAGTTCACATGCGCCGCGGGGGTGTCCTCGACGCTCAGGATGTCCGGCCCGCCGCGCGACCACAGGAAGAGGTCGCGCGGCCAGCCTTCCGCGGCGGTGCGCGGGTCGATGGTGGCCCAGCGCACGCCGTTGTGGACCTGGAGCCACGGCAGCATCGCTTCGTCACGGTGGGTTTCCCCCAGGGTGAAACCGTAGACCACCCGCGCGGGTATCTGGCGGACGCTCAGGAGCTGTGCGAGGAAGGCGGCGCGCTGGGCCGGATCCTGGAGCTCTTCGGAAAGCAGGGCGACTTCCTGGCTGGGGTTCTCGGCACCGAAACGGCGCACCAGTTCCTGGGCAAAGGTGACGATGTCGGCCGATCCCTCGCGCACCTGGCCCAGCAGGGTCTGTGCGGCGGTTGCGTATGGCTCTTCCAGCGTCGGCGCGGCGCCCTTCCTGGGCGGATCGTCGAACACGACCTCGGCCTCCTGGCCACGCACCACGGTGGCGCGGTAGTAGAGCACCTGCCGGCCGCTGGCGCGGCGGATCGTCCACTGCGCCTCGCGCTCGCCGTTGCGGGGTTCTTCCAGCAGCGAGTAGCCACGCGCGATGAAGCGTTCATCCAGGATGGTGAACCCGGGCGGATCGGTCGGCAGGACCAGGTTGACCTTGTTGGCGGCGCGGCGCGGCGCGAACTCCACCCGCGCCTGTACCGACCAGACTTCCACTTCGGTCGCAGGCTGGAGCGGAAAGTTGAGGACTTTCCATTTGTAGGCGATCGCCGACAGTCCGGCGATCGCGATCAGTGCGGCAAGCAGGTAAAGCTGGGCTTTCTTCATGGCGGAAGGCTACGCTCAGACGTCCAGGTTCGCTACGCGCAAGGCGTTTTCTTCGATGAATTCGCGGCGCGGTTCCACGACATCGCCCATCAGGGTCGAGAAGATGCGGTCGGCAGCGACGCCGTCCTCGATCCGCACCCGCAGCAGGCGGCGGGTTTCCGGGTTGACCGTCGTATCCCACAGCTGCTCCGGGTTCATTTCACCCAGTCCCTTGAAGCGCTGCACGGTGCGGCCGCGGCGCGCCTCGTCCATCAGGAAGGCGTGCACTTGGGTGAAATCCTCCACCGCAAGGCTGCGTCCGCCGCGTCGCACCATCGCACCGGGCTGGATCAGGTTCGCCAGATGGATCGCCGCTTCCATGATCGGGCGCAGTTCCCCGCTTTCGAACAGGCCCGCGGGGAAGGTCTGGGTGACCTCCAGCCCGTGGTGCTGGCGCTGCACCACCAGCGCGCCGGGATGGGTTTCGCTGGCAATCTGCGCGTTCGCCCGGTAGCGGGGTTTTCCCAGCCCCTGGGTCGCCAATTGGCGCTCCAGCGCCTGCGTCCAGCCGGCCATGGCCGCGGCGTCGGCAAAGCTTTCCGCGTGCAGCGCCGGCAGGTGCAGCATGGCCTGCAGCACCTGCGGGTCGAAGCGGTGCGCCAGACGCCCGATTGCAAACTGGGCGGCCGCATACAGGCTCATCAGCCGCTCCAGCGCAACTCCAGAAACTGGTGGAATATCAACAGCATAGAAGAATTCCGCGCCATCCACGGCATTGCTGGTCAGGTAGGCATCCAGCGCCGCATCGTCCTTGAGATAGATCTCGTTCTTGCCCTGCTTGAGCTTGTAGAGCGGCGGCAGTCCGATGTAGACGTGGCCGCGCTCGATCAGCTCGGGCATCTGGCGATAGAAGAAGGTCAGCAGCAGGGTGCGGATGTGCGAGCCGTCCACGTCGGCGTCGGTCATGATGATGATGCGGTGGTAGCGCAGTTTGTCGGGGTTGTACTCGTCCTTGCCGATGCCGGTGCCCAGCGCGGTGATGAGGGTGCCGACTTCGGCGCTGGAAAGCATGCGGTCGAAGCGCGCGCGTTCCACGTTGAGGATCTTGCCGCGCAGCGGCAGCACCGCCTGGGTCTTGCGATTGCGGCCCTGCTTGGCCGAACCGCCGGCCGAATCGCCCTCGACGATGAAGAGCTCGGACAGGGCCGGATCCTTTTCCGAGCAATCGGCCAGTTTTCCGGGAAGCCCGGCGATGTCCAGCGCGCCCTTGCGGCGGGTCAGCTCGCGCGCCTTGCGCGCGGCCTCGCGCGCGCGCGCGGCGTCCACCACTTTTTCGCAGATGGCGCGGGCTTCGGCCGGATGCTCCTGGAGGAACTCGGCGAGCTTCTCGCCGAACACCGCTTCGACCACCGGCTTTACTTCCGAGCTGACCAGTTTCTCCTTGGTCTGCGAGGAAAAGCTCGGATCCGGCGCTTTCACCGAAAGCACCGCGATCATGCCCTCGCGCATGTCGTCACCGGAGAGGTTGATCTTGGCCTGCTTGGCGATGCCGCTTTGCTCGATGTAGTTGCTCAGCGTGCGGGTCAGCGCGGCGCGGAAGCCGGCCAGGTGGGTGCCGCCATCCTTCTGCGGGATGTTGTTGGTGAAGCAGAACATCGTTTCCTGATAGGCGTCGGTCCACTGCAGGGCCACGTCCACCACGATGCCGTTCTGCTGTCCGGTCACGGCGATGACGTTGGAATGCAGCGGCGACTTGAGCTGTGCAAGGTGCTCGACGAAGCTGCGGATGCCGCCTTCGTACTGGAACACGTCCCGCCGCGGCTCGCCACGTTCGTCGAGCAGCTCGATCCTGACGCCCGAATTGAGGAAGGAAAGCTCGCGCAGCCGCCGCGCGAGGATTTCGTACTGGAACTCCACCAGGGTGAAGATTTCCGCCGCCGGGCGGAATCGGATGCGGGTACCGTGCCGATCGGACGGCTCCATCTTCTTCAGCGGATACAGCGGCTCGCCGAAGGCGTATTCCTGCTGCCAGTGGAATCCGTCACGCCAGATGTCCATCCACAGGTGCTCGGACAGCGCATTCACCACCGACACACCCACGCCGTGCAGGCCGCCGGAAACCTTGTAGCTGTTGTCGTCGAACTTTCCGCCCGCGTGCAGCACGGTCATGATGACCTGGGCCGCCGAGACCTGCTCTTCCTTGTGGATGTCGGTCGGAATGCCGCGCCCGTTGTCGGTGATGGCCACCGAACCATCGTCCATCAGCACGACATTGACCTGATCGCAGTAGCCGGCCAGGGCTTCGTCGATGGCGTTGTCCACCACCTCGAACACCATGTGGTGCAGCCCGGTGCCGTCGTGGACGTCGCCGATGTACATGCCGGGGCGCTTGCGTACGGCTTCCAGCCCACGCAGCACGGTGATCTTGCTGGAATCGTAGGCGCTCTGGTCGCCGGGTTGCTTTTGTTCGCTCATGGACTCGCCACTGCTGCCCGCTTCACGCTTTTGGCGAAACGGGCGATCGTTTGGGGATGGCTCAGTATAGCAGTGCGCCAATCTGGCCCTGTTCCACGTGGAACCGCCCGGAAGGCCGCGTCGAAACCTGCGCAAGTGCGGGCGCAACGGTGGAAGAAATGAAGGATTGCGCCGGCACTTCACCCAGCCAGTCAAGGGTTTTGGCCAGATGCACCGGATCCAGTTCGGATGGCAAATCATCCAGCACCAGCACGGGCCACTGTCCGCGCACTGCGGCAAAGGCTTCCGCCTGGGCGAGGAGCAGCGAAAGCACGACGAGCTTTTCCTGCCCGCGAGAAAGCATTTCGCGTACCGGCGCAGGCACAAAGGACAGACTCCAGTCCGCACGGTGCGGACCGCTGGTGGTGTGTCCAAGCAACTGATCCCGAGCTCGTGCGACCCGCAGCGATTGCCGCAGGCTGTCCTCCTCGGCAACATCGCTGCGACTCCAGCCGGGCGAATGGCGCACCGAGACCGGCCCCAGTTCTGGAATGAATCTCTCCAGCATGGCGTTCAGGCCAGGCTGAAGCCGGTGCATCCAACGCTCGCGGAAACGGGTCAACTGTGCCCCTTGATCCGCCAGTTCGGCTTCCCAGGCCTCGATGGTTTCGGAGGGTTTCTCCTGCTTCAGCAGCGCATTGCGCTGCCGCAGCGCGCGCTGATAGCGGCGCCAGACCGGAATGAAACCGGGTTCCACGTGGAACAATGCCCAATCCAGGTAGCGGCGGCGATGTTCCGATCCTCCGGAAATCAAGGCGTGACTTCCCGGTTCGAAGCAGAGAACCGCCAATTCCAGAAACAGCCGGGTCAGCGTTTCGACCGGTTGCCCGTCGATGCGCGCCGCCCAGCCGCGCAGGCTCCGAGACAGGCCTACGCCGGTCCGGCGTTCTTCCGGCTCCACCAGCAATTCCCCGTAAATCCGAAGCTCGCTCTGACCTCGCCGGATCAGCGCGTCCCGCACACCGCCGCGAAAGGATCGCCCGCTGGAGAGCAGGGCAATGGCTTCCAGCACCGTGGTTTTTCCGGCGCCGTTGCCGCCGACAAGCAGATTGATGCCGGCGGCCGGTTCGATCCGCGCATGTTCGAAGATGCGAAGGTTTTCAATCTGCAAGCTTGCAATGCGCATGCTGCGACCCCCGGTGACGGCCGGTCGGCCTGGGACTTCAAAGAGCGAGGGCGCGTCGGCGCGCGGTACGGAACCGGCGCGCCTGATTGCGTTTCTTTCAGATGCGCAACGGCATCACGACGTGACGACAGCGGTCGCTGCCGCCTTCCCGCACCAGCGCGCTGGAATTGGCGTCGCGCAGGTTGAGGGTGACTTCCTCGGCTCGCAGCGCGTTGAGCGCATCGAGCAGGTACATGACGTTGAAGCCCACCGCGATCTGGTCCACGTTGCTCTTGGCTTCTACTTCTTCGACGGCTTCTTCCTGTTCGGGATTGTGCGCGATCAGGCGCAGCTGTCCCGGCGCAAACTCGATCCGGACGCCGCGGTACTTTTCGTTGGAAAGGATGGCAACGCGCTGCAGCGCTGCACGAAGCACCTCGCGATCGAGCCGCGCTTCCTTGTCGGCACCGATCGGGATCACGGCCTCGTAGTCCGGGAAACGGCCGTCGATCAGTTTGGAAGTGAAGATCACATCTTCGCGGCGCACCCGCAGGTGACTGCGCCCGATCTCGAGCGCGATTTCCCGATCGCCGCCTTCCAACAGCCGCTGCAATTCGAGCACGCCCTTGCGCGGCAGGATCATTTGGCGTCTCGCGTTGATCTCCGAACCCAGCGGCGCTTCGCACAGCGCCAATCGATGACCGTCCGTGGCGACGCAGCGCAACAGTGAATCGCGAAGGTCGAACAGGAGGCCGTTCAGATAGAAGCGGACGTCCTGCTGAGCCATCGCGAAAGCGGTGCGTTCGATCAGTTCGCGCAAACTGCCTTCCTGGAGGACGATGGTTTCCACCACATCGAGGCTTTCGGTCGAGGGGAAATCCCGCGCCGGCAAGGTCGAAAGGGTGAAACGGCTGCGTCCCGTCTGGATCGCCATGCGATCGCCCGAGAGGGAAAACTTCAGCAGGCTGCCGTCGGGAAGAGCGCGCACGATGTCAAAGAGCTTGCGCGCCGGAATCGTGGTTTCGCCAGGTTCGCTGCCGGCTTCCAGCGAGGTGCGTGCAACCAGTTCGACTTCGGAATCGGAACCGGTGACGGACAGGCCGCGTTCGTCGACAACGAACAACAAGTTGCCCAGCACAGGCAGGGTCTGCCGGCGTTCGACCACGTTGACGACCTGCTGCAGCGGCTTGAGAAGAACTTCGCGTTGGATGGCAAATCGCATGCGGCTGTCCCCAATAACAGTGTTTTAAAAGAAAATTTTGGTGGCGGTGGGTGCGCTGAATTGCGGTAATTTTATTGCAAGACAATGTTTACAAAGGGTTTTCTATCCATCTTTGCGCGTGGCAAGTCGTGGGAGAAACGTGTGGACAACTGTGGATGGATCCGGCGCTTTCGTTTTTCCCAAGGACTACCCACAGCTTGTGAACAGCTTGCGCGGCTACATGATGCCCGCCTTGCGGGTGGGCGTCACTCGGTCAGTTTGCGGTAGAGCTTGTCCCAGTCCTCGCGCAGCACCCCGTCCGTATCGCGCAGCTTGCGGATCTGGCGGCAGGCGTGCAGCACCGTGGTGTGGTCGCGCCCGCCGAAGCCGTCGCCGATTTCCGGCAGGCTGTGCGTGGTCAGTTCCTTGGCCAGGCTCATGGCGATCTGGCGAGGACGGGCGAGGGCCTTGGTGCGACGCTTGGACAGGAGATCGGCCATGCGCAGCTGGTAGTAGTCGGCTACCGCCTTCTGGATGTTGGCGATCGAGATGGTCTGCCTGTGCACCCGCACGATGTCGCGCAGGGTTTCTGCCGCGAATGCGAGCGTGATGGGCGTATTGGTGAGGTTGGAGCGCGCCGCCAGCGTGTTGAGCGCGCCTTCCAGGTCGCGCACGTTGGAACCGATGTCATTGGCCACCTTGAAGGCCACATCCTCCGGCAGGGCGATCTGGCGCTGGCGCGCCTTGCTGAGGAGGATGGCCGCGCGGGTCTCGAAATCCGGCGGTTCGATCGATACGGGCAGGCCCCAGCCCAGGCGCGACTTGAGGCGCGGCTCCAGGTTCTCCACCTCTCGCGGATAGCGGTCGCAGGTCAGGATCATCTGCTGCTTGCCGTCGAACAGCGCGTTGAAGGTGTGGAAGAACTCTTCCTGGGTGGTGTTCTTCCCGGCGAAAAACTGGATGTCGTCCAGGAGCAGCGCGTCCACGCGCTGGAACTGGCGCTTGAACTGGTCCATGGTCTTTTCCTGCAGCGCCTTCATCATCGCGGAAAAGAACTGCTCCGAACGCAGGTAGAGAACCTTCATGCCGGGGCGCTGCGCGCGCATCAGGTTGCCTGCCGCGTGCATCAGGTGGGTCTTGCCCAGCCCGGTGGCGCCGTACAGTACCAGCGGGTTGTAGGCCTGTCCGGGGTTCTGCGCCACCTGCCAGGCCGCCGAGCGGGCGAGCTGGTTGGACTTGCCTTCGACATAGTTGTCGAAGGTGTAGGCGGCTTCGAGCTGGGTCACGAAGCCGTCGTCCGCGGCCGCTGCGCGACCCTTGGCGCGGCTGGCGCGGGCAGGAGGCTGGGCGCGCTGAAGGCTGCCGACCTCGATCCGCACCGCGGCCTGCGGCCGCTCCGAAACCAGGCGCAGCAGGGCTTCGATGCGGTCCAGGTAGCGCGCGCGTACCGTTTCCATGACGAAGGCATTGGGCGCATAGAGCACCAGCGCCTGGTCGGTCGCATCGGCATCGGCCTGCAGCGGCTTGAGCCAGGTGATGAAATCCTCGGCCGGAAGTTCGGATTCGAGACGGGAAATACACAATGGCCAAGCGGCAAGCATGCGGGACAATGCTCCGCGCAGGGCGCGGCGGGCGCTCCTGCGTCATGGGGGGAAAGGTGGATGTTCGAGTCTACCTCGGTTGCGCAGCGCGGTCGCGTTCGCGCTGCAGGGGTCGCCGTGGCCCGAGCGGGCGCGGCGGATCACGGTGCGGACTTGGCTTGACGTTCCGGAGGGTCGAAGCGTAAGATTGCGGGTTCTTTCGCCCCACAATACTTTGGTGTCGCCATGAAGCGCACGTTCCAGCCCAGCAATCTCAAGCGCGCCCGTACCCACGGTTTCCGCGCCCGCATGAAGACCGCCGGTGGCCGCAAGGTCATCAACGCTCGCCGCGCCAAGGGCCGCAAGCGTCTGGCGCCGTAAGCACGCCGATTCCTGCCTTCCTGGGGAGGGCAGGTCTGCGGGGAGGAGCCGTGCCGTGACGCACGCGCATCGTTTTCCGAGGAGCGCCCGCGTCCTCACCGCCGCTGAATTCACCCGCGCATTTGCCGCCGGCCGCAAGGCCAATGGGCGGCTTTTTCGCTGCATCTTCCTGGCGCAGCAGGAAGAGCACGGCGACTCTTCCTCGGCTCGTCTCGGCATGGCGATTTCGCGCAAGGTCGACAAGCGAGCGGTCGAACGCAACCGCATCCGCCGCCTGATCCGCGAATGGTTTCGCCACCGGAATGCGCATTGGCCGGCCGGATCCCTGATCGTCACCGGAAGGCCCGAAGCCTCGGGCGTCTCCGCCGACCAGCTCCACGCCGACCTGGATGCCATCGCGCGCAAGCTCGGATTGAAGGCTGCGACGCCAGCCACCACAATGCCTGATTCTGCACGCACCCCGCCCCTGGGCGAGGGCTCCTGAACTCCTTCCCTGTGCCGGAAGACGCTTTCGTCCGGCCGCACGCTCTCGACCGCCCATGTCCCAGACCCGCACCTTCCTCCTGATCGCCTGGCTCCTCGTCGCCTTCCTGCTCTGGGATGCCTGGCAAAAGGATTACGTCCTCCGCGGCAATACGCCGCCCGCCGCGGCGGCCTCGACCAGCGGGGATCCGTCGATTCCGGCGCCGGCCGATGCGGCTTCCGTGCCGGCCGTGCCGGGCAGTCAGGCCAGTGCCGACGAACTTCCGGAAACCGCCGCGCCCGCGGCGGCGGGCGTGGTGCTTGCCAACGATCTTCTGCGGCTGACCTTCGACGGCAACGGAGGCACCCTGCGTTCGGCCGAGCTGCTGGCCTATCCGCGCCAGGCCGACGACGCCAAGGTTCCTGTCGAACTGCTCAGTCAGGAAGCGGCACAGTATTTCGTGCTGCAGAACGGACTGGTAGGCCAGCCCGCCGCGCCCACGCACGAGGACCGGATGATCGCCCAGAGCGGCGACCAGACCCTGGGCGAAGGTGCAGAATCGGTCGACCTTCCCTTCCTCTGGACCGGTGCCGACGGAATCACCGTCGAGCGGCGCTATCGGCTGGTCCGCGGCAGCTATCTGCTGGAAATCGTCGACACGGTCCGCAACGGCAGCGCCGCTCCCTGGACCGGTGCGGCCTATCACCAGATGGTGCGGGTGCAGCCGCCGGCCGCCAAGGGTGGATTCACCAATCCCGAACGCCTGAGCTTCGTGGGCGGCGCGCTGTACAGCCCGCAGGACAAGTTCGAGAAGCTCAAGTTCGACGAATTCGACGCCAAGACGCCGCTGCGCCGCGAAGTCACCGACGGCTGGATCGCGATGCTCCAGCACTACTTCGTCGCGGCCATCATTCCGGAGCCGGGGACGGCCAACACCTTCAGCAGCGCGACCCTGCCCAACGGCCGCTACCTGCTGCGCGACCTCGGTGCAACCATGAGCGTGGTCCCGGGCGGTGAAGCGGACACCCGCGTGCGCGTCTACCTCGGTCCCAAGCTGCGCAGCGATCTGGAAGCCATCACGCCGGGTCTCGGCCTGACCATGGACTACGGCATCTTCACCGTCATCGCCCAGCCCATCCACTGGCTGCTGGCGCTGCTGCACGGTCTGGTCGGCAACTGGGGCTGGGCCATCGTGCTGCTGGTGGTGCTGATCAAGGCGGCGATGTTCAAGCTGTCCGAGGCGCAGTACAAGAGTTTCGCCAAGATGCGCCGGGTGCAGCCGCGCATCGAGGCGCTCAAGGAGCGTTTCGGCGACGATCGCCAGAAGTTCCAGGTCGCGATGATGGAGATGTACAAGAAGGAAAAGATCAATCCGCTCGGCGGCTGTCTGCCGATCCTGGTGCAGATCCCGGTTTTCCTTTCGCTGTACTGGGTGCTGGTGGAAGCGGTCGAGCTGCGCCACGCGCCGTGGATCCTGTGGATCCAGAACCTTTCCGCGCCCGATCCCTATTTCATCCTGCCGGTGATCAACCTCGTCACGATGTGGGCCACCCAGAAGCTTTCTCCGGCACCGGGCATGGATCCGATGCAGAAGAAGATGATGCAGGCCATGCCGATCGTGTTCGGCGTCATGTTCGCCTTCTTCCCGGCGGGTCTGGTGCTCTACTGGACCACCAACGGCGTGCTGGGACTGCTGCAGCAGTGGTTCATCATGCGCCGTCACGGCGAGCCCGCGCCCGCGCCGGCCAAGTGAGGAAACGCGGGTGGCAGTCGATCGGCGCGAAACGATCGCCGCCATCGCCACCGCCCGGGGCGCCGGCGGGATAGGCATCATCCGCCTGTCCGGCCCGCGGGTGCCGGAGCTGGCGCGGCATCTGCTCGGCCGCAGCCCGCAGCCAAGACACGCGCACTACGCGCACCTGCGCGACGCGCAGGGCGAGCTCATCGACAGCGGCCTGCTGCTGTATTTCCCGGCGCCGGCCTCGTTCACCGGCGAAGACGTACTGGAATTGCAGCTGCACGGCAGCCCGCCGGTGCTGCAGCGGCTGCTGCGCGAACTGCACCGACTGGGCGCGCGACCGGCCCGGGCGGGCGAATTCACCGAGCGCGCCTTTCTCAACGGCAAGCTCGATCTGGTCCAGGCCGAGGCGGTCGCCGACCTGATCGCGGCCGGCTCCGAAGCCGCCGCACGCGCCGCCCAGCGCAGCCTGCAAGGCGAGTTCTCGCTGCGGGTGCAGGCCCTGGTCGAGGCCACGATCGCGCTGCGGGTGCGGGTGGAAGCGGCCATCGATTTTGCCGACGAGGAAATCGAATCGCTCGCGCCGCAGGCGCTGGGCCGCGCGCTCGATGAACTGGACGCGCGCCTGGAGGCGCTCGCGCAGCAGGCCCGACAGGGCCAGCGACTGGCCGACGGCCTGCACGTGGCGCTGCTGGGCCGACCCAACGTCGGCAAGTCCAGCCTGCTCAACGCGCTGGCCGCCGACGAGCGCGCCATCGTGACCTCGCGGCCGGGCACCACGCGCGATGTGCTGCGCGAGACGGTGCGCATCGACGGCGTCGAACTCACCCTGGCCGACACCGCCGGCCTGCGCGAAACCTGCGATCCGATCGAGCACGAGGGCATCCGCCGTGCCCGTGCCGAAGCCGGGCGCGCCGACCTCGTCCTGCTCGTGCTCGGTGAGCGCGATGAAGGGGCCGAAGAGGCGTTGCCCGAGCGGATCGACCGCATCGTGGTGCACAACAAGATCGATCTGTCCGGAGCCGCCGCCCGCATCGAACGCCGCGAAGGGATCGAGCACGTCTATCTGTCGGCGCACAGCGGCGAGGGGCTGGCGCTGCTGAAGGCCTGCATGGCGGCGCGGATGCAGGTCGATGCCGAGGGCAGCTTCAGCGCACGCGAGCGCCACGTCCTGGCGCTGGCCCGAGCGCGCGAGGAGCTGGCGCAGGCGCGTACGGCGCACCAGCGTCTGGCCGCGCCGGAGCTGACCGCTGAACATTTGCGGCGGGTGCAGCAGGCGCTGGGTGAAATCACCGGCGCATTCAGCACGGAAGACCTGCTGGGTCGCATCTTTGCAAACTTTTGCATTGGCAAGTAGTTCGCCGCGATTTTGACCGGGCCGTACCGGCCCGTGGCGCCTGAGGCGGGGAAAATCCACATCTGGCGCGGGCTGCCGCGGGTGTGGAAGCATCAGGAATTCTCCGGAAAGCCGCCGCACTCAGGAAAGTCTCCGCGCAAATGCGCAAGGAGGCTGCTTTGCAGGGCCGAAGCGTTTGACTTATGGTGCGTTTGCGCACAAGTTGTGCGCCATTCCCGCCTGCGGCGACCGGTGAGCCGAAGGCTTGCGGCCCGGCGGGTGCAAGCAATGTTCAACGATCGGGGAATCCTTCATGCAAATCCCATCCACGATGCGAGCAGGCCATCTGGGCGCCGTCGCCGCGCTTGTCTTGGCCCTGTCCCTTGGTGCATGCGGCGGCGGGGAAGAAGCGCCGCCCCCACCGCCCCCGGCTGCGACGCCGGCCGCCCCCGCCCCAGCCGCCGAGCAGGTTGCTCCGGCCGCGGAAGGGGAATCGATGGTCGTCCAGCCCTCGGTGGTCGACACGCTGTCGGTGGACGAACTGCTGGCGCGTGCCGAACAGGCGGTCAAGGAAAGCCAGCTTTTCGTCCCGGCCGGCGAAAGCGCCTTCGAGATGTATCTGCGCGTGCTCGAACAGGAGCCGCTGCAGGTTCGCGCCAAGAACGCGCTGGTCGATCTGTTTCCCTACGCCGTTCTCTACGTGGAACAGCGCACGGCGGCAGGCGATCTGGCCGAGAGCGAGCGGGTGCTTGCGATGATGGAAGCGGCAGACGAGAAAGCCCCGGCGCTGCCGCGCCTGCAACGCGGCGTTGGCCAATTGCGCGATCGGGTGGCCGCAGAAACCCAGCGCGCCGCGGATCGTGCGGCAGCACAGGCTCAAGCGGCCGCCCAGGCCGCTGCGGCACCGCCTCCGGTGGCAACCCCCAGCCCAACGCCTGCCGCAGCGGTGCCTAGCGAAACACCCTCCGCTGCCCCGGCTGCGCCGGAACCTGCTCCGGTTGCCGCCGCACCCGCGCCCGAGCCCGTGGCGGCACCGGTTGCTCCCGCTCCTGCGCCGCCGCCTGTCGCGGCTCCGGCTCCGGCGGCAGCGCCAACGATCGTATCCCAGGTGCAGCCGCGCTATCCGCCGGTGGCCCTGCGTCGCCGCATCGAAGGTTCGGTCGAAGTCGCCTTCACCATCATGCCCGACGGCAGCGTCGCCAACGTGCGCGTGGTCGACTCCAGGCCGTCCAACACCTTTGACCGGGAAGTCATCAACGCGATGGAGCGCTGGCGTTTCACCGCCACCGGACGGCAGGTGGAAAGCCGTCGCGTGTTCGACTTCAAGCTGCCCTGAGTTCCCGGGCATCGCCCAGAAAAAACCCCGCGAATCGCGGGGTTTTTTTTCACTTGACGGTTCAAGTCTCAAGCGGGATTTCTTGTCGAAGATCCGCAGCGCCAGCCTGGTTCCCTCCAACAGGGCGCCCGCGCCGAGCGTGGTCTGGTGCGACAGGCACGGCACAGGCAGGAAATCATGCGTGCCTGCGCGAAGCCGCATCCGCGCACCTTGGCTGCCGCGGCACGGCAGACTTCAGCGCGCTTCGCGCTCCAGTGCTTCGAGGATTTTTTTTCCTGCCCGCCCGTCCGCGGGGCGCATCCCCAGGCGTAGCTGTTCGAGCACGATGGCGCGGCGGGTGCGGGTGCCGATCAGGCCGTCGGCCTCGCCGATGTCGTGGCCGCGCGCCAGCAGGAGCCGCTGCAGGCGCTGGCGCGCATCGCGGTCGATGCCGGGGTCGTCCGTAGGCCAGGCAGTCCTAGGCGGCGCGTCGTCGCGCAGGCGGTCTGCGAGCAGCGCGATGGCGAGCGCGTAGCTGTCGGCGGCGTTGTAGGAGCGGATCGCGCGGTAGTTCGCCGCCACCAGCCAGACCGGGCCGTTCCGCCCGGCCGGCGCCAGCAGCGCGGCGCGCCCCTGGCCCGGCGGCAGCGCGGCGCCGTCGATGCGTCGCACCCCGCGTGCGCGCCAGTCGTCCAGCGTACGCGACGAGGAGAGGTCGAGCGAAGCCGGAATGCGAACTTCCCAGCCCCAGCGCTCGCCGCGCCGCCAGCCCGCGCGATGCAGATAGTTCGCCGTCGAGGCCAGCGCATCGGGAATGCTCGCCACCAGGTCGCGGCGACCGTCGCCGTCGAAATCCACCGCGATCCGCGCGTAGGTGCTCGGCATGAACTGGGTGTGGCCGAAGGCGCCGGCCCAGGAACCGCGCAGCCCTTCGGGCGCAAGGTCGCCGGCGTGCAGGAGCTTCAGGAGCGCCAGCAGTTCGCCGCGGAAGAATGCCTGCCGGCGCCCTTCGCACGACAGCGTGGCCAGCGAAGACAGAAGCGGACGCGTGCCGAACTGCTGGCCGTAGTCGCTTTCCACGCCCCACACCGCCACCACGGTATGGCGATCGACGCCGTAGGCCGCCTCCACCCTCGCCAGAAGTTCGTCGTGCTGCGCCAGCATCTGCCGGCCCTGCCGCACCCGGCGCTCGTCGACCAGGGCGGCGAGATAGTCCCAGATCGGCGTGGTGAACTCCGGCTGCGCGTCCAGCAGCTCCAGCACCGAGGGGTCGGGCGCCAGATCGCGGGTGAAACGATCGAAGGCCGCCGCGGGCACGCCTTCCCCCGCAGACTGCGCGCGAAGGCGGGAAAGGCAGGCGGAAAACGCCGGGTCATCGGCCGCCGGAGCCGGGCCACCGGCGAGCAGGGCCAGCAGCAACGGAAGGGAGTGCATCGCTTTCATTCGCGCATTGTCGCCTGCCCGGAGCAGGATGCGTGCGCCGGAAACTCCACGCGCCGGAAAGCGCGAAGGGCCGCATGGCGGCCCTTCGCGTTTCCGCTTCGTTGGACGATGGCGCTCAGGCCATGCGCTTGGCCAGGGTGCGGCCGAGATCGCCCGGCGACTTGACCGTGGTGACGCCGGCCTTTTCCAGCGCCGCGAACTTGCCTTCCGCCGTGCCCGAGCCGCCCGAGGCGATCGCGCCGGCGTGGCCCATGCGCTTGCCCTTGGGGGCCGAGGCGCCGGCGATGAAGCCGACCACGGGCTTGGTGACGTATTCGGCGATGAACTCGGCCGCTTCTTCCTCGGCGCTGCCGCCGATCTCGCCGACCATGATGATGCCCTCGGTCTGCGGATCGTCCTGGAACAGGCGCAGGGCGTCGATGAAGTTCATGCCCTGGATCGGGTCGCCGCCGATGCCGATGCAGGTGGACTGGCCCAGGCCCGCGTCGGTGGTCTGCTTGACCGCCTCGTAGGTGAGCGTGCCCGAGCGCGACACGATGCCGACCTTGCCCGGCTTGTGGATGTGGCCCGGCATGATGCCGATCTTGCACTCGCCCGGGGTGATGATGCCGGGGCAGTTGGGGCCGATCAGCACCACGTCGTCGTAGCCGGCGAGGGTGTTCTTCACGCGCAGCATGTCCAGCACCGGGATGCCCTCGGTGATGCAGACGATCACCTGGATGCCGGCGTCTGCCGCCTCCAGGATGGCATCGGCCGCGAACGGCGGCGGCACGTAGATCACCGAGGCGTTGGCGCCGGTGTCCTCGACGGCATCGGCCACGGTGTTGAAGACCGGCAGGCCGATGTGGTCGGTGCCGCCCTTGCCCGGCGTCACGCCGCCGACGACCTTGGTGCCGTATTCCACCATCTGGGTGGCATGGAAGGTGCCCTGCTGGCCGGTGAAGCCCTGCACGATCACCCGGGTGTTCTTGTTGACCAAAACGCTCATGGGGTTCGTCCTCAGGCAGCGATCGCGGCGACGGCTTTCTTCGCGCCGTCGTTGATGTCGTCGGCCGGCTGGATGGCCAGGCCGGAGTTCTTGAGCAGTTCCTTGCCCTTTTCGACGTTGGTGCCTTCCAGGCGCACGATCACCGGCACCTTGACGTCCACTTCCTTGACCGCCGCGATGATGCCTTCGGCGATCATGTCGCAACGCACGATGCCGCCGAAAATGTTGACGAAGATGGCCTTCACGTCCGGATCGCTGAGGATCAACTTGAAGGCTTCGGTCACGCGTTCCTTGTTGGCACCACCGCCCACATCGAGGAAGTTGGCCGGCTCGCCACCGTTGAGCTTGATCACGTCCATCGTCGCCATGGCCAAGCCGGCGCCGTTGACCATGCAGCCGATGTTGCCGTCCATGGTGACGTAGTTGAGGTCGAACTGGCTGGCTTTGACCTCGGTCTCGTCTTCCTGACGGATGTCGCGCATCGCCACCAAGTCCGGATGACGGAAGCTGGCGTTGTCGTCGGAGTTGACC
>CAUJIN010000067.1 GCA_963205495.1 Pseudomonadota bacterium
CATACCCGCTCCGGCTGCGCCCGCACCCGCGGCTGCATCCGCGCCTGGCCCCGCGAGCGAGGCGACAGCGACGCGCACCCCACCGATCAACTTCGATGCCGACGCGGTGCTGCCCTCCAAGGTGCCCTATGCCACTCCGGCAGTGCGCCTGTTCGCGCGCGAGCTGGGCGTGGACCTTGCGCAGGTGCAGGGGCGTGGACGAGATGGCCGCATCCTGCGTCAGGACGTACAGGATTTCGTCAAGGCGGCGATGACCGGCGGTGTCGTCGCTGCCGGCGGCGCGCCCGCGGGTGGTGGTCTGAACCTCCTGCCCTGGCCGAAGGTGGACTTCGCCAAGTTCGGCGAAATCCAAGTCGAGCCGCTGTCGCGCATCAAGAAGATTTCCGGCGCGAACCTCGCGCGCAACTGGGCGATGATCCCGCACGTGACCCAGTTCGAGCAGGCCGACATCACCGAGATGGAGGCCTTCCGCAAGAAGCTGGGCGAAGAAAACAAGGATCTGCGCATCACCCCGCTGGTGTTCCAGATCAAGGCCGTGGTCGCCGCGCTCAAGCAGTTCCCGCAGTTCAACGCCTCGCTCGACGGCGACAACCTCGTCCTCAAGAAGTATTTCCACATCGGCATCGCGGTGGACACGCCCAACGGTCTGGTGGTGCCGGTGCTGCGCGACTGCGACCAGAAGGGCTTCCTGCAGCTGGCGGCGGAGCTGGGTGCGATCAGCAAGAAGGCGCGCGACGGCAAGCTCGGCCCGGCTGACATGAGCGGCGGCTGCTTTTCCATCTCCTCGCTCGGCGGCATCGGTGGCACCAGCTTCACGCCCATCATCAACGCGCCGGAAGTGGCGATCCTGGGCGTGTCGAAGGCCGCGATGCAGCCGGTGTGGAATGGCGAAAAGTTCAAGCCGCGGCTGATGCTGCCGCTCTCGCTGTCCTACGACCACCGCGTGATCGACGGCGCCGCCGCGGCCCGCTTCACCAGCTTCCTGGCCAGCCAGCTCGCCGACATCCGCCGCCTGCTGCTCTGACCGACACCGCGCGCGGCGCATCGCCGCGCGCCTGCCTACACGCAACACGCTTTTTGAGGAGCCCTCATGGCACGCATCGAGATCGCAGTCCCGGATATTGGCGACCACGCCGGCGTACCGGTGATCGAGCTGCTGGTCGCACCCGGCGACACCGTGGGCAAGGACCAGGGCCTGGTCACGCTGGAATCGGCCAAGGCCACCATGGAAGTTCCCTCGCCCGAGGCCGGCACCGTGGTCGAGCTTCGGGTGAAGCTGGGTGACACGGTTTCCGAAGGCGCGGTGATCGCGGTGCTGGAAACCGCCGCCGCGCCGCCGCCGGCCGCACCGGCGTCCAAGCCGCCGGTAACACCTTCCCATCGCGCACCCGCCGAACCCTCCGCGCCCGCACCCAAGCCCGCCGCTGCCGCCGGCAGAAGCAGCGGCGCGCCGGCCGACATCGAGTGCGCGCTGGTGGTGCTGGGCGCAGGCCCAGGCGGCTACACCGCCGCCTTCCGCGCCGCCGACCTCGGCATGGACGTGGTGCTGATCGAACGCTACGCCACGCTCGGCGGCGTCTGCCTCAACGTCGGCTGCATCCCCTCCAAGGCGCTGCTGCACGCCGCCAGCGTGATCGACCACGCCGCACACGGTGCCGAGCTGGGCATCAGCTTCGCGCCGCCGAAGATCGACGTGGACGCGCTGCGCGGCTACAAGGAAAAGGTCGTCGGCCAGCTCACAAAGGGTCTGGCCGGCATGGCCAAGCAGCGCAAGGTGCGCGTGGAGCAGGGCACCGGCCGCTTCGTTTCGCCCAACGAGATCGAAGTTTCCGGCGCGGACGGAAGCACCCGTCTGCTGCGCTTCGGGCAGGCCATCATCGCCGCCGGCTCGCAGGCGGTGAAGCTGCCGATGTTCCCCTGGGACGATCCGCGCATCATGGATTCCACCGATGCGCTCGCGCTGGCGGATGTTCCCAAGCGGCTGCTGGTGGTGGGCGGCGGGATCATCGGCCTGGAAATGGCCACGGTGTACCGCGCGCTGGGAAGCGAAGTCACCGTAGTCGAGTTCATGGATCAGCTCATCCCCGGTGCCGACGCCGACCTCGTGCGACCGCTGGCCGCGCGCCTCAAGGCGCAGGGCGTCACGGTCCATCTCAAGACCAAAGCCGCCACGGTCAAGGCCACGAAGAAGGCCGTCACCGTCGGCTTCCAGGCCGCCAGCGAGGGCGAGAAGCCGGCGCTGGAGTCGGGCGACTACGACCGCGTGCTGGTGGCCGTGGGCCGCGCGCCGAACGGCGCGAAGATCAACGCCGCCGCCGCCGGCGTCGAGGTGACCGAGCGCGGCTTCATAGCGGTGGACCGGCAGATGCGCACCAACGTGCCGCACATCTTCGCCATCGGCGACATCGTCGGGAACCCGATGCTGGCGCACAAGGCCAGCCACGAGGCCAAGCTGGCGGCCGAAGTCGCGGCTGGCGAGAAGCGCGAGTGGGTTGCCCGCGTGATTCCCTCGGTGGCCTACACCGATCCGGAAATCGCCTGGGTCGGCGTCACCGAAACCGAAGCCCGCGCCAAGGGCCTCACGGTCGGCGTCGGCAAGTTCCCCTGGGCCGCATCGGGTCGGGCCATCGGCATCGGCCGCACCGAGGGCTTCACCAAGCTGGTGTTCGACGAGGAAACCGAGCGCGTCATCGGCGGCGGCATCGTCGGCCCCAACGCCGGCGAGCTGATCGGCGAGATCGCGCTCGCCATCGAGATGGGTGCCGAAGCCGCCGACATCGCCGCCACCATCCACCCGCACCCGACCCTCAACGAATCGGTGGCGATGGCGGCGGAGATGTACGAAGGCACCATCACCGACCTGATTGCACCGAAGAAGAAGTAGAGTCGCGCGCCGCTCCGGAACGAATCCGCGCCGGATTACGGCGCGTGGCCGAAACGGGCATGCCCGACCGTACGCTCACGCCACCACCGCATGGCGGCGCGCCTCGATGCGCTTCCATACCTTCTCGTGTAGATGGAACACCACGGTGTTGCAGGCCGGCTCGACCAGGGCAATGGTGCCGCCGATCAGCCAGCTGCCGGTCACCAGCCAGCCGACCGTGAGGGCAACGCTGAAATGCAGGATGGCGAAGCTTGCGGTCTTGGCCATGGCGGCACCTTGTTGATGCGAATGATTCTCATCATCGCACCAAACAGGGCAAAGTCAAGCCCCGGTCCGGCCCGGCCGCGAAACCCCGCTCGCGCGCCGTCGATCACGCCGCCGGCAGCACCTTGCCCGGATTGAGGATGCCGTCGGGATCGAGCGCCGCCTTCACCGCGCGCATGGCCGCCAGCGTCGGCACATCGAAGGCGCGGGTCATGTAGTCGCGCTTGGCGGTGCCGATGCCGTGTTCGCCCGAAAGCGTGCCACCCAGCGCCAGCACGAGCTCGAAGAGCTGCGGCAGCGCGGCCTGCGCGCGGGCGCTTTCGTCGGCATCGTCGGGGTGATAGAGGATATTGACGTGCAGGTTGCCGTTGCCGGCGTGGCCAAAGCTGACGATGGGAAGCCGCGCCCGCTGCGCCAGCGCCTCCACCCCGGCCACCAGGGTCGGGATGCGCGAGACGGGAACGACCACGTCCTCGTTGATCTTGCCCGGCGCGATGGAGCGCAGCGCGGGCGAGAGCGCGCGGCGTGCGGCCCAGAGCCGGTCGCGCGCGAGGCCGTCGAGCGCCACGTCGAGCGAAAGCAGCCCGTCGCCTTCGGCCGCCGCGCCCAGGGCCGTCAGCGCGAGCGGCAGAGTGTCCTCATCGCCGTCGGCTTCGATCATCAGCATCGCGCCGGCCTCGGGCAGGTCGCTGCCATCGCGGCGCAACAGGTTGATCGCGCGCGCGTCGATGAATTCCAGCATCGCCGGCCCCTGCGGCTGGCGCATCAGGCGCGAGACGGCATCCGCCGCCGCACCCGCATCCCGATAGAAGGCGCGCAGGGTGGCCTGCTGCGCCGGCCGTGGGACCAGCCGCAGGGTGGCTTCCACGATCAGCGCCAGCGTGCCCTCGCTGCCCACGATGAGGCGCGTGAGGTCGAAGCCGGTGGAGTTCTTGGTCCACGGCCCACCGCAGCGGACGATATCGCCCGCACCGGTCACCGCGACCAGGCCGAGCACGCTGTCGCGCGTGGCACCGTACTTCACCGCGCGCGGGCCGCCGGCGTTGGTCGCCAGGTTGCCGCCCACGGTGCAGCGTTCGAAGCTCGAGGGATCCGGCGGCCAGAACAGGCCGTGCGGCTGCAGCGCCTGCTGCAGGTCGCCATTGACGACGCCCGGCTGCACCACGGCGCAGCGGTCCCGCGGGCGGATGGCGAGGATGCGGTCCATGCGCGCGAACGACACCACGATGCCGCCGTCGAACGGCACCGCGCCCGCCGCCGTTCCCGTCCCCGCGCCGCGCGCGACGAGGGGCACGCGATGCGCGCGGCAGGCGCGCACGAGGGCGGCGACCTGTCCGGCGTTTTCGGGAAGCGCCACCGCATCGGGCATCGCCCACTGGCGCGAGTCGTCCTCGCCGTGCGCGCGCCGCGCGGCCTCGTCGGCGCGCCAGCCGTCCGGCCCCAGCAGGGCGGAAAGTTCGGCGGCAAGGGAGGAAGGCAGGTCGCGCGGCATGGGGGCATTGTAGGGCGCGGCCGGCACCGCATCGCCCATCGCGCCGCGCGATGGCAAGATGACGCGCCCCGATTTCCCCGAGAGCCGTTCGATGACTCCTGCGCCCCAGCTCCGCATCCCCGCCACCTACATGCGCGGCGGCACCTCCAAGGGCGTGTTCTTCCGGCTGGAGGACCTGCCCGAGGCCTGCCGCGCGCCGGGGCGCGCGCGGGACCGGCTGTTCCAGCGGGTCATCGGTTCGCCCGATCCCTACGGCAAGCAGACCGACGGCATGGGCGGCGCGACCTCCTCCACCAGCAAGTGCGTGATCGTCTCGCCGGCCACGGTGCCGGGGCACGACGTGGACTATCTCTACGGCCAGGTCAGCATCGACGCGGACTTCGTGGACTGGTCGGGCAACTGCGGCAACCTCTCCACCGCGGCGGGCGCGTTCGCGATCCACGCGGGCTACGTCGATGCGGCGAAGATTCCGCAGGACGGCATCTGCACGGTGCGGATCTGGCAGGCCAACATCGGCAAGACCATCGTCGCACACGTCCCGATCAGCGGCGGGCAGGTGCAGGAAAGCGGCGATTTCGCGCTGGATGGGGTGACCTTCCCCGCCGCCGAGATCGTGCTGGAGTTCCTCGATCCGGCCGACGAGGGAGAAGCCGGCGGCGCGATGTTCCCCACGGGAAACCTGGTCGATCTGCTGGACGTGGCGGGCGTCGGCCAGCTGCCCGCGACGCTGATCACCGCGGGCATTCCGACGGTGTTCGTGAACGCGGCCGACATCGGTTTCGACGGCACCGAGCTGCAGCCGGCGATCAACGAGGATCGCGCCGCGCTGGCGAAGCTGGAGGCAATCCGCGTCGCGGGGGCGCTGCGCATGGGCCTCATCCGCACGCCCGAGGAAGCCGCCACGCGCCAGCACACACCCAAGGTCGCCTTCGTGGCACCGGCGAAGGACTATGTCGCCAGCAGCGGCAGGAAAATCGCCGCCTCGGACATCGACCTCAACGTGCGCGCAGTGTCGATGGGCAAGTTGCACCACGCCATGATGGGCACCGCGTCGGTAGCCATCGCCACCGCGGCGGCGGTGCCGGGCACCCTCGTCAACCTCGCCGCCGGCGGCGGCGCGCGCGATGCGGTGCGCTTCGGGCACCCCTCGGGCACGCTGCGCGTGGGAGCTTCCGTGGCGGAAGTGGACGGCCGGTGGACCGTGACCCGCGCGGTGATGAGCCGCAGCGCGCGCATCCTGATGGAAGGCGCGGTGCGGGTTCCGGTGGAACAGGTTCAGGCAGTGTCGGGGGCGTAGCCCCGACCTACGAGCCGCCTCCGTAGCCATGCGCGCCGCCGCGCGTGGCGCACCGCCGCAGGTCGGCCCTGCGTGGCCGACGGCGCGCTTCAGGCTTCCAGCGGGAATCCGGCCTTGCGCAGCTCGTGGCGGGCCTGGTCGAAGCCGGTGGCGGGAACGAAGGCATCGCCGCGGTCGGCCAGTTCGTCCCAGCGCGCGAGGATCTGCTCGGCGGTGGCCGCTTCGCCCAGCGCGATGCCCTGGGTCAGGGCGATATAGGCCAGCTCGTAGCCGCCGGCACCGGCGCTGAGGATGGCGCGGTTGGGCGCGTTTTCGCTGACCAGGGCCAGCACCGCGGGGCTGACCAGCTCGGGCTTGAACTGCGCGAGCTGATGCGCCGGCAGGATGCCTTCCATCATCCGGGTGGCACCGGTCGGGGCCAGGCAGTTGACGCGCACATTGTTCTTCTCACCCTCGATGCCCAGGGTCTGCATCAGGCCGACCAGGCCCATCTTGGCGGCGGCGTAGTTGGCCTGGCCGAAGTTGCCGTAAAGACCGCTGCAGGACGTGGTCATCACGATGCGGCCGTAGTTCTGCGCGCGCATGGGATTCCAGACGGCCTTGGTGCAGTGAGCTGAGCCCATCAAGTGCACGTCGAGCACGAGGCGGAAGTCGGCCAGGTCCATCTTGGCAAAGCTCTTGTCGCGCAGGATGCCGGCATTGTTGACGAGGATGTCGATCCGGCCCCAGTCGGCGAGCACCTCGTCGACCATCGCCTGCACCGCTTCGACATCGGTGACCGAGCATTTCGCGGCGCGCGCCTGCCAGCCGGCCGCGTGGATTTCATCGACCACCGCATTGGCGGAATCGCCCATGTCGTTCACCACGACGCGCGCGCCGCGGCTGGCCAGCAGCAGCGCGTGGGAGCGGCCCAGGCCGCCGCCGGCTCCGGTCACGATGGCTGTACGCCCGGTCAGATCGATCATCCGTCCATCTCCTTCAGGAAAGCCTGGCCGCGGTGCGACACCGCGCATGATGCACCGCCGCAGATTGTTGCAGTGCGGAACTTGCGAATGATAGGACCAGCCGAAGAACATTTCCTGCCTGCAAGCGTGGCGCAGCGCACAGTTGCGGGGACGCGCGCGGCGCGCCGGCGGCAGTTCACCGCGCGCCCGGACGAGCCGGGCGCGCGGCGACTCCGGGATTCTCAGCCCGGCAGGCGCTCGAAGCGCGCCTGGAAGAAGCGCAGGTACTTGGGCTCGTACACCATCTTCAGGCCGCGGGTGGATTCGCGCGCCTCGTACACCGCCTTGAGCGACTCGGCCACGACATCCATGTGCGCTTGCGTATAGACGCGGCGCGGGATGGTCAGGCGCGTCAGCTCCAGCTTCGGACGGTGATGGTCGCCGGTGACCTGGTCGCGGCCGGCCGAGACGATGCCGCGCTCCATCGCGCGGATGCCCGAATCCAGGTACAGCTCGGCCGCCAGGGTCTGGGCCGGGAACTGATCCTGTTCTAACTGGGGATAGAAGGCCCGGGCATCCAGGAAGATGGCGTGGCCGCCAACCGGCTTCATGAAGGGAATGCCCCACTGGTCGAGCAGGTCGCCCAGGTAGCGCACCTGGCCGATGCGCGAGCGCATGTAGTCCACGTTCACCGATTCCTCGATGCCGATGGCCATGGCTTCCATATCGCGCCCGGCCATGCCGCCGTAGGTGTGCAGGCCTTCGTAGACCACCACCAGGTTGCGGGCTTCCTCGAACAGTTCCCGGTCGTTGGTCGCCAGCCAGCCGCCGATGTTGACCAGGTGATCCTTCTTGCCCGACATGGTGGCACCGTCGGAATAGGAGCAGAACTCGCGCAGGATCTCGGCCAGGGACTTGTCGGAATAGCCTTCCTCGCGCTCCTGGATGAAGAGGGCATTCTCCACCGCGCGGGTGGCATCGAGGTAGATCTTGATGCCGTATCTGGCGGTCAGCTCGCGCACGGCGCGAGCGTTGGCCATCGATACCGGCTGGCCGCCGGCCATGTTCACCGTCACGGCCAAGCAGACGTAAGGAATCTTGTCGGCTCCAACCTGGTCGATCAGACGCTGCAGCTTGTCGAGATCGATGTTGCCCTTGAACGGATGCAGGGATGCGGTGTCGTGGGCCTCGTCGATGATGACATCGTGGAAGGTGGCCCCGGCGTGCTCCTGATGGAAGCGGGTGGTGGTGAAGTACATGTTGCCCGGCACGTGGTCGCCGGGCCGGATCGCGGCCTGGCTCAGCAGGTTCTCCGCGCCGCGGCCCTGGTGGGTGGGCACGATGTATTTGTAGCCATAGTGGGCCTGGATCGCCGATTCGAGGTGATAGAAGTTGCGGCTGCCGGCGTAGGCCTCGTCGCCCAGCATCATGCCCGCCCACTGGCGGTCGCTCATGGCCGAGGTGCCGCTGTCGGTGAGCAGGTCGATGTAGACATCGTCCGAGCGCAGCAGGAAGGTGTTGTAGCCCGCTTCCTGCAAGGACTTCAGGCGCTGCTCGCGCGTGGTGACGGTGAGCGGTTCGACCATCTTGATCTTCCACGGCTCAGCCCACGAGCGGCGTCCGGCCTGTTGGCCCATGGTCTTGGCAATCGGTTGGGTCATGGCATTGCTTCCTGATGCGCGGGTTGAAGGGCATGTCGCCTTGCGGCCCGCGCAGGATAGGAATCGGTGCCGCGAGCGCCTTGATCCAAGGCAAGAAGGAGGTAAATGGTTTCAAACGAAACCATTTGGCCGGTCAAAGCGCGAAGTGCCCGCGGCACCGGAGCGGAATCAGTCGGAGCGCTCCTGCGCCAGGTATTCCCCGGACTGCATCTCGATCAGGCGGCTGACGGTTCGTTCGAACTCGTGCTCTACGCGGTGGCCGCGATAGAGCTGGTGCGGCAGGGCCGCAGCCGAGGCCACCAGCACCACGCCGCGGTCGTAGAGTTCATCGACCAGCAGCACGAAGCGGTAGGCCGCATCTTCGCTGCTGCGGTCGAACGTCGGAATTCCGGACAGCAGCACGGTGTGGAAGCGGCGCGCGATCTCGATGTAGTCGGCCACCGCGCGCGGCCCCTCGCACAGCGCGGCGAAATCGAACCAGACCACGCCGCCGGAACGCACGCGCACCGGGATGGTGCGCTCGTGGACTTCCAGCGCTTCCCGGCTTTCCTCTTCCGCGCCATTGCGCGCCAGCCGGGAAAAGACTTCCGCCAGCGCGGCCTCGGCAGCCTCGCCCGGCGGCGTCTGCCAGACGCTGGCACGGGTCAGCGCGCGCAGGCGATAGTCGTGCGGGCTGCGCAGTTCGCGCACCAGGCAGTGGGCCTGGATCTGGATGATGGCGGGCAGGAAAGCGGCGCGCTGCAGGCCGTCCTTGTAGAGGTTTTCCGGCGCGGTGTTGGAGGTGGTGACCAGGGTCACGCCGCGCGAGAAGAGCTGGTCGAGCAGGCGCGCCAGCAGCATGGCATCGCCGATGTCGAGCACGAAGAACTCGTCCAGGCACAGCACGCGGAATTCACGCGCGCAGTCCGCCGCGACCTGCACCAGCGGATCGGAATGCTCGCCCAGGGCGCGGATTCGCTCGTGGATTTCGCCCATGAAGTGGTGGTAGTGGAGGCGCCGCTTGGGCACGCCGGACAGGTGCGAGAAGAACAGATCCATCAGGAAGGTCTTGCCGCGCCCCACCCCACCCCACAGGTAGAGGCCGCGCACGGGAGTTTCCCCGCGCAGGCGGCGCGCCAGCTTCGTCAGCGTGCCGGCTTCCTCGCGCGCGCGCAGCGCATGGTGGATGCGATCGAACTCCTCCAGCACCTCACGCTGCACCGGGTCGGCCTGCCACAGGTCCTGCTCCACGCCGGCCTCGTAGGCGGCAGAGGGCCGCATCGGGGTCTGGTCGAGCGGCGGGCTCACGCGTGGACGGGCGGCGGCAGGTTGGCGCGCACGCCGTTCTTCACCACGCCGCGCAGGTCCATCATGCGGCGGTGGAAGAAGTGTCCGGCCTCGGGCATCCGCACCAGCGCGGGCTTGTCGTCCATCGCTTCGATCCAGTCGTAGACCGCCTGCGGCTCGACCACTTCGTCGTCCTCGCCCTGGATCACCAGCCACGGAGAGGGCGGCGCGATGGCGGCGGAAAAATCCCAGCGTCCCACGGGCGGGGCCACGGAAATCATCTGCTTCACCGGCAGGTGGCGCGCACCCAGCAGGGCGACATAGCTGCCGAAGGAAAAGCCCGCCAGCCACAGCGCGTCGTTCGGACGGCTGCGGCCGACCCATTCGGCCACCGCGAGCAGGTCCAGCGTCTCGCCGCGCCCCTCGTCGTATTCGCCGGCCGATTCGCCCACGCCGCGGAAGTTGAAGCGCACCGTAGCCAGCCCCAGCTCGCGCAGGCTGCGCGCGACCATGGTCACGACCTTGTTGTGCATGGTGCCGCCGTGCAGCGGGTGCGGGTGGCAGACCACGGCCACCCCGCGTCGCGCGTCGGCCGGCTCGGGGTGCTCGACGATCACCTCCAGCGCGCCGGCCGGTCCTGGCAGGAGCAGCGAGGCGTCGCTGTCGGGAAAGGCTTGGGGAGTCGGATTCACGACACCGATCCGCAGGGGGAAAAGCGCAATGATACCGGGGTCACCGCGCCGAACACACGGCGGCGCACGGACTACTCCTCGAGGTCGAACACCAGCACCAGCGGATCGTGGTCGGAGGAACGGTAGGGATCGGGGCGATACCAGCGCTTGTCGCGGTTGCGGATATGGTAGTCGAAGGCTTCCGACTCGTCGGCATTGATGTGCCATTCCACGGCCGCGCGCAGACGGGATTTCAGGACGGACGTCAGCAGGGCGTGATCGAGCCGGCCGCTGTAGCCGCGGTAGTTGAAGCTGTAGGGCCGCGCGTCGCGGCTGCCCTCGAAGGCGTCCTTCCAGCCGGCGTCCACCAGGGCGCGCACCGGGTCTTCGCGCCCGTAGCTGTTGAGGTCGCCCAGGATCACCGTGCCGAGGTCGGCGCGTCCGGCAGGTTCGGTCCGCAGCCAGGCGTCGAGCGCCTGCGCGGCTTCCCTGCGCGCCGCGTTCCAGCACGACTGCCCGTCGCCCTGATCGGCGTTGGCGGCCTCGGCTTCGCCGCATCCCTTGGACTTGAAGTGATTGGCCACCACGACCAGCCGGTCACCGTCCTTGTGCAGCTCGAATGCCTGCGCCAGCGGCACGCGGTGGTGCTGCGCGAACGGCCCCTCGGAAATCGTCGCGGCGGCACCCACCGGAGTCACCCGGCCTTCGCGATAGATCATCGCCACGCGCATCACGTCCAGGCCCGGGCCATTTTCCGCATCCACCAGCCGGTAGCCGGCTTCGGGCCAGGAGGCGTTGAGCGCCGTCACCAGCTGGGCCAGGCTGCTGCTGCGGCCGAAGCCGTCGTTCTCCACTTCCATCAGCGCGGCGATATCCGGCTGGATGCCGAGGATGGCGGCGACCAGCTTGTCGCGCTGGCGGTTCATCTCGGCGAGGTTGACGGCGCCACGCTCCGTCGGGAACCCGTGCCCCTTGCCGTCGCCGTTGAACCAGTTGAGCAGGTTGAAGCTCGCCACGCGCAGCCCCTCGGGCAGCTCCGGCGCCGGCGGGCGCGACGCCTGCTCGACGCGCTCCAGTGCCTCGGTGAGCTGCAGGCGCCAGCCCCAGGCGTGCTGCAGGATGCCTTCGGCACCGTGCACGAGGCTGCCGGCGCGCAACGGCGCGCTGTCGGAAAGCGGCTCAGGCAGATACCACAGGTTCTTCGGGTATTCGCCGCTGCGGTTGTCGTCGAGCACCAGGCGACGGCGCGCGTTGTCTTCCTCCACCGCGCGCGTGCCGCTGCCGGGCGCGTGGCGCTCGGTGGGAGTGAACAGTCGCGGTCCGAAGCTGGTGGCCAGCTCGCCGTAGCGCAGCAGCCCATCGTTGCCGCTCACCGTCAGCGGCACGATGATACGAAGCCACATGCCCTCCAGACGCTCCCAGTCTTCCGGGCGCTCCGGCGGCTCGTCGAGTTCGGTTGCGGCCGCGGCCCCGCGTCCCAGCACTTCCACCGCGCTGGCCTGGATGGCGGTCTGGCTGTCTCCCCCGGCGTCCATTTCCACCACGGTGCCGGAAACGCGCACCCGCTCACCGCGCCGAACCTTGGGCGTGCTGCCGCGCGGCCAGGCCACGAAGAGGCCATTGGAGGTCGCCGCATCGCCGTCGTCCTCGCCGATGGCGTCCTGCAGGAAAAACCCGTCGAGGCCGGCCACGAAATTGCCCGTGACCACGCCCTGCACCTCGACGCGCTGGTGCAGATAGGGACTGGTGCTTTCCGACCCCTGGATGCGCCCGATGGGCATGGGTTCGTTCACCTGTTCGGACTCCGCGCCGCCGGATTCAGGCAGGCTGCACCCCGCCAGGAGCAGCGTCAACACCAGTGCCAGACACTTCCCGAACCTCATTTCGAATCCTCCCCGGACAACAGCGCCGCCCGAAGGCGGCGCGGCCGGGCGAATGCGTGGAGCTTACTTCAGGTTGTCGATCATCCAGTGCACCGCGGCCTCGGCCTGGGCATCGGACAGCGACGGGTTGCCGCCGCGCGCCGGCATCAGGCCGGCGCTGCCGGTGAATCCCTCGATCGAATGGCGAACCAGAACCTCCACGCCCTGCGCGATGCGCGCATCCCAGTGCGCGTGGTCGAGCGTGGGCGCACCGCCCGCGCCGGTGCCGTGGCAGGCGCTGCAGAGCTTGCCGTAGATGACCGAGCCGTCCAGCGTGCCGTCGTAGGCAACCTGCGAGGCCGCGGCGGCCTTGGCCTGCTCGGCGGCGGCCGCGGCGGCGGCCGCGCCCGAGGCGCCGGCGTATACCGCACCAGCCGGCCGGATGCGCTCGAGCGTGCGCGCCTGCGCCGTGGGGTCCGCGTCGCGCGGCTGCGTGCTTCCGATGAAATGTCCCAGTGCAATGAGGCACAGCGCCACGGCGCTCAGGAACGCGATCACCATCGAAAAGCGCTTGAGGAACTCGACATCGTTGTTCACGCGACACCCTTTGGCATTGGCAAGCGGCAAAAGACCGGACTTTTCGATTATAGACACGGCGCGCGGCGTCGAGAAGGCAAAGACCGCCCGATTGCCCCGATCCGCCCCCGCCATGGCCATACCCGGCCCTGGCCCGTACCGCATCCGCGCCGCACGACGCGCCGGAACCTGCGGATTCTGGCAACAAAAAACCGCGCCGAGGCGCGGTTTGAAAGATGACGCGATAGGTTGCGATTGTTGTAACTGGTGCCCAAGGGGGGACTCGAACCCCCACGACTGTCGTCGCTACCACCTCAAGGTAGTGCGTCTACCAATTCCGCCACCTGGGCTGATTCTGCTCGGCGACCCGCCGGGCCGCGCATCATATCAAAGTATTTCGGGTTTCACTCGCCTGCCGGCGCGGGCGTTTCCACCGGCTTGTCATCGGTCGGCGCAGGGGCCTCCACCGGCGCAGCTTCGGTCGGCGCGGACGCGGCTTCGGCGGGCACCGCTGCGGCAGGCGCTGCCGGTACCTCGATCGCCTGCGGCGCCGCGGCCGGAGCCTCCGGCACGGCGCTGGCGGGCGTGGCCGAACCCATGATGCCCAGATCCTCGGTTTGCGAGGTCGAACCGCTGGTCTTGTGCAGGTAGATCGCCATGCCCAGCGACAGCGCCATGAAGACGGTGGCGAGGATGGCGGTGCTCTTGGACAGGAAGTTGGCCGAACCGCGCGCGCCGAAGACGGTGGCGGAGGCGCCGGCACCGAAGCCGGAACCGGCGGCGGAACCGCTGCCCTGCTGCAGCAGGATGAACGCGGTCATGGCGACCGCGACCAGCACATAGATTACGTTGAAGAAGGTGTAGAGCATGATCCGGTCTACCGCGCCGCAGCGGCGGCGATGGCAAGAAAATCCGTGGCGACGAGGGAAGCCCCGCCGATCAGGCCGCCATCGATGTCCGGCTGCGAAAACAGCTCGGCCGCGTTGGCGGGCTTGACGCTTCCGCCATACAGGATCGGAAGCGAGCTGGCTATCTTATCACCAAGCCGCGCCACTTCGCCACGCACCCGTGCGTGGACCTCCTGCGCCTGCGCGGGCGTCGCCGTCAGCCCGGTGCCGATGGCCCACACCGGCTCGTAGGCCACGATGCAGCCTTCCAGCGATTCGGCGCCCAGCGCCAGTACCGGCGCGAGCTGGGCGGCGAGCACCGCGTGGGTTTCACCTGCCTCGCGCTGGGCCAGGGTTTCGCCGATGCACAGGATGGGCACCAGGCCGGCGTCGCGCGCGGCGGCGAACTTCTGCGCCACCAGGGCGCTGGATTCGCCGTGCAGCTCGCGCCGCTCGGAGTGGCCGACCAGCACGCAGACCGCGCCGACCTCGCGCAGCATCGCGCCCGACACTTCGCCGGTGTAGGCCCCCTGCCGATGTATGTCGAGGTCCTGCGCTCCGAAGGCGAGTGCGGCATCGCGGTGCGCGGCGGCCAGCTCGGCCAGGTACGGCAGGGGCGGAAGGACGATCCGCTCCACGCCGGGGGGTACCGGCGCTGCGACGATCTCCTGCACGAGACGGTGGGCGAAGGCGCGATCGCCGTTCAACTTCCAGTTTCCGGCCACGATCCTGCGGCGCATGCGGGACTCCAGGAGGCAGTTTGCGAGGACGCACAGGATAGCGGCCGGCACCGGACGGGTCATCCGCGGGACGTGGCGGGTCGCGCGCGCTGCGGATACTCTCGCCCTTCCCCTCGTCCACGGATGCCTCCATGTCCCGCGTTCCACACGCCCTCATCACCGGCGCCTCCAGCGGCATCGGCGCCGCCATCGCGCGCCAGTACGCCCGCCGCGGCGTCCCGCTGGTGCTCACGGCGCGGCGCGAGGACCGTCTGGAATCGCTCGCACGGGAGCTGCGTCCGCAGGCGGAATGCGTCGTGGTCGCGGCCGATCTCGGCGATCCAGGCGCGCCGCTCGCGCTGCTGGAAACCCTGGCCGCACGCGGGATTTCCGTGGGTCGGCTGGTCAACAACGCCGGCTTCGGCGTGCCGGGAAACTACCTTTCCTCGCCCTGGGAAACCCACGCGCACTTCCTGCAGGTGATGGTGACGGCGGTGAGCGAGCTGACCTGGCGATTCCTGCCGCAGATCCGCGAGCACCACGGGCGCATCCTCAACGTCGCCTCGATGGCCGGGCTGGCGCCCGGTAGCAACGGTCAGACGCTCTACGCCGGGGCCAAGAGCTTCCTGATCAAGTTCAGCGAATCGCTGGCGCTGGAGAACGCGCGCTTCGGGGTGAACGTGTGCGCGCTGTGTCCCGGCTTCACCTATTCCGAATTCCACGACGTGACCGGCACCCGCGCGCTGGTGTCGCGGCTGCCGAAGTGGATGTGGCTGGATCCCGACGAGGTCGCCCGCCAGGGCGTGGAGGGAGTCGAATCCGGCCGGCTCATCGTGGTTCCCGGCACCGGCTACAAGCTCACGCGCCTGATGTTCAAGCACCTGCCGGACTTCGCCGTGCAGCGCCTGATGGCGAGAAACTCGCGCCGCATGCGCGACGGCCGCTGAGCCGCTCGCGCCCGATCACGGCCCTGCCGCAGGCGACAGCCAGCCCCGCCGCCGATACCAGCGCTCCAGCGGCCAGGTCGCCAGCGGCGGGATCGCCGCGAGGACGGCCAGCAGCAGCCGCCACAGCGACCAGCGCAACCGTGCGCCCGCGAGGAAGCAGGTCGCCAGATAGGCAAGGAATGCCGCGCCGTGCAGCCAGCCCAGAATCCAGACGCCATGGGCCCGGGTCCCCACGCCGTACTTCAGGCCCATGCCGACCAGGAGCGCCGCCCAGGTCACCGCCTCGACGACGGCGATGGCGACAAACGCCTTTCCCGCCAGCCCCAGCGGCCTTGCCGACTCTGCCGCGGCACTCAACGCAGCGACTCCAGCAGCACGAACGCCGTCACGATGACCAGCATCGCCAGCGGATAGAGGCTGGCGCGGTCGAACAGGTAGGCGGCGCGGCGGCCCTCGAGCGAGCGGAACAGCCGGAAGCCGGGCACGAGCAGCAGGAAGGAGCCGGCGGCGAGGGTCGCGGCCCGGAACGGCCAGCCCAGCGCCAGCGACGACATCAGCGGCAGCCACAGGCTCAGCGCCACGGTGGCGATCAGCGCCACCAGCACCACGGTGCCGGCCACGCGCGGGCCGAAGACCAGCGGAATGGTACGCGCGCCGACGCGGCGGTCCTCTTCCACGTCGTTCCAGTCGGCCGGGACGTTCTGCCCACCGATCTCCCAGGCCATCAGCCAGGCCACCATCAGGCCCAGCCAGGCCGGGTTCGGCTCGGGCACCACCACCAGTACCGCGGCGATCGCGCCCAGCGACTTGACCACCCCGCTGACCAGCACCCGCCACCAGCTCACCTTGAACAGCTGGCAGTAGATGGTTTCAAGGATCGGCGCGGCCACCACCACGACCAGCAGCCAGGGATTGAGCCACCAGGCGCCGGCCAGGGCGATGAGATACCAGGCGATGAACCAGGCCAGCCCGCGGCCGAAGCCGAGCTTGCCCCGGGCGATGGGATAGCGCAGGTCCGAGGCCTCCACGCCGTAGCCGGCATTGGGTCCGCTCTCGGCGAACTTCTCCCGGTCCACCTTCACGCCCACCAGGTCATTGAGCGCGTAGATCGCGGTATAGCCGGCGAGCGCCGTGACCAGGGCCACGATCAGCACGTCCCAGGCCGGGAAGCGCCCCAGCCACAGCAGGGCCGCGAAGCCCGGCATGGCGATGTCGAGCACACCGTGGGCCGAGCGCGAGAGGGCGAGGTAGGCGCGCATGGCTCAAGCCTTCTTGACGAAGCTCATCATGTAGTTCACGTCGACCTTGCCGTGGGCGACGCGGAACTTCTTCGTGAAGGGATTGAACATGAGGCTGGCGCTGCGCAGCCAGGTCAGGCCCGCGGCCTCGGACCAGGCGCGCAGCTCGGTCGGTCGCACCAGCTTTTCGTACTGGTGGGTGCCGCGCGGCAGGATGCGCAGGATGTACTCGCCGCCGACAATGGCGAACAGCCAGCCCTTGAAGCTGCGGTTGATGGTGGAAAAGATCGCGTGGCCGCCGGGCTTGAGCAGGCGCGCGCAGGCCGCGACGATGGCCGAAGGATCGGGAACGTGCTCGATCATCTCCAGGCACGTCACCACGTCGTAGGTGCCGGCCTCCTTCTCGGCCAGTTCCTCGACCGTCTGGATGCGGTAGTCGATGGAAAGCCCGCTCTTGGCGGCGTGCTGCTTGGCCACGTTCAACGTCAGCTCGGACTGGTCGATGCCGACCACGTCGGCACCGGCCTTGGCGAGCGTCTCGGTCAGGATGCCGCCGCCGCAGCCCACGTCCACCACGCGCTTGCCCCGGACGTCGGCGTGGTCGAAGGTGAACTGGCTGCGCAGCGGGTTGATGACGTGCAGCATCCCCATCTTGCCGGCGGGATCCCACCAGAGCTGGGCGACGCGGTCGAATTTGCTGACCTCCTGGCTGTCAACATTCGAGGGCTGATTCATGGTTGGCCTTGGTTCGTGCGTGGAGGGCGGGCACCGCAGCATCAAGCTCGGCGCGGGTGATGTCGTTGAGGAAGACGCAGCGGCCGATGCCCGAGGGCATGGGCACGCGCTGCATCCCGTTGCGGTGCTTGATGCGGTCGAGCAGCGAGGTCCACATGACCTCGGCATCGAGCACGCCGTAGTCCAGCCCCGCGTCGAGCGCCTCGACCAGGGCGAAGATGCGATCTGCCTCGGAGGCCGAGAGCAGCCCGCGCGCCTGCGCGATGCAGGTGGAGACCAGCACGTCGAGCAGCACCGCCTCGCCGTGCAGCAGGCGGTGCTCGTGCAGGGTCTCCAGCCCGTAGCTGAAGGTGTGGCCGAAGTCGACCCGGCGCGCCAGTTCCTCCTCGTGGAGGTTGGGCACCAGCTCTTCGAGCATGCCGCCGATGGCCCCGTCCAGGATCGCCTCGCCCGCCGGCTCGGAGAAGCAGGTGGCCACGCCGCGCGCGCCGTCGCGCTCCAGCCGCTCGAACAGCGCGGCGTCGCGGATCACCGCAAGCTTGATGATCTCGCACACGCCGTTGACCAGGTGCCGGCGCGGCAGGGTCGGCAGGAAGCCTGCGTCCAGCAGCACCGCCTGCGGCGGCTCGAAGGCGCCGAGGCGGTTCTTGTTGGCGTTGAAGTTGATCCCCGCCTTGATCCCCAGCGCGGCGTCGATGTAGCCCATGAGCGTGGTCGGCACCTTGATGTGCGGCACGCCGCGCCGGTAGCTGGCGGCGACGAAGGCCACCACGTCGGTGAGCACGCCGCCGCCGATGGCCAGGATCGGCTCGTCGCGGCGGTGGATCGGAAAGGCATCGAGCGCGCGCACCAGCTCCTGCAAGCTCTCGATGTTCTTGTGTTCTTCGCCCCCCGGAAACACCGCGATGCGCGCCTCCACGCCGCGCTGGCGGAAGTAGCCGCGGATGCGCTCGCCGTGCAGGCGATCGACGTTGCCGTCCACCGCCACGAAGCGGCGCCCGCGCGGGTTGCCGAAGGACATCAGGAGGTCGTTGGCCGGATCGAACAGGCCCGGCGCCTTGATCACGTCGTAGGCGATCGGGCGCTGCGCGCGCACCTGCCAGCGCTGGCCGTCCGCGCTTTTCATGCCGCGTCCAGCCAGTCGGCGCGCCGCGCCAGGATCTCGCGCGCCACGCGCTGGGCGCCTTCCAGGGTGTGGTTGCGCCAGTGCCCGCACTGCTCGAGGTTGGCGTAGGGCACGGCGGTGGCCTGCTGCATCTCTTCCAGCACCTGCGCCAGGGTGTCGAGCAGCACCGGTGCGCGGCCCTCGTCGAGGAAGCCCAGGTACAGGCCGGTCTGGCAGCCCATGATGCCGACGGAAAGGAACTTCCCGGGCAGCAGGCGCGAGAAGCCTTCCAGCAGGAAGTGCTCGACCGAGTGCAGCTCGGCGTCGCTGAGGTATTCGTCCGCGTTGGGCCGGCGGATGCGCAGGTCCACCGCGTAGACCACATCGCCACGGGGCCCGAGCGTGGCCGAACGCAGCTTGAGCGCCGGCGCCTTGAGGCGGCGATGATCCAGTTCGCCAACGAGGTGCGCGGGCCAGCCCAGTTCCGTGAGTTCGCTCATGCCGCCACCGCTTCAGCAGGCCGCCGCCAGCGGTGCCAGGTGCCGGTAGCTGTCATCGAGCGCCTTCTGCCAGCCCTCGACGTGGTGGTAAAGCTCGACCGCGCCGTACCCGGAGAAGCCGCCTTCGACCAGCGCCCTGAAGCTGCCGGCCAGGTCCAGCGTGCCCTCGCCCGGGATCTCGTGGAAGTGCACGATGCCGGTGAGGGTGTTGGCCACCATCCGATCCACCAGCGCCGGCCCCCTGGCGCCGCGCAGGTAGCCCAGCACCGGGCGGGCGCGTTCGAGCACGTCGTAGCTCAGTCCGGGCATGGAGATGAGGTAGGTGAACAGCTCGTCGTCGAGCGGGGAGCTGCCCGCGTACAGGCTGGAATAGTCCACGACCTGCAGGTCCTTCCTCACCCCGGCGCGGTCGAGCAGCGTCTCGATGCGCTTTCTCCGCGCCGCCGTGGGCGCCTCCTCGCGGAAGTGGATCGGGTGGTCGCGGTCGAGCAGGAGGAAGTCGGCGGTATCTTCGAAATGCACCAGCCTGCGGGCGAAGTCGAGGTCGGAGGACAGGTCCTCGCGGTCGTGCGTGATCTTGAGGTTGTAGCCCTCGCGCGCGTCCGAAATGTGCAGGTAGCGCGCCTGCGGGGCGGCCGCGCGCAGCGCGTCGAGGTAGTTCGCCTCCGAGCAGTAGGCGTGGCAGATGTCGATGTGCAGCTTGAACTTCGGCGAATCGACCTGCTGCAGCAGCGCCAGCCCTTCCGCCATCGTCTCGATGTACATGCCCGGTTCGGGTTCGATCAGGAGGGTCATGTCCTCGTCGCCGCGGATCTCGCGCAGGCACTCATGGATCGAATCGACCAGAAGCTCGCCCGGATCGACCTGCGGGTTGGCGACGTGGTCGTCGCGGAGGAATCCGCTGCCGAAGGTGACCAGGTTCACGCCGAGCTTGCGCGCGACGTGGATGCCGCGCTTTACCAGATCGATGCGGCGCTTGCGCGCGGCCTTCTCCAGCGCCATCAGGGAAGGCTCGTGCGGGCGGTGCGGGTCGAAGAAGTGCGAGGCCGTGGCCACGCAGGCCGCCTTCACCCGGCGCGCGGCAAGGCGCTGGCGCACCGCCGCCAGATAGTCGTCGTCGATGTTGAACGGATTGAACTGGTCGCGGTGGAACGAGATCTCGATGCCCTCGTAGCCGGCGCGGTCCACCGCGTCGATGGCGTCGAGGAAATCGAGATTGGTCAGTCCGAACGTGCTGTAGCTGAGCCGGATCTTGCCCATGCCTGGCTCCGGGAATGAAAATCGTTGCATTCTACCCCGTCCGTCCGGACAAGGCTGTGCGCCGCCCCGGGAACCCGTCCCGGGGAAGCTGCCGTTCAGATCAGCTTGATCTCGCGCAGGCGCTCTTCCAGATAGCCCTGCGCGGTGATCGGCTCGGGGTAACGGCTGGGATGGTCAGGCGTGACGCAGGAAGGCAGCACGTCGATCAGGAAGTCCGGATTGGGGTGCAGGAAGAAGGGCACCGAGTAGCGCGGCGCGCGCGCCTTCCCGCCCGGCGGATTGACCACGCGGTGGGTGGTGGACGGGTAGACGTGGTTGGTCAGCCGCTGGAGCATGTCGCCGATATTCACCACGATCGTGTCGGCATCGGCGGTAAACGGCACCCAATCTCCCTTGCGCGACAGCACCTGCAGGCCTTCCGCGCTGGCGCCGACCAGAAGGGTGATGAGGTTGATGTCCTCGTGCGCGCCCGAGCGCACGTTGGGAATGTCGTCCACCACGATCGGAGGGTAGTGGATCGGGCGCAGGATCGAGTTGCCGGAATCGGTCTTGTCGGCGAACCAGTCCTGCGCAAGACCGATGTGCAGGGCCAGCGCCGAGAGCACGCGCGAGCCGAGGTCGTCGAGCGCGGTGTAGAGCGCCAGCGCGTGCTCCCGGAATCCGGGCACTTCGGCCGGCCAGAGGTTGTCGGCCATCACCTGCCGGTAGCGGCTGTCGGCCGGCAGCTCGCGCCCGACGTGCCAGAACTCCTTGAGGTCATAGTGCTTGGAGCCTTTCGCGGTTTCCACGCCGAAGGGCGTGTAGCCGCGCGCGCCGCCGCCGCCCGGGACGTGGTAGCGGCGCTTGACTTCCTCCGGCAGGGCGAAGAAGGCGCGGAAGTCGGCGTAGGCGTCGTCGATCAGCGCCTGCGCGATGCCGTGACCGCGGATGCCGGCAAAGCCCCATTCGCGGTAGGCCGCGCCCAGTTCGGCGACGAAAGCGTCGCGTTCGGTGTCGAAGCGGCGGATATCGAGGGTGGGGATTTGCGTGCTCATGCGGCGGACTCGGTCGGGATTTTGCGGAAAGCGGCAAGCATAGACCGTTTCGCCGCGCCGGGTGGCGGCCACCCGTACGCTTCCCGGGACGCGTCAGGGGCGGCCCGCGCTCAGGCCGCGGCAACCGCCGCCGCGAGGGCGTCGAGCACCTCGGCCATCAGCGCGGCCTCCTCGGCCTCCACCGTCACCCGGATCACCGGCTCGGTGCCGGAAGGGCGCAGGAAGGCGCGACCGCGGCCGGCAACGGCGCGCTGCGCGTTCTCCAGCGCGGCGCGCACGCCACCCGATTCCAGGATGCGCCGCGCCTCTCCCGTGAGGCGCACGTTGACGGTGCGCTGCGGGAACGGCAGGTAGCCGGCCAGCGCATCCTCCAGCGACTGCCCGCGCCGCGCCAGCACTTCGAGCACCTGCAGGGCGCTGACGATGGCATCGCCCGTGCCGGCGCGATCCAGGCACAGGATGTGGCCGGAAGCCTCGCCGCCCAGCACGCCGCCCTGTTCCACCAGCGCGCGGTGCACGTGGCGGTCGCCCACGGCGGTCCGCACGAAGCCGATGCCGGATTCGCCCAGGGCGCGCTCCAGCGCGTAGTTGGTCATCAGGGTGCCGGCCACCGGGCCGCGCAGGCGGCCGGTTTCCCGCCAGTCGCGCGCGAGGACGTAGAGCAGCGCGTCGCCGTCCACCGTGTTTCCGGCGCTGTCGCTGAAGATCACCCGGTCGCCGTCGCCGTCGAAGGCGATGCCGAGCGTGGCGCCGGACTCGCGTACCCGCGCCGCGAGCGCCTCCGGATGCGTGGACCCCACGCCGCGGTTGATGTTGAGCCCGTCCGGCGCCGCGCCGATGGCATCCACCCGCGCGCCCAGTTCGGAAAACACGCGCGGGCCGATCTGGTAGTTGGCCCCGTGCGCGCAGTCCAGCGCCAGGTGCCAGCCTTCCAGGGTGAAATCGAAGGGCACGGTGGTCTTGCAGAACTCGGCGTAGCGCGTGGCCGCGTCGGAGATGCGCAGCGCCTTGCCGAGGGTTTCCGAGGGCACGGTGGAGAACGGCGCGTCCAGCTCGGCCTCGATCGCAAGCTCGGTGGCGTCGTCGAGCTTTTCGCCGCGCTCGGAAAAGAACTTGATGCCGTTGTCGTGGTGCGGATTGTGCGAGGCGCTGATGACGATGCCGGCGTCGGCGCGCAGCGAATGGGTCAGGTGCGCGACGCCGGGCGTAGGCATCGGCCCGAGCAGCCGCACGTCGGCACCGGCCGCGACCAGGCCGGCCTGCAGGGCGGACTCGAACATGTAGCCGGAAATGCGCGTGTCCTTGCCGATCACCACCACCGGCCGGCGCCCGTCGCGCGCCAGCGCGCGCCCCGCCGCCCAGCCGAGCTTGAGCACGAAATCGGCCGAAATGACGCTTTCCCCGACGCGGCCGCGGATGCCGTCGGTGCCGAAATGGCGGCGCTCGCCCATGGCCGGCCTCAGGCCGCCGCCGGCGCCGGCGCGTCGGGCGCAGGCATGGGCTGGCGCATCAGGAGCGCCAGCAGCGAGGCCAGCGTGTCGCGCGCCTTTCGCCGATCGACGATGGCGTCGATGGCGCCGTGCTCGAGCAGGAACTCGCTGCGCTGGAAGCCCTGCGGCAGGGTTTCGCGCACGGTCTGCTCGATCACGCGCGGGCCGGCGAAGCCGATCAGCGCCTTGGGTTCGGCCAGGTTGAGGTCGCCCAGCATGCCCAGGCTGGCCGAGACGCCGCCGGTGGTCGGATGGGTCAGAAAGGAAACATAGGGCAGCCCGGCCTCGCGCATCCGCGCCAGCGCGGCGGAGGTCTTGGCCATCTGCATCAGCGAGAACAGCCCTTCCTGCATGCGCGCGCCGCCGGTGGCCGAGAAGCACACGAACGGGGTGCGGTGTTCGAGCGCGTATTCGGCCGCGCGGGTGAACTTTTCGCCCACCACCGAGCCCATCGAACCACCCATGTAGCGGAACTCGAAGGCGCAGGCGGTGAGCGGCCGGCCCTTGAGCTGGCCGTGCATCGACACCAGCGCATCCTTTTCGCCGCACTGCTTCTGCGCCGCGCGGATGCGGTCGGCGTAGCGCTTGGAATCGCGGAACTGCAGCGCATCCACCGGCTCCAGCCCGGCATCGAGCTCGCGCGCGCTGCCGACGTCGAAGAGCGCATCGAGCCGGTCGCGCGCGGCGATCGCCATGTGGTGGCCGCATTTGGGGCAAACGTAGAGGTTGCGCTCCAGCTCGGGCTTGTAGAGCACGGCGGCGCAGCTGTCACACTTCTCCCACAGGCCTTCCGGCACCGAACCGGTCTTTTTCGTGCCTTCGGTGCGGATGCGCGCGGGCATCAGTTTCTGGAGCCAGCTCATCGCGTGATTTCGTTCCGGACAAAGGCGCTAGTGTAGTGCCAGCGCGCCATCGGGCGCATAGTGCGGCGAAAGTCCGGATGCCCGGAATCGCCGGGGCGCGGCGCATCGGTCCGCATCTCCACCATCGACGGCGGCCTGGCGAATCCTGCGATCCCGCTTCCGACTTCGCGCTGGAAACCCGGCCCAACGGCGGGCGCATCAAATTGGGCGCATGCGGCAACACCGCCGAAGCCAGCCGCAGCGCCGGCAGCGGCCGGCTGTTCGGCGATGGATTCGAGTCGTAGGCAGCGCGGATTTCGACAAGCCCGCAGGGCGGAAACCGCGCTGCGGATTCCGCCATGGTCGCCTTCGCGGCCCGCGGCGGCGGAAACGCCTGCGGCGGTTCCGCCTACCCGAGAATCAGCCTCTCCGACGGGCTTTCAGCAGGCAGCAGCTCCATCGCCATCACGATGGCGTCCTCGCGCCCCTTGCGGGCCGGGTAGTAGCCCGGGCGGCGTCCGATTTCGTTGAAACCGATGGTTTCATACAGGTGCAGGGCCGCCGGGTTGGACGGGCGCACTTCCAGGAAAACGCGCGCGACCCGGTGCCAGCGCGCCGCATCGACCAGGCGAAGGATGAGGTGGCGACCGTGGCCGCGGCCCTGGTGGCGCGGAGCGATGCAGGCGTTGAGGATGTGGGCCTCGCCGGCACCGGTCGACAGCACGCCGTGGCCGATGATCTTGCCGTCGCGCTCCAGCACCCAGCAGCCGTGGCCGGCCAGCAGGCAGTCGCGGAAGTTCCCCTGTGTCCAGGGAAATTCATAGGCCGCCAGCTCGTTCTGCATCACCGTTTCCAGATCGGTGGTGCGCATCGCCCGCAGCGCGGTCTCGCCCGCCGGCATCGCGTTCACGCGCGCGCATCCCGGAGCTGGCGGCGCAGCCGGCGCAGCAGCGTCCAGGCGATGCGCTTTTCCAGCGGATCGCGCAAGCGCGCCAGCGCCGCAAGGACATGCGCGCCGCGCGATGGTGCGCCACCAAAGACCAGCAGCGGCAATTCGCCCGCCGCAGCGGCGGTTTCTTCCCAGCGCACCTGCGCCGGGTCGAGCCCGAGGCTGGCGAGCAGGTCGGCCACCAGCGCCGCATCCCGCCCCTCCGGCGCACGCGCGCCGCAGCCGGCGATGCGCAGCCGGACGATCGCCGCGGCATCGGGCGGGCGCGGTGCCGCAGGCTGCCCTCGCGATGCCACTGCGATCCGTGCATCGCAAGGCCGTGATTCGCCCTTCCGCGCCTCGTCCTCGAGCACGGCGGCACCGCGCCGAACCATGGGCACCAGCCCCAGCGCATCGAGCCGCGCGCGCTGGGCGGCACCGAAGCGGCGGACGGGCGTCATCGCGCGGGTCGGATCGGTCACGTCAGGCTCCGACTCAGCGCATCTGCAGGGCATCGTCGCCGGCCGCCGCGCGGCGCGCGTGCCCGGCAAGGTCGGCGATGAAGTCGGCGTGGATCTGGTCCAGCGCCTGGCCGTAGGCGCGTACCGAATCGGCCACCCGGTCGCCGGGCGCCGGGAGCTGGCGGTGGTATTCGCCGATCACCCAGGGCCGGCCGCCGCTGGAAGGCTCGGCGCGCAGCACCAGGCTGACCGCCACCTCCCAGCCGCGCTCGGTGCGCACCCGGTCCAGCCGCGCGATGCGGCCCTGCACCCGCAGGGTTTCCAGCCGGGTCGGCAGTCGATCGGTCACCACCGGCGACACGCCCGAAGCGCGCAGGGCGGCGATCAGGCGGCGCTGCAGCAGGCGCGCCGGCGGATCGATCCAGAGCTGGTAGTGATAGGTGCGCAGCCGGTCGGCCTCGGCGTCGAGCGTGTAGATCAGCGACTGGTCGGAATACAGCCCGTCGGCGAGAAAGGTTTCCACCACGATCGGCAGTTCGACCGCCGGGGTTTGCATGCGATCTCCTGCGACCGGCTCGGGCAGTCGGAACCAGGTCGTTTCCGGGGCGCTTGGCACGCTGGCGCAGCCGGCCAGCAGCGCGGCCGGCAGAAGCAGGGCCGCAAGTCGTCTGCGGTTCATTTTTCCTCCACCTCGTCGGCCTTGGGGCTGAACAGCAGGCGATTGGGATTGCGGCGGATCTCGCGCGCGAACTCGTCGAAGTTGCGGCTGGAGGAATCCAGGTGATGGGCCACCGTGTCCATGCGCTGCGCCAGGGTGCCCACGACGCGCTCCAGGTCCGTCACCACCTGGCGGATTTCCGGCCGGTTCTCCGCCAGCACCGCGTTGAGCCCGATGACCAGTTCGCGGGTCTGGGCGTGGGTTTCGCGCAGGTCGGCGGCGAGGCTGCGCAGGTCGGCGAGCGTGCCGCCGATGGCCTGCCGGTTGTCCTCGCCGACCAGCGCGTTGACCTGATCGGCGGCCTGGTTCAGGCGCGCCAGCAGGGCGCGGCTTTCCGCCACCAGCGGCGGCAGGCCGGTGTCGATGGACCCGGCGATCGAATCCACGCGGGTGGCGAGGGTTTCCACCAGCGGGCGCACCCGGTCGCGGGTCAGCAGGGTGAGTTCGTCGGCCAGCTCGTTCATGGCGGCGAACACGTCGCCCCCGCCGGCGCTGGCCAGCTCGCCCCCCGCCGCAAGCATCGTGGCGCTTTGCCCGCCGCGGATGGCGATGCGCACGTCGGCCAGCAGTCCGCTGGCCTGGAGCTGGGCCAGGCTGTCGTCGGGAATCGGCCAGTCGCTGCGCAGCGCCAGCTCGACCCGGTAGCGCAGCGCCGCATCGCGCTCGGGCACAATGTCGGCCACCTGCCCGATGCGGTAGCCCTGATAGAGTACCGGCGCGCCCGGGCGCAGGCCGGTCACGTCATCGAAACGGGCAAGGTAGCGCGTGCTGGCACCGCGGCTGCCGGTGATCGCCAGCAGGGTGAAAAACAGCAGACCGAAGGCCACCACCACGGCCAGCCCCACCAGCGTGTAGTTGACGGCATCGCGCCTCATCGAGTCTTCCCGCCCGGCACCGCAAAGCGCGCCATCATGCCTCATCCTCGGTCAGTCGGCGCAGGTAGGCGTCGACGTCCACCTCCACCTCGCGCGGGCGGCGGTTGAGCAGATCCTGGATGCGCTCGTTGTCGCAGGCCCGCACCTGATCCACGGTGCCGGTCATCAGCACCCGTCCCTGGTCGAGCACGGTAATGGTATCGGCAATCTTGAAGGCCGATTCGAGTTCGTGGGTGACCACCACGATGGTCATGCGCATGGCGTCGCGCAGCTGCAGGATGAGTTCGTCCAGCTCGGCCGACACCACCGGATCCAGTCCGGCCGAAGGCTCGTCGAAGAACATCAGGCGCGGGTCCATCACGATGGCGCGCGCCAGCGCCGCACGCTTGACCATGCCGCCGGAAAGCTGGCTGGGCATGAGGTCCTGGAAGCCGCCCAGATTGACCACCTCCAGCTTGAGGCGGCTCATGATGCGGATGGTGTTTTCATCCAGTTCGGTGTGTTCGCGCAGCGGCAGCGCGACGTTCTCGCCCACCGTCATCGAGGTGAACAGCGCCCCGCCCTGGAAACTCACCCCGATCCTGCGCCGCAGCGCCAGAAGTTCGCGCGCGCTGGCGCGGGCCAGATCGGTGCCCAGCAGGTTCACCGTGCCGGCACGCGGTTTCTGCAGGCCGATCAGATGCCGCAGCAGCGTGCTCTTGCCTGAACCCGAGCCACCCATCACCACCCTGATTTCGCCCGGCGCCACGGAAAAATCCACCCCGTGCAGCACCTGCCTGCGCCCGTACCAGGCGTCCAGCCCGCGCACGTCGATGACGTGGTCTGCGGAGGCGGGAATCGGGAACGGGGAATCGGGAATCGTCATGGCGCGCATCCATCGGATCGGATCACGCAAACAGCGGGCACACCCGGCACCCCATGTGCACGAAGAGTCTCGCGAACCTCATCCATTCCCGATTCCCGATTCCCCATTCTCGCCCTCACCGATTCAGGAAAAACGAAAACAGCATGTCCGCCAGCACCAGCGCGCTGATCGAAAGCACCACGGCGCGGGTGGTGGCGCGGCCCACGCCTTCGGCTCCACCATTGACCGAAAACCCAACGCTGGTGCCGATGAGCGCGATCAGGGCGCCGAACACCACGCTCTTGGCCAGCCCTTCCCACAGGTCGCGCGGGGTCATGAGGTCGAGGGTCTGGGCGAGGTAGGCGGACAGACTCAGGTCCAGCGGACCCAGCGAATACAGGCCGGCGCCGAGGATCGCGACGGCGTCGGCAAAGAGGGTCAGCACCGGCAGCATCAGCAGCATGGCGACCAGCGCCGGGGCGACCAGATAGCGCACCGGGTCCACGCCGATCACCGCGAGCGCGTCCACCTCCTGCGACACCACCATCGACCCCAGGCGCGCCGCCAGCGCCGAGCCGCTGCGTCCGGCCACCACGATGCCGGTGATGAGCGCGCCGAACTCGCGCGTGATCGACTTGGTGGAAGCCACCACCACCTGGCTCTGCGCACCGAACTCGGAAAGCGCGGCGATGAACTGGATGCCCAGCATCACGCCCACCGTCATCGCCAGCAGGCAGACGATGGGGATGGCGTCCACGCCGATCTGGCGCATCTGCTCGAACACCATGCGCAGCCGGACCCGCTGCCCGACGCGCCAGCCGAAGGCCAGATACCAGAACGACTCGATCAGCAGGCTGGCGGCGTAGCCCAGCTCGCCCACCGCCGCGACCACCCGCCGCCCGAGGCGCTCGAAGCCGGAAAGGATCGCGTCCACGACTCAGCCGGCCGCATCCGTGCGGATCGCGAACACCCGGTCCAGTCGCGCGAGCCTGAGCACGGCGAGCACTGGCGCACTGGGATTCACCAGCTCGAAGGTCACGCCGCGGCCGCGCGCGGCCTGGAACCCCTCCACCAGCGCCGCGATGCCGGAGGAATCGATGTAGCTGACCGCCCCCAGGTCGACCGCCACGCGCGGTGCGCGATCGAGCGCGCCGAGCACCTCGCGCCGCACCTGCGCCGACCAGGAAAGGTCCACCTCGCCGCCGAGCGCCACCACGGCGCAGTCATCCTCGATCCGCGTATCGCACCGGCTCATCGCGACTCCTCCGCACCCAGCCGTTTGACCATCCGCAGGCGGTTGCCGCAGCGCCCCTCGCGCGGCTCCAGCGACCATTCGTCCATCAGGCTGTCGATGAGGTTCAGCCCCAGCCCGCCCGGCCGGCAATCGGACAGATCGCGCGGCTGCAGGGAACCCGCCTCGACGCAGGGCGCATTGTCGAGCAGTTCGAACACCAGGACATCTCCCTCACGCAGCAGCCGCAGCTGGATCAGCGCGTCGCTGCCTCCACCGTGGCCGTGGCGGATGACGTTGGTGCAGGCCTCGTCCACCGCCAGCACCAGCGCCTGCCGCCGTGCGGCATCGACGCCGGCGCTCGCCAGCGCGGAGGCCAGCGCATGGCGCACCGCGGCCATTTCGCCCGGGCGCGCCGGAAAGCTGCGATCCAGCAGCAGCGTATCGGAACGTGGCGTGTCTCCGGAAATCAGCATCAGGGTGATGTCATCGGTCACGCGCAGGTTGCGCAGGCGCCTCGCCAGGGCGCGCAGCCGCGCCTCCGGGGCGCGCGACTCCAGTTCCTGCACGAGCGCGCGGACGCGATCCACGCCGAGCGGTTCGCCGTCGCCTCCTCGCACGTCGGTGACGCCATCCGAATAGAGATACAGACTGGCCTCGTCCAGCCGCGTGCGCTGCTCGGGAAAGGCCATGCGGCGCAGGATGCCCAGCGGCGGCCCTTCGGCATCGAACTGCTCCACGGCGCCATCGCGCGCCACCCGCAGCAGCGGCGGAAAGCCGGCGTTGGCCCAGACCACCTCGCGCGTGGCCGGATCGTAGTGTCCGGCGGCGGCGCAGACGAACATGCCCGGCGCGATGGCTTCGCCCAGCTCGTCGTTGACCCGCGCCAGCCAGTCGGACGGGCGCAGTCCCTCCTTGCCGGCCCAGCGCAGCAGGCTGGCGCAGCGCACCATCAGAAAAGACGCATCCAGCCCCTTGCCCGCCACGTCGCCCACGGTGAAGGCGATGCGCCCGTCCGGCAGATCGAAGAAATCGTAGAAATCGCCGGAAATTTCCTGCGCGGCGAGGTTCAGCGCGCGCAGCGGATAGCTGCCGCGCCGCCGTCGCGGCAGCAGCGATCGCTGCAGCCGCCGCGCCATGCCCAATTCGCGCCGGATGCGCTGCTGCTGCACCAGTTCGGCAGCCATGCGCGCGGTATTGAGCGCCAGCGCCATCGGCGCGGCCAGCAGCCGCAGGGCGTCCAGATCCGAGGCTTCGAACAGCCCGTCGTCGCGTTTGTTGATGGCCTCGATCGCACCGATCACGCCCTGCGCCGTGACCAGCGGCGCGCACAGCACGCTGCGGGTGCGAAAGCCGGTTTCCGCATCGACCTGGGTGGCGAAATCCGGGTCGCGATAGGCATCGCGCACCATCTGCGGGCGATTCTGCGCCACCGTTCGCCCGACGATGCCCTGCCCGAGAGGGACGCGCAGGCCGAGGATGTCCACCGGCCCCTGGCAGGCGCGGCATTCCAGCGTGAGGCCATCCTCGGAGACCAGGAACACGCTGACCGCCTCGGCATCGAGGTAGCGCGCCACGAAGTCCGCCGAATCGCGCAGGGTGCGCGAAAGGTCCACCGAAACCGCGAGCTGCTGGCTGACCTCGGCCAGAAAGGCCAGCAGCCCCTGCGGCGCAGAGGCGACCGCCGGCGCGCCCGCAGCCAGGATCATCCGGCCGCCGCCGGCGGTCGCCGCTCGCGCCGCAGGCGTCCCCAGACCCAGGCCAGCGGCCCCGACAGCAGGTAGACCGTCGAGGCGACGAAGAGCACGCGCGCGGTATCGATGGCCAGAAGCACGAGCAGCCCCAGCGCCAGCAGCACCGTCACGAACGGCACCCTCCCGCCGAAGGGCAGACTCTTGAAGCTGAAGTAGCGGATCCGGCTCACCATGAGCAGGCCCGTGGTCACGGTGATGCCGAGCGCGATCCAGCGCACCTGGCCGCCGCTCAGGTTCAGGTGGCTGTCCAGCGTCCAGATGAAGGACATCATCACCGCCGCCGCCGCCGGACTGGCCAGGCCGATGAACCAGCGCTTGTCGACCACGCCCACCTGGGTGTTGAAGCGCGCCAGCCGCAGCGCGGCACAGGCGGCGTAGAGGAAGGCCGCCGACCAGCCGATCTTGCCGGCGGTGGTGCCGTCGAAACGCAGTTCGGACAGCGCCCAGTGGTACATCACCAGCGCCGGCGCCATGCCGAAGCTGATCAGATCCGAAAGCGAGTCGTACTGCACGCCGAAGTCGCTCTGGGTGCCGGTGAGCCGCGCGACCCGCCCATCCAGCCCATCGAGCACCGCCGCGATGAAAACCGCGATGCAGGCGTCGGAAAACCGCGCCTGGGACGCGGCGATGATCGCGTAAAAGCCCGCGAACAGGGCGCCGGAAGTGAAAAGATTCGGCAGCAGATAGATGCCGCGCGGGCGCGGCTTGGCGGTGGGGGACGGATTGTCCATGGGGCTTCCTGCGCTATTCCGGCTCCAGTGTAGCGCGTGCCTCCGACGCCGCGGCCATGCGGCGTTGCACGCGTCTTTGGTGCAAACTGCGCGCAGGGAATCCGCCAGCCACAGGAGCCACCACATGCGCATCACCCTGCTGTTCGCCACTCTGGCCCTCGCCGGCGCCACGCTCGACGCCACAGCCGGGGGCGAGGTCTATCGCTGGACCGACGAGAAAGGCATCGCCCACTACACCGACACGCCGCCTGCCAGCGGCAAGTACGAACGCGTCAACGTCCGCACCGGCGGCGCCAGCGCCGAGGCGCAAGCCAAGGACGAGGCATCGACCGACGCCGCGGCAGCAGACAGCAGCGCCAAGAAAACCCCGGCGCAGGAGCGCGCCGAACGCTGCAAGGCGGCGCGCGCCAACCTCGCCGCGCTGCACTCCAGTCTGGAGGTGAGCATCGAGGAAAACGGCAAACCGCGCGCGCTGACCGAGGAAGAGCGCCTGGAACACGCCGACCGCAGCGAGCGCATCATCGCCAGCGACTGCGACACCCCCTGATGCGGCGCCGAACCGCCCCGACGCCATGCGCAACGCGCTGATCGGCGCACTCGTGCTGCTGGCGCTGCTGGCCGCCGCCGGTGCGTGGGTGTGGCGCTACCAGCCGGAGCGGCTGCCGACGGAATGGCGGCGCGACAACCCGCACTCGCGGGATTACGCGCCAGCGGTCTACCGCTGGCGCGACGCGCAGGGCCGTGTGCACCTGACCGACACCCCGCCCGCCGACCGGCCTTACGAGACGGTCCGCATCGACCCGCGCCGCAACGTCGTTCCCAGCACCCTGCCGCCGCCCGGCGCCACGCGCTGAGCGGACGGCGCGGCGCAAATCGCGGCGTCACGCTACAATCCGGCGTTTGCCTTCATCGTCGGAACCCGACCATGCGCCTGTCGCAATTTCACCTCAGCACCACCCGCGAAACGCCCGCCGACGCCGAGATCGTCAGCCACCAGCTCATGCTGCGCACCGGCATGATCCGCAAGCTGGCGGCCGGCATCTACACCTGGAGCCCGCTGGGCCTGCGCGTATTGCGGCGCGTGGAAGCCGTGGTGCGCGAGGAAATGAACCGCGCCGGCGCGATAGAGATGCTGATGCCCTCGATCCAGCCGCGCGAGCTGTGGGAGGAAACCGGGCGCTGGGCGAAATTCGGCGGCCAGCTGCTCAAGATCCGCGACCGCAAGGACGCCGAATACTGCTACGGCCCCACGCACGAGGAAGTCGTCACCGATTTCGCGCGCAACGAGCTGCAGTCCTACAAGCAGCTTCCGATCAACTTCTACCAGATCCAGACCAAGTTCCGCGACGAGATCCGGCCGCGCTTCGGGGTGATGCGGGCGCGCGAATTCCTGATGAAGGACGCCTACTCCTTCCACCTGTCGCCCGAATGCCTGGAGCGCGGCTACCAGGCCATGCACGCGGCCTACACCCGCATATTCTCCCGCCTGGGCCTGAAATTCCGCGCGGTGAAGGCCGATTCGGGCGCGATCGGCGGCGACGCCTCGCAGGAGTTCCACGTGCTGGCCGATTCGGGCGAGGACGCCATCGCCTTCTCCAACGCCTCCGGCTACGCCGCCAATCTGGAAGCGGCCGAAGCGCTGGCGCCCGCCGCGCCGCGCGCCGCGCCGGCGCAAAACCTGCACGAGGTCGAGACGCCGACCCAGAAAACCTGCGAGGAAGTGGCCGCGCTCCTGGGCATCGAACTTTCGCGCACGGTGAAATCGATTGCGCTGATGACGCCCGAGGGCTTCGTGCTGGCGCTGGTGCGCGGCGATCACAGCGTCAACGAAGTCAAACTCTCCAAGGCACCCGGGCTGGGCGAAAGCCGTTTCGCCACCGAGGCGGAAATCGCCGAATACCTCGGCAGCGAACCGGGTTTTCTCGGCCCGCGCAATCCGAAGAAGCCGATCACCGTGATCGCCGACCGCACCGTCGCGGCGATGGCCGATTTCGTGATCGGCGCCAACCGCGCCGGATACCACCTGGCCGGCGTCAACTGGGGCCGCGACCTGCCCGAACCCGCGCACGTCGCCGACCTGCGCAACGTGGTCGAGGGCGACCCCTCACCCGACGGCCAGGGCACGCTGGGCATCGCGCGCGGCATCGAGGTCGGACACGTCTTCCAGCTCGGCCAGAAATACGCCGAGGCGCTGGGCTGCACCGTGCTCAACGAGGCCGGCAAGGCGCAGACGATGTGGATGGGCTGCTACGGCATCGGCGTCTCGCGCATCGTGGCTGCCGCGATCGAGCAGAACCACGACGAGGCCGGCATCCGCTGGCCCGAGCCGATGGCACCGTGGAAGGTCGCGGTGTGCGTCATCAATCCGAAGAAGGACAGCGCCGTGGCCGAGGCCGCCGAGGCGCTGTATCGCCAGCTCCAGCGCGCCGGCCTCGACGCGGTGCTCGACGACCGCGGCCTGCGCCCCGGCCCGATGTTCGCCGACATGGAGCTGATCGGGATTCCGCACCGCATCGTGGTGTCCGAACGCGGTCTTGCCGCCGGCACCTTCGAATATCGCGCGCGCACTGCCGCCGAAAGCGAAACCCTCGACCACTCGGCGCTGCTCGCGCGCCTCGCCGCGGCCTGACTGCGGCGGCGCGCTCAGCGCCCGCCGCGCTGGAACAAGCGGGAAACCGCGCCGCCCACGCGGCGCACGAAGGCGGCCGGCGAGGCGCTGGCCGCCATCAGCGAAACCACTTCCTTTTCATCTTCCTGCAGCTGCACGGCCAGCTTGGCCTCCCATTCGCGCCGGATCTGGTCGCGCTGCACCTGGCTCTGGAGCTGGCGGCGCACGTCGGCGCCGACCTTTTCCCGCCCGAAATGCGGGTTTTCGCGCAGCAGATAGCGCCCCAGCGCGTCGAAGGTTTCCTCGGTCAGCGCCTCCGCGGTAAAACTGCGCTGCAGGGTGCCGAAGGCCTCGACGTTGGTGATCGTGAGTTTGAGCTGGGCCGAATCCAGCGTGGCGATGCCGTGCACGCGCACCGGCACCCGGCCGCGCGCCTGGAATCGCCCCGACACCACGTCGCCGTTGGCGTTCTTGGTCACGTCGTGCAGGCCGGAGAGGCGGTGGTTCTGCAGCAGGCCATTCACCAGACGCACCTTGCCCGGCGTTTCCGCCACGACCAGCGTGCTTTCCTCGGGCGACACCTGTGCGGCAAAGGTGAATTCGAATTCCACCTGCGTGGTGGCCGGCGTCACGCGGCATTCGAACGGCGCCTCGCCGAAAGCCACGGCGTCGCCGTAGCCGGCGATCGGATAGACCAGACGGATGCGGCGGCGCGCGGCGGTCAGGGTGCTCGCCAAACGCGTCAGGTATTCGCCGAATCGCTCCACCGCCGGCTTGAGCCGCTCTTCCCACGCTGCGAGGCGCTCGCGCTGGGCGGCGTCATCGTCACCGTCCTTCTGGAGGCGCGCCGCCTCCTTTTCCAGTTCATCCAGCAGCCCCATTTCCAGCACTCCCGATTCCGTCATCCGCCGCACAGGCTCCGGCCAAGCGGCACGCTAGCGCGCATCACCCGGCGCGGCAAGCGGGAAGGGAATTTTGCGCCGAACCGGTCACGGATGAAACTCCCCGGCATCCGGAAACTGCCGCAAAGCGCACCAACCACGACAGCCGGCACTTGCCAGTGCTATTGGGCAGCATTAACCTCGCGATATCCCATGTCTTGGCAATAATGCCGGTGGGAGCCCAAGCCCACCCCCACGCTCCATCAACGAGGAATTCCATGAGCATTGATTTCTCCACCATGACGCCCAAGGCGCTGCAGAAGCTCATTGCGGAAGCCACGCGCGAGCACAAGCGCAAGAAGAAGCGCGCCCCCATCGCCCAGGTCCGCAGCAAACTGACGCGTCTGGCACGCGCCGATGGATACTCCATTTCCGAGCTGTTCGGCGGCAGCGCACCGGCGGCCGCTCCGGCAGCGGCAAAGTCGACGCGCCGCAAGGCGGCAAAGTCGGCGGCGGGCCGCAAGGTGGCACCGAAATACCGCAACCCCGCCGATCACAAGCAGACCTGGACCGGCCGCGGCAAGGCGCCGCTCTGGTTCAACGCGCTGATCGATTCCGGCAAGACCCGCGAGGAACTGCTGATACCGGCCGCAGGCTGAGATTCCCGATCGCGGAAAACCGAAAACCCCCGCCAGGCGCGGGGGTTTTTCGTTGCCGCAGCAGCGCGGACACCGGGAACTCCGGGGCGCGCCTTGATCCGGCTCAGAGATTGCGCCGTGCCGGTGCCAGCGCATTGCCGATCAGCATCCCGCCCACCAGCGCCACCAGGATGGTGGCAAGCTGCACGGCGGTATCCAGCCCCAGCGCAACCTGCTGCTCGAATATCGAACTCAGGCCGCGGAATCCTACGCTCCCGGGCACCATCAGGATCACTCCGGGTACCCGGATCAGCGCGCCCGGTCGATTCATCCGGCGCGCATAGAGATTGCCCAGCACGGTGATCACCACGCTCGCCACGAATACCGGCGCGCTGCCCGGAAGCCAGAGACCGCCAAGACGGGTGACCAGATACCCCGTGATCGCTGCCAGCATCACCAGCAGATAATCCCGCCGCGCGGCCTTGAAAAGCACCGCGAAAGCCCACGCCGCCGCCAGCAGCGCCGGCCACTCGGCCCAGTCGGGCACGCGAACCACGCCGTGATAGGGCATGGGCGTCCAGCCCATGAGCAGCGCCACTTGCGAGGCCACCATGCTGCCGAACGCGAGTTTCAACAGGCTGGTGATTGCTCCGGCGAAGCGCGCGGTTCCGGCCACCAGCTGCTGGCTGGTCAGTTCGGATACGGCATTGGTGAGAGACAGGCCCGGCAGCAGCACGATCAGCGAAGCGACGATGACGGTCTTGAGCGAAAGCGGCACGATGAAGGTTGCAATGAATGCCGCCAGCAGGGTGGCGAACATCCCGGCCAGCAGCTCCATCGCCTCGCTCAGGCGCGGGCGCGCGGCACCGAACTGGAAAGCCAGGCCGATCAGGAGCCCGATGCCGCCGGCCACCAGCAGATCGGCGACCCCGGCGCGCAGCAGGGTGGCCACCGCCGCGGACACCACGCCGAAACTGACCGGAAAGGCAATGCGCTCGGCGCGCGAGGCGGGGCGGTCCAGCGCGTGCAGCGCGTTCACCGCCGAGGACACGTCCATTTCCCCGCGCAGCGCCCGTTCGGCGATGGCGTCGGTTTCGCAGAGTTTGCGCAGGTCCACGTCACCAGGCGCCAGCCGGATCACCTGCGTGGTATTGGAAAAGGTATCGGGCTGGCTGGCATCGGAAAGGGAAAGGATCAGCCCGGTGGGATTGGCCCAGGGCGCGCAACGCAGCCCGAGGCGCGCCGCCACGCCGCTGAGCGCGCCTTCCAGGCGCTGCGCCGTGGTTCCGTAGATGTGCAGGCGCGTGGCCAGTTCGACCACGAAGCGCACGCGCTCGGCGTAGGGATGATGGGTCATGGGGCTAGGGCACGCGCGGGCGCAATGGCCGCGCCGGGCGCGCAGTATGGACACGGCAAGGCAACCTTGCGTGAATTTTCCGGGCATTTCGAATTGCCGTGGCGCATTGATGCCCATCAATGCGCACGCAGTCGCGCACCTGCCGGCCCGTCGGCCCGATAATGGCCGGATGCATATCGGTCCGGGCGAAGCCTTCTCCCTGTTGAGCGCGGCGGCCTGGGCCGTCGGCGTGATCCTTTACCGCAAGCTGGTCGACGGACTGCCGGCGCTGACGCTCAACTTCATCAAGAACGCGCTGGTGCTGCTGATGCTGCTGCCGCTGCCGTTCCTGCTTCATGGCAGCCAGCTTCCGACGCTGGGAACGCGCGACCTCCTCATCACCCTGGGCAGCGGTTTCCTCGGCATCGCGGCAGCGGACACGATCTACTTCGTCGCTCTGGCGCGGCTGGGCGCCGGGCGCATGGGCGTCATCGGCAACGCCTACAGCCCGCTGGTCATCGTGCTGTCGGTGCTGTTCCTCGGCGAGCGCCTGGGGCTGTGGCAGATCCTCGGCTTCCTGCTGGTCATGGCCGGCGTTGCGGTGGTCGCATACCGCCCTGCGCCCGCGCCGATGGTGGTGGGTGAACCCGTGCCGCCGCCGGAACCGGCACCGGAACCGACCAGTCCCCGGCTGCAGTCGCACGCGGCGGCGGTTGCTCTCGGGGTGACGGCCATCAGCCTGATGGCGGTCGCCATCGTGATGATCAAGCCGGTGCTGGAAACCCAGCCGCTGGGCTGGGTCACTCTTCTGAGGCTGGTGGGCGCGCTCGCGGGGCTGGTCGTGATCGCCGCGCTGCGCGGACAGTGGCGGCTGCTTTCTCCGCGCGGACGCCGCATCGACTGGAAGCTCATGGCCACCGCCGCGTTCGTGGGCCAGTGCCTGTCGATGGTGCTGTGGCTGGCCGGCTACAAGTACGCGCCCGCTTCGATCGCCGCGATCCTGAACGAGACCTCGTCGGTCTTCATCGTGCTGCTGGCCTGGTGGTGGCTGCGCGAGCCGCTGGGTCGGGCCGGTGCGATCGGCGTGAGCCTGACGCTCTCGGGCGTGGCGCTGATGCTGATGGTCTGAAGGCCGGCGACGCTTCCGCTCAATCGCCGCAGCAGGCCTTCTTGCCCCGCATCGGCACCGCGCCTCAGTCCGGCATCCGGCCGAACCGGCCGGCGCGGAAGTCCTCGATGGCCTGGCGGATTTCCTCCTGGGTGTTCATCACGAACGGGCCGTAGCCTGCGACCGGCTCGCCCAGCGGCGCCCCCGCCAGCCACAGCACCACGGCCTCGCCGTTGGCCTCGATCCGCACGCCCTCGCCCTCGCGCGACAGCACCACCAGCTGCGAGGCGCGCGCGATGGCGGCATCGCTCACCTGCACCGTGCCGCGCAGCACGGCGAGCGCCAGCGTGTGCCCCGGCGGGGTGGCAAGCCGCGCGCTGCCGCCGGCGGTGAGGCGCAGGTCCCAGACATCCATCGGGCTGAAGGTGCGCGCGGGCCCGGCGTGGCCGTCCAGCTCGCCCGCGATCACGCGCACCGCGCCGGCGCCCCCGGGCAGTTCCACAACAGGAATCTGCGCCGCGGAAAGGCTCTGGTAACCGGCCGGGTCGCGCTTGTGGCGCGCCGGCAGGTTCACCCACAGCTGCGCCATTTCCACCGTGCCGCCGCTGCGGGTGAAGGCGTGCGAGTGGAATTCCTCGTGCAGGATGCCGCCGGCCGCGGTCATCCACTGCACGTCGCCCGGCCCGATCACGCCGCCCGCGCCGGTGGAGTCGCGGTGCTCCACTTCGCCCTGGTAGACGATGGTGACGGTTTCGAAACCACGGTGCGGGTGCCAGCCCACGCCGCGCGGGCGCGGTGCCGGTGGAAAGTGCATGGGGCCGGCATGATCGAGCAGGAGGAACGGGCTCAGCGCCTCGCGCCCCAGTCCACCGTAGTCGAACATCGAACGCACCGGAAAGCCGTCGCCGACCCAGTGCATGGGCGGGGCGTCGTGGACCGCGATCACCTTCTTCATGGCTGCTCCCCGCTGGTGCGGACGGAATTCTCCGCTATCGGCCGATGATGGGTCCGGTCGGCGCGCAGGACAAGGCGGCGCCCGGCAAGCCCGGCGCTGCCCGGAATGCAGCGCCCGCAGGCGGCGGCGTCAGTGCTCCCGCGGCGGCGACGATTCCAGCGCACAGTCGCTCGCCTCGTCCCAGACCACCTCCACCGTGCTGTGCCCGATGCCCCAGGTTTCGGCCAGCCGGCGCTTGATGGCGGCCGTCACCGCGCGCGGATCGCCGCCCGGCACCAGCCGCGCTTCGAGCGTGGCCGAGCTGCGGCCCGAGGTGATCGACCAGACGTGCACGTGCTCGACGGCGGCCAGCCCGTCAACGCTTGCGACCAGATCGCGCGACAGGCGCGCGATGTCGAGGTCCGGCGGCGCGCCTTCCAGCAGGATGTGCAGGGTGCCTCCGAGGAGCCGCCAGGCGCTGCGCAGGATCAGCCCGAGGATCAGCACCGAAAGCAGCGGGTCGATCGGGGTCCAGCCGGTGAAATGGATGGCCAGCGCCGCCACGATCGCCGCCACCGAACCCAGCAGATCGCCCAGCACGTGCAGCATCGCGCCCTGGATGTTGACGTGGCCGGTGTCGGCCCGGCGCAGGAGGAAAAACACCGCGACATTCACCACCAACCCGGCACAGGCCACCGCCAGCATCGGCCCGGCCAGCACCGGCGCCGGATCGCGCAGGCGGCCGATCGCCTCCCCGCCGATCCACAGCACCAGCACGAACAGCGCCACCGCATTGAGGAAGCCGGCCAGCACCTCCAGCCGCAGGTAGCCGAAGGTCTTGCGCGCATTCGCACCGCGCCGCCCGAAGTGGAAACCCGCCCAGGCCAGCGCCAGCGCCGCCACGTCGGTGAGCATGTGTCCGGCGTCGGCGATCAGCGCGAGCGAACCGGAAACCAGGCCGCCGGCGACCTCCACGCCCATGAACAGCGCCGTGATCGCCAGCGCGAACAGCACGATGCGGCGGTTGTCCGCAGTGACGGACGGGGCGTGATCGTGATCGTGATCGTGATCGTGGGGCACGGGCTGGACCGTCCCGTCCCCGGCCCGCGCCTGCTTCCTGTCGTCTTCGTCCGTCCCGACCATCGCGATCCTTCCGTTCCGCTGCCGAGCCACACTTTGCCATGCCGCGCCCGCTGGCTATAGTGGTCTGGCGGGGCGTTGGTGCTTGGATCCATGCGCCAGCTCTCCACAGGAGGAACTCCCGACGTGTCTTCAGCCCGGCCTGGTGCCTTCGCCCGGTTCCATCGCAGCCTTCTTGCCTGCACCATCGCACTCCTTGCCGCCTGCACAGGTGCGCCGCCGCGCCCGGTCGTACCGCCCGCGCCTGCCGGCGACGGGCTGGCGACCACGCAGATCAGCGAAGCCTTCGTCAGCGCGCCGGTTCCCGACGTGGAGGTGGACTCGCTCGCCACCTGGCTCAGCCCCGAGGGAGAGACCCGCGTCATCGCCAGCGGCAAGCACGGCGGCGTGCTGCTGGTGTTCGACGGCGAGAACGGCCACCTGCTGCAGGAAGCGGGGGAGCGCGGCGGCCTGTCCTATCCCAACGGTCTGGCCACCTTCGGCGACTGGCTGTTCGTGGTCGAACGCGACGCGGCGCGGGTCCGCGTCTTCGGGCTGCCGCAGTTCAACGCGCTCGGGCAGTTCGGGGAAGGCGCGCTGCAGACGCCTTACGGCCTCTGGGTCCACGAAACCGCGCCCGACGAGGTCGAAGTCTTCGTGACCGACAGCTACCCGCTCGATGCCGCCGTGCCCGCTCGGGCCAGCCCGGATCGGCGCATCAAGCGATTCCGCGTGCGGCTGGACGAGGAACCGGTCCGCGGCTTCGAACTGGATGCCTTTGGCGAGACCGCGCCCGAAAGCGCCCTGCGCTGGGTGGAATCCATCTCCGGCGATGCCGTCTACGACCGTCTGGTCATCGCCGAGGAACACCCCGATCACCGCAGGCACGGACCGCTGATCTATCGCCTTGACGGGAAGTTTTCCGGCGAGCGGCTGGGCGAGGGTCTGTTCCTCGGCGAACCGGAAGGCATCGCGCTCTACGAATGCCAGAGCGGCAACGGCTACTGGATCGCGGCCGACCAGAGTCGCGAGGACAACCGCTTCCACGTCTTCGACCGCGCCACCCTGGCGCACCTCGGCAGCTTCCGGGGCGAGACGGTGAGCAACACCGACGGCATCGTCCTGCACCCGGGCGCAAGTCCGCGCTTTCCCTACGGCGCGCTGTACGTCGTGAACGACGACTCCGGCATCGCCGCCTTCGACTGGCGCGACATCGCTGCCGCGCTCAACCTCTGGCTGGATTGCCCGGAGTAGGCTGCGGCGCTACGCCGCCGGCGCGCCGCCGTCCAGGCGCAGCAGCGCGTCCATTTCCGCATCGTCGAATCCGGCCTGGCGGCGCGCCTCGCGGTTGAACGGTCCGCGCAGCACGTCGCGGGCGTGCCGCTCCAGCAGGGCGAGGAAGGTCGGCTGCGGCACCAGCCCGCGCTGCGCGCAAAGATGGTGGAACCAGCGCGTACCTGCGGCGACGTGCGCAATCTCTTCGCGCAGGATGACTTCGAGGATGGCGACCGTGGCCGGATCGCCGAGCCGGGTGAGCCTGTCGATCATCGCCGGCGTCACGTCCAGCCCGCGCGCTTCCAGCACGCGCGGCACCAGTGCCATGCGGTCGAGGCAGTCGCCGGCGGTCTTCTCGGCCATTTCCCACAGCCCGTCGTGGGCGTCGAAGTCGCCGTAGGCGCAGCCGAAATCAGCCAGCCGTTCGGCGAGCAGCGCGAAGTGGCGCGCCTCGTCGTCGGCGCAGGAAACCCAGTCCGCGTAGTAGCGCTGCGGCATCCCGGGAAAGCGCAGCACCGCATCCCAGGCCAGGTTGATCGCGTTGAATTCGATGTGGGCGATGGCGTGCAGGAAGGCGGCGCGACCTTCCGGCGTGCCCAGCCCGCGCGCGGCCAGCATGCGCGGCGGCACCCGCTGCGGGCGCTCTGGTCGTCCGACTTCCCGCACATCGGGAGGCGTCGGCCATCGGGGTTCGCAGGCCGGCGCCAGCGATCCCTCGCGATACGCCGCGGAAACGGCGCGCGTGGCGGCCACCTTGGCGGCCGGGTCGCGCAGCGCCCAGCAGTGCGCCGCGGCGTGCTGCAAGCTCGGCCAGGGCGGCGCGTCCGGGATCATGCGGGCCGGCGATTCTTCCGCCCTTCTTCGCTGCGCTGCTCGCTCAGGCGTTCGAAGTAGCCGGGCGGAAGCTCGGTGACGTAGCGGCCGGTGAAGCACGAGGAATCGAAGCCGGTCAGCGCATCGTTGCCTTCGGCCACCGCCCATTCCAGGTCGGCCAGGTCCTGATAGACCAGCCAGTCGCAGCCCAGCGCCTCCTGCACCTCGACCTCGCTGCGATCGTGCGCGATCAGCTCGCTTGCGGCCGGCATGTCGATGCCGTAGACGTTGGGATGGCGGATCGCCGGCGCGGCCGAAGCCAGGTACACCTTGCGCGCTCCCGCGTCGCGCGCCATCTGCACGATCTGCCGGCTGGTGGTGCCGCGCACGATGGAGTCGTCCACCAGCAGCACCACGCGGTTGCGGAACTCCAGCGGGATCGGATTGAGCTTGCGCCGCACCGATTTCACCCGCTCGCTCTGGCCGGGCATGATGAAGGTGCGTCCGACGTAGCGGTTCTTGGTGAAGCCCTCGCGGTATTTCACCCCCAGCACGTTGGCCACCTCCAGCGCGGAATCGCGCGCCGAGTCGGGAATCGGGATCACGGTGTCGATGTCGTGACCCGGGCGCACCCGCAGGATCTTCTCGCCCAGCTTCACGCCCATGCGCATCCGCGCCTTGTGCACCGAGACGTTCTCGATCATCGAGTCGGGACGGGCGAAGTAGACGTACTCGAAGATGCAGGGCGCGTGCGCGGCCTTCTCCGAAACGCCGCGCGCGTGCAGTTCGCCCTGCGCGGTGATGACGACCGCCTCGCCCGGCGCGAGGTCGCGCAGGCGGGTGAAGCCGGTGAGGTCCAGCGCCACGCTCTCGGAGGCCACGGCGTATTCCACGCCCGCCGCGCTCTCGCGCCGGCCCAGCACCAGCGGACGGATGCCGTTGGGATCGCGGAACGCCAGCAGCCCCAGACCCAGCACCACGCTGACGATGGCATAGCCGCCGCGGCAGCGCCGGTGCACCCCGGCCACGGCGTCGAATGCGGCGTCGGGCGTGAGCGTCTCGTGGCGGTCGAGCTCGTGCGCCAGCACGTTGAGCAGCACTTCCGAATCGGACTGGGTGTTGACGTGGCGGCGATCCTGCTCGAACACCTCGCGGCGCAGCGCCTCGGTGTTGACCAGGTTGCCGTTGTGCCCGAGCGCGATGCCGTAGGGCGAGTTGACGTAGAAGGGCTGGGCCTCTTCGGAACCTTCGGAACCGGCGGTCGGATAGCGGCAGTGGCCGATGCCGATGCGCCCGCCCAGAAGGCGGATGTGGTCCTCGTCGAACACGTCGCGCACCAGCCCGCGCCCCTTGTGGACGCGAATGCGGGTGCCGTCCATCACCGCGATGCCGGCCGCATCCTGGCCGCGGTGCTGCAGCACGGTCAGTCCGTCGTACAGGGCCGAGGCCACCGGTTCGGTGCCCACGATGCCGATGATTCCACACATGTTTCTGGTTCCTCGTCAGGAATCCCGCGGCGGCCGTGGCCGCGGGGCGGCGGCGGCAGGCGCCGCGGCCTCGGGCTCCGGCGCCGTGCCGGAAGCCTCATTTTCGCCCGGAACGGGCAGCGCGGGCAGCAGGGCCGCGGCGCGCTCGAAGGACAGATGCCCGGCCAGCGCTTCGGGCAGCCACCGGCCCATCCACGCGGCGCCCCGGGAAAAGCCCGGCAGCAGCGAGGATGCGCGCCAGGCCGATTCCTGCGGCATGGGAGTGAAACCGGCCAGCAGCACCAGCAGGCAGCCGATCAGGGCGCCGCGTGCCAGCCCGAAGGCCAGCCCCAGCAGCCGGTCGGTGCCGGACAGGCCGGTGCTCTTGACCAGCCGCTGCACCAACCAGACCAGCAGCGCCCCGACCAGCAGCGCCGCCAGGAAGACGGTGGCATAGCCCAGCGCCCAGCGCGCCGTGGGCGAGTCGATCTTCGTCTCGAACAGGGCGGCCAGCGCCGGCCCGGCGGCAAAGGCAAGCCAGCCGGCACCGGCCCAGACGGCCAGCGACATCACCTCGGTGATCAGCCCGCGCCACAGCCCGACAAGGGCCGACAGGCCGAGGATCACCAGCAGCGTGATGTCGATCCAGGTCAGCACGCAGGGCGGTCAGGGGTGGGGAACGACGTTGCCGTCGACGCCCAGCCGGGCCTTGGCATCGGATTTGAGCTTCTCGGTGCGGTCGCGCTGCAGCTCCGGCCCCAGACGCACGCGCCAGAGCGTGCCGCTGGCCGTGCCGATGCGTTCGACGTAGCTGGAAAAACCCGCCGCGCGCGCGCGATCGCGCAGCGCGTTGGCGTCGGCCTCGGCCCGGAACGCGCCGATCTGCACCGCGAAACCCTCGGCCACGGCAGGTCGCGCGGCGCGCGGCGCGTCGGCCTCGCCGTCCAGCGACACGATCGCACCGGGAACATCGGAGCGGATCTTCAGCACCGTCAGCCGCGCCGACTCGGCCTCCGATCGCTGGGCATACGGCCCGACGCGAACGCGCTGCGCCGGCTTGCCGTCGAGGGTGAGCGATTCGCCGTAGGCCGGCAGGCGCTGCTGGCGCAGCTGGGTGACGAGCGCCGCCGCGTTCTCCAGATTGGCATAGCTGCCCAGATTGACCGCCCAGCGGCCCGTCGCGGCGGCAGGCGGCGGCGTCTGCACAGGCGGGGGCGGAGGTGCAGCGGCTGGAGTCGGTGCTGGTGCCGGTGCTGGTGCCGGAATGGCGGCCGGCGCCGGTGTCGCGGCCGTGCTGCCCACCGTCTCTCCCGACACCGCATCCACTCGCGCCGGAGCGCCGGTGGTATCGACCATGGGATAGCTCTCGGATCCATCGGCAACCACGCCGTCTCCCGGCACGGGCGCAGGTGCGGGAGCCGCCGGCGGAGCGAGGGTGAGATCACGGGTCTCGAAGCTGCGGCTGTCGCGTTCGGGCACGCCAAGCGGCACCGTGGTGGTGCCAGGCGCAGGCTCCGGGCCACCGATCAGCATCGGCAGGAAGATCACGGCCAGGGCGACCAGCACTGCGGCACCGATGAGTCGTTGTTTCACGTCGGCATTCCAGCGAGGCTATCGGATGAAGAAGTGGATTATAGCGGCCGGCGCGCGCCGCCTCGGCCCGCGTGCCGATTCCGCTTGCGCAGGGGTTCAGGCCGCAGGCGCCAGCGCCGCCAGCGCCTCGCCCACGGTGTGAAAGGAGCCGAACACGACGATGCGGTCGCCCGCCCGTGCGGACTTGCGCGCCGCGGCGAGCGCCTGGACCACGGTGGCGTGGCGGGTGGCGAGCGAGCGCGACAGCAGGGAACCGACCTTCTGCCACAGCTGTTCCACCGGCTGGCCGCGTCCGCCCACGTCGGCCAGCCCGGCGAGGTACCAGAGGTCGATGTGCGCCATCAGTGCCGCCACTTCGTTGGCGACGTCCTTGTCGGCCAGCGCCGCGAACACCGCAAGGTTCGCGCCGCGCGGGCGGTTCGCTCCGAGCCAGACGGCAAGCTGCTGTGCCGCCTGCGGGTTGTGCGCCACGTCCAGCACGATTTCCACCGGGCCGGGCAGCACCTGCATGCGGCCGGCAAGCCGCGCCGACCGCACGCCATCGGCGATGGCGGCATCGGAGATCGCGAGCACCGGCAGCAGGGCGCGCAGCGCGGCGATGGCGGCGGAGGCATTGGCCAGCTGCGCGGGCGCGCGCAGGCCGGGCAGCGGCAGCGCCAGCTCGCCGCGCTCGTCCGCGAAAACCCAGCCTTCACCGCGCGCCTCGAACCGGTAGTTGCGCCCGGCGCGCAGCACCGGGGCACCGATGCGCTCGGCTTCGCGCAGCAGGCTGTCGGGCGGGTCCAGCTCGGCGATCACCGCCGGCTTTCCGGCGCGCAGCACGCCGGCCTTCTCGCGCGCGATGGTCTCCCGGTCCGGACCCAGGTATTCGGTGTGGTCGAGCGCGATCGTGGTGATGACCGCAACGTCGGCATCCACCAGGTTCACCGCGTCCAGCCGTCCGCCCAGCCCCACCTCCAGCACCGCCAGATCGAGCGGTTCGCGCGCGAACAGCCACAGCGCCGCCAGCGTGCCGAACTCGAACCAGGTCAACGCGGTTTCTCCGCGCGCCGCCTCCACCGCCTCGAAGGCTTCGATCAGCGCGGCTTCGTCGGCCTCCACTCCGTCGATCCGGATGCGTTCGCCGTAGCTCACCAGATGCGGCGAGCTGTACGCCCCGACGCGATGACCGGCGCTGCGCGCCATGGCCTCGATGAAGGCCACGGTCGACCCCTTGCCGTTGGTGCCGGCCACGGTGATGACGCGCCGCGCCGGTCGGCCGAGGCCGAGACGACCCGCCACCTCGCGCACGCGATCCAGTCCCAGCGCGATGGGCTGGGAGTGGAGGCTCTGCTGGTACTCCAGCCATTGGTCAAGGTTCATGGCGTTTTCCGCATTCCGGGGTTCGTGACGATACGCATTCCGGCGGCCGGATCGCTCATCCGCCGCACGATCGTTCGGCGCTATGATCCGACGGTTCACGGAAAATGTCCCATGCCCACGACAGGCTCATCCCCGCATTCCGCCGAAGCTTCCGCTCCGGCCAGCCCGTTCACCGGCGTGGTCGAGCGCCCCAGCGTCGATCACCTGTTCCGGCTGATGCAGCAGCACCACGTCCAGCTCTCGATGATGGCCGACACCAAGGCCAACATCATCATCACGGTATCTTCGATCGTGCTCACCCTGGTGCTGGGCCGGGTGGGAAGTCCCGACTACCGGCTCTCGATGGCCGTGCTGGGCGTGTTCACCCTGGCGGCGCTGCTTCTGGCCATCCTCGCGGTGCTGCCCAAATACCAGCGCATGACCCACCTTCCGGAGGTGCTGCCGGACCACTTCAACATTTCCTTCTTCGGCCACTTCGCCGGCATGGACCAGGCCCGTTTCCTGCGCGAACTGGCGGCGCGGCTGCAGCCCGGACAGACCTATGAAACCATCGCCCGCGACGTCTACGGCCTGGGCAGCTATCTGGCGAGCCGCAAGTACCCGTTCCTGCGACTGAGCTACCTGTTCTTCCTCTCGGGCTTCCTGCTGGCCTGCCTGATCCAGGCGGGGCGCTTCATTTTCCACTGAGCCGCAGGCCCAGTTCCTCGTACGCCACCAGATAGCCGGCCGTGGCCAGCGGCAGGGACAGCGCCATCAGCGGCGCCGTTGCGATCTGGCCCCACACCAGCCAGCCGGGGCGCAGCAGCCCGTTCGGGCCGTCCAGCCAGAGCGCCACGCCACCCGCCGCGGCCAGCGGCACCAGCCCCACGGTGCTCAGGATTCCGAGAAAGGCCAGCAGGGTCAGGGACACCAGGCTCGCCGCCGGCACCCAGTGCCCGCGCACCCGCCGCAGGCTTTCGCGCAGCGAAGCCAAGGGGCCGGCACCGTCCAAGACGATGGCCGGATAGAAGAAACCGGCCGCGATCGAAACCCATGCCAGCGGCGCGGCCGAGACCAGCAGCCCGACCAGCAGCGCCAGCAGCAGGATCAGGGCGTCATCCTGCGCCGCGCCCCAGAACCACGCTGCCGCGACCGGCGCCAGCGCCAGCGCGTTGAGGGCAAGGTAGGCCAGCGTCGCGGCCAGCGCTGCCGGCAGCGCGCGCCAGCCGATGCCCCAGCCCGCACCGGGCGCAAGGCCGCGCGCCATGCGGCCCTGCCGTTCCAGCACGACCAGGAGAAAGCCCAGCCCGGCCACCGTGACAATCAGATCGAACAGCAGGACGGCCGGCTCCGTCCGGAAGATTCCCGGATCGAGCCAGGCGCGCAGCGGCTCGTGCGCGAACGCGGCGCGCGTGTCCCACCACCACGGCAGCAGGGGAAGCTGGGTGGACAGCGAGTACGCCAGCGCCGCCCACAGCACCGCGCGCAGGCTCGAAAACCACAGCATGAAGCTGTCCTGCACCAGTGCACCGAAGCTGCGCGCGGTGGCGGAGGGGTGATAGCGGAAGCCGGGCTTGGATACCATCGTCACATGATGCACGACTTTCCCGAGACCGCCGCCACGGTGGCCGCGCTGGTGCGCGCCGGCGCCGCGCGCCTGGGCGGCGACGAAGCCCGGCGCGAAGCCGAATGGCTGGCCGAACAGGCGCTCGGCGTGGGCCGCGCATGGCTTTTCGCCCACGCCGACGATGCGGTGAAGCCCGAAGTATGCGCGCGCTACCTCGCCCTGCTCGCGCGCCGCGCCGCGGGCGAACCCCTGGCCTACCTGCTGGGCCGCGCGGGCTTCTGGACGCTGGACCTCGAAGTCACGCCCGCCACCCTGATCCCGCGCCCGGAAACCGAGCTGCTGGTGGAAGCCGCGCTGGCGCGCCTGCCCGAAGCGAACGCGCTGTGCATCGCCGATCTGGGCACCGGCAGCGGCGCCATCGCGCTGGCGCTGGCGAGCGAGCGCCCGCAGGCCCGCGTGCTCGCGACCGACGCCAGCGCGGCGGCGCTCGAGGTCGCGGGCCGCAACGCCGCGCGCAACGACATCGTCAACGTCGCGTTCCAACAGGGCGACTGGCTGGAACCGCTGGCCGGCGAACGCTTCGACCTCATCGCCAGCAATCCGCCCTACATCGCGCAGGGCGACCCGCACCTGGGCCGGGGCGACCTGCGCTTCGAGCCTGCGACGGCGCTGGCCAGCGGCGCCGACGGCCTCGACGCCCTGCGCACCCTCGCGCGCGACGCGCCGACCCACCTCGTGCCGGGCGGCTGGCTGCTGCTCGAACACGGATGGGATCAGGGCGCGGCGGTGCGCGGCCTGCTGCGCGACGCCGGATTCCAGCGGATCGAGACGCTGCGCGACCTGGAAGACCGCGAGCGCGTCACGCTCGGCAGCCGCGCGCCGGTCTGACGCGCGGCTCCGTCGTCAGGAACCGGCTACTGGATCAGGTTGGCCTGCATCACCGCAGTGCCGGTCAGCAGACCGAAATGCCCGGTGGCAAAGGTGTAGCTGGCGTTCTCGCCCGGGATGGTCGAGGAATGGATGCCGCCCACCGTGCACACGCCGGTCGAACACACGATCTGGTCGATGTTCGACTTGATCGAGTACGCCCGCGCGCCGGGCTTCTTGCCGGCCAGGCCGGACAGCAGCGGGCTGCCGATGGACAGCCCCTGCGCGCCGCAGGTCGAGGTCCACACGTTCCACGGATAGCTGCCGCACGACCACAGGCCGCGGTAGGCCCCGGCGATGCCCACGAAGCTGTCGACGTAGGGCTTCAGGCCCCAGACGTCGATCTGGCGCGCGGCCAGCGTCACGCCCATCGAATGCCCGATCACGTCGATCCTGCCGGTACACGAGCCGGCAATCGCATCGACCAGGGCGTTCTTCACCGGGGTTTCCTCCGCGCCGCTATGGTCGTTGCAGGCCGGGCACAGCGGATTGCCCCAGCTCGGCCGGAAGATCTGCGTCGGCGCGTAGCCGCGCGCCTGCAGCTCGCTGTAGGTGTTGTCGAAGTGCGAGGGTTTCCCGGCGTTGCCGTGCACCAGCACCACGCTGTCCACGCACGCGGCCTGCGCCGGCGTCCCGAAACCCGCAAGAACGCCCGCCAGCACCCCGGGGGCCACCGCAACCCATGCACGCATGTTTTCCCCTCCCGAAATTGCGCCGGATCGAATCGTCCGGTCGCACGCCGACCCTAGCGCAGCCGGGCGCACGAAACCGCCGTACGAAAGTACCAGACGGCACGCCGCTCGTCGGCTGGCATCCGTTTTGCGGCGGATTCCTCCCCGGTCCTGCGTACTCCTCGGCACGCGATGAGCCAATCCGGCACGCCGTTGCGCCTTCTCCATGCAGCAGGCACAGCGATGGGCCTGTCCTTTCCCCGGATCGAGACACACCATGAACACCGCCACCCGTCCCTTCGCCTTCCTCCTGCTGCTGCTTCTGGCCTCCGGTCCGGCATCCGCCGGGCTGCCGGAGGAAACGGCGCCCGCGGAATCCCTCCCCCGGGTGCTGCTCGATGCGGGCAGCGCCCGGGAGGCATTCGACAGCTACATCGTCTACTACCGCAACGATGCCGCGCCGGGCGAAGAGAAAGCCCGCGCCGCGGCGGATGCGCGCAAGGCCATCGACCGTGATCTTGCGCGCGTCGGCGCGCAGCTTGCGCTGGATGTCCGCCGCGAGCGGCGCCTCGCCACCGGCGGGCATCTGCTGCGCCTCTCCGCACCGCTGGGCAAGGCGGCGTCGCGCGCGTTCATGGAGGCGATGGCGAACAATCCGGCGGTCGAGTTCATCGAGCCCAATGCCCGCCGCCGCGCCCTGGCGGTGCCCAACGACTCGCGCTACGCCGAGCAGTGGGCGATGCACGAGGCCGAAGGCGGGCTCAACATCGAACCGGCCTGGGACCATTCGATGGGCAACGGCATCGTGATCGCCATCCTCGACACCGGCCAGACCTCGCACCCGGACCTGGACGCCAAGACGCTGCCCGGCTACGACTTCATCTCCAATGCCGACAACGCCGGCGACGGCAACGGCCGCGACTCCAATCCCGCCGATCCGGGCGACTGGCACCCCGCCGACTACTGTTTCGAAGGCCAGGAAGCCGAAGATTCCGGCTGGCACGGGACCCACGTGGCCGGCATCGCGGCGGCGATCACGCACAACGGCACCGGCATCGCCGGCGCCGCGCCCGGCGCGCTGCTGCAGCACGTCCGGGTGCTGGGCAAGTGCGGCGGCAGCACCGCCGACATCGCCGAAGCCATCGTCTGGGCCAGCGGAGCGCACGTCGCGGGCATTGCCGACAATCCCACGCCGGCGCGGGTGATCAACCTGAGCCTCGGCGGCGAAGGCGAATGCAGCCAGACCGAACAGCGCGCGATCGACCGCGCCCGCGCGCGCAATTCCGTGGTGCTCATCGCCGCCGGCAACGAAGCGGTGCCCGCCTCGCGCTCCTCGCCCGGCAACTGTGGCGGGGTCATCACCGTGGCGGCCAACAACCGCGAGGGGAAGCGCGCGGACTACTCCAACTATGGCCAGGCCGTGGAGATCACCGCGCCCGGCGGGGGCGCTTCCGCCGGGGATTCCATCCTGTCCACCATCAACGCCGGAAGCCGCGAACCGGGTCATGCGGACTATGGCTGGAAGAGCGGCACCTCGATGGCGACACCCTATGTGGCCGGCGTCGCCGCCTTGATGCTGGAACGGCGCCCCTCGCTCACGCCCGATCAGGTGTCCTCCATCCTGCGCGACACCGCGCGCCCCTTTCCCCGCTACTGCCTCGGTGGCTGCGGCAGCGGCATCGTCGACGCCGCCGCCGCGGTGCGCGTCGCGCGCGGAGGCAGCATCACCGCCTACCCGGTCAGCATCGCCCTGTTCGGCAACGGGGAAGGCGCGGTGACCAGCCTGCCTTCGCGCATCCAGTGTGGAAGCGCTTGCTCGGCGCGCTTCGACGCCGGCACCACGACCACCCTGAGCGCCGTTCCCGAGGACGGCTACGTGTTCGCCGGATGGAACGGCGCCTGCACGGGAACCTCGCTCACCTGCGCGCTGGCGATGAACCGCGGGCACGCCGTCTCGGCCACCTTCAAGATTCCGGTGCAGACCATGCACAACGGTTCGGTGCGCAGCGGCCTTTCCGCCTCCGGCGACAGGAAGCTGATGTTCTCCGTCGACGTGCCGGCAGGCGCCACCAACCTTGTATTCGAGATGAGCGGCGGCAGCGGCGATGCCGACCTCTACGTGCGCCGCGACGCGGAGCCGACGACCGACGGCGAAACCTACGACTGCCGACCCTGGAAGCTGGGAAACAACGAAACCTGCAGCTTCCAGGCACCGCTGGCGGGCCGCTATTTCGCGATGATTTCCGCAGGCGCCGACTACAGCGGCGTGCAGTTCGCAATCCGCTACACCGCAGGCCCGAACGGCGGCACGCCGCTGACCCGCGGCGTGGCGGTGAACAACCTCGCGATTCCCGAGGGCGGCGCGCGCTACTTCCGCCTGAGCGTGCCGCAGGGCGCCACCCACCTGAACATCACGATGCAGGGCAGCGGCAGCGACGTGGACCTCTACGTGCGGCGCGATGCGGTGCCCACGCTGGGCACTTTCGACTGCCGTCCCTATCTGTCCGGAAGCAACGAAACCTGCGCCTGGGCCGCGCCCGCGGCCGGCACGTACTACCTCCTGCTGCACGGTGCCACGGCCGCCAGCGGCATCCGCCTCACGGCGACCTACACCCCCTTCGTGCCGACTCGACAGCTCACGATCCAATGGGCCGGACTGGGCGGCGGCAGCGTGGCGATCCGGCGCGCCGCCACCGGCGAAACCCTGACCACCTGCGGGGCGTTCCCCTGCGTGGTCGCCGTACCCGAGAACATTTCCTACGACCTGATCCCCGGCGCGGCGTTCGGCTCCAGCTTCGCGGAGTGGCAAGGCGTCTGCGACGCACTTCCCGCGGCGAACCAGTGCCGCATCAAGCTCGCGGCGGCGCGCAGCCTGACCGCACGCTTCGTGATGTCGCGGCCCAACAGCCCGGTGCTGACGATCGAGCGCCAGGGCACGGGCAACGGCACCGTGCAGGTGAAGCGCGTGGCCACCGGACAGGTACTCGGCACCTGCACGCAATATCCCTGCCGCCTCGGCCCGGTCGACGCCACCCACGAGCTGATCGCCACACCCGGCACCGGTTCGAGATTCCTCGGCTGGAGCGCAAGCCAGTGCGGCAGCATCGTCAATGGCCACTGCCGGGTGCGCATCTCGCAGCCGACGACGGTGACGGCGCGATTCTCGCCTCAGTGAAACCTGTTCCTGCAAGGGCAGCGGGATGCCGCGGCATCCCGCTGCCCTGTGGAATCGCCACGCGTCCCGTCAGAGGGAAAACTCCTGTCCCTGGCGCGGCACGCAGGCGCTCCATCCCAGCTCGCGCCCGATGCGCACGCGCAGGGCTTCGGAGGCATCCGGTTCGCCGTGCACGATGAATACGCGCGCCGGGCGGCGACGGAAACCGGACAGCCAGCGCATCAGCTCGTCGCTGTCGGCGTGCGCCGACAGCATCGGCAGTTCGGCTACCTCGGCGTGGATCGGGATCCACTGGCCGAACATCTTGACCTCGTGCTTGCCGCCCAGAAGCGATCTCCCGCGCGTGCCGCTGGCCTGGTAACCGGAGAAAAGCAGGGTGTTGGCGTGGTCGCGCCCGAACGCAGCGATGTGGTGCAGCACGCGTCCGCCGGTCGCCATGCCGCTGGCGGAAATGATGACCTTGGGATACGGATTGGCCGACAGCGCCTTGGAGTCCTCCACATCGCGCACGAGGTTGACCGCGGCGCAGGCCGCCTCGTAGTCGACCGGGTCGAGGCGATGGTCGTCGGGCCACCGGCGCATCAGCTCGGTGGCGCTGGTGGCCATGGGGCTGTCGAGGTACACGGGCGTGTTGTTCAGCCGCCCATCCTGGCGCAGACGCCACAGATGCCAAAGAAGCGCCTGGGTACGCCCCACGGCAAAGGCCGGAATCACCACCGTGCCGCCGCGCTTCACGGTTCGCTCGATCACCGCGCCCAGCGCATGGACCGGGTCGACGCGCTCGTGCAGGCGGTCCCCATAGGTCGATTCGATGACGACGTAGTCGGCCTCGGGCACCGGCTCGGGATCGAACATCACCGGATCGTCATAGCGTCCGAGGTCGCCGGAAAACACCAGCCGCCGTCCGCCGATATCGATCTGCGCGGTGGCGGCGCCGAGGATGTGGCCCGCGCGCCGCAGCAGGCATCTCGCTTCGCCGGGCAGGGAGAACTCGCGGTGCAGCGGTGCCGGCGCAAGGCGTTCGATGGCCCGCTCGGCGTCTTTCCCGCGGTACAGCGGCAGCGCCGGCGCGTGCCGGGAATATCCCTTGCGGTTGGCGTATTCGGCATCCTTTTCCTGCAGGTGGGCGCTGTCGCGCAGGATCAGCGCGGCCACCTCGCAGGTCGCGCTCGTGGCGTGGATTTTTCCGGAGAAACCGTCGCGCACCAGGCGCGGCAGGTAGCCGGAATGGTCCAGGTGCGCGTGGGTGAGGATCGCCGCGTCCACCTCGCGGGCGCGGATGGGCAATGGTTCCCAGTTCTGCTCGCGCAGGTTCTTGAGCCCCTGGAACAGGCCGCAATCGACCAGAAGACGGGTGTCGCCTTCGCGGATCAGGTGCTTGGAGCCGGTGACGGTGCCGACGCCGCCGAGGAAGCTCAGGACAGGCATGCGCCCTCCGGCACAGGTCGCGGCTCCCGCGGGCGGCCCGGCGCCGGACGTTGAGAAAACCCTTGCGCCTCGTTCATGTCGCCCATCCCCTTTGCCCGAATCATCCCGCCCGATTCTAGCCTGCGCTGCGCACGCATCGGGCGAACTCCATCATGCTGCGCTGCGGCACAATGCGCGGGTGAACCTGCGCTTCCTCTTCGACCGGTTTTCGCTCGCGCTGATCGCCACCGTGGCGGCGGCCAGCCTGTGGCCGGCGCACGGGTCCGCGGCGCTCTGGCTCGACCGCTTCACCACCGCCGGCATCGCCCTTCTCTTCTTCCTGCACGGCGCGCGGCTGCCGCGCGAGGCGGTGGTGGCGGGCCTGCGCCACTGGCCGCTCCATGCGACGGTGCTGGCCGCCACCTTCGCGCTGTTCCCGCTGCTGGGCCTTGCCGTGCAGCCGCTGGCCGGCGCGCTGCTGACGCCGGAGCTGTACCTGGGCGTGCTGTTCCTGTGCGCCCTGCCCTCGACCGTGCAGTCGTCCATCGCCTTCACCTCGATCGCGCGCGGCAACATTGCCGCCGCCGTGGTCGCGGCCTCGGTCTCGAACCTGGTCGGGGTCTTCCTCACCCCGCTGCTGGCGGCGCTGCTGCTGGCCACGCACGGGGCGATGGGTTCGCCCTGGCGCGCGATCATCGACATCCTGCTCCTGCTGCTGGCTCCGTTCGTGCTGGGACACCTGCTGCGGCCCTGGCTCGCGCGCTGGGTGCAGCGGCGCGCGCGGCTGCTGTCGCTGACCGATCGCGGCACGATCCTGCTGGTGGTCTACGGCGCCTTCAGCCACGCGGTGATCGAAGGCCTGTGGGCGCAGGTGCCGGGGCGCACGCTGCTGGGCCTCGTGGCGGTAGCCTGCGCGCTGCTGGCGCTGGTGATGGGGCTGATCTGGAGCGCGACGCGCCGGCTCGGGTTCAGCCGCGCCGACCGCATCACGATTCTCTTCTGCGGCTCGAAGAAGAGCCTCGCCACCGGCGTGCCGATGGCCAACATCCTGTTCGCCGGCCAGGCCACGCTGGGCATGATCGTGCTGCCGGTGATGGTGTTCCACCAGATCCAGCTGATGGTCTGCGCGGTGCTGGCGCAGCGCTTCGCGCAGCAGGTGCCGGCGGATGATCAGGCCGGCGGCGGCAGCCAGTGATCGACCAGCAGGAAGGCGAACAGCAGCATCAGGTAGACGATCGAATAGCCGAACACCGCCATCGCGAAACGCTCCGAGGGCGGATTCATCAGGCGGATCGCGTAGTAGAGGAAGACCGCATCGAGCACCAGCACCCCGCCCAGATAGAACAGTCCGCTCATGCCGGTAAGCCACGGCAGCATCGTCGCGATCGCCAGCAGCAGGGTGTAGAACAGCACGTGCCAGCGGGTGTAGACCACCCCGTGGGTCACCGGCAGCATCGGGATCAGGGCGCGCGCGTAGTCGTCGCGGCGGAAGATCGCCAGCGCCCAGAAGTGCGGCGGGGTCCAGACGAAAATGATCAGCAGCAGCAGCAGCGCGTGCGGGTGGACCTCGCCGGTGACCGCCACCCAGCCCAGCAGCGGCGGCGCCGCCCCCGCCAGCCCGCCGATCACGATGTTCTGCGGCGTGGCGCGCTTGAGCCAGGCGGTGTAGACGATGGCGTAACCGATCAGCGAGGCGAAGGTCAGCACCGCCGCGAGCACGTTGGTCCACAGCACCAGCACCGTCATCGACAGCACCGCCAGCGCGACGGCGAAGGCCAGCACCTGGCGCGGCCGCAGCTGGCCGCTGGGAAGGGGCCGGTGCGCGGTGCGCGCCATCACCACGTCGATGCGCTGGTCGATCAGGTGGTTGATCGCCGCCGCCGAGGACGCGGCCAGCCAGATGCCGACCAGCCCTGCGACGGCCGGCACCGGCGGCGGCACGCCCGGCACCGCCAGCAGGATGCCGATCAGCGCGGTGAAGGCGATCAGCGCCACCACGCCGGGTTTGGTGAGGGTCCAGTACTGGCGCAGCCGCGCGCCCATCACGCCGCCGCCTGCGGCCGGCGCAGGCGCGCCAGCAGCACCACCAGCACGAACAGCAGCAGCGCGGCGACCGCGTTGTGCGAAACCGCGATCTTGAGCGGCAGGCCCGAAATCACGTTGAGGATGCCGAGGCCGAACTGCACGCCGATCAGCACGAGCAGGGTCGTGCCCCAGCCGGAAATTTCCGGCACTGCGCGAACCTTTCTTGCAACGAAGACCACCCAGCCCAGCGCCACCAGCGCAAAAATGCGGTGGACCATCTGGATCGCCACCCGCGCAGGACCATCGAGCACGCCGCCCTCGTAGTCGGTGCCGATGCCGCGCCAGAGCACGAATCCCTCGCCGAAATCGTGCTCGGGCCACCACTGCCCCAGGCAGGTCGGATAGTCGATGCCGCAGGCCAGCGCCGCATAGTTGGCCGACACCCAGCCGCCCAGCGCAATCTGCACCCCGACGATGGCGATGGCGCCGATCAGGAGCGGGCGCAACCGCCACGCCGCAGGCAGGGCCAACCCGGCCTGCGGCGAGGCGCGGCAGGCCATCCAGGCCAGCAGCGACAGCGTGGTCATGCCACCTACCAGGTGCCCCATCACGACCAACGGCTTGAGCAGCCAGGTGACCGTCCACATCCCGAGCAGGGCCTGGAAAACGATCACCGCCAGAAGCAGCGCGGAGACGCGGGAGAAATCCCCGCGCGGCGAGCCCGCGCTGCCGGGACGCAGCGCCCAGCCCAGCAGGATCGCCTCGCCGGCCACTGCCAGCGCCGAGGAAATCCCGTGCTCGCCGCGCATGTAGAGCGGAATGGCCAGCGCCACCAGCAGGCTCGAACCGATCACGACCGCCTTGCCGGCGCGCACCCGGCGCGAGCCGAGGAAGGCCAGCGCGAACACCAGAAGGCCCAGCGTGGCCGCCAGATGACGGTGCAACTGCTCGCGCCAGGCCTTGTGCGATTCCACCGGGCGATCGAAGGCGTCGTTGGCGCGCGCGATCTCGTGCTCGTGCACCGGCCAGGTGGCCTTGCCGTAGCAGGTCGGCCAGTCCGGACAGGACAGCCCGGCGTTGGACAGCCGCACGAAGGCGCCGAACACGATGACCGTCAGCGCGAGCAGCACGGCGATCCAGGCGAGTCGGTGGAAATGGCGATGCGGCAGCATGATCAGGACTTCAGCAGCTGGGTGATGTCGGCGCGCACGTCGCCCGGATCGACGCCCGGGGCATAGCGCATGACCAGGAAGGCGCGCGGGTCGACCAGATACACGGAAGGGGCGCCGCTGCGCGCCAGTTGCGGCAGGAGCGCCTCGAGCTGCGGCTCCGGATGCATCGGGATCAGCGCGCGGAACGATTCGGCCGACGGCGGCAGCGGGCCGAACCACAGCACCTGCAGCCGGTCGGCACGCCGCCCCTGCAGCTGCCAGACCTTGTGCAGGCCCGCGAGCAGGTCGACGCAGGCCTGCCCGCAGTCGGCCGGAGGCACCACGACGATCTGCCAGCGCTGTTCCTGCGGCGCGTAGCGGTATTCGCGGCCGTCGGCATGTCGCAGCGGAAGGTCGGCCAGCGCCACCGGCGGCTGCAGCAGGGTGCCGCGGTTGCGGGTGTGCTCCGGACGCCAGCCGCTCTGCTGCAGCGCCACCGCCGCCAGCAGCGGCAGCACGAAGCACAGGATCAGCAGCACCAGCAGGATGCGGTTGCGCCGGCGCAGTGCCGGATCGAAGGGGACAGGAGCATTCATCGGTTCTTGCGGCGCAGATTCAGGATCAGATAGGTGATGATGACAGTCAGGGACAGGCCCCACCACTGCACGGCATAGCCGCGGTGGCGTTCGGGCGGCATCGGATCCGGACGAAGGCCCGGATCGCGCGCGTAGCCGAACGGCTCGGAAGGATCGGGTTGCAGCACGCCGTTCCAGACTTTTACGCCCAGGTGGTGCGCCACGTCCTCGCGCGCGAGGAAGGCGAGCAGCACGCGGCCCTGCGCGTCCGCGGTCCAGGCGTTTTCCGCCAGCCGCAGGCCCTGTCCCGGCCACGGCGCCAGCAGGCCCGCCAGCGAACGCGGCGCGGTCGGAACCGCCACTTCGGGCAGCACGCGATCCGCCGCCAGCGGCAGCCAGCCCAGCTCGACCACCAGCACCCGCCCGCCCGACACCTCGGCCAGCGCATAGGCGCGCACGCCCACGCGACCGTCGCGCTGCTGGTTGTCGAGCAGGAGCACCGGCGCCGGACGCAGCCGCACTTCGCCATGCACCGCGAGCGGCAGCAGCGCCTCCGGGGAATCCAGCGCCCGGGCAAGCTCCATCGGACCGGCCGCCCGTGCGTCCTCGCGCAGCTGCGCCATGCGCTCCTTCTGGTCGGCACGACCCGATTGCCAGAAGCCCAGGCCGGCGAACAGGCCGGCCGCGAGCAGCGTCGGCAGCGCCCACAGCACGCGCGTTCGAAGGCTCACGCTGGTCCATCCTCCGCCGTGCAAGAATGCAATGTCCGGTCGAATCCTTCTCGCACCGGCCATCGATCCGCCGTCGGAGAACCCCTGTCCATGTGGCCCAAAGTCATCATCGTCGCGTTCCTGGTCCTGATCCTCTACAACCTCGGCGCAGGGCTGTATTACATGATCAGGGACAAGGGCCAGACCAACCGCACCGTCAACGCGCTCACCTGGCGCGTGGGCCTGAGCGTGGCGCTGGTGATCTTCCTGATCCTGGGCATCTGGACCGGGCTGATCTCGCCGCACGGCGTGGGCGGCTGATGCCAACGCCGGGAACGGAGAATCGGGAAGCGGGTGTGGTCAGGAGCAGGTGGCTGCCGGGGTGAAAGGTTCAGCCACCTTGGCCCCCTCGGCGATTCCCTGCTCCCGATTCCCGGCCTCAGAGCACGTAGACGAACAGGAACAGCAGCAGCCACACCACGTCGACGAAATGCCAGTACCAGGCCACGGCTTCGAAGCCGAAATGGCTGTCGGCGCTGAAGTGGCCCTTGAGCACGCGGAACCAGATCACCGTCAGCATGATCGCGCCCAGCGTGACGTGCGCGCCGTGGAAGCCGGTGAGCATGAAGAAGGTCGATCCGTAGATGCCCGAACCCAGCGTCAGGTTCAGTTCGGTGTAGGCGTGGATGTACTCCTCCACCTGGAAGAACAGGAAGACCGCGCCCAGCAGCACGGTGAGGCCCAGCCACAGCAGCACCTTGCCGCGCTGACCGGCCTTGAGCGCGTGGTGGGCAATGGTGAGGGTGATGCCCGAGGTGAGCAGCAGCAGCGTGTTGATCAGCGGCAGACCCCAGGCCGACATGATCTGGAAGGAACCGCCGACCTGCGCCGGGCCGTTGCTCGGCCAGGCCGGATCGAAGTCGTTCCACAACAGCGCGTGGGTCATCACGCCGTGTCCCGCGCCGCCGATCCACGGCACCGAGAAGTTGCGCGCGTAGTACAGCGCGCCGAAGAAGGCGGCGAAGAACATGACCTCGGAGAAGATGAACCAGATCATGCCCATGCGGAAGGACACGTCGACCTGGCGGTTGTAGGAGCCGGAGACCGACTCGCGGATCACCGCTCCGAACCAGCCGATGAACATCCCGATCATGATCGCCAAGCCGAGGAAGAAGAACGCCTTGCCCCAGAGGTGGCCGTTGAACCAGTTGGCCGTCCCCAATGCCAGGGTGAACAGGCCGACCGATCCGACCAGCGGCCAGGCGCTCTGCTTGGGAACGAAGTAGAGATCTGCGTCGTGGGTAGTGTGGGCCATGGCGATTCCCGGGGTTGGCTGTGCGGTCAGGGGGCTGCGTGAGCGGCAAGTTCACCGGCAAGGCGCTGCGTGGCCGGTTCGTTCTTGTAGAAGGTATAGGAAAGCGTGAGGCGATGGATATCGGCCGGCAGGTCCGGATCGACGATGAAGCGCACCGGCATCGGCCGCTCTTCACCGGCCGCCAGCATCTGCTCGGTGAAGCAGAAGCATTCGGTCTTGTTGAAGAAGGCCGAAGCGCGGCTGGGCGCCACCGAGGGCACCGCCTGCCCGACCAGCGCCAGCGGACTTTCGTTGCGGGCGTAGTAGAGCACGTCGGTCGGCTGGCCCGGGCGCACCTTCACTTCGGCCTGCGCCGGGCGGAAGGCCCAGGGCAGACCCGAGTTCACCCCGGCATCGAATTCCACCGTGACCCAGCGCGAGGCGTCGACCTCGGCCGCAACGGCTTCCGCGCCCGGCCCGCCGAGTTTGACGCCGAACAACTGTTCGCAGGCGATGCGGTACAGCGGCACGAGGGAAAAGCACAGGCCGAAAGCGAGCGCGGCAACCCAAAGGCCGCGCCGGAGCACGCGCGTGCTGGCGTCCGGCGCGCTCATCGGCCGATCAGCCCGGCAAGGAAAGCGGCATAGATCAGCACCGCCACCAGGCCCGCCGCAAACGCGGTGCGGCGCACGCCGCGCCGGCGTGCGGCCGCCTCCTGGTCGGGAATCGTCTGGTTCATCGCCATGCCGTCCGGCCCGGGATTCTTCCCTGGCATCAGTGCTCGGTGTCCTCGTGCGCCAGATCGCCCGGACGGATCACCGGCGGACGCGTGAAAGTATGGTGCGGCGCGGGTGAAGGCACCGTCCATTCCAGCCCCTTCGCGCCTTCCCAGGCGCGCGCCGCGGCCTTCTCGCCGTGGCGCAGCGAGTGCCACAGGATGAAGGCCATCATGAAGGGCGTCAGGAACATGCCGAAGGCGCCGATCGAGCTGATCAGGTTCCAGTCGGCAAAGGCCACGTTGTAGTCGGGAATGCGGCGCGGCATGCCGGCCAGGCCGAGGAAGTGCTGCGGGAAGAACAGCAGGTTCACGAAGATCAGGCTCCACCAGAAGTGGAACTTGGCCCAGCCCTCCTTGTACATGCGTCCGGTCCACTTGGGCCACCAGTAGTAGATCGCCGCAATGATCGAGAACAGCGCGCCGGTCACCAGCACGTAGTGGAAGTGCGCCACCACGAAGTAGGTGTCGTGGTACTGGAAGTCGGCCGGCACCACGGCCACCATCAGGCCGGAGAAGCCGCCGATGGCGAACAGGATGATGAAGGCCACCGACCACAGCATCGGCGCCTCGAAGCTGATCGAGCCTTTCCACATGGTCGAGATCCAGTTGAAGATCTTCACGCCGGTGGGCACCGAGATCAGCATCGTGGCGTACATGAAGAACAGCTCGCCGCCCAGCGGCATGCCCACGGTGAACATGTGGTGGGCCCACACGATGAAGCTCAGGAAGGCAATCGAGGCGGTGGCGTACACCATGGCGCGGTAGCCGAACAGCGGCTTGCGCGAGAAGGTCGGCACGATCTCGCTCATCAGTCCGAAGGACGGCAGGATCATGATGTAGACCTCGGGATGCCCGAAGAACCAGAAGATGTGCTGGTACATCACCGGGTCGCCGCCGCCTGCCACCGAGAAGAAGGTGGTGGCGAAGAACTTGTCGGTCAGCAGCATCGTCACCGCACCGGCCAGCACCGGCATCACGCCCAGCAGCAGGAAGGCGGTGATGAGCCAGGTCCAGCAGAAGATCGGCATCTTGAGCAGATCCATGCCCGGCGCGCGCATGTTGAGCACGGTGGCGATGATGTTGATCGCACCCATGATCGAGCTGATGCCCATCATGTGGATGGCGAAGATGGCGAAGGCCACGTTGCTGCCGCCCTGCAGCGACAGCGGCGGATACATCGTCCAGCCGCCCGCGGGCCCGCCGCCCGGCAGGAACAGGGTGAGCAGCAGCACCGAGAAGGCGAAGGGCAGGATCCAGAACGACCAGTTGTTCATGCGCGGCAGCGCCATGTCGGGCGCGCCGATCTGCAGCGGGATCATCCAGTTGGCCAGGCCCACGAAGGCCGGCATCACCGCACCGAAGATCATCACCAGCGCGTGCATCGCGGTCATCTGGTTGAAGAACAGCGGATCGACGAACTGCAGGCCGGGCGTCGCCAGCTCGGCGCGGATCACGACGGAGAACGCGGCCCCGACGATCGCCATGACGAAGCTGAAGAGCAGGTACAGGGTTCCGATGTCCTTGTGGTTGGTGGACATGAACCAGCGGCGGAAGAACGTCGGGTGGTGGTCGTGGTCGTCGTGCGCCTCGTGGTGCGCCTCGTGGCCGACATCGATATCGCTGCGGACGGTTGCCATGATCTAGTCTCTCGGAATGCGTGCGGCGGGCAATCAGCCCTGGGTGGGAACGACGGGCTCGGACGTTTCCGTCTGCGCGGTGCGCTCGGCCTGCTGTCCGTAGGTCGATCCCGGCTGGGCGCTGAGCCAACCCTCGAATTCGGCGCGCGGCACCGCGCGCACCACGATCGGCATGAAGCCGTGATCCTTGCCGCACAGTTCGGCGCACTGGCCGCGGTAGGTACCCGGCTCGTCGATGCGGGTCCACTGTTCGCTGACCATGCCGGGGATGGCGTCCTGCTTCCAGCCGAACGCCGGCACCCACCAGGAGTGGATCACGTCGTCGGCGGTCAGCACGAAGCGGATCTTGGTATCGGTCGGCAACACCAGCGGCTTGTCGACGTTGAGCAGGTAGCTCTTGAACTCGCCGTCGGTGACCTGGGCGGGATCGACGCCCGAACCCAGCCGGCGCGCGGCATTGCTGGCCGCATCCAGGCGGCTGGCGAAGCTGACGCCGGTTTGCTCGCCGCGATAGTTGAGGATCTCGTACTTCCACATCCACTGGTAGCCGGTGACCTTGACCGTCATCTCCGACTCGCTGGCGTCGTACATCTTGTACAGCGTCTTGGTGGACGGCCAGCAGATCAGGACCAGGATCACGACCGGAATGACGGTCCAGATGAGCTCGGCCTTGGCGTTGTGGCTGAACGTGGCCGGCACCGCGCCCTTGGACTTGCGGAACGCGAACATGGCATAGCCCATCGCGCCGAAGACCAGCAGACCGATGATGGTGCAGATCCACAGGATCAGGTTGTGTAGCCAGTAGACCTCGCGCGAGACCTCGGTCACGCCCGGACCCATGTTCAGCTGCCAGGGCTGGGGATCGGCGCCCAGCGCCACGCCTGCCGCGAGAACCGCCGCCAACCCGAAACCGATGCGTAGCATGCGCGCCGCCTTGCTCATTGTCTTACCTCGGGGACGAGCCCCTGCCTGAAACCCGATGCGTCCACGCTGCATGCCTGCAACGTCTCCCTTGTGCGATGGGCGTTGCGCCCGGCGGCCGGACCGATGCCGGTCCTGAACCCCGAAGAAACGCCGCGAATTGTCCGATCATAGCGACGCGGCGCGAGCGGGAGCAACACGAAGGCTTCGCGACCGGAGAAAAACCGTGTGGGAAAGGGATCGGACTGCGCCGATCCCGGGGCGTGCGCGCCGCTCCTGCGGCGGTGCGCGCGCCGGATTGCCCGATGCCGCAGCCCGCGTCGGGCTGCGGCATCACCCGGCTCAGCGCTTGGCGGCGGCCTGGGTGTAGAGCGACTCGGCGCGCGTCTTGAGGCGCGCGATGTCGGCCTCATCGGTCTGGCCGGAGCCCTTTTCGTTGAGCACCAGATCGCCGGCCTCGTTCCAGCCGATCAGGGTCTTGACCTGCTGCTGGACGCGCTCGACCACCCAGGGCTTGCCACCCTTGTAGGCATAGCGGAACTGCGCCGATCCGGCATCGCCGTAATCGACCTGCTCACGCGCCATGCGGATCTGGCCGCTGTCTTCGACGAAAGCGTCCCAGCCGACCGCGATGTCGTCTTCCAGACGCTCGCCCTGGATGCGGCGCAGTGCGCCGATGTTGGCTTCGAGCTTCTCGAACTCGCTCTTTGCCAGATCCGCAGGCGGCACGTCGGCAGCAGGCTGGCCGCCGCGCACCAGTGACAGGGCGAGATCGCCCTTGGGCGCGCCCTGCGTCAGCACCGGGACCGGCTGCGGGGTGCCATAGAGCACCAGGGTCTCGGCCTGCAGCATCACCTGGAGACCATAGTGGTGCGAGGCATCGATCTTTGCCGGGTCATAGCCGAGCGCCACCTTCAGCGGCAGCGCGGCCGCCGCGGGCTGGGTCGATTCGGCCACCACGACCGGGAGATTGGCGGCATCGGTGACATCCACCAGCTTCATGACCAGCGAAAGGCCGGGCGGCAGCGTTTCCAGCTGGTCGATGCTTACCTTGACCGTGACCGCAGGGCCACTGACCACCGGCGCACTGTTCGCGACAGGCGCCTGAGCGGCGGCCGTCCCGGCGGGGGCGGTGGACTGGCCGCCGCAGGCGGCAAGCGCCAGAGCTGCGGCAACGGACAGCGGGAGAGCAATGAACTTCATGGAAGGACTCGCAAATGGAAAAGGAATGGGGGGCACAGGTGGCCGGCAGAGCGATGCGCACGGCCGCTGCGGGCTGCCCGTCTCGGACGTGGCTGCGCCATGTCCGGGCCTCTGGCGGCAGGAAGCCCCGCCGGACGCGCGCAACCGACGCACGTGCCGGTCGGTTAGCTTAGAGCAAAACCTCGGGAAAGGTCATTCAGGCCCGCCACGTGCGCACCTGCCGAAGGTCACGGTCGGAGAAGAAATCATGAGTCCTGCGCCAGCAGACGCACGCGTGCGAAGGCGCGTTTGCCGATCTGGAGCACGCCTTCGAATCCCGGCGCAAACGTCCGCGCCGCATCTTCGAACACCTCGCCATCGACACGCACCGCGCGTTCGCGCAGCTTGCGAATGGCCTCTGAATTGCTTGGTGCCAGCCCCGCCAGCACCAGCAGCGGCGCGATCCGCAGGCCATCGGGCGGTACCGCATGCTGGTGCAGCGGAAGGGCGGACACGTCGCCCTCGCCGCGCACCGCGGCGTTCCAGCCGGCCACTGCCTGTTCGGCTTGCGCGGCGCCGTGGAAGCGCGCCGCCAGCTCGCGCGCCAGGCGCAGCTTCAGGTCGCGCGGGTTGAGCCGGCCAGCCTCGATGTCGGCGCGCAGGCGCTGGGCTTCGGCGATGGAGATCTCGAAGCTCAGAAGGTCGATCCAGCGCCACATCAGCTCGTCGCCGATCTTCATGGCCTTGGTGACCATGTCGATGGCCGGCTCGGCGATGCCGATGTAGTTGCCCAGCGATTTGGACATCTTGTTGACGCCGTCGAGCCCTTCCAGCAGCGGCATCGTCAGCACGATCTGCGGCGGCTGGCCGTGGTGCTCCTGCAGGCCGCGGCCCATCAGCAGGTTGAACTTCTGGTCGGTGCCGCCCAGCTCCACGTCGCACTGGAGCGCCACCGAGTCGTAGCCCTGCACCAGCGGGTAGAGGAATTCGTGGATTGCGATGGACTGCTGCGCCGCGTAGCGCTTGGCGAAATCGTCGCGCTCCAGCATCCGCGCCACGGTGTGCTGACCGGCCAGGCGGATCATGTCGGCCGCGCCCATCCTGCCGAACCACTCGGAGTTGAAGCGCACTTCGGTGCGCGCCTCGTCGAGCACCTTGAACACCTGGTCCGAATAGGTTTTGGCGTTGGCCAGCACGTCCTCGCGGGTCAGCGGCTTGCGGGTGACGTTCTTGCCGCTGGGATCGCCGATCATCCCGGTGAAGTCGCCGATCAAGAAGATGACCTGGTGCCCCAGATCCTGGAACTGGCGCATCTTGTTGAGCAGCACGGTGTGGCCCAGATGCAGGTCGGGCGCGGTCGGGTCGAAGCCGGCCTTGATCCGCAACGAGCGGCCGGCGCGCAGCCGCGCCTCCAGCTCCTCGCGCTTGAGTATCTCGTCGGCACCGCGGCCGATCGTGTCCAGGGTGTCCTGCAGTTCCGTCACTTGGGTGTGCCTCGCAATCTGGTCCGGATCCGGGCCAGCCGGCATCGGTCGCCCAATGCGCCAGCTTAGAGGATCGCAGGTCAGCGCGGCGCGGCGCGGCGGACAGGACTCGCAAAAGCGGCCGGTCGATGTTAACGCCTCGTTAAACCTGTTCACGAAAAAAGCCTGCGCGAACAAGGGTTTGACGAACACTCTTCCCGCTGGTTATCGTCTGACCCGATTTCAACGCGCCGCGCGACCGCGCCGGAGACCCAAGCATGCAGGAAAACGAGGAATCGCAGCAGCGCGGGGAAAGCGCGCCAGCCAGCGCAACCCACGCCCCGGGTCAGCGCCCGCGGCACGAACGCTGGCTGCTCGCCAGCGCGGTCGCGGCCACCGTTTCGTTCATTGCCGCCATTGGTCCCGGCTTCGCCATGGCCACCGGCGACGATCACTCCATCCAACGCTGGGTGCAGCCGCTGCCGCTGCCCGAGCCCGACGCGGAAATCGCGGCCAGCGCAAGTGAAGAGGCCGGCGCGATCGCGGCGGAAATCCCTGCCGCCGTGGAATGGCGCACGGTGGAAATCAAGCCCGGCCAGACCATGGGCGCGGTGTTCGCCTCGCTTTCCCTGCCCGGCGCCACCCTGCACCGCCTGCTGGAGCGCCCCGGCCTGCGCGAGCCGCTGACGCGGGTGCGCGCCGGCGCGCGTTTCGACTTCCGGATCGATTCCGCCGGCGAGCTGGCCGGACTGCGCTTCGAGCGCGATGAAACCAGCATCGCCACGGTCCTGATCGAAGGCGACACGATCCGCGAGGAAATCACCCAGCGCGACATCCAGCACCGGGTCAATCTGGCTCACGGCACGATCGAGGGATCGCTGGTCGGTGCCGCCGGCAAGGTCGGCATCGGCTACGGCACGGTGCTGGAGATGGCCAAGGTGTTCGGCTACGACATCGATTTCAGCCAGGACCTGCGCGTGGGTGACACCTTCAGCGTGGTCTACGAAGAGATCTACCGCGACGGCGAGCGCCTGCGCAGCGGCGACATCCTCGCCGCCAGCTTCATGAACCAGGGCAAGCCCTACCACGCCTTCCGCTACACCTTCGCCGATGGTCGCACCGAATACTTCGACCTCGAAGGCCGGCCGATGAAGAAGAGCTTCCTGCGCATCCCGGTCGAGTTCACCCGCATCAGCTCGCTGTTCACCACCGCGCGCCGGCATCCGGTACTGGGCACGATGCGCGCCCACAAGGGCGTGGACTACGCCGCGCGCACCGGCACGCCGATCATGGCCGCCGGCGAAGGCCGCATCAGCTTTGCCGGCTGGCAGAACGGCTATGGCCGCACGGTGATCGTCGATCACGGCCGCGGCTACACCACGCTCTACGGCCACATGTCGCGTCTGGGCGGCTACGCCAAGGGCGCACGGGTGCGCCAGGGCGACATCATCGGCTACGTCGGCAGCAGCGGCCTGGCCACCGGCCCGCACCTGCATTACGAATTCCGCATCAACGGCGCACACCGCGATCCGCTCAAGGTCACCCTGCCCAAGCCCGAGCCGCTGCCGCGTTCGGAGCTGGCGCGATTCCAGGCCCAAACCGCCCCGCTGCTTGCCAAACTCGAGCTGCTCGAGGGCAAACAGCGCTATGCCGCCAACTGACCCGGCGCAAGGCCGGCTCTACCTTGGCCTGATGTCGGGCACCAGCGTCGACGGCATCGACGCGGCGCTGGTGCGTTTCGAGGATGCGGCATCGCCCGCTCTCCTCGCGGCGCGAACCTTCGCCTGGGACGCCGGCATCCGCGAGGAAATCCTCGCGCTCTCGCAAGCGGCAATCGCGGTCGACCCCGACCGACTGGCGCGACTGGATCATCGCGTCGGCGCCGCATTCGCGCAGGCGGCCAAGCGGCTGTTGCACGAAGCCGGCGTCCGCGCCGAACGCGTCCGCGCCATCGGCTCGCACGGCCAGACCCTGCGCCACAGCCCGCGGGGCGAGGCGCCATTCACCTGGCAGATCGGCGATCCCCATCTCGTCGCCGAACGCACCGGCATCACCACGGTGGCCGACTTCCGGCGCCGCGACGTGGCCGCCGGCGGCCAGGGCGCGCCGCTCATGCCGGCCTTCCACCGCGCCCTGTTCGCCGCACCGGGCGAAGACCGCGCGGTGCTGAATCTGGGCGGGATCGCCAACCTCACCCTGCTGCCAGGCAGCGGTGAGGTGTCGGGTTTCGACACCGGCCCGGCCAACGGCCTGATGGATGCCTGGATGCAGGAGCAGTGCGGCCAGCCGTTCGACGCAGGAGGTCGCTTCGCCGCCGCAGGACGCAGCGACGCGGCGCTGCTTGCCGAGCTCCTCGCCGAACCCTGGTTCGCCCTGCCCGCGCCCAAGAGCACCGGGCGCGACCAGTTCCACCTGGCGTGGCTGCGCGAACGCCTCGGCGCGCGCGCGCTCCGCGCCGAGGACGTGCAGGCCACCCTGCTGGAACTGACCGCGCGCAGCATCGGCACGGCCCTGCTCGCCGCGCAGCCGGGCACGCGGCGCGTCCTGGCCTGCGGAGGCGGGGTGCACAACGAGGCGCTGATGCGGCGCCTAGCGGCGCTTCTGCCCGGCATCGAGGTGGCCAGCACGGCCGCGCTGGGCGTGGACCCGGATTTCATCGAAGCGGCCGGATTCGCGTGGCTGGCGCGCCAGACCCTGGCCGGACTGCCCGGCAACCTGCCCTGCGTCACCGGCGCGCGTGGCGCGCGCGTGCTGGGCGCGATCCACCCGGCCTGAGGTTCGCAGGTCGGGGCTACGCCCCCGACGGGACGATCGAGCGCGGCAGAAGCTCAGTAGGGCGTGTCGTCGGGCAGCTGCTGCATCGCCCGCATGGCATCGGCCAGCGCGCGCGATTCATCGTCTTCCAAGGTGCCGGCCAGCCGCGCGATGTCGCCGGGCACGGGCACTTCCGGCTGTTCCATCCCCAGCGCCTCCTTGATCAGGCGCAGGATCACGTCGTTGATCGGCCAGCCGCGCTCGCGCGCGATGCGCTTGATGCGATCGGCGACCTGCGGTTCGATGTCACGGACGAGAAAGTCGGGCATGGGTGATCGATAGTGCGGCGAAAATCACGACGCGACCCCCTGTTGCACACTGCGCGCGGCGCTGCCGGGAACATAGCACGACCGCGCGCGGCTGCGCAGTCGCCCGTAGCAAAGGTTTGCCGTTTGTCGGATCAAGGTTCCGTGGCCAACTCCGCCATTCGCGGCCGCAGCCACAGCAGCAGCAGCAGGGCCGGAACCGCCAGCGCCGCGCTGAGCACGAAATACCCCGCATAGCCTGCGCCCAGCTCCACGATCCGCCCGGAAAAGAACCCGAGCACCTTGCCCGGCAGCATGATGAGCGAAGAAAACAGCGCGTACTGGGTGGCGGTGTAGCGCGTGTTCACCAGCGACGAAAGATAGGCCACCGCCACCGTGCCGAGGAACCCCTGCGCCAGGTTCTCGCCGGAGATCACCAGGGTCAGGCGCAAGAGATCGCCGCCGGCGCCGATCAGCAGGAGGTAGAGCAGGTTGCTGCCCGCCCCCAGCGCGATCGCGGCGAACAGCGGCCAGAGCACGCCCCATCGCGCCACCGCGAGGCCGCCGAGGAAGGCCCCGGCAATGCCGATCCAGATGCCGTAGACCTTGGTCACCGCGGCGATCTCGGTCTTGCTGAAGCCCTGGTCGAGGTAGAACGGCCCGATGATTCCGCCGACGAGCGCCTGGTCGGAAACTTTCAATCCGAGGATGAATGCCAGCACCAGCAGCGCGACCCTGCCGCCAAAGCGGCGGAAGAAATCCGCGAACGGCTCCACCACGCCCTCGCGCATCGCCGCCGCCCAGTTCTTCGCGCGTGGCCGCTGCACCTGCGGTTCGAGCGCCAGCAGGCAGGCCGCCATCGGCACCAGCATCAGCAGGGCCATGGCGCGATACACCATCGGCCAGACCACATGATCGGCCAGCACCAGCGCCAGCGCGCCGCTGGCAATCAGGGCGATGCGGTAGCCCAGGGAATAGGTCGCCACCAGCGCACCCTGCGCCTCGACCGGCGCGATCTCGACGCGGTAGGCATCCACGGCGATGTCCAGCGTCGCTCCGAAGAAGGCCACCGCCACGGTCAGGCCGACGAACAGGGGAAGCTGCTGCGGAGTGACCTGCGCCATGGCCAGCAGGCCGACGGAAACCGCGCCCATCGCCAGCAGCAGCCAGCCGCGCCGCTGTCCGAAGCGGCCGAGCATCGGCAGCCGCCAGCGATCGACCAGCGGCGCCCACAGGAACTTGAACGAATACGCCATGCCGGCGCTGGCGATCATGGTGATCTCGCGCAGCTCGATGCCGCCCTCGCGCAGCCAGTAGGCCAGCGTTCCGGCCACCAGCAGGAACGGCAGCCCCGAGGCGAATCCGAAGAAGAACATCGTCCATGCCGAGGGGGTCGCAAACGCGGCCAGCGCCTTGTCCCAGCTCGATCCGCCCGCTGCCGCGCGGCTCATGCGCCGTAGTCCACGAGGAAGGGGGCGTGATCGGAAAAGCGCGGCTCGCGCCAGACCTCGCAGCCGCGCAGCCGCGCGCGCAGCCCGGGCGTGGCGAGCTGGTAGTCGATCCGCCAGCCCACGTTGTTGGCGCGCGCACCGCCGCGGTTGGACCACCAGGTGTATTCCTCCCGCGCGTCTGGCCTCAGCGCGCGGAAGGCGTCGATCCATCCCGATTCCGCCTGCGGCGACCCGTCGCCGCAGGCATCGGCGATCAGTCCGTTCATCCACGCGCGCTCCTCGGGCAGGCAGCCGGAGTTCTTCTGGTTGGAACGCCAGTTGCGGATGTCGGCCTCGGCCCGAACGATGTTCCAGTCCCCGCACAGCACATAGTCGCGCCCGCTCGCCAGCCACTGGTCGAGTATCGGCCGCAGCCAGGCCATCACCTCGAACTTGAATTTCTGGCGCTCCTCACCCGAGGAACCCGACGGAATGTAGAACGACACCACGCTCAGATTGCCGAAGCGCGCCTCGAGATAGCGCCCCTCCTCGTCGAACGGCGCCCACCCCAGCGCGGTGCGCACCTCGTCCGGCTCGCGCCGGCTGAAGATCGCCACGCCGCTGTAGCCCTTCCTCGTGGTCGCGTCGCGGAACACCGTGCGATAGCCCGCCGGGCGAAACGCCGCGTCGCCGAGCTGGTGCTCCTGCGCTTTGGTTTCCTGCAGGCACAGCACGTCGACATCGCGCTCGGAAAACCAGGAAAAAAACCCCTTGCTTGCCGCCGAACGGATGCCGTTGGCGTTGAAGGTCATCACTCGCACCGCACCGTCCTCCTCGCCCTCAGCGGGCAGGCGCGATGATAGCCGCAGCGCCATGCGGCCCTGCGCAGCCGTCACCGCGATTCGCCCCCCGCAGCCTCAGTACGGAACCGCATGGTGCGGTGCGACACGCAATTTCACATTCCAGGTGCTACTGTGCGCCGCGCGCGAGCCGGGGGAGCGTTCGCGCCCTGCAACCATCCTATGGGGAAAACCTAGATGATCCGTACTCGCTTGTTCGCAAGCCTGCTGCTTGCGCTTGGCTGCTCGCCGCTGGCCCTGGCATCGGGGGATGCCGCCGGTCCTTCCGCATCGCCTGACACCGAGGAAGCCGCGCTCACGGCGCGCCTTGCCGCCGAAGAGGTGCAGCTGCGCGCCATCCGCGCCGAACTGCCCGCGCTCTTCACCGAAGCCTACGCGCGCTATCCGCAGATTCCCGCAGGCACGCTCGAAGCCATCGCCTACGCGCAGAGCCGCTGGATGCCGCTGGCCGCCCAGACCGGCAAGGACAAGCACCACCACATGCCCTCGGCCCACGGCGTGATGGGCCTGTACGGTGGTGAAGGATTCACCCACCAGCTCAAGCAGGCCGAAGCGCTGATCGGCGTGCCCGCGGCCACCATCGCCAGCAGCAGCCGCTGGAACATCCTTGCCGCCGCCGCGCTGCTGGCGCGCGAAATCGATGCCGACGGCCTTTCGAAGTCCGGCGCCGCGCCGACGCCGGAAGCCATCGCCCCCGCGCTGGCCCGCTACATCGGATTGACTCCGATGAAGGACCGGAAGAGCGCGGTGGACGACTACGCGCGCCAGAGTTTCGCCTTCGACGTGCTGCTGGCCTTGGATCGCGGCGTGAACGACCGCGGCATCGTCGTTCCCGAGCGCGCCATCGCATGGGAGCAAGCCTTCCCGATGGAAGCGCTGGTGAAACTGCGCGCGCCCTTCGTGCGTCTGGATGTCACCGGCGACACCGTCGAAGCCGGCGGCTACGCCATCGATCCGATCAGCGAAACCCTGGTCCATGCCGACGGTTCCGCGCAGGCCAAAAGCACGGACTACGGCCCGGCGATCTGGAACCCCGCCTATTCGGGCAACTACACCGCTTCGCGCTCGCAGGCCATCAGCGCGGTGACGATCCACACCACCCAGGGCAGCTACGCCGGCTCGATTTCCTGGTTCAAGAACTCCTCGGCCAACGTCAGCGCCCACTACGTCATCCGCAGCTCCGACGGCCAGGTGACCCAGATGGTGCGCGATGCCCACACCGCCTGGCACGTCGGCAGCCAGAACGGCTACACCTTGGGCATCGAGCACGAGGGCTACGTCAGCAACAGCTCGTGGTACACCACGGCCATGTACAACGCCTCGGCCGCCCTGGTCCGCCACATGTGCGCCAAGTACAGCGCGATCAGCTGCGCCAGCGCCTACAAAGGCCCCGCCAGCAGCGGCATCAACGTGCTGGCGACCTCGGTCAAGGTGAAGGGCCACCAGCACTACGCCGGACAGAGCCACACCGATCCGGGCATCTACTGGAACTGGGCCAGCTACTACACCCGCATCAACCCGGCGCCGGCGCCCACCACCCGGGTGCTGGACAGCTTCGAATCCAGCGTCGGCCACTTCACCAATACGCCGGCCTATTCCGGCAGCACGACGGGCATCTCGACCGCATCGACCGCCGAACGCGATTGCAGCATGAGGAAGAACGGCAGCTGCTCGCTCCAGGTCAAGCTGGTGGACAACGCCTCCAGCTCCGCCAGCTGGGCGGTGCGCCTGCTGTCCGGCGGCGGCTCGCCTTCCGCCAACACCTCGCTCAGCCGCAGCAACGGCAAGGTCGGCTTCTGGGTGTATTCGGGCGGAACCGGCCTGTCGGCGGCGCTGGGCGTGGATGACAGCGACGGCACCGAACGCTCCATCGCGCGCGCCATTCCCGCCAACACCTGGACCTATCTGGAGTGGAACCTCACCGACGCCAACCAGTGGGACGCCTGGGTCGGCGGCAACGGCGCCATCACCGCCGGCACCGTCACGCTCGATGCGATCTGGCTGTATCGCGCCCAGACCGCCTACAACGTCTTCGTCTATCTCGACGACGTGCAGATCAAGAACTGAATTGCCGCGCAGCATCCCGAGGCCGCGCCGCACGTCGGCGCGGCCTTTTTCATGCGCACGGATTGCATTGCGTGCGGATATCTGCGCGTCCGGAACAATTCCGCGCATCAGCGAGCAGTCCGGGCGCGCCGGTGGAGGAAATCCTCGTCGGCGCGCCCGGGGCGGCGGATTCAGCCTTCCGCCGCCTCGCCTTCTTCCGCCAGCGCGACTTCCGCGTCGCGCACGAGGTAGCGGTTGGTCTGGGCCACGTCTTCGGCGCTGATCACGCCGGCGGCCTGCTTGAGGCGCAGGGCGTTCACGAGGAAATTGTGGCGGGCGCTGGAGTAGTCGCTCTGGGCCTGGAACAGCACCTGCTGGGACAGCAGCACATCGACGATGGTGCGGGTGCCGACTTCGAAGCCGGCTTCGGTGGCCTCCAGCGCGCTGCGCGCCGAAACCAGCGCCTGCTTGCGCGCTTCGACCTCGCTGATGCCCGCGTCCAGCGCACGATAGGCGTTGCGCGTCTGGCGCAGGATGGCGCGCTGGTTCTGGTCGTACTGCAGGGCGCGCTGGTCGCGCGCGTTGATGGCGAGCCGGACCTGCGACTGGGTGGCGAAGCCGGAGAAGATCGGCACCACGAGGTTGAGTCCCACGCGCCAGTCATCGCCCTGGTTGTTGCTCGGGATGACGCCGGCTTCGCCGGCCGATTCACCCCAGCCGAAGCTGCGGCCGCGGCTGGCGGAGGCGGAAAGGTACGGCAGATGGCCGGCGCGCGCGGTGGCCACGTCCATCTCGTCGGCCTGCGCCGACAGCGCCTGGGCGCGCAGGGTCGGGTTCTGCTCCATGGCCAGTTCGACCCAGGCGTCGATGCCTTCGGGCGTGGGGCGGGACGGGGTGAAGCCGTCGTCGAGGCCGCGCAGGCCTTCCAGCGGCTGTCCGGTGATCTGTGCGAGCGCCTCGCGCGCATCCTCCAGCGCGACTTCGGCACCGATCGCCCCGGCGCGTGCGCCGTCGTAGCGGGCGCGCGCTTCGTGCACGTCGGTGATGGCGGTCAGACCGACCTCGAAGCGCTGTTCGGCCTGGTCGAGCTGGCGCTTGACGGCGCGCTCGTTGGCGCGCGCGAACACCAGCGCGTCGATGGAGGTGAGCGTGTTGAAGTAGGCCTCGGCCACGCGCACGATCAGGTTGTCGTTTTCGGCGTCGTACTGGGCCTCGCCCACTTCGTTGCGCTTCTTGGCCGCGCGCAGCTGGGTGTAGTTGGCGTGGTTGTAGATCGACTGGTTGAGCTGCAGGCCGAAGTTGCGGCCCGCCGAATGCGAGCTGGTGCTGGTGGTGGAGACGATGGGCGGATCGACCGAAAGCACGCGCTCGCCGGAGCTGTCCGAGCCGCTGCGAGAGTAGCCGGCAGAACCGGAAAGGGTAGGCAGCAGGCTGGCGCGGCTCTGGGTGACGCGCAGCTGGCCGGCTTCGCGCGTGGTGTCGGCGATGGCCAGCTGCGGATCGCTGCCGCGCGCCAGCGTGTAGGCCTGCATCAGATCCGTGGCTCCGGCCGTGCCGGTGGCCGTCAACGCCAGCGCGGCAACAAGCAGGGTGGTTTTGGGCAGCGACATGCGAATAGCTCCTGAAGAATCGATTGCGCTCAAAGCGCGAAGCGCGGCGCGGGTTGGGCGCCGACCAGATAGGGCAGCTCGGTTTCGAACAGGCCTTCTTCGGCAACCTGGCCCTGCGCATTGCTGCGGTAGAGCATGGCCTGCTGCGCCGGCGCCTGACCCTGCACCACGAACAGCCGGCCGCCGGGCTTGAGCCAGGAGAGGAAAACCTGCGGCAACGCCGCCACCGCGCCGCCCACCGCCACGGCATCGAAGCGGCGGCCGGGGCTGTAGCTCAGCGCATCGGCCTGTTCAACGCGGATGTTGGTCAAACCCGTCGCGCCAAAGCGCGCGCGGGCGCGCTCGACGAAGTCGGCGTGGCGGTCGATGCTGACCACGTCGCGTGCCAGCGTGGCGAGGCAAGCGGTGAGGTAGCCCGAGCCGGTGCCCACTTCCAGCACCTCGTCTTCGGGCGCCAACTCCAGCGCCTGCAGCAGACGGCCTTCGATCACGGGCTTGAGCATCGATTCGCCATGCTCCAGCGGCAGCGCCAGATCGGCGAAGGCCATGCGACGGTAGCGCGTCGGGACGAAGTCCTCGCGGAGGATCGCGCCCATGGCATCGAGCACGCGCGGATCGAGCACGTCCCAGGGGCGAACCTGATGGTTCACCATGAGTTCGCGGGCGTGGTTGAAATCGAGGGACATGGCGGGCCTTGCTGAAGAATGGGGCGGACCGGCGATTTTACCAGCCTAACGCGGGCCAACGTCGGGGCGCAGTGCCGGAAGTCAAGGGTCGTTGGGGCAGGCGTCAGGCCGCGGCGGCGCGGCGTGTACACTGCGCCGATTCCCTTTTCCAGCCACTGCCATGCCTACCTCTCCTCTCGCCGCCCTCCTGGGCGCGGCCCTGCTGGCCGCAGGCTCCGCTTCGACCGCCGAGACCGGCCGGCTCGCTCCGGAAGCCCGCGCGGCCTTCCTCGCCGAAGTGCAGACCCGCCACGCGATTGCGCCCGATGAAGCGGCGGTGCTGCTGGATCAGGCGCGCTATCAGCAGAGCATCATCGACGCCATCACGCGCCCGGCCGAAGCCAAGCCGTGGAAGGACTACCGCCCGATCTTCCTGACCGCCGACCGCATCGCCAAGGGACGGGCCTTTCTCGCCAGGCACCGCGATGCGCTGCGCGCGGTCGAGGAAAACACCGGCGTGGCCGCGCCGATCCTCGTGGCGATCCTGGGCGTGGAAACCGGCTACGGCGCCAACACCGGGCGCTACCGGGTGCTCGATGCGCTCTACACGCTGGGCTTCTTCTATCCCAAGCGCGCCGAATTCTTCCGCGGCGAGCTGATGCAGGCCTTCGCGCTGGCCCGGGAGGAAAAGCTCGATCTGGGCGCGATCACCGGCAGCTACGCCGGCGCCATGGGCTGGGGCCAGTTCATCCCGTCGAGCTATCGCGCCTATGCGGTCGACGGCGACGGCGACGGCATCCGCGACCTGTGGAATTCGCTGCCCGACGTGCTGGCTTCGGTGGCCAACTACTTCGCCGTGCACAAGTGGCAGGCGGGCGAGCCGGTCGCGGTGCGTGCGGTGCGCGCGAGCGACGCGCAGGAGTTCGTGCCCGATTCGCTGGAAGCCGAATACTCGCTGCCCGAACTGGCCGCACGCGGCTACCGCCCGGCCGAGGCCATCGGCCACGCGGCACCGGCCACGCTGCTGAAGCTGGAGGGCGCGCAGGGGCCGGAATACTGGATCACGTTCAACAACTTCTACGTGATCTCGCGCTACAACCGCTCGCCGCTGTATTCCATGGCCGTGTTCCAGCTCGCCCAGGCCATCGCCGAAACCGACAGCCCCACGCTTTCGCCGTGAGATTCCTGCTGGTGGCGTGGCTCGCCCTCGCGCTGGCCGCCTGCGGCGGCAAGCCGGTGCGCCCGACCGATCCGTCATCGGCGCAGGGCGCAAGCCGAACCCACGGCGGGCGCCCGCCTCCGGTCACGCGCGCGCGTCCGGACAAGCCCGGCGAATACACGCCCGGCGGCCTCTATCGTCCGGGCGAAGCCGACGGCGGCCCGGCGATCCCGCCCGACATCAGCCACCTGATCGAACCGGTGCCCACCGGCGAACCACCTGCGCGCTACGGCAACCGTTCGCCCTACGCCGTGCTGGGCAAGGAATACCACGTCCTGCCCAGCGCCGAAGGCTACGTCGCGCGCGGCATCGCCTCCTGGTACGGAAACAAGTTCCACGGCCGCGCCACGTCGAGTCTGGAACCCTACGACATGTACCAGTTCACCGCCGCCCACAAGAGCCTTCCCCTGCCCAGCCACGTGCGCGTGACCAATCTGGAGAACGGCCGCAGCGTGGTGGTGCGGGTGAACGACCGCGGGCCTTTCCACGAGGGCCGCCTCATCGACCTGTCCTACGCCGCGGCGGTGAAACTGGGCGTGCACGTCCACGGCACCGCGCCGGTGGAAATCCGCGCGCTGCAGCCCGGCGTGACGCCGCCGCCTCCACCGCCGGCAATGCCGCCGGAAGACGCCTGGGCGGCCGCGCGCGCGGGCATCGTGCCGATCCGGCGCGGCCCGACCGTCAACGTCAGCGCTTCGGCCGCCGCCGTACCGCCCGCGCCGGCAGGGGATTCCGGACACTTCTGGCTGCAGGTCGCAAGCTTCGGCGATGCCGCCAACGCGCGGCGTCTGGTCGAACGACTGCGCGAGGCCGATGTGGCCCCGGTGACGCTGCAGCCGGCCCAGGTCGCCGGCCGCACCGTCTACCGGGTGCGGGTCGGACCGCTGCCCTCGCGCCAGCGCAGCCTCGCGGTTTCCGACGCCCTGCACGCGATGGGCCTGGGCGTGCCCACCCTCATCAGTCAATGACGCGACAGGATGGGACCGCGATAATACCCGCTTCCGCCCGCGCGCACGGCGCGCGCCCGATGACCCGCATGGACCGCATCACGACATGAAAGTCACCTCCCTTCTCGCCGGCGCCCTGTTCGCCGCCAGCTTCGCCACGCTTGCGCAGCAGCCGCCGCAACCGGTCGCCGAACTTCCGCGTCCCGACGCCCCGCCGATCATCACGCCCGCCGCGCCCTCGGTGAACGGCACCGCCTGGATCCTCGTGGACGATGCCACCGGCCAGGTGCTGGCCGGCAGCAACGAGGAGACGCGGGTGGAGCCGGCCAGCATCACCAAGGTGATGACCTCCTACGTGGTTTCGGCCGAGCTGGAAGCGGGCAAGATCTCGCTGGAGGATGAAGTCCCGATCAGCGAGAACGCCTGGCGCGGCGGCGGCGGCGGCACCGACGGCTCCACCAGCTTCCTGCCGGTGAACAGCAAGGTGAAGCTCGGCGACCTCCTGCACGGCATGATCATCCAGTCCGGCAACGACGCCTCGATCGCGCTGGCCGAATACGTCGCCGGCAGCGAGCCGGCCTTCGCCGAGCTGATGAACGCCTACGCCAGAAAGCTCGGTCTCAACGACACCCACTTCGTCAATTCGCACGGCCTGTCCGCGCCCGACCACTACACCACCGCGCACGACATTGCGCGCCTCTCGCAGGCGCTGATCCATGATTTCCCGCGCGAATACGCGGTGTATTCGCAGAAGGAGTTCACCTTCAACGGCATCCGCCAGCACAACCGCAACTCGCTGCTGTGGAAGGACCCGGCCATCGACGGCATCAAGACCGGCCACCACTCCGCCGCAGGCTACTGCCTGGCCGCTTCGGCCAAGCGCGGCGACCAGCGACTGATCAGCGTGATCATGGGCTCCACCAGCGAGAAGCAGCGCGCCGAGGACAGCTATGCCCTGCTCAACTGGGGCTTCCGCTTCTTCGAGACCCACCGCATCTACGACGCGGGGCAGGCAGTGACCGAGCCGAAGTTGTGGAAGGGCGAAACCGCGACGCTGCCGCTCGGCCTGGCCCAGTCGCTGCTGCTCACCGTGCCGCGCGGGCGATACGAACAGGTGAAGGCGGAAATGGACCTGCCGCGCGAGCTCGTGGCCCCGTTCGCCAAGGATCAGCCCGTGGGCACCCTGCGGCTGTCGCTCGACGGCAAGGTGCTGGCCGAGCGCCCGCTGGTGGCGCTGGCCGATGCGCCCGAAGCCGGATTCTTCAAGCGCATCAGCGACGGCTTCTGGCTGTGGTGGGAGTCGGAATGATGCAGACCGCGCGCCTGGTGCTGGCCAGCCACAACGCCGGCAAGCTCGCCGAACTGCGCGCGCTGCTGGCGCCGGCCGGCATCGAGGTGCTGGCGCAGTCGCAGTTCGGCATCGGCGAGATCGAGGAAACCGGCGCCACCTTCGTGGAAAACGCGCTGCTCAAGGCGCGTCACGCCAGCCGCATTTCCGCGCTGCCCGCGCTGGCCGACGATTCGGGTCTGTGCGTGGACGCGCTCGGCGGCGCGCCGGGGCTGCACTCGGCGCGCTATGCCGGCGCCGATGGCGACGCCCGCGCCAATTTCCTCAAGCTGCTCGACGCGCTGGCCGCGGTGCCCGACGAGCACCGCGGCGCGCACTTCCACTGCACCCTGGCGCTCTTGCGCCATCCGGAGGATCCCGCACCGCTGCTCTGCGAGGGCCGCTGGCGCGGCCGCATCCTGCACGAGCCGCAGGGCGAGGGCGGCTTCGGCTACGACCCGGTATTCCTCGACGAAACCCTCGGCCAGAGCGCCGCCGAACTCGGCCGCGAGGAAAAGTCCGCCGTCAGCCACCGCGGACAGGCGCTGCGCCAGCTGCTGGCGGCGCTGGCGCACCAGCCGCTCTAGACTTTCCCATCCCCACTCTGCGGACCGCCCGTGACCACCACGCTGCACACTTCCGAACTGCCCGGCCTCGAACTCCTGCACCGCGGCAAGGTCCGCGACGTGTACGCGCTAGACGACCACCGCCTGCTGATGGTTGCCACCGACCGCCTCTCGGCCTTCGACGTGGTGCTGCCCGATCCCATTCCCGGCAAGGGCGAAGTGTTGACCCGGCTGTCGAACTTCTGGTTCGCAAGGACCGCGCACCTGATGCCCAACCATCTGCTCGACACCGCGGTCGAAAGCGCGCTGCCGCAGGGCGTGGACGCGACGCTCTACCGCCACCGCAGCGTGGTCGCGCGCCGGCTGCGGCCGCTGCCGATCGAGGCGGTGGTGCGCGGCTACCTGATCGGTTCGGGATGGAAGGACTACTGCGCCAGCGGCGCGGTCTGCGGCATTGCGCTGCCGACCGGCCTGCGCCAGGCCGAGCGCCTTCCCGAGCCGATCTTCACGCCCGCCTCGAAGGCGGCCGTGGGCGACCACGACGAGAACATTTCCTTCGACCGCGTGGTCGAGCTCATCGGCGGCGATCTCGCCGAGCGGGGGCGCGAGGCGACGCTTTCGATCTACCGCTTCGCCGCCGACTTCGCCGCGCAGCGCGGCCTCCTCATCGCCGACACCAAGCTCGAGTTCGGCCTGGACGAGGACGGCACGCTGCGGGTGATGGACGAGATGCTCACGCCCGATTCCTCGCGCTTCTGGCCGGCCGACGAATATCGCGTGGGCACCAGCCCGCCCAGCTACGACAAGCAGTTCGTGCGCGACTGGCTGGAAACCCTGGACTGGAACAAGACCGCACCCGGCCCGCGCCTGCCCGAGGCGGTGATCGCCGGCACCCAGGCCCGCTACGCCGAAGCGCTGCGGCGGCTGACGGCATAGCCCTGCGACTCCCTCTCCCCCGTCGGCGTCCCTCATCACGTCATCCCGGAATCGCGCAGCGATATCCGGGATCCATCTTGATCTTGCTGTAAAACAGGCTTCAACCCGGCAGAAGCAAAAGCACTCGCACCTGCGGCGCTCGCCCTCTCACCCTGACCCTCTCCCCCGCCAGCGGGGGAGAGGGGAACAATCGAACACCCCATGCCCCGCACCCACCTTCTGCTCGTACTCACCATCTGCCTGGTCTGGGCAATCAACTTCCTGACCTCGGCCACGGCGCTGCGCGAAATCCCGCCGCTGCTGTTCTCGGCGCTGCGCCTGCTGCCGCTGATGCTGTTGCTGCTGCCGTGGATGTCGCGCCCGCCGCAGGGGCGCTGGCTGGCGCTGGTGGCGGTGGCGCTGTGCAACGGCGCGCTGCACTTCGGACTCAACTTCTGGGCCCTGCGCGAGGCGGGCAACCTCTCCTCGCCGGCCATCGTGCTGCAAAGCTACATCCCGATGTCGGTGGTGCTGGCGGTGGCATTCCTCGGCGAGAAGATCGGCTGGCGCACCTGGGCCGGCATCGCGGTGAGCTTCGGTGGCGTGCTGGTGCTGGGCTTTGATCCGATCGTGCTCAAGGCACCGTTCGCGCTGTTCCTGATGCTGGCCTCGGCGCTGTCGCTTGCGGTCGGCACCGTGGTCATGCGACGGCTCACCGGGATGAATCCCATCGGCGTGCAGGGCTGGACCGCGCTGATCGCGGTCGGTCCGCTGCTGCTCTGGAGCCTTGCGGTCGAACAGGGGCAATGGGAAGCCATCCGCGGCGCCTCGCCGCTGGCCTGGTTCGGCGTGGCCTGGGCCACGATCGCGGCCTCGCTGCTGGGCCACAGCCTGTTCTACTGGCTGGTGCAGCGCCATCCGGTGTCCACCCTCATGCCCTATCTGCTGGTTTCCCCGGTCATCGCGGTGGCGCTGGGCATCGCCTTCTGGGGCGATCGCCCCGGGCCGCGCCTGTATCTGGGCGCGGCGATGGTGCTGGGCGGGGTGCTGTTCATCTCGCTGCGCGCCCGGGTGCGCGCGCGCAAGCTGCCCGAACCCACCGACATCTGACACCCGGAAAAGAGCCGCGCCCGGGAACAGGCCGGGCGCGGGGTGCACGATGCACCGAGAGAGAAAGCGATTACCAGCAGGCCGGGCGCGCGCTTTCCATGCCGTCGGAGAACAGGCAGACGTGGTCCTCGGTGGCCCCCTTGAGGGCGCTCACCGTGGGGTCGAAGTCGGTGCCGTTCCATTTTCGGGTGCCGATCAGCGCCAATCGGTCGCCGAAGGCTCCCGACGCGACCATGTCGAACGGCCGCGACCACCAGGTAGTGGTGTCCGGGTCGGAGGCGGAATAGTCGACCTTCAGCTGCGTGTACAGGCGGTTGCCGTCCTGGCCGAACTGCTGCACCAGGGTATGGACGTGCCGGTCGGACTCCCCGAACAGAGGGAGGCCGTTCTGCTGGAAGCGCTGCGCCACCGCCAGGTCTCGATTGGAGCGCTCGACGATCGCTACCGGGATCGCGGCGGGCATGTAGACGGGGATCGTCAACAATGACCGCGGCGGATCCACCAGACAGGCCCGCGTCTGGTAATTGGCATTGCCGGCGCAGAAGCTCGTGTCCCAGGTTCCGTCGTTGCCGAGCCGCCCCATGATCATGGGCTTGGCATCGGCGCTGTCGGTTGCCGACCAGCCCGCATAGACGAGCTTGCCGCCGTAGCCGGAGCCGTTGCGCAGCACCGCCAGCGCCGTCACGGCGTCGGCCTTGCTTCCGGTGTTGTCGCTCTCGTAATAGACATCCCGCCAGTCCCAGCCGCTGATCGTGGCACCCGTGGTCGGGTTCAGGCCGAGGATGAAGCCGTCGCTGTCGGGATTTGCGCGCATCACCTCGCCACCGACGTACAGCCGCTGTCCGCCCGTCGCGCTCGCGGGCGTCAGCGCCATGGCGTTGATGGCCGCCGTCACGCCCGTGGCTGCGGCCCACGACGGCAGTCCGATCACGTGGCCGTTAGTACCGAACGTGGTCACCGGCGTTCCGCCCGATGACCCGGTTGCGCCGGCGGGCTGCATCAGGGTGACCGCCAGCTCGGTGCCGCGATCGGCATTGGTGATTTTCGCCGCGACATAAAGTCCGTAGCGGCTGTCGTAGAGCAGGCGCGTGGGCGTGGCGGCCGTGCGCGGGGCGGTCAGCGGATACGACAGCTTGCCGCCGGAGGTCGGACTGTGGCACGTGGTCCCCGCCTCCAGGCGATGGCAGCCCACCCGTTTCTCACCCGCGTGCAGGATGTAGAGCTCGCCGTACCGACCCATCGCCACATCGGCGATGGAGCTGCTGGCATTCTCGGCCTGCAGCCAGCCGTTGGTGCCGAAGTCCAGGTCAAGCGCCCCGTCGACCTTGAGGCGCGTCACCATCACCTTCTCCAGCGTATTCGCCGCGTTCTTCTGGCGGACAGCGACGTAGTAGCCGAGGTGGACGGGAATCGGGATCGGAGGATTCCCGATGGTCGCCGAGCCCATCCACGGAAACACCCGGATGCCGTCCTCGACGTCGGACCAGCCCGTATTCACGGGCGGTTCGATGGACCTCATGCCGGTGACGCTGAACCCGGTATCGAACTCCAGCCCCGGCGCTGCCGCCAGCGCCGCGGCGACCATTTCGATCGCCTGCTCCTCGTCGATCTGCTGCTTGTGTTGCGAATCGGGCGCATCGGCAGCCAGCGCCGCACCGAACGCGAACAGCGCGATCAGGGGCAGGTAGCAAATCTGTCTCATGATGTTTCTCTCCTGAAAGTGGACTGGGCGCGTCATCAGCGCGCTCATCAGGTAGAAACACGGTTTCATGGAAGAACATGACACGGCGATCGGAGCGCGCAGAGGCGGACGTGCGCGGGAACCCCGTCGCAGGCAACGTCGGCCGCGCAGGGCCTGCGGATGCGCGCCAGTTCGTAGGCGATGCCCCGGCAGCCATACATAGGTCGGGGCTACGCCCCCGACGGAGTACCTGGAAGGTTCGCAGCTACGCTGCTGCAGGTCCTGTTTGCCCCCCGCCACCGGCGGGGGAGGGGGAGCACATCACAGTTGCGGCTTGAAGCTGTCCTTCTCGAACGGGCGCAGCAGCCAGCGGCACAGGGCGGGAAGGAAGATGATGGCGGCGATCATGTTGACCACGAACATGAAGGTCAGCATCACGCCCATGTCGGCCTGGAACTTGAGGTCGGAGAAGATCCACATCGCCACGCCCACGGCCAGGGTGAGTGCGGTGTAGAAGATCGCGATGCCGGTGGTCTTGAGGGCGATGAAATAGGACTCGGACACGCTCTTTCCGGCACGCAGGGATTCACGCATTCGGGCGAAGATGTAGATCGCGTAGTCCACGCCGATGCCCACGCCGAGCGCCACCACGGTGAGGGTGTTGACCTTCATGCCGATGTCGAGCTCGACCATGAGCGAGTGGCCCAGCTCGGTGACGAGCACCAGGGGCAGCACGATGCACAGCGCGGCCAGCGGGTTGCGGAAGCTGATCAGGCACATCAGGAACACGGCCCCGTAGAGGAACAGCAGCATGTGCTGCTCGACCGCGCGCACGGTGTCGTTGGTGGCTGCCATCACCCCGATGTTGCCGGTGGCAAGGCGCAGGTTCACTTCGTCGCTCTTGAACTCCTCGCCCGCTTCCTCGGCCTTCTGCGCTTCTTCCGCAAGCTGTTCGCGCAGGTTGACGCCCTCGTGCCAGGCGTTGTTCTTTTCGCGGAACGCCTTCACCGCATCCACCACGCGGTCGATCGTTTCGGCGCGGTGGTCGGAAAGGAAGGCCGTCACCGGCATGGCCGAGCAGTCGGTGTTGAGCAGGCCCGAATCGGTCTCGAAACCCTGCGTCGCCAGACGCAGCGAATCGGAATCACGCGGCAAGACGCGCCATTTGATCGCGCCGTCGTTCCAGCCGGCATTCACCAGCTTGGCCGCCATCGGCAGGGTGATGACCTGCTGCACGCCCGGCACGTTGGCCAGGTGCCAGGAGAAGCGATCCACCAGCTCCATGGTGGGATAGCTCATGGTGCAGGCGTCCGGGCGGCCTTCGACGATGACGTTGAGGATGTCCACGCCCAGCGCGAACTTCGCGGTGATTGCGCGCGCGTCCTGGTTGTAGCGCGCCTCGGGCCGCAGCTCGGCGACGCCTTCCTGCGCGTCGCCGACCATCACCTTGTCGCCATGGGACTCGGCGAACCACCAGACGGTGGCGCCAAGCAGGATGATGAGGGCGGCCGGCGCGGATTTGCTGAAGCGGGTGAGGAAGGCCCAGACCACGTCGAAGCGGGTGAGCTGGCGCAGGCGATACTCGCGCTTGCGCGTCATGTTCCTCAGGCGGGTGTAGGACAGCAGCACCGGCAGCAGGATGAGATCGGTGAGCAGGGTGAGGGCCACGCCCACGGTCGCGGTGATGGCCAGTTCGAAGATGATCCGGATCGGAATCATCAGGATGGTGGCAAAGCCGATGCAGCCTGCGATCAGGGCCACGGCGCCGGGCACGAGCAGCATGCGGAATGCGGCGCGCGCGGCAGTGAGGGAATCCACTCCCTCGCGCCGGCGCAGCTCTTCCACCGTGCCGTCCTCCAAACCGCCGAAGAACAGCTCGCCGCGGAACCGGTTGATCATCTGTTCGCCGTGGGAAACGGCGATGGCGAAGATCAGGAAGGGCGTGAGCATGTTCATCGGGTCGATGCCGAAGCCCATCAGGCGCAGGGCGCCGAGCATCCAGACCACCGCGATGAGCGAGGCGAACACGGTCAGGCTGGCGAGCTTGGCCGAGGTGGAGTAGAGGAACAGCAGCAGCCAGGTGAAGGCCACGGTGAGGAAGAAGAAGAGGATCACCGAGCGCGCGCCGTCGCTGATGTCGCCCACCATCTTGGCGAAGCCGATGATGCGCACGTCGAAACCCTGGGCCTCGTACTTGCCGCGCAACGCCTCGAACTGGTCGGCGATGGCCTGGTAGTCGAGCTTGTTGACTTCGCTTTCCGGGATGAGGTCGGCCCAGATCATCGCGCCGGACCAGTCCTTGGCCACCAGCCGGCCGACGATGCCGGCTTTGACGACGTTGCTGCGGATGGTCTCGAAATCCGCGGCGGTGGCATTGGCCGCATTGAATTCGTTGGGAATGACGTTGCCGCCTGCGAATCCGTCTTCCACCACTTCGACGAAGCGCACGTTCGGGGTGAACAGCGAGCGCACCCGGGCGTTGTCGGTGGCCTCGATCGCCATGACCTCGGAGGTGAGGCCTTCCAGCGCCGAGAAGAACTGCGGCGTGAACATCTCCTGGCCGTCGCGCGCCATCAGCGCCACGAGCACGCGGTTGGCACCGCCGAAATCCGCCTCGTAGTCGAGGAAGGTCTTCATGTATTCGTGTTCGAGCGGGATCTGCTTCTTGAAGCCCGCGTCCACCCGCAGCTGGCTCGCCAGCACCAGCGCGATGACCGTGACGATGGCGAAGATCGCCAGCACCACCGGCCGCGCGCCGAAGATCACGTTTTCCAGCGCCCGGGTGACCGGGCCCGCTTCCACGTTGCCGCCATGCGCCATGATTGCCTGCTCCCCTGATTACTGCTTGCGTGGCGTGTACTGGTCCACGCCCTTTTCGCCCGAAACCAACAGGCCGCGGTTGGCGCGCGCCAGCACGCCGGCCAGCACCGGGGTTTCCTGCGCCGCATTGGAATACACCTGATTCACGGGCGCCTGCCCCGGACCCTCGCGCAGCACGACGATGCCGTTGGCCCCGACCAGGGCAAAGCCGCCCTCGCCCCAGACGGCACCGCCCATCAAGCTGAGGTCGGTACCCGTGTCGATCGCGCTCCAGCTCTCGCCAAGGTCAAAGGTTTCATACACGTTGCCGCGCATGCCGAAAGCCACCGCATGGTCGCCTTCGTAGCCGATCACGCCGAACATCGAACCGCCGTAGGGCAACTCGATGCGCTCCCAGGACGCGCCGCCATCGCGCGAGCGAAACGCCACGCCGCGCTCGCCCACGATCAGGAGTGCCCCGCTGCCGGTGCGGGCGATGGCGTTGAAGTGCGGGTCGCTGACGTCTTCCATCGCCAGATCGTCTTCGGACAGGGTCCAGCTGTCGTCATTGCCGACCTCTTCGGTTTGGGATGCCTGGTCGTCCGCAGGTGACGAAGCCGCGGCCTGCGTCGTGGAAACGAAGGTCCAGGTGGCACCGCCATCCTCGGTGCGCAGCAGCTGCGAGTAGGCGCCCACCGCGAAGCCGTGATTGGCATCGAGCATCAGGATGTCGAGCAGCGGCACGCCCTGGCGCGGATCGAAGGCGGCATCCGGGCTGGTGTCGAGCACATCCTCGCGCTGCACAACCCAGGTCAATCCGCCGTCACGGCTGTTCAGGATGGTGCCATCGTGCCCCACGGCCCAGACCGCATCGCCTGCGGCCGTCACCGCGGTCAGCGTGGCGCGGGTCGGCACGTCGGGAACCTGGCGCCAGTCGGTGCGGCTCTCTGACACGAGGATCTGGCCTCGATCCCCCACCGCAACGGCGCGCGAGGCGGCCTCGGTGAGGTCCAGGATCAGTCCCTGGCTGGCCGCCAGCGGCATCGTTTCGCTGCGCAGCGGCTCGGCGGCAAGCACCGGTGCGACCAGACCGGTGCATGCAAGCGCCAGCACGAGGCGTCGAAAAGTGGCTCCGAACGATTGCATGAATGACCTCCCCTGAGCATTCCTGTTGCGAGTCCGCTCGCGACGGCCTCGACTGCATGGTGCCGCTACTGGTGCGGGCAGGCAAGAGCGCAGTGCGCAATTCCATCTGCCAAAAAAACAGCGTCAGCCGTGCCTTGCGGACACGGCTGACGCTGCGGTTCACTCCGTGGAAATCAACGCACGCCGCGCGTGCGCAGCGCCTGCGGGGTGAAGTTCTCCAGCGAGGACTGGAACGAGAAGTCGGCCGGGGCATCCTCGTTGTCCACGCCGGTGGCCAGATATCGGCCCGACTGCAGGTCGTGGGCGTTCTCCATCGCGGTCCAGAACACCGGCACCTCGTAGTAGTTGATCGCCGGCGCCTCGTGGTAGCGCCAGACCTGACCCTGGGCGTTGTAGTGGTCCAGCACCAGGATCTGCCAGCTGTCCTCATCCACATAGAAGGTGCGGCGCGGATGGATGTGGCGCTTGCCCGGCTTGAGCGTGGCATCCACCACCCAGACCCGGTGCAGTTCATAGCGCAGGTAGTCGGGATTGATGTGGTGGGGCGTGATGATTTCCGACAGCTTGGCGCCCGAGCCCTTGAGCTTGTAGGAGTTGTAGGGAACGTACATCTCCTGCTTGCCTACGAGCTTGAAATCGTAGCGGTCCTGCGAACCGTTGAACATGTCGGTCATGTCCGAGGTACGCAGCCCGTCGGAGGCGGTGCCGGGATTGTCGTAGGCCACGTTCGGCGCAAGGCGCACGCGGCGCTGGCCGGGGTTGTAGACCCAGGCCTTGCGCGGGGTGATCGAGGCGTTGAGGCTCTCGTGCACCAGCAGCACCTGTCCAGCCAGACGCGCCGGGGCTTCCACCGACTGATAGAAGTACAGCAGCACGTTGTTGATGTCGGCGATGGTGTTGCCGGGCTTGTAGTACAGGCCCATGAACTCCTCGCGGATCTTCACCAGGTTGTACTGTCCGCCGGCCGTCACCGGGGCGAGGTTGGTCCAGCGTGCGGCACTGACGCCCTTGTATTTCATCTTGTGGTTCCAGATGACCTCGGAACCGTTCTGCGGGATCGGGAAGGGAATGCCTTCGGCCGCATCGATGACGCCGTTGAGATCCTCGGTCAGCTTGGCCGTGGTGGCGTTCTTGATGGTGTACTCGTAGGTGCGCTGGGGAAAGGAAGCCGAGCGGCGGGTCGGATAGATGTCCATCCGGAAGTCCGCGTACTTGGCAAACATGCCCTTCTGGCCTTCGGTCAGCTTGTCGGCGTGTTCCTTGTAGTTGGCCTGGGTGATGGAAAACAGCGGCTTGTCGGACGCGAACGGATCGGGATGGAACTTGCCCTGCACATAGTTGGCGGGCGGGCTGGTGATGCCGCCTTCCCAGGCCGGGATGGTGCCTTCGGCATTGCCGGCCTGGACGGCACCGATCGGCGTCAGCTCCTTGCCCAGCTTGCCCGCCTGACCGGCATCGACAGCGGCAAAGGCGCTGCCGGTAGCGAGCGCTGCGCCCACGAAGACAGCCAAGGTGGTACGGATACGTGAATTCATGTGGTCACTCCCTGGACTGCGATCAGAACGAATACTTGGCCACGAGCGAGTAGAAATCACGATCGTGGATCTGGTTGTAGGGCTTGCCGCCGCTGAAGATCGTGTAGCTCAGGTCCAGCGACCAGCGCTGCATGTAGGTGGCTTCGAAGCCCACGGTTCCGGATTTGCGGCCTTCCAGGAAGTTTCCGCCGGGGCCGGGCGTGGTGCCGTTGACGTCGTGGTTGAAGGCGATGCGCGGCGCCAGGTTGACCGAGGAGCCGAAGACGCCCGGGTACTCGGCGCGAGCGGCGAGGCGATAGCCCCAGCTGAAATCGGTCGGGAAGCCGCCCGTGGTGGTGACCGGATTGCGCAGGTAGCCGGTGTCGATGGCATAGCCGCCGCTGGTATCGGTACCTTCACCCTCGTAGCGCAGTTCGGACGGATCGGGCAGGTCCCACACCTTGGTGGCACCGATTTCGCCCACCAGGGCGATCTGGTCGGCGCCGAGGAAATTGCCCGGACCGATCATCTTGGTGAAGGTGGACTGGACCTGGCTGACCTTGTGGCGCACCCAGCCTTGCACGTATTCGCCCGGTCCGTAGGTGCCGAGCTGGCTGCGGAAGCGCAGCGCCGGCTGCGGGATCACGGCGTTCAGGGGGCTGAGTCCCGCGAAGAGCAGTTCCACGTCATCCACCTGCAGCGGCATGTTCGGTCGATAGCTCACTTCGCCCTGGAAGGCGACGCCACCCGGCAGCGAGGTGTTCCACGACAGGCCGTACAGGTCGATGCCTTCCGGATATTCGAGGAAATAACTGCCCGAATTGGGCGAGGTGTTGGTGACCGTCATGCCCGAGATGACCGGCACGCGGCTGTGGTAGCGCAGGTAGTACAGACCGAATTCGGTGCCATTCCACAGATCGGAGTAGTAGCGCAGCGCGGCGCCGTACTGGCCGCTGTTCTTGGCGTTCTTGTTGGGACTGCGCGGGAAGGCGGCAGCGCAGCCGGCGCCGATCAACTGCATTGCCGTCGCGGCGCCATAGCGCGCCGAGTAGTCGGCGAACAGGTCGCTGTTGGCATACCCGGCCACACCGTTGTAGCAGGTGTCGCGGTACAGCGAGGGATTGTTGACCGGCTGCGGCACGGTACCGAAATTCAGCATCACGTATTCACCGCCCGGCGCGGCGAAATCGTTGGCGCTGAAATAGGTGCCCGAGGCGTCGATCTCGATTTCCTCGAATTCGAACAGGTAGACGGCTTCGAGCGAAAGCTTCTCGGTAAGCGAGAACGAGGCCCAGACCGAATCGACCGGCAGGAAGGCTTCCTTCAGCTCGGCGCCGGCCACGCGCAGGGCGGACAGGTCGAACGGGTTGATGACGTTGATGCCGTTGGTGATGAAGGTGCTCTCGCCCCAACTCACCACCTGGCGTCCCAGACGCACCGTGCCGGTGCCCGCTTCGCCATAGCTGAAGTTGTGGAAGACGAAGGCGTCGAGCAGGCGGAAACGCTCGCCGATGAGGTTTCGGGCCTCCTGGGTCAAATCGCTGCGATCGGCATTCTCGAAGTCGTAGAAATAGGTGGCACGAGCGAAGGCGCCGGAGTTGCGCCAGTTGAGCGACAGCTCGGAGGTGAGCTTCAGCGCGTTGGAAATCACGTCGCCCTTGTCGTACTTGAGGTTGCCGTCGTCACGGTTGGCCGAGAAGCGGCCTGCCGCGGCGACCTGCAGCGCCTGGGCATCCAGATACCGCCCGGCCGAAGTCAGCGCGGCGATCTGGGCGACGATGGTCGGGTCCAAGTAGGACTTGGCGAGCAGGTCCTCGGACTGGTCCTGTGCCCGCCAGGAAGCGCCGAACGACACGGTGGTATCGAGCGAGCCGGAGAGTTCGCCGCGGGTAAAGTCGAACGCCTGTGCCGGACTTGCGGCCACCGCGATCACGCCGGCGATGGCCAGTGCCAGCGGGGCGCGCGCCGTGCGGGAGGTCTTTTGCATACGAATCATGGGAAAGCTCCTGGCTTACTGCGCGCGGATGACGGAAGTGTCCTGCACCAACACGGCAGCACCGCCGCTGGCCAGCAGGCTGGCCATATGGCGCTGCATTTCGGTGGTGACGGCCGGGTTCACCGAGTTGATCAGCGAGGAGTGCTCGCCCGCCGTGAAACGCACCACGCCGCGAATGCCGTTGGCGGCCTGGGTGGTCGCCGTGATCGAAGGCAGGCCGAGCGCGCGGATCAGTGGATCGGTGCCAGAAAGCGGCGCCCCCGGCACGTTGTTGGGAACGACCTGGTCGGGCAGATTGGTTCCACCGCCTACGACTTCGTGCAGCAGGATGGCGTTCTGCGCGGAAGCAAAGCCGTAGTTGATCGGGTCGATGGAGTCGATCACCTGCTGCGCGGCACCCATGAAGCTGTCATAGGTCGGCGTACCGGCCTGGACACCGGCCGCAGCCAGCCCGGCGCGGATGCGCGGACCGAAGGCGACGGAGCCATCCAGCAGGCGCGCCACGCCGCCGCCCGGCACCGACAGCAGGCCGACGTTGACGTTGGGCTCCAGCGCCAGGAACGAGGTGCCCACCATCGCACCCAGCGACAGGCCGACGAACTGGATGTTGGAGGAATCGAAGTCGCCCATGCCGTTGCCGTCGATGTCCGTCCACGGAATCGAGGCGGTCAGCACGAACAGGTCGGCCACGGCCTGGCGCAGGTTGTCGCGCGAGGTCAGCAGCGAGCTGAGGTTGATGAAGTGCGTGCCGGACGCGTCCGGCGTTCCATCCGGCCCGGGTGCACCGGTGGTGTTGTTGACGAAATCGACGTTGAAGGTGCGCTCGGAGGCGATCGCACCGAACGGCGTGTTGCCGATCGCGAACGGGCTGTCCGACGGCAGGCCGTGCAGCGGCATGTCGATCGCGATCACGGCGAAACCCTGTGCCGCCAGCGTGGCCGACACCGCCAGCGCGTGGGTGCGGTTGCCGGTGATGCCGTGCTGGAAGATCACCACCGGCCAGCCGCTGGCGGGCCGGCTGCGCCCGGAAGCCGCGTTCGGGATCGTGGCCAGCACCGGGATGGTGGCGTCGCTGGTCTTGACCGGGAACGGATTGGCGAAGGTGATGTTGGTCGAAGTCGGGCTCAGGCCCGCCGCGTTGAACGGCGGCACGTAGGCGCCCGGCGCGGCCTTCCAGAAGCCGGTGAGCGGCGCGGTCGGATTGGTCGCGCTCGGAGCCGACAGGTAGTACGGGACCTTCAGGGTGCCGATGTGGATGTCGGCGATCGGCGGCAGTCCGGCGACAGCCGAGGTCATGCCGGTGTTGACCAGCTGCATCGCACCCGGCTCGGTCACCGAGCGCACCGCCTGCATCACCGGGGTGATGCTCTGGGTGGTGAAGACCCAGCTCAGCACCACGTCATCGCGGACGATGCCGGCGGCGCCGGCCACCGCCAGATGCGAATTGGTGAGCTGGCGCAGCGGCTCAAGCGCGCAGGCGGTGGCGGCCGGCAGCAGCGGCTCGGTGCTCTGGCCGCCGACGCACAGCGGCGAGGCGCGCTTGGACAGGAAGTAGGTCTGGTCCGGCGTGGCGTCGTTGCCCTTGGAATCGCGGATGCCGTCGGTCAGCACCACGAGATACGAAGTCAACTGCTGCAGCGGCTGGGTCGGGATGATCGCAAGCGTCCTGCCGGTGGTGTCGCTGGGCGCCAGCGCGGTGACGAACTCGGTGCCGCCGGCCAGCTCGCGGACGATGCCGGTGGTGCCGCCGCCCGGCCCGGTCAGCGAAACCTCGAAGATGCGCACGCTCTGGCCCGGCACGATGGAAGCGACGTCCGGCTTGGCGTTGAAGCTGGTGGACATCGGACCCACCGTGCTCCAGCCGTCCAGCGTGCCGATCGCCACGGTCGGGTCGCCGTAGTTGTTCGGGTTGGCCGCCGGCGGGTTGAGGGTGAGGTCGGTGGTTCCCGAGAGCAGCAGGTTGTTGGGCAGCGGCAGCACCGCGTTGCTCGGATCGAAGCGTGCGGTCAGCACGCCGGTGACGGGATTGCCGTTGTTGTTGTTGGAGGGTGAAGTCGGCACGGCGCGGTCGCTGTTGCTCGATCCGCCACAGGCGGCCAGCAGCAGCGAGGAGAGCGCCAGGGACAAGGTGATCCTGGGTGGCATGTTATGGGTTCCTTCGACAACCGGGGATAGACGCAACGCGGACCTATCATAGGTATCGCGTTCAGCTCTTAGCAATGCTGTGGCGTACGGTTTGTGTCAGGCAGCTTGCTGCGCTGCAACACGAACACCTGAATCAGACGTCGGGGAAGTCTGCATCGGTGGGCCGGTAGGGGCGCGGGTTCCAGCCCAGGTCGCGGACCGCGAGGGCGTGGTCGAACACCAGATCGCGCTGCATCCGCTCCACGACTCCGCGCCCCAGGCCGGCGACGGCACGGGTCCGCGAGACCAGCCGAACCGCCGCGATGAACAACCAGGCCGGAAGCAGGATCAGGTACGCGCGCGGCCGGACGCAGCGGACGGTGCGCCGCACCATTTCCCGGTAGGAAAGCACTTCACCGCCACCCAGGTCGTAGCGCCTGCGCGCGCTCGCCGGACACGCGGCGGCGCGCACTGCGCAAAACGCCAGATCCCGGGCGTGTACGGGCTGGCGCAGGCCGAGCGCGTCGCGCGACAGCGGCACCAACCGCCAGCGCCGCGCCAACGCCGCGATGCGGCTGAGGTTTTCATCCAGGCCGCAGCCGTAGACCAGGGTGGGACGCAGGATGGTCCAGTCGATGCGGCGCGCATCGCAGAAGGACTCCAGCGCGGCTTCGGCGCGCGCCAGACTGGCCGCCAGCTCGCGTTCGGCTGCATCCGGGGAGTCCTGTTTGGTTTCCGCGCTGGTGGAACTGAAGGCAACGATCCGGCCGGGCCGATGGCGGGTGCGCCCGAGCCAGGCGAGCAGACCGTCGAGCGGCCCGGCGCTGAACACCACGTCGGGGGCTGCGTCCGCATCGCCCCCGACATACAGGTCGAAGCGGCTCCAGACCAGACCCTCGTCCGACGGAGGGGCCTGCCGGGATACCGCTTCGACCACGGCGCCTTGCGCCAGCAGCTCGGGAATCAGGAATCGCCCGATCTGTCCGGTCGCACCGAGCACCAGCGCACGCATCAGGCCGGTTCCACCGGGCGCAGGCAACGCCGCAGCCAGAGGCTGCCGATAATGGCGGCGATGGTGGATCCGCCCAAAATGCCCAGGCGATGGATGTGTGCGGCTTCGCTGCCGGGATCAAACGACAGGCTGCCGATGAACAGGCTCATGGTGAAGCCGATGCCGCACAGCATCGCCATGCCGAGCATGGCGTCACCGCGCACGCCTGCCGGCCACGACGCCAGACCCGCGCGACGCGCCAGCCAGGCCGCGCCGCCGATGCCGATCGGCTTGCCGACCACCAGGCCCATCGCGATGCCCAGCGGCACCGCATGAAAGCCCATTTCCAACGTGACGCCAGCCAGATCGACACCGGCGTTGGCAAAGGCGAAAAGCGGCAGAATGACCCAAGTCACCCAAGGGTGCAGCTGGCGCTCGAGCCGCTCCAGCGGCGCACGGCCCGGATCGCGCCGATCGTGCAGCGGAATCATCAGCCCGGTCGCCACACCCGCCAGCGTCGCGTGCACGCCGGACTTGAACACCAGCACCCACAGCAAGGCTCCGAGCACCAGCAGCAGCCAGGTGCGCGCCAGTCCGAACAGGTTGAGCAGGTACATCAACACCAGCACGCCCAGCGCAGCAAGCAGCAGTGCGACCTGGAGGTGGTCGGTGTAGAACAGCGCGATCACCACGATCGCGCCCAGGTCATCCAGCACGGCAATGGCCGACAGCAGCACCTTGAGGCCGAGCGGCACGCGGCTGCCCAGCAGCGCGAGGATGCCCAGCGCGAAGGCGATGTCGGTGGCCGAGGGAATGGCCCATCCGTGGATCGCTTCGATGTCGCCGAAATTGAAGCCGGCGTAGATCGCCGCGGGCACCGCCATGCCGCTGATCGCGCACACCAGAGGCAGCATCAGCTGGGCGCGGGTGCGCAGCTGGCCCACCACCATCTCGCGCTTGATTTCCAGCGCCACCAGCAGGAAGAACAGCGCCATCAGCGCATCGTTGATCCACAGCAGTACCGGCAGATCCAGCCGACTCGCGCCGCTGCCCAGCCCGAGCGGATAGCCGAGCAGGGCGAAGTAGGCTTCGCGCCAGGGACTGTTGGCGATCAACATCGCCGCCGTCGCGCACAGCACCAGCAGCATGCCGCCACCGGCCGGTCCGCGCAGAAGATCGATCACTCGCCCGAGGGCGTTTGCAGGGGTCATGGACCCGGTATCGTTCGAAGACATTGTTCAACTCGTTGCATCAGGCAGCGGTTCTGCCAGATAGTCCTGCCACGCGGCCTTGACCGCGGCACGCGCGTCATCCATCCCGGCGTCGGGTGCCGCAAGCCGCGCGCGCCCGTCCAGCGTGCAGGCCAGTGCACGCGCCAGCAGCGTTTCGTGCGCCCCGCACAGCGCCTGCGCCGTATCCGCAGCAAAAAACCCGCAGTCGGCCAGCGCCCCGATGAGCTCCGGCGTGCGGGTGCCGGCGGCTGCCAGCTGCGGCGCTTCGGCCGCCGCGATCAGCACCGCGGCCTGCACCAGGAACTCCAGGTCCACCAGCCCGCCCGGACCCTGCTTGAGATCGAACAGGCCTTCGCGCGAACGGTCCAGTTCGGCGCGCATGCGCCGGCGCATCTCGCGGGCCTCGCGGCACACCGTCTCGCGCTCGCGCGGTCGGCACAGCACCTCGGCACGGATCCGCTCGAAAGCCGCCTGCACCGCCGCATTCCCGGCCACGGCGCGGGCGCGAACCAGGGCCTGCTGCTCCCAGGTCCAGGCGCGCTCGCGCTGGTAGTCGGCAAAACTTTGCAGGCTCGAAACCAGCAGCCCCTTGGCGCCGTCCGGGCGCAGGCGAAGATCGGTTTCATAGAGCCGGCCGGCCGGCGTGGCCAGCGCCAGCAGGGCCACGACCTTCTGCACCACGCGGGTGTGGTAGCGCACCGCCTCCAGCGGCCGCGCGCCGTCGGTCTCCAGGCCGTCGTGGGCCGCGTCGTAGAGGAACACCAGGTCCAGATCCGAACCCAGCCCCAGCTCGCCGCCACCGAAGCTGCCATAGGCGATCGCGGCCACGCCGCCGGCGCGCAGGTGGCCATGCTGGCGCGCCAGATCCTCGATCGCCATCGGCAGCACCGCGCCCAGCACCGATTCGGCGATCAGGGCGAGCTGCCGCGCGCTGCAAGGTGCGTCCTGGCGCTCCACCAGGCGCGCCCGCGCCACCCGGAACGCGCAGCTCTGGCGGAATTCGTTGAGCACCAACAGGCGCGCTTCGACATCGTCGGCAACGCCCGCCGACAGCGCGTGCGCAAGCGCCGCCTCGATCTCCTCGCGCGCCGGCGGCGCGGCATCGGCGCGTGCGTCCAGCAGCTCGTCGAGCAGCAGCGGATGGGCGCACAGGCGCTCGGCCATCCACTGGCTGCGCGCCATCACGTCGATCAGGCGCGCCAGCGCCGCCGGCTGCTCGTCGAGCAGGGCCAGGTAGCTGGAGCGCCGCAGCACCGCCTGCACCAGGTCCAGCGCGCGCAGCGCCGCGGCATCCGGCGCGCTGCTGCGTGCGGCAACGGCCAACAGGCGCGGCATGAGGCGATCGAGCCGCCCCGCCGCGCGCGCCGAGAGCGCGGCTTGTGCCGGCAGGCGGCGCAGGGCCAGCAGCCGCTGCGCCAGAACCGCACCATCCGCGAAGCCGGCCTGCGCAAGGCGCTGGGGTGCGGATGCGTCCGCGGGATCGTCCCAGACCGGGTCCAGCGGAATCTCGGCGTCCATCGCCCCGCGCGGCGCGGCGGAGCGCGCCTCGAACACCCGCGCGAATTCTTCCTGCACCGCGCGACGGTGCCGCTCCAGCGCCCGCTCCAGCGCCGCCCAGTCGGGAAATCCCAGGCCGAAGGCCAGGCGCGCGCGGTCGAGTTCTCCTTCGGGCAGGCTGTGGGTCTGCTCCTCGCGCAGCATCTGCAGGCGGTTCTCGAGCCGGCGCAGGAAGCGGTACGCCGCACCCAGCGCGTCGGCGCTGGACTCGGGCAGGTATCCGCTCTCGCGCAGGCGCGCGAGCGCCGCCAGCAGGCCGCGCTCGCGCAGCGCCGGCTCGCGCCCGCCGCGGATCAACTGCTGGAGCTGCACGATGAACTCGATCTCGCGGATGCCGCCGCGGCCGAGCTTGAGGTGGCCCTCCAGATCGCGCCGCTGCACCTCGGCCTCGATCAGAACCTTCATTTCGCGCAGCCCCTCGAACGCGCCGAAGTCGAGGTAGCGGCGGTAGACGAAGGGCCGCAGCGTCTCCAGAAACCGTTCGCCGGCCGCAAGGTCACCTGCCACCGGCCGCGCCTTGATCCAGGCATAGCGCTCCCAGTCGCGTCCCTCGCGCTGGAAGTAGTGCTCCATCGCGGCGAACGACTGCGCCAGCCGTCCGCTCTGGCCGAAGGGGCGCAGCCGCATGTCGACGCGGTACGCCATGCCCTCGTGCGTCACCTCCGACAGCAACTGGACGAGCTGCTGGCCGGCGCGCTGGAACCAGTCGCCGTTGTCGAGCGCGCGCCCGCCCTCGCTCTGGCCCGCCTCCGCAAAGGCGAACACCAGATCGACATCGGAAGAAAAATTCAGCTCGCCGCCGCCGAGCTTGCCCAGCGCGAACACCACCAGCGACTGCGCCGACCCGGACGCGTTGCCGATCGGCGTGCCGTAGCGCCCGCGCATCGCGCCTTCCACCGCCGCCGCGCTTGCCGCAAGGCAACGCTCGGCCAGGCGCGAAGTGCCGGCCAGGGTGTCCTCGATGGCATCGATGCCGTTCACGTCGCGGTGGATCAGGCGCACGCTTTCGGCGTGGCGATGGCGGCGCAGGCGTGAGGACCACACGGAGGAATCTTCCGGCGGCAGCTCCAGCGCGGGGCGGGGCGCATCGAGCTCGTCCAGCAGCTGCGGATCGGCGCGGAGGCGGTCTTGCGCGTAGTCGCTGGCGAGCAGGAGGCGCTCCAGCCGCTGCATCCTCTCCGGCTGCGACGCGGCGCGCGCCATCGCCTGCGGCGCGGCCGCGTGCAGGCGATCGATCTGGCGCCGCAGAAGTTCGTCGAGCGGTGCGGGGAGGTCGTTCATCCCCGCAATTCTGGCAGAAGCGCCGCGCCGGCCGCGCATGGATCGGGCGGCCGGCGCAGAAACGACCGCGGCGTCAGCGAATCACGCCGCAGGCGATGCGCGCGCCGGAATCACCTGAGGGCTGGGTGGCGTAGTCGTCGGCCTGGGCGTGCAGCACCAGCGCGCGCCCGAGGACGTCCGTTTCAGCGCCATCGCCCAGGGTCACGCCCGGCACCACCACATCGACCGCCAGCGCGCCCGCGTCGTCGGCAACGAGGTTCGGCATGTCGCCAGCGTGGTGTTCGCCCTGGCCCGGATGCCCGTGCGGATGGTTGCCCGGATTGAAGTGCGGGCCGGCGCTGGAGGCATCGGGCGCGCTGCAGTCGCCGGTTTCGTGCACGTGGAAACCGTGCGTTCCGCCCGGTCCGACGCCGGTGAGGCTGCCGGTGATGCGCACGCCGTCCGCATCGAGAGTCAGCGTCAGGGTGCCGGCGGCGGCGTTGCCCTGCGTGGGTGCCAGTTCCGCACTCGCCGTCACGCTCGGTGCCGCAGGCGGTGGTGGCGGTGCGGGCGGTACGGGTGCCGGCGGTGCGACGGGCGCGGGCGGCGGCGGCGGCGGCGGTTCGGCGGGTTGGGAACACGCCGCAGCGGCACACGCGATGGCCAGTGCGGTGAAGAAGTGCTTGGCGCGGATGTTCATGGAGCCTCTCCTGTCGTTCGGAACGCAAGAGCATAGTCGACGATGCTGCGGGGAATGCTCGAAGCCGTTGTCATGCAAGAAGTCAGCGGTACAGGCACGCGCCTCTCGCGCCAAAGCATCGTACATGACTGCTTGTTCAAGACTCCGTCATCCGAAACGCAAGTGCCGCGCGCCGGGTCAAGCCAGCGCGCGGCGTCCTGCATCACACACGCATCGGATTTTCCCGCGCCGTGTCGATGCCGAAGACCTTGATCGCGCGCGCCACGTCGCGGGCGTTCATGGTGCCTTCCCTGGCCAGCGCGTCGATGGCGGCGTGGGCGATGTGGTAGCGGTCCACCTCGAAGAAGCGGCGCAGGTTGGCGCGGGTGTCGGACCGCCCGAAGCCGTCGGTACCCAGCACGGTGTAGCGCTGCGGCACGAAGGCGCGGATCTGCTCGGCGAAGGCGCGCACGTAGTCGGTGGCGGCGATCACCGGGCCGGCACGGCCTTCCAGCATCTTCGTGACATACGGCACGCGCGGTGCGGTGGCTTCCGGGTTCAGGCGGTTCCAGCGCTCGGCGTCGAAGCCGTCGCGGCCCAGCTCGGTGAAGCTGGTGCAGCTCCAGAGGTCGGCCTTGACGCCGAACTCCTTGTCCAGCAATTCGGCCGCGGCCATCACCTCGCGCAGGATCGAACCCGAACCCATCAGCTGCACGCACGGTGCGCTGCTGGTTTTGCTCCTGCTCTTTCCCGATTCCCGACTCCCGACTCCCGATTCCCGCAGAAGATACATGCCGCGGACGATGCCCTCGGCCGCGCCTTCGGGCATGTCGGGGTGCGGGTAGTTCTCGTTGAGCAGGGTGAGGTAGTAGAACTCGTCCACCTGCTCGGCCAGCATCTTCTGCATGCCGTGCTGGAGCAGCACCGCGACCTCGTAGCCGAAGGACGGATCGTAGGAGCGGCAGTTGGGGATGGCGCTGGAGAGAAGGTGCGAATGGCCGTCCTCGTGCTGCAGGCCCTCTCCGTTGATCGTGGTGCGTCCTGCGGTGGCCCCCAGCAGGAAGCCGCGCGCGCGCATGTCGCCGGCCTGCCAGGCCAGGTCGCCGAAGCGCTGGAAGCCGAACATCGAGTAGAAGATGAAGAACGGCAGCATCGGCAGGTTGTTGGTGCTGTAGCTGGTCGCCAGCGCCAGCCAGGAGGCCAGCGCACCGGCCTCGGTGATGCCTTCCTGCAGCACCTGCCCGGCCTGATCCTCGCGGTAGTACATGAGCTGGTCAGCATCCACCGGCTTGTACTTCTGTCCGGTCGAGGCGTAGATGCCGATCTGGCGGAACAGGCCTTCCATGCCGAAGGTGCGGGCCTCGTCGCCCACGATCGGCACCACGCGCGAGCCGATGGACTTGTCGCGCAGCACGATGTTGAGCGCCTGCACGAAGGCCATCGTGGTGCTGATCTCGCGCTCGCCGGTGCTCTTGAGCAGGCGGTCGAATTTGTCCAGCGCCGGCACGTCCAGGGATTCGTCGGACTTGCGGCGGCGGCGCGGCAGGAAGCCGCCAAGAGCCGCGCGACGTTCCTTGAGGTATTGCACTTCCGGCGAGTTCTCGCCCGGGTGGTAGAACGGAATCTGCTCGGATTCGTCGATCTGCTTGTCGCTGACCGGAATGTTGAAGCGATCGCGGAAGGCCTTGATCGCGTTGTTGTCCATCTTCTTGGTCTGGTGGGTCGGATTGAGGGCCTCGCCCGCCGAGCCCATGCCGTAGCCCTTGACCGTCTTGGCCAGGATCACCGTGGGCATGCCCTTGGTGTTCACCGCCTGATGGTAGGCGGCATAGACCTTGTGCGGGTCATGGCCGCCGCGGTTGAGGCGCCAGATGTCCTCGTCGGACAGGTTGGCCACCATCGCGGCGGTTTCCGGGTATTTGCCGAAGAAGTGCTCGCGCGTGTAGGCGCCGCCGAAGGCCTTGTAGTTCTGGTACTCGCCGTCGACGGTTTCCATCATCAGCTTGCGCAGGATGCCGTCCTTGTCGCGCGCGAAGAGCGGATCCCAGTAGCTGCCCCAGAGCACCTTGAGCACGTTCCAGCCGGCACCGCGGAACACGCCTTCCAGCTCCTGGATGATCTTGCCGTTGCCGCGCACCGGGCCGTCGAGGCGCTGCAGGTTGCAGTTGATGACGAACACCAGGTTGTCGAGGTTCTCGCGCCCTGCGACGGAGATCGCGCCCAGGCTTTCGGGCTCATCGCACTCGCCGTCGCCCAGGAAGCACCAGATCTTGCGGTCGGTGGTGGGCAGGAGGCCGCGGTGTTCGAGATAGCGGCTGTTGCGCGCCTGGTAGATCGCCGCCAGCGGCCCCAGGCCCATCGACACCGTGGGCATCTGCCAGTAGTCGGGCATCAGCCAGGGATGCGGATAGGAGGGGATGCCCTTGCCGTCCACTTCCATGCGGAAGTTGTCGAGCTGGGACTCGCTGAGGCGACCTTCCAGGAAGGAGCGCGCGTAGACGCCCGGGCTGGAATGGCCCTGCAGCGAAACGAGGTCGCCGGGGTGATCGGCCGTGGGACCGCGCCAGAAATGGTTGAAGCCGACGTCGAACAGTGTCGCCACGCTGGCGAAGCTGGCGATGTGCCCGCCCAGATCGCCCGGCTTGCGGTTGGTGCGCACCACCATCGCCATCGCGTTCCAGCGGATCAGCGAGCGGACGCGCCATTCCATCGCGGCATCGCCCGGACTCTTCACCTCGGCTTCCGGCGGAATGGTATTGACGTAGTCCGTGGTCGGAGCAAAGGGCAGGAAGCCGCCGGCGCGGCGCGTCTGCGACACCATGCGCTCGAGCAGGTAGTGGGCGCGGTCGGTGCCCTCGCGCTCGGTCACCGCCTGCAGCGACTCCAGCCATTCGCGGGTTTCGGTGCTGTCGCTGTCGGGGGTGTCATTCAACGGATTCATGCTTCCTCCCTGCGAGGCGTCTGCGCCTCGGCGCTGTCTTCTGATGAGGACACCTCCGGCCAGGCCGGGATCGATGCCCGACAAGTGCGTGTGTGTCAGCATGGCAGTTTAGCAGCGCCCGCGCGGGCGGCGGCGCGTACGCCGCGGTATGGCCCCGCGTTCCTTCAGCCTCTCTCTCCACGTCCGCCATGCTCAGCCTGCCGCCGCTTTCGCTCTATGTGCATGTCCCCTGGTGCGTGCGCAAATGTCCGTACTGCGACTTCAATTCGCACCGCGCACCCGAGGCGCTGCCGCAGCGCGAATACGTCGCGGCCCTGCTCGCCGATCTGGAACAGGACCTGCCGCTGGTCTGGGGCCGCCCGGTCACCAGCGTGTTCTTCGGCGGCGGCACGCCGAGCCTTTTTTCCGGGGAAGCCATCGGCGAATTCCTCGATGGCGCGGCGGCACGGCTGCGCTTCCGGCCCGATCTGGAAGTGACGCTGGAAACCAATCCCGGCACGGTCGAGCACGACCGTTTCGACGCCTACGCCCGCGCCGGCGTCAACCGCCTGAGCTTCGGCATCCAGAGCTTCGACGACGGCTGCCTGACGCGCCTCGGACGCATCCACGACAGCGCGCAGGCCGAGCGCGCGGTGAAGCTGGCGCAGGACGCGGGCTTCACCAACATCAACCTCGACCTGATGTACGCCCTGCCCGGACAGAGCGCCGCGATGGCGCTGGCGGACCTCGAGCGCGCCATCGCGCTCGCGCCGGCGCACCTCTCGCACTACCAGCTCACGCTCGAAGAGGGCACGCCCTTCGCGCGCCAGCCGCCGGCCGGCATTCCCGAGGGCGACACTGCCTGGGACATGCAGGAGGCCTGCCAGGCGCGGCTGGCGCAGGCCGGCTTTGCGCAGTACGAAGTCTCCGCCTACGCGCGCGAAGGCCGGCAGTGCGCGCACAACCTCAACTACTGGCGCTTCGGCGATTACCTCGGCATCGGTGCGGGCGCGCACGGCAAGATCACCCTGCCTTCCCGCGACGCCATCCTGCGGCGCTGGAAGCTCAAGCATCCGAAGACCTACATGGACGCCGCCGGAAGCATCGCGCGCATCGGTGGCGACGAATGCCTGGCCAACGAGCGCCGGCCGTTCGACTACATGCTCAACGCGCTGCGCCTGCGCGAGGGCTTCGCGCTGTCCGACTTCGAGGCCCGCACCGGGCTTGCGCGCGAATCCATCGCGGCCACGCTCGAAACGCTGGTCGGGCGCGGCCTGCTGGAATCGCGCGAAGGCCGCGTGCGCCCGAGCGATCTGGGCTGGCGCTTCCTGAACGATGCGATGGAAGCCTTCCTGCCCTAGATTACGCCCGGGCGCGGCCGGATCAGACTTGCGATCGCGTCACGCCAGCGGCTCGAAGCGCGCGGTGAAGTGGCGCAGCTGCCTGGGCTCGTGCGCGATGCGGTAGCCGCGCAGCGTCGGCGCGCGGCGCGCGACTTCCTCGCAGACCTCGATCACGTAGTCGATGTGGCTCTGGGTGTAGGTGCGGCGCGGGATGGCCAGGCGCACCAGTTCCATGGCGGCGGGGGTTTCCGAGCCGTCCGGGTAGCGGCCGAACATCACCGTGCCGATCTCGCAGCCGCGCACGCCGCCGGTTTCGTACAGCGCCACGGCCAGCGCCTGGCCGGGATACTGCAAGGGCGCGATGTGCGGCAAGAGCGCCCTGGCGTCGAGGTACACGGCGTGGCCGCCGATGGGCTGGAGCACCGGGATGCCGGCCTTGGCCAGCGCCTCGCCGAGGTAGGCGGTGGAGCGGATGCGGTAGCGCAGGTAGTCGTGGTCGACGACCTCCTTCAGGCCCTGCGCGAGCGCCTCAAGGTCGCGCCCCGCGAGGCCGCCGTAGGTGGGGAAACCTTCCGTCAGGATCAAGAGCGCGCGGCACTGTTCGGCGAGGTCGTCGTCGTTGAGCGCCAGCCAGCCGCCGATGTTGCCCATCGGGTCCTTCTTGGCGCTCATGGTCATGCCGTCGGCGAGGCTGGCCATTTCGCGCACGATGTCGGCCACCGCGCGATCCTGCTGCCCCGGCTCGCGCTCGCGGATGAACCAGGCGTTCTCGGCGAAGCGGCAGGCGTCGAGGAACAGCGGCACGCCGTGGCGCCGGCACACTTCGCGGGTTTCGCGGATATTGGCCAGGCTCACCGGCTGGCCGCCGCCGGAGTTGTTGGTGACGGTGAGCATCACCACCGGCACGCGGCCGGCGTTCCGGGTGAGGAAGTCGTCGAGGCGCGCGGTGTCGATGTTGCCCTTGAAGGGGTGGCGGCTGGCCGGGTCGCGGCCCTCGTCGATCACCAGATCGACCGCCTCGGCGCCGCTGTACTCGATGTTGGCGCGTGTGGTGTCGAAGTGGGTGTTGCTGGGGATGGTCTTGCCCGCGCCGCCCAGCGCGGTGAACAGGATCTTTTCCGCGGCGCGGCCCTGATGGGTGGGAATGACGTGGGCGAAGGGAAAGAGGTTCTGCACCGCCTCCCGGAAGAGGTCGAACGAGGGGCTGCCGGCGTAGGACTCGTCGCCGTGCTGGATCGCGGCCCACTGGTCGCGGCTCATGGCGCCCGTGCCCGAATCGGTGAGCAGGTCGATCAGCACATCGTCCGAATGCAGGCCGAAAAGGTTGTAGCCGGCCGCCTTCACCGCCTCGCGGCGCTGCGCTTCGGTGTTCATCCGGATCGGGGCCACGGACTGGATGCGGAAGGGTTCGATGATGGTGTGAAAGTCCAAGGCGTGCTCCTGGGCGCGGTGGCGGAACGGAAGCGGCGCGCGGTGCGCCGAACCCCCGGACTGTAGCGGAAGGATGCGCCGCGCCGCATCCGCCACAGGTCATCCTGTTCCTTGCGAAGCTGGACGCACGCCGGGGCGCGCCCGGAAGGACTTGAAAGCCCCCTGCATCACCCCCACTTTGACCGGTGTTTTTCCACAGACAAAAGGAGCCTGGCCATGGCCACGGTGACATTCAAGGGCAACCCGGTCCGCATCGGCGGCAGCTTCCCCACGGTCGGCAGCAAGGCGCCAGTGTTTCGCCTGATCGCGGGCGATCTGTCCGAACGCTCGCTCGCGGACTTCGCCGGCAAGCGCAAGGTGCTCAACATCTTCCCCAGCATCGACACCGGCGTGTGCGCGGCCTCGGTGCGCCGTTTCAATCAGGAAGCTGCGGGTCTCGAAAACACGGCGGTGCTGTGCATCTCGGCCGATCTTCCGTTCGCGCAGGGCCGCTTCTGCGGCGCCGAGGGCATCCAGAACGTCACCATGCTCTCGCTGATGCGCGGGCGCGAGTTCCTCACCGACTACGGCGTCGCGATGGAGGACGGCCCGCTGGCGGGCCTGGCGGCACGCGCGGTCGTGGTGCTCGATGAGAACGATCGGGTGATCCACGCACAGCGGGTGGCGGAAATCACCCACGAACCGGAGTACGCTGCCGCACTCGCCGCGCTGGCCTGAGTCCGGTGCGGGGCCGCGGCAGCCGGCCCCGCGACCCGCGGTCCTGCGCGCTGCCGTTCCTCCGCAAGGTCCGCCCGCTCCATATGTCTGACGCCCGCATCCGCTTCGCGCTGCTCGCGCGCGAGGTTCGCCGCACCTTCACCCTCGCGCTGCCGCTGATCTTCGGACACGTGGCCACGGGCATGATCGGCTTCGTCGATTCGGTGCTGGCCGGCCACCACCACGCCAACACGCTGGCGGCGGTGGCGGTCGGCACGGCGATCTGGTCGGTGGTGGTGATCGTGCTGGTGGGCGTGCTGCTGGCGGTGCCGCCTTCGGTTTCGCATCTGGCCGGCGCGGGACGACGCGCCGAGGTGGCGACGCTGTTCCGCCAGACGCTGTGGCTGGCGGCGGCGCTGGCGCTGCTTTTGATCGGATTCCTGCAGGCATCCACCGGCCTGCTCGACGCCATGGGCATCGCCGAGGAAATCCGCCCGGCGGCGAGCGGCTTCATCCACGGCGTTCGCTGGGGCGTGCCGGCACTGGCCTTCTACCTTTCCATGCGCTACCTGAGCGAGGGCCTGCACTGGACGGTTCCGACGATGGTGCTGGGCCTGTCGGGCCTGGCGCTGCTGGCGCCGCTGGGCTACGTGCTGATGTTCGGGATGCTGGGTTTTCCGGAAATGGGCGCGGCCGGGCTGGGCTATGCCACCTCGACCATGCTCTGGTGCCAGGCGCTGGCCTTCGCCGCGCACCTGTCGACGAGCCGGCGCTTTGCCGACCTGGCGCTGTTCCGCCACTGGGAATGGCCGCGCTGGGAGCCGATCCGCGGGCTGCTGGCGCTGGGCATCCCGATCGGCGTCACGGTGGCAATGGAAGGCGGGCTGTTCGTGGCCACCGCGCTGCTGATCGGGCGCATGGGCGAGGTGCCCGCGGCCGCGCACCAGATCGCCATCAACATCGCCTCGATCACCTTCATGGGCGCGCTGGCGCTGGCCGAAGCCACCACGGTGCGCGTGGGGCACGCCGCCGGTTCCGGAGACCCGAGCGGGCTGCGGCGCGCGGTGCTGGGGGGCTATGTCATCGTGATCGGCGTGCAGCTGGTGATGGCTTCGGCCATCGCGCTGGGCAGCGACAGGATCGCCTCGATCTACACCCGCGACGCGGCGGTGCTTTCGATGGCGGCGACCCTGCTGCTGTTCGCCGCCGCCTTCCAGGTGTCCGACGGCATCCAGGTGGTCTCCAGCGCCTCGCTGCGCGGCCTCAAGGACACCCGCGTGCCGATGCTGCTGGCGGCCTTCGCCTATTGGGGCGTGGGCATGCCGCTGGGCGCGGGGCTCGGCTTCGGTCTGGGCTGGGGCGCGCCCGGCATGTGGGTGGGCCTGGTGGCGGGGCTGACCTTCGCCGCCCTGCTGCTGGGCCTGCGCCTGCGCCACCGCTTGCGCCGTCGGCCTGCCGGAACGCACGCCGGCAGCGCGCCGGCCATGTCCTCCGGCACGTAGCACGCGCGCCGCGAGCGCGTATTCTTCCCCCACACCCACGTTTTTCCGGAACACGCCATGACCCATTCCGCTCCCGGACCGATCCTGCGCTTTGCGCGCGGCCTCTGGAACACCGTCAACTTCACCCGCCGGCTGGTCTTCAACCTGGTCTTCCTGCTCCTCGCCGTGATCGTGCTGGTGGTGCTGTTTTCCGGACGCCCCGAGCTGTCCGAGCGCAACGCGCTGGTGCTGGCACCGCAGGGTGAGGTGGTCGAACAGTTCAGCGCCGATCCGATAGAGCGCGCGCTGGCCCGCGCGATCAACCAGCCGCTGCCCGAAACCCAGCTGCGCGACCTGCTGCGCGCACTGGAGGCCGCCGCCACCGACGCGCGCATCGAGCGCGTGGTGATCCGTTCCGACCAGATGACCGGCATCGGCTTCGCCGCGCTGCAGGAGCTTGCGCACGCCGTCGCCGAGTTCAAGAAGAGCGGCAAGCAGGTGGTGTCCTACGCCGACGGCATGGACCAGAAGCAGTACTACCTCGCGGCGCTGGCCGACGAGGTCTATCTGCATCCGGACGGCATGGTGCTGCTCGAAGGCCTGGCGCGCTTCCGCCCGTACTACCGCGAGGCGCTGCAGGACAAGCTCGGCGTCGATGTGCACCTGTTCCGCGTGGGCGAATACAAGTCCGCGGCCGAACCCTACATCCTGGACGCCGCCTCGCCCGAATCGCGCGAGGCCGACCTGTACTGGATGGGCGACGTGTGGCGGCGTTTCCTCGCCGATGTCGCGAAGCTGCGCAAGCTCGACGCGGAAACGCTCCAGGCCGGCATCGACGACTTCGCCGCGCGCGTCGCGGCGGCCGGCGGCGACATGGGCAAGCTGGCACTCGAGCAGAAGCTGGTGGACCACCTCGTCACCCAGGACCAGTTCCGCGACCTCATGATCGAGCGCGGCGTGGAAGACGAGGAAAGCCACAGCTTCCGGCAGGTCGCGATGGACGACTACCTCGACTTCGTGGACCGCGAGCGCACGGCGTTCGATACCCGCCCCAAGGTCGCCATCGTGGTGGCGCAGGGCGAGATCGCCGCCGGCGACCTGCCGCCGGGCACGGTGGGCGGCGTTTCCACCTCGCGCCTCCTGCGCGATGCGCGCGAGGACAAGGACGTGAAGGCCGTGGTGCTGCGGGTGGATTCCCCCGGCGGCGGGGTGTTTCCCTCCGAACAGATCCGCCGCGAGGTGGAGCTGACCCGCGCCGCCGGCAAGCCGGTGGTGGTGTCGATGGGCAACGTCGCAGCCTCGGGCGGCTACTGGATCTCGATGAACGCCGACGCGATCTACGCGCAGCCGACCACGATCACCGGCTCGATCGGCATCTTCGGCCTGTTCATGACCTTCCCCGACACCCTCGCCAGGATCGGCGTGCACGTGGACGGCGTGGCGACCACGAAAATCGCCGGCGCCTTCGATCCTTCGCGCCCGATGTCACCGGAAGTGGGCCAGACCATCCAGGCCATCATCGACCAGGGCTACCGCCAGTTCATCGGCAAGGTCGCCGCCGCGCGCGAAACCACGCCCGAGGCGATCGACAAGGTCGCGCGCGGGCGGGTGTGGAGCGGCGCGCAGGCCGAAGAGCGTGGCCTGGTGGACGAGCTGGGCGGTCTGAGCGACGCCATCGCCGACGCCGCGCGCCGCGCCAGTCTGGCCAGCGACGGCTTCCAGGTGACCTATGTCGAAAAGACGCTGTCGCCGTTCGAACAGGCCATCGCCAACGCCGGGCGCAATGCCACCGCGCGTGCGCTGATCGCCGAATCGGGCCTGCCGGCGCGGCTGCTGGCCAGCCCCGCAGCGCGCGAGATCGGCACCACGCTGCGCCTGCTGGAATCGCCACCCGAGGGCGGGCGCCCGTTCAAGGCGGTGGCGTACTGCTTCTGCGAACCCTGAGCCTCGCCACCGCATGCGCCGCGCCGCGGTTTCCCCCGAACACGCCGCCCGACTCCTGCATCAGGGCGGCGTGGTCGCCTATCCGACCGAGGCGGTGTGGGGCCTGGGCTGCGATCCGTTCGATCCGCAGGCGCTGGTGCGCCTGCTCGCGATCAAGCAGCGCCCGGCGGCCAAGGGCATGATCGTGATCGCCGCCGACCTGGCGCAGGTGCACAGCCACCTGCGCTGGGAGACGCTGCCGGACGCGCGCCGGGCGCAGGTGCTGGCGAGCTGGCCCGGTCCCAACACCTGGCTGATTCCCTGCGCCGAATCGGTGCCGCACGCCTTGCGCGGCGAGCACGACACGCTCGCGGTGCGGATCACCGACCACCCGATCGCCGCCGCGCTCTGCCGCGCCTTCGGCGGGCCGATCGTCTCCACCAGCGCCAACCGCGCGGGAGAGCCGCCGGCGCGGCGCATCGAAGACCTCGCCCCGGACCTGCTCGACGCGCTGGACGGATGGGTGGCCGGCGAAACCGGCGCGCGCGCGCAGCCGTCCACCATTCGCGACGCCCGCGACGGCCAGATCATCCGGCCGGGCTGATCGTCCGGGCACGCGGGGCGAACCCGCCGCAGCGCGCGGTGATGGCCTCGTCGCCGCCGCACGGCCGCCCGCTACAATGCGCCGCCTTTGAACCTCCCGAGGAACCCGCAATGCGCAAGGTTTTGCTCCTGATCGTGGTCGTGGCAACGGCCGCACTGGCCTGGGTGTGGCTGGGCCGCGGAGGCCATTCCGTGGAACAGGGCGATCCGCTCGCCTTCGTGCCGGAAGACACGCCCTACGTCTTCGCCAACCTCGCACCGCTGCCCGCGAGCACGGTGGCACGTTCGCTGCGCCAGATCGATCCGCAGATCGCGCAGTGGCGGCGGCAGATCGCGCAACTGCTGGCGGTGCTGGATGCGCCGGAGGACGCAGGCCGGAAACAGGCAGACGAAGGCCTCGCGCCGGAAACCGACTCCGGCACGGATGGCAAGGCGGAAGCTGCCGCATCGGATTCGCTTGCGATCAGCGACGACGCCGGCACCGGCAAGGCCGATGCGCAGGCGGACCACCGATTCACGGCCTGGCTGCGCGCGCTCGACGCCGAGCTCGCCGCCGCGCCCGATGCCGCCTCCCTGCTCGCCCGCCTCGGGTTCGATCCGGCACACGCCAAGACCGCGATCTACGGCCTCGGCGTGGTGCCGGTTTCGCGCACCACGCTGGCCGATTCGGCGGCGTTCCGGGCGCTGGTGGCGCGGATGGAGAAGGCCGCCGGGGAAACCCTGCCGACGCTGTCGCTTCCCGGAGTGGAAGCGGGCTGGCGCATCGCGCTGCCCGATGTGCCGGTGCAGGGCATCGTCGCCATCGCCGACGGGCACCTGATCCTCACCTTCGCGCCCGCCGAGGGGGACGAGGCGCTGCGCACCCTGCTCGGGCTGGATCGCCCGGCGCGTTCGCTGGCCGACAGCGGCGCGCTGGAAAAGCTCAACCGCGCCGAAGGCTTCACCGACTGGGGCAGCGGATTCATCGACACCGCCAGGCTGGCCGCGATCTTCCGCACCCCGGCCACGCCGCTGGAATCGGCCTTCCTCAAGGCCATCGAGGTCGAAAAGCCGCTGCTGCCGGCCGAATGCGAGGCGGACGTTGCGCGGATCATCGAGGCCGTGCCGCGCGCGGTCGCAGGCTATACCCGGGTCGACAGCCAGCGCTTCGAGACCCTCGCGCGGATCGAAACCTCACCCGACATCGCCAAGGCGCTGCTCACCCTGCGTGCGCCGATGGCGGGCCTGGCCAGCGCGCGGGAAGCGCAGGGCAGCTTCGGCCTGGCGCTGAAGGTTTCCGCGCTGCCCGCGCTCGGCAACCGTTGGGGCGCAGCCACGACCGCCGCGCCCTGGACCTGCCCCGCGCTTTCCTGGATCAACGACGCCGCCGAAGAAGCGCGCACCGGACTCAACAACCCGGCGCTCTACGCCGCTGGCCCCGTGCTCAACAGCACGCTGGTGGCGATGGACCGGTTCGTCTTCGACCTCGGCACCCAGCGCCCTTCCGAACTGGCCGCGCGCCTGGTGATCGGCTCGGACAACCCCGCCAGCCTCGTGGCCAGCGCGCGCAGTCTCGTGCCCCAGCTCACCGCGCTCACCCTGGAACCGGGCGCGGCACCGCAGGCGGTTCCCGCCGAACTGATGATGGGCGCGATCGAGCAGCCGGCCTTCGTGGCCATGGACAAGGGCGCGCTGGGCCTGGCCATCGGTGCGGGCGAGGACGCGCGCCTGCCGGGCCATCTGGCGGCGGACGCAGCCGAGCAGCCCCTCGTCTTCGTGCGCTACCGCGGCGCGCTGATGGGCGAGGCCGCGCGCCTGATGCGCGAGGCCGCCGAATCGATGCCCGAGGAGACGCGCGCGGAACTGGTTTCCAGCGCGCAGTTGATCGAGGAAATCTACGTGAACCAGATCGAGGCGATGGAAATGTCGCTCGGGCTGTCCGAGCGCGGCATCGAACTGCGCCAGAAGGTCGAGATGAAGCCCTGATTCCACCCGCCCGGGGCCAGCCTCCGGGCCACCGCCGCGCAGCCCGCGCTGCGCGGCGGCATGGATCTCACCCGCCGGCGACGACCTGCCCGTCGGAGACGATCACATCGGCCGGCCGCGCCGCGAACAGGCCCACCGCCACCACGCCCACGATCTGGTTGATGCGCGCCTCCAGCGCCACCGGATCGGTGATCGCAAGGCCGTGCACGTCGAGGATCCAGTTGCCGTTGTCGGTGACCACGCCGTCGCGCCACACCGGCTGGCCGCCGAGCTTCAGCAGCTCGCGCGCGACGTGGCTGCGCGCCATCGGGATCACCTCCACCGGCAGTGGGAAACGACCGAGCACATCGACCCGCTTGGAGGCATCGACCACGCAGACGAAGCGATCGCTCGCCGCCGCGATGATCTTCTCGCGCGTCAGCGCCGCGCCGCCGCCCTTGATCAGGCAGCGCTTCGGGTCGTATTCGTCGGCGCCGTCCACGTACAGCCCGAGCGGGCCTTCGGCGTTGAGGTCCAGCACCTCGATACCCTGCTCGCGCAGCAGCGCGGTGCTTTGCTCCGAGCTGGACACCGCGCCCTTGACCAGGCCCGGCTCGCGCCCCAGCGCCTCGATGAACCAGCGCACCGTGGACCCCGTGCCTACGCCGATCACCGAGCCTTTCTCGACGAATTCCAGGGCGCGCTCGGCCGAAAGGCGCTTGCCGTTTTCACGATCGGAGGTCATGCGGGTTTTCCTTGGTCGTTAGGCGCTCACGCGAGCGCGAGGATTGCGTTCCACTGCGCCTGGGTCACCGGCAGCACCGAAAGGCGGTTGCCGCGCGCCAGCAGCGGGAAGTCGCCGAGCGCGGCGGCGTGCCGGCGCAGCTCGTCGAGGCGGATCGTGCGCGGCAGCCTGCGCTCGAAAGCGATGTCGACCACCTGCCAGCGCGGCGCCTCGGGCGGGGACCTGGGGTCGAAGTAGTCGCTTTGCGGGTCGAACTGGGTCGGGTCGGGGTAGGCCTGGCTCGCCACCCGCGCGATGCCGACGATGCCCGGCACCTTGCAGTTGGAGTGGTAGAAGAACACCCCGTCGCCCACGCGCATCGCGTCGCGCAGGAAATTGCGCGCCTGGTAGTTGCGCACCCCCGTCCACGGCTCGCGCCCGCGCGAAGCGAGGTCGTCGATGGAGAACTCCTCCGGCTCGGATTTCATCAGCCAATGGGCCATGGCGGTGCGGGTCTCGGCGGAAAGGCGCGGATTCTAGCGGCAGCGCAGGGTGCGGGCGTCGGTGACGACGAGGTCGAGCGGCACGTCCCAGGGCTCCGGCACGAACGCATCGACCTGCTGGAAGTCGTGCGCCACGCCGATCAGCAGCGGGCGGGCCGGGCGCGACCGCTCGCGCAGGAAGGCGAAGCTGCGGTCGTACCAGCCCCCGCCCATGCCCAGGCGCGCGCCGTCCGCGCCGAAGGCCAGCAGCGGCACCAGCACCGCGGCCAGATCGCCCGGCGCGAGCTGCGCCTCGGGGGAGTAGTCCGGCTCGGGAATGCCGTAGCGGTTGGCTACCAGCGGATCGCCGAACCGCCAGGGCGCAAAGCGCAGGACGCCCTCGGGCGCAAGGCACGGCAGGCAGTAGACGAAGCGCGGCGGCGGGGCCAGCAGTGCGTGCAGGGAAATTTCCCCGCGCACCGCCCAGTAGCCCGCCACATAGCCTTCCTCGGCCAGCTCGGGCAGCGCGCGCAGGCGATCGGCGAGCGCCTCGGCGGCGGCCATCTGCTGCCGCGCCGGAAGTTTCAGGCGGCGCCCTCGCATGCGCGCGCGCAGCGCGGCGCGGTCTTCGGAAACGGGGGTCATCGGCGCGGGATCAGCGAAAAGGAGGGCAGGCTCCACCGTGGCGATGCGTACGAAACGACCTTGATCCCGAGGATCAGGTGGGGACGCTTGCAGGGCGTCGGGCTTACCGCTCGAGGCGGGCCTGCACACCAGCCTTGCGCCGCGCCCCCGGGGTCGTTCATTAGGGTCAAGGCAAATGTAAGCGTACGCTGTCGCACACGGCAGAGACTGCCGGGGCCATGGTAGCGCATCGCGCCTCCGGCGGCACTCCGCACCCGGACTCGGGTTCTAACCGCATCGGGCCGCTAGGGCCGATGATGGAGGATCGCGCCAACCGAAACACCGGAATTTTGCCATGCCGCTTTCCCCCCGACCTGCGGATTGCCCGGCAACCACGCACCTCGCCGCGCGTGCGAACCGCCGTAGGTCGTATATGGACTCCTCCTCTTCACTTTGGTTTGCGAACGAAGCCTCCTCGGCTCGCCGCAATCTGGCACATCGCGATGCCGTCCGTGGGAGGAGGAGTCCATCCCATCAGCCCTGCGTGGCCGACGCTGGTGTCGTGGCGGCGGATCTTCCGTCGGGGACGTAGCCCCGACCTACGAGCCGAGGTGCAGGTCGGCCCTGCGTGGCCGACGGAAAATCTTTCTCAGCGCCCCGCAACGGCCAGCAGGCGATCCATCTTGCGCGACAGATCGCCAAGGGTCGTGGCGATTTCGCGCTGGTCTCGGTCATCGGTACGCCGGGTCTGCGACAGTTCGTGCGCCAGGTTGAGCGCGGCCAGCACCGCGATGCGGTCGATGCCGGCCATGCGGTTGGCGGTGCGGATCTCGCGCATGCGCCCGTCCAGCAGGCGCGCCGCCTCGATCAGGCTCTCGCGCTCGTGCGGTTCGCAGGCGACCATGTACTCGCGGTCGGCGATGCGCACGTTGACCGGTTCGCTCATGCGTTCTGCTCCATCGACTTGAGCCGAAGGATCATCGCCTCCACGCGCGAACGGGCCTGTTCGTTCTTGGACAAAAGCGCGGCGCGTTCGCCCATCAGCTGCTCCTGGCTGGTACGCAGGCTGCGGTTCTCGTCGAGCAGGCGCGCCAGCACCGCGCCCAGTTCGTCGAGCTGGGCGGCGAGATGGTCGAGCTGCTGGCGCGGATCGGGGGTGGCCATGGCGGCACGATAGGCGGCGATCCGCAGCCGGTCAACCGGCAGGCACGCCCCACGACGATCGGGCATACCGCAACAGGAACTCCAGACAGGCATCGGCTTCCATCGGCCGCGCCAGCAGGAAGCCCTGGATCTCGTCGCATCCCTGGGTGCGCAAATAGCGCAGCTGCTCGGGGGTTTCCACGCCCTCGGCGATCACCGTCAGGCCGAGCGAGTGAGCCATGGTGATGATGGTGGAGGTGATGGCGGCGTCATCCGGGTCGCGGGTCAGGTCGCCGACGAACTCCTTGTCGATCTTGAGGGTGTCGATCGGCAGGCGCTTGAGGTAGATCAGCGAGGAATAGCCGGTGCCGAAGTCGTCGACCGCGATGCTGACCCCGACGCGCTTGAGATCGCGCAGGATGGTGATGGTCTGCTCGGCGTTTGCCATGACCACGCTTTCGGTAAGCTCCAGCTCCAGTCGGGTGGCGGGCAGGCCGCTCTCTTCCAGGGCGTTGGCCACGCTGGCGGCCAGATTGCCGCGCATGAGCTGCAGAACCGAGACGTTCACCGCGACGCTGAGATCCAGCAACCCTTTCTCTCGCCATTCGCACAGTCGATGGCAGGCCTCGGCCAGCACCCATTCGCCGATCGGCAGGATCAGGCCGGTTTCCTCGGCCAGCGGAATGAAGGTGGCCGGCGAAACCATGCCGAACTCCTCGCTGTCCCAGCGCAGCAGCGCCTCCACGCCGCTGATGCGGCCGTCGAACAGCGACTGGCGCGGCTGGAACTCCAGGTAAAGCTCTTCGCGGTCGAGCGCGCGGCGCAGCGCCGCGGTCAGGGTGGCGCGTCGGCGCACCTCGGCGTCGATGGCCTCGTCGTAGAACTGGAAGGTGTTGCGCCCGCGCTCCTTGGCCCGGTACATCGCGGTATCGGCGAACTTGAGCAGGTCGGTGGGCACCTGGCCGTGGTCTGGATACATCGCGATGCCGATCGAAGGCGAGATCACGATGTCGCCGTGGCCTTCGGTCAGGATCGGTTCGCCGAAGGCCGCGAGCACCGCTTCGGCCATGCCCGCCACGCCGTCGCGGTCGTTGGCGTCTTCCATCACGATGGTGAACTCGTCGCCGCCCAGCCGAGCGACGGTGTCGGAACTGCCGACCACGCCCAGCAGGCGCGCGGCCGATGCCTTGAGGATGCGGTCACCGGCGGCGTGGCCGAGCGAGTCGTTGATGACCTTGAAGTGGTCCAGGTCCAGGAACAGCACCGCCACGCTGCTGCCCTGCCGCCTGGCGCGCACCACCGCACGCGCCAGGCGCTCGGTCAGCAGGCTGCGGTTGGGCAGGCCGGTCAGGGTGTCGTAGTTGGCCAGATAGCGCAGCTCCTGCTCGGCGCGCTTCTTGTCGGTGATGTCGTTGACCACCGAGACGAAGTGGCTGCGCATGCCCAGCTCATCGCGTACTTCGGTCTGTTCCACCCAGCCGAGGAACTCCTCGCCGTCGGCACGCCGCAGCCACATCTCGCCGCGGAAGTGGCCCTTGGTGTTCAGGCTTTCGTGCGCCAGGCGGTAGAACTCGGCGGGATGCTGTCCGCTTTCCAGCAGGCTGTCGGGCATGCCGATGACGTCCTGGTCGCGGTAGCCGGTGATGCGCGAGAACGCGGGATTGACCGACACGAAGCGGAAGTTGAGGTCGACCACGGCCACCGCCTCGTTCATGCTGCGCAGCACTTCGGAAGCGATGCGGCGTTCGCGCTCGGCGTGGCGATTGGCGGTGATGTCGTGCGCGGTGCCGGCGACGCGCAGCGGATTGAGCTCGGCATCGCGTTCCACCACCTTGCCGCGCGAACGCACCCAGACCCATTCGTTGTAGGCGTTGCGGATGCGGTGCTCGGATTCGAACGACTCGGTCTTGCCGGCCAGGTGGTCGTACATGAGCTTGTGCACGCGCGCCAGATCGTCGGGATGGATCGCGTTGCTGCGCCACTCTTCCGAACTCACCAGCTGCTCGTCGGGAACGTGCAGGATCTGGTTGGCGCCGATGCGATGGATGCGGTTGGCGCGCAGATCCCAGTCCCAGTAGGAATCGCCCGCGCCCCAGAGCGAGAGCTTGAGGCGGTCCTCGCGCTCGCGGATCTGCTCGAGCAGGTCGGCCTGGATGGCCATGCGGCGCCGCTGGTGCTGCCAGAGCAGGGCACCCAGGCCCAGCGCCAGCAAGCCACAGGCCGCATAGGCCCAGCTCGATTGCCACCACGGCGGCAGCACGGTGACCGGCACGTCCAGCTCGTGCGGGCTCCAGATGCCATCGCGGTTGGTGGCGCGGACGCGGAGGCGGTAGTTCCCGGCCGGCAGGTTGGTGTAGGCCACCATCGGGCGCGGTGCGGGAGGACTGAATTCGGCGTCGAAACCTTCCAGCTGGTAGGAGAACAGGTTGGTTTCCGGCGAGGCGTAGTCGAGCGCGGCAAAGCCGATGCTCAGCACCTGGTCCTGCTGCGCCATCGACACGGGCGCCGCGCGACCGAAGGGACCGGTCAGCGCGTGGCGTCCGATGCCGTACCAGGACATTGCGACGGGCGGATCAAAGGTGCTGGGTCGTACCTGCTCCGGATCGAGCAGGTTGAAGCCGCGGATGCCGCCGAAGGCGATCTGTCCGTCGCGCAGCGCGGCCACGGCGCCGCCGTTGAACTCCAGATCCTGCAGCCCCGCGCTCAGGCCGAAGCGCACGACGCTTCCATCCTTCCGGTCCAGGCGCATCAGGCCGTCGTTTCCGCTCAGCCAAAGGTAGCCATGCGCGTCCTCTGCAATGGAGTAGACGACCGCGGGGGATTCTCCGTTCGATAGCGGCCAGGAGCGGAAGGATATCGAGCCGTCTTCCGATTCGAGCACCTGATCCAGGCCGCGGTGGCTGCCGACCCAGAGGGTGCCGTCGCGGGTCTCATGGATGGCGCGGACGATGCTGCCCGAGAGCGAGTTCGATCGCGCCGGATCATGGACGAAGTTGCGGAACAGCCCGGTTTCCGGATCGCGCACGCCCAGCCCGGCCATGCCGCCGATCCAGATCCGCGCGCGCGAATCTTCCTGGATCGCCAGGATCCGCGACTGCTGCTGGGCACCATCCACGCCGGGGCGCGGTTCGAACAGGGTGCGCGCGCCGCTGGCAGGCTCGTAGCGCAGCAGGCCACGGTCGCCGTACCCCAGCCACAGCGCGCCGTCGCGGCCGCGCTCGATGGCACGCATCGGCAGCGCGCCGCCCTCATCCACCGGCACCGCCACGGCGCGGTCGCTGCGCGGGTCGAAGTGGAACAGGCCCATGCTGCTGACCATCCAGTAGGTGCCATCGCCACCGCGCTCGATCCCCACGATCGTGGGCGCCACCAGCCGGGGTCCGGCGCCGTCGGGGTACTGGAAGCCGGCATCGAAGGATTCGAAAGCGTCGCGCAGGGGATCGTAGCGGCGCAGGCCGCCCTGGGTGCCCAGCAGGAGGCTTCCATCGTCGCCTTCGGCGATGCTGCGGATCACGTTGCCGGTGAGCGGATCGCGCGCCGGATCGAGGTCGAAAACGGCGCGGAACGGCGTTCCCGCCGCCGGCGTCGTGACCAGGCCGCGCACGTGGCTGCCGGCCCACAGCAGGTCGGAACGATCCACCATCAGGCGCGGCAGTCCGGCTTCCGAGAGCATGCCGTCGACCCAGGGATTGATCGGGATGGGAACCGCGTCGCGAGTGGCCGGATCCATGTGCCAGAGGTTGCCGCCTGCCATCGACAGCCAGAGCGTGCCGTCGGCCGATTGCGCCAGCGCGATCACGCTGCAGCAGCTGCCGTCCGCCGCGCGGGGCGAATGCGGCCAGACCACCTCGGCCACTTCCGCATCGGCGGCCTTGCGGCGCAGGCCCGATGCGGTGCCGATCCAGAGCGTGTCCGAGGCGTCCACCAGCAAAGCGTGCGCGCCTTCCACCGAGTAGCGCTCGGCGCGCGTCTGGTCGGCGGAAATGCGATACATGCCGTGGCCTGCGGCAATCCAGACCTGCCCCTGCCGGTCCGCCACCATCGCGTTGACGGTGCGGGTGATCCCGGTGGTGTTGGCGCCGCTGGGGATCGCCTCGAAGGCAAGTATCTGGCGATAGCGGTGGGTGCTCTCGTCCACCAAACCCACTCCATCTGGCCGCGCCACCCACAGGCCGACGCCGGGCTGGTGCAGCAGCGCGTCGATCTGCACCGCCATGGCGCCCCCCTGCCCGGGCGCCAGCGCAATCGGGGTGACGTTGCGTCGCAGCGGGTCGATGGCGAACAGCCCGTCGCGCAGCGTGCCGGCATACAGCACGCCCTGGGGGTCTTCCGCCAGCGCCTGGGGAAAGCTGGGCAGCGCGCTGTCGGTGCCGATCAGGGTGTCGAGGGTGACGAAGGCGTAGCCATCGAAGCGGTGCAGCGCGCCCTGCGTGCCGACCCACACGAAGCCCTGCCGATCCTGCAGAAACGTGGTTACCTTGCTCTGCACGAGACCCTGGCGGCTGTCGAGGGTGCGGAAGTAGTAGTCGCGCACCACCGCAAGGCCCAGCGCCGGCGCGAGCGCGAACGCCAGCGCCAGCGTTGCCGCGGCCCAGCGGGAGAAACGCGCGACTGTGTCTGGCCTCCCCTTCAACATGCCGTATCGACCACGCGCAAATCGAATTTCAGTGTAGGGTGCCGATGCCCGTGCCGGCAACCGATCTTCCTCGCCCGGCGCAGACGCGGCGACGCACGGCGCGAATCGGCCTTCGGCCGGTTGCGCTGGCATACTGGCGCCCCTTTTTCCCGGCCCCTCCCGTGATCGACGCCGCCGCCTTCCAGTCCTTTGCCGCCGCCGGCCACACCCGCATCCCGGTCGTCCGGGAAGTCCTGTCGGATCTGGACACGCCGCTGTCGGTCTACCTCAAGCTGGCCGACGGCCCGCACACCTACCTGTTCGAATCGGTCGAGGGCGGCGAGCGCTTCGGGCGCTATTCGATCATCGGACTGCCGGCGCGGCGGGTGTACGCGATGCGCGGCACCCTGCTGGAGACGATCGAGCACGGTGAAGTCGTCGCACGGCGCGAGGTGGCCGATCCGCTGGCCGAAGTCGAGGCGCTGCGCCTGTCCCATTCGGTACCGAGGATCGAGGGCCTGCCCGGTTTCACCGGCGGCCTGGTCGGCTGGTTCGGATTCGAATGCGTGGAATACATGGAGCCGCGCCTGGGCCGGGGCAGCGCGCCCGATGAGCTGGGCACGCCGGACATCTTCCTGATGCTGTCCGAAGAGCTGGCGGTGTTCGACAGCCTCAAGGGCCGGCTCTATTTGATCGTGCACGCCGATCCTTCCGAGCCGCAGGCCTGGGCGCGCGCCAACCGCCGCCTCGACGCGCTCGAACACCGCCTGCGCCACGGCGGCGCGCCCTATCCGGAAACCCTGCACGGCAAGGCGCTGGACGAGGCCGACTTCGTCAGCGGCTTCACCCGCGAGGGCTTCATCGAGGCGGTGCAGCGCTGCCAGGACTACATCCGCGCCGGCGACGCCTTCCAGGTGGTGCTGAGCCAGCGCCTGAGCATCCCGTTCCACGCCCGCCCGGTCGATGTCTACCGCGCGCTGCGGGCGATGAACCCCTCGCCCTACATGTACTTCCTCGACACCGGCACCACCCAGGTGGTGGGCTCCTCACCCGAGATTCTGGTGCGCCTGCAGCACGGCGAAGTCACGGTGCGGCCGATCGCCGGCACCCGCCCGCGCGGGCGCACGCCCGAGGAAGACCTGGCGCTGGAACGCGAACTCCTGGCCGATCCCAAGGAGCGCGCCGAGCACCTGATGCTGATCGACCTGGGGCGCAGCGACGTGGGCCGGGTGGCGGCACCCGGCACGGTCGAAGTGGGCGAGCGCTTCGTGATCGAGCGCTACAGCCACGTCATGCACATCGTCAGCGAAGTCACCGGAACCCTGCGCGAGGGGCTTTCCTACATGGACGTGCTGCGCGCCACCTTCCCGGCGGGAACGGTGTCCGGCGCGCCCAAGGTCCGCGCGCTGGAGATCATCCGCGCGCTGGAGCCGGTCAAGCGCAACCTCTATTCGGGTGCGGTCGGCTACCTCGGCTGGCACGGCGACGCCGATACCGCCATCGCGATCCGTACCGCCGTCATCCAGGACGGCCGCCTGCACGTGCAGGCCGGGGCCGGCATCGTCTACGACTCCGATCCGCACAAGGAATGGGACGAGACCATGAACAAGGGCCGCGCCCTGTTCCGCGCGGTGGCGCAGGCGGCCCGGGGGCTCTGATCCCGGCGATTGGGGTAGAATCCGCGCCGCTTCAGGTGCTCGGGAAGCCGGTGCGAATCCGGCGCTGCCCCCGCAACGGTAAGCAGGCGCAATCCGTCCACGTTCTTTCGGGGAACAGCCACTGGCCAGCGGCCGGGAAGGCGGACGAAGCGGGAGCGATCCCGGCCTGCCAGCCCGGAGACCGGCCTGCAGCGCCGGCGCTGCGCGCCGGCTCCGTTGCGTCGCGGTGGGCGATGCGGGCGTGCGCTGCGGGCCTGCCCCGGGAAACTCGCGCGTCTCCGCCGCCCCTCGGCGCGCATTCCCTGGCATTTCCCCGGAGTCGTACCCGATGTCCCGTTTTCGCCCCACCCTGTTTGCCGTCGTCCTGACGGCCGCGCCCGCATTCGCCCTGCCGGTGCAGGCCCAGTCCATTTCCGTCGCCGATCCGGTGCTGGTCACCGCCACGCGACTGCCGCAGCCGCAGTCCGAGTCGCTGGCCGCCGTCCGCGTGATCGACCGCGCCGCCATCGACGCCAGCGCCAGCGTCGATGTGCTCGACCTGTTGCGGCAGGTGCCCGGCCTGGACGTGGTGCGCGGCGGCGGCCTCGGCCAGCAGACCAGCCTGTTCATCCGCGGCGGCAACTCCAACCACGCCCTGATCCTGATCGACGGCGTGCGCGTGTCCGCCCTGGGCACCGGAACCTATCCGTGGGAACAGCTGCCGCTGTCGGCCATCGACCGCATCGAGATCGTGCGCGGCCCGCGCGCGGCGCTGTGGGGTGCCGACGCGCTCAGCGGCGTGGTGCAGATCTTCACCCGCCGCGACGAGGCCAGCCGCGCCGCACTGCGCGCCGGCAGCCATGACACCTGGGGCATCGAGGCCGGCTCGGGCGCACGCTCGGAGCGCGGCGGCTTCGGCCTCGCCGCCGGCTGGCTCGACACCCGCGGCACCGATGCCACCACGCCCTCGAACTGGAGCCACGATCCCGACCGCGACGGCGCGCTGTACCGCACCCTGTCTGCGCACGGCGATCTGGCGCTGGGCAATCAGCAGCTGGAAGCCAGCCTGCTGCACGGCGACAACGACATCGAATTCGACCAAGGGCAATCCGACACCCGTCAGGACGCGTTCGGCCTGGCGCTCCACGGCGAACTCGGCACGGAATGGAGCCACCGCCTGAGCCTGTCCGGCAGCCGCGACCGACTCGACACCCCCGACGCCTTCACCCGCTACCTTTCGCGACGGCGTCAGGCCGACTGGCAGCACAGCCTGCGCACCGGCACGCGCGGCACCGCCACGTTCGGGGTTTCCTGGCTGGCCGAGCGCGGCCAGCAGGTCGATACCGCAGCCGGGGCCGACGTGTACGGCCAGTCGCGCCACACCCGTGCCGCCTTTGCCGCCTGGCAGGGCCGCGCCGGCGCGCACGCCTTCGAGGCCTCGGGCCGCTACGACGACAACAGCGTCTACGGCAGCGAATCGAGCTTCGCCGGCGCCTGGGGCTGGGACCTCGGCGACGCGCTGCGGCTCACGGCCAGCTGGGGGCAGGGCTTCCGCGCGCCCACCATGAACGAGCTGTATTCGCCCGGCTGGGGCGGCTGGTACGCCGGCAATCCGCACCTGGCCCCGGAACGATCGGAAAGCAGCGAACTGGCCCTGCGCCTGACGCCGGGTGCGGCGAACGAGGTGTCCCTGCGCCTGTTCCGCAACGCGCTCGACCAGCTGATCGATTTCAGCGGCCCGCAGGCGCAGGCCATCAACGTGGCGCGCGCCCGCACCGACGGCGCCGAGCTGGAGTGGCGCTGGCGACCGGCAGGCTGGAATCTCGAAGCCAGCGCCACCTGGCAGGACCCGCGCAACCGCGACACCGGCGACGCCCTGCTGCGCCGCCCGCAGCGCAAGGCCAGCGCGCTGGTGGAGCGGGTGTTCGATGGCGGCCAGCGGCTGGGCCTGGAAGCGCATGCAGCCTCCGATCGCCCGGACTTCGGCACCCACCTGCCCGGCTACGGGGTGCTGGCGGCGCGCGCCAGCCTGCCGCTGGCTTCCGGCCTCTGGCTGGACGCGCGTCTCGACAACCTGCTCGAGCGCGACTACACCCTGGTGGACGGCTATCGCACCCCGGGCAGGTCCGCGCTGCTGAGCCTGCGCTGGCAGGCGCGCTGAGGGGCTCGATCGGGATTGAATGCAGGACCGGCCGCACCGGCCGGTCCTGCACGATTTCGACCTACCCGAAAAGGGTGTGCCGCCGGAACGCACCCGATGTCTTGCCCTGTGATCAATGTCATAGAATGATTCCCCTACGCACGGGTACTGGATCGGATATGCAGACATCGGGGATGGGGCGACGCCGAGGCGCACCGGTCGGTTGCGCGCGAATCGCGGACCGCGGTTTTGCACGCCGCCAGCGCGCGTTGCTTGAGGGTCTGCTGGGTCATTTCAGAAGCGATTTCACCCGTGCGCTCGAGCTGATGCTCACCGAGCTGGAGCAGCAGATTTTCCGCGGCGCCGAACAGGCCCGCAGCAACGAGGTCCAGCGCGCCCTGCTGGAAGCCCAGAAGCAGATCCATGCCAACCGCGCCCTGCTGGCACCGGCGATGCTCGACCGCATCGAAGATGCCCTGGCCACGTTGACCGATCCTCCCGAGGCCGAGGTCGTGGATGCCGCGCGGCCGCAGTTCTCCGAACTGACCCTGGTCGACACCGGCGCCATGGACGAGACCGTTGCGCTGCGGGAAATCGCGACCCGCGCCGAGATCCGCAACAGCCTGCCGCTGTTCCTGCTTGGCCAGCGTCTTGGCGTTGTCGCGGGCCGCCCGGCCTTCGATGCCGAACGGCTGCCGATCGGCCCGCGCCGCCTGTGCGAAATCCTGCGCGAGTGCGTCGACGTGCTGGGCCTGGATTCCAGCCAGCGCAGCGTCGTGTTCGGCCAGTACGATCGCAGCGTCATGCAGTTTTTCGGGGAGTTTCTCGAAACCCTGAACAACCACCTCATCCAGCAGAAAATCCTGCCGCATCTGACCTATGTGGCACCCCGCAGCAAGACGCCGCAGCGCCGCCGCGAGGCGCCGGTGGCGTTGCCCGACAGCAAACCCGAAAGCGGGCCACCTGCCGAACCGAAGGCCACGCCCGAGACCGCGGTCGCGCACGCGCCGGTCGCGCCGGGAATGTTTCCCCCCGCAGGAGGCGGGCACGCTCCTCCTTCGCATCCATCGCACCCGCAAGTGGCGCGCGGAGCGCCCGCCGGTACCCCGACCTTCGCGGGCAAGGGGCTGTTTCCTCCGCCTTCAGGTGCCGCAGCGCGCGCCGGCGGCTCGCCGGGAAACGCCTCCCGCCCTCCCGCAACCACGGCCCCGGCCGACGCGCTGGCGCGGACGGCCGCCGGTGAGGAACGCCTGCCCTGGTCCGGGCGCCCGACCCAGGCTCCCGATGCGCCTCCGGCCATGGAAGGCTCCGCGGACGTGGCGCTGTTCGACACCCTGCGGCGACTGCTCGCCGGGCGCCGCAGCCTGCTGGAGCGGCTTCAGACCAATGCCATCAGCGGCCCGGTCGCCTCCCCGGCGCAGGTGCAGGACAGCCTCTCTGCGCTGCAGGCCCGGCACAATGCACAGTGGGCCAAGGGCATCCGCCCGGCGCTCGGGGATATGCGCCGCGAGCTGAGCGCACATCTGGCCGCGCACGCATCGGGCGGTCGCATCCCGCAGCTGTCCGGCGTGCAGGGCGATACCGTCGATCTGGTCGGCATGCTGTTCGAGCAGATTTCCCAGGAAGTGCAGCCGGCGACGCCCGGCGGCCAGCTTCTGGGACAGCTCCAGCTTCCGCTGCTGCGGGTGGCGATGCAGGACCAGAACTTCTTCAGCGACAGCGCCCATCCGGCGCGCCAGCTGCTCACCACCATCACCGAAACCAGCGCCTACTGGAGCAGCGAGGACGAGGTCGACCGCGACCTGGTCCAGAAAATGGGCACGGTGGTTCGTCAGGTGTGCGAAAACCCGAACGCCGACGAAGCCCTGTTCCGTCAGCTGGTTGATGATCTGGGCAGCCACCTGAGCACCCAGCAGCGCCGCGCGGAGGTGGCCGAGCGCCGCCACGTCGAAGCGGCGCGCGGGCGCGAAAAGCTGGAAATCGCCCGGCTCAAGGCCGAGGAGGCCATCGATGGTCTGATCACCGGCAAGCCGGTGCCGAAGTTCCTCAAGACCCTGCTCGAACAGGTCTGGACCGACGTCCTCGCACTGGCGCTGCTGCGCGGCGGCGACGACGCGCCGGCGTTCCGGCAATACCTCGGGCTGGCCGAAACCCTGGTCGCCGCGGCGCTTCCCAACGAGAACCGCGTCCTGCTCAAGCCGCTGGAGCTGACGCAGATCCGCACCGAAGTGGAGGCCGCGCTCGCCCAGGTCGGGCACACGGGCGACGAAGCGCGCGACTTCTCCTCGCGCCTGATCGCCGTGGTCAGCGGCGAAGCCGAACCTGCGGACAAGGCGATCGAGACGAGCGCCGACCCGGCCTCGCGCACCGAGCTGACCCTCAAGCTGCGCAACCGCGCACGGCTGGGCGAAGACGTGCGCAGCGGCGGCGGCGAGCGTCAGCCGGCGAAGACTGATAAAGCCGAAAAGGTGGAAAAAGCCGCGCCGCTCACGGCGGCGGAAAAAGCCTGGCACAACCGCCTCCAGCGCATCGCCTTCGGCACCTGGTTCGATTTCACCATCAACCAGCAAGGGGTCAAGGCGCGCCGGCGCCTGTCCTGGTACAGCACCGTCACCGACCACTGCCTGTTCGTCAACCACCGCGGCCAGCGCGCCGGCGACTACACCCTGTCCTGGCTGGCGCGCGAGATCAACCGCGGCAACGTCAGCCTGGTGGAGCCGGAGTCCGGATCGATCGTGGACCGCGCCTGGAAGGCCATCGTGTCGACGCTGCGTTCGTTCTCCGGCGGCGCCGCCACCGCGGCTGCCGCCACCTGAGGAATGCCATGAGTCAGGAATACCGCCGCGCCAAGCGCAAGCAGGTGGCCGACCGCATCGACGTCACCGACACGCTGACCGAGCACGTCATCGGCCTGATCGGCAACATCTCCGAAAGCGGCATGATGCTGCTGGCCAACACCGAACTTGCGGAGGACGCCCTGTACCAGATGTCCTTCCAGCTCACCGACGCCGGAGGCAACCGGCGCGAAGTGAGTCTGGGCACCCACCAGCTCTGGTCGGAACCTGCCGGGCGGCCGGGGCAGTTCTGGGTCGGCTTCCGCTTCATCGACATCAGCCCCGACGACCTCGCGGTGCTGCGCATCTGGATCGATCTCCCGGGCAGCCAATACGTCTGACCCGGTCCATCCGCGCTCCGGACGAAATCGCTTGAATTCGATGCCTCCGGCGCGCAGGCGCACAAGACATCGTCCGGTGCGCCTGCCATCCTTGCGCGGTTCGGCGCGCTGCCGCCGCCTTTCGTGGAGTCGCCATGGATCTTTCCGCTGCCTATGCCCAGCACCTGGCCACCGTGCTCGCCCGCGCCGAAGCGGCGCTGGCGCGCGGCGGATTCGACCACCTGCTGATCGCTTCGGGCGTGCTCAAGTACCAGTTCCTGGACGACCGCCCCTACCCCTTCACCGCCAACCCGCACTTCGTGCACACCGTGCCGCTGCCCGGCCACACCGACGGCTGGATCGCGATCACGCCGGGGAAGAAGCCGGTGCTGATCTACCACCAGCCGGATGACTACTGGCACCTGGCGCCGGCCGCGCCGGAAGGTTTCTGGGTCGAGCACTTCGACCTGCGCGTGATCCGGAGCCCGCAGGAAGCCGCGGCGCACCTGCCCCGAGGCGGCCGCGCCGCGATCCTCGGCGAAGCCGATGCGGCGCTGGAAGGCTTCGTGCCCAACAATCCGGCCACCGTGCTCGACCACCTGCACTGGCACCGCGCCTTCAAGACACCGTTCGAGCTGGCCTGCCTGCGCGAGGCCTCCGTGCGCGGCGCGCGCGGCCACCGCGCGGCCGAGGCGGCGTTCCGCGCCGGGCTTTCGGAATTCGAAATCCACCGCGCCTACCTCGGCGCCTCGCAGCAGACCGACCTCGATCTCCCCTACGGCAACATCGTCGCCCTCAACGAACACGCCGCGGTACTGCACTATCAATATCTGGATCGCGCCGCGCCGGCGCATTCGCGCTCCTTCCTGATCGATGCCGGCGCCACGCACCTCGGCTATGCCAGCGACATCACGCGCAGCTATGGGGATGGCGATGAGCGTTACGAGGCCCTGATCGCCAGTGTCGAGCACGCCCAACTGGCTCTGGTGGACCAGGTGCGTGCCGGGCGCGATTACCGCGACATCCACCTCGACGCCCACCGCCGGCTCGCCGGCGTGCTGCAGGATCTGGGCGTGGTGAGAATGAGCCCGGAAGCGCAGCTTGAAACCGGCGTCAGCTCGGCCTTCTTTCCACATGGCATCGGACACCTGATCGGCCTGCAGGTGCACGATGTGGCCGGTTTCGCCGCCTCCGATTCGGGTGGCACGGTCGACAAGCCCGCAGGCCACCCCTTCCTGCGCCTGACCCGCACCCTGGCGCCGGGCATGGTGGTGACGATCGAGCCGGGCCTGTACTTCATCGACCTCCTGCTCAAGCCGCTGCGCGAAGGGCCGCACGCCGGCGCGGTCGACTGGGCCCAGGTCGAGCACCTGGCGCGGTTTGGCGGCGTGCGCATCGAGGACGACGTGGTCTGCACCGAGGACGCGCCGGAAAACCTCACCCGCGACGCCTTTGCTGCGCTCTGAGGCCGATCCGCGATAATGTCCCCTGCGCCGCGCGTCCGGCGCGCCGCAGGAGAGCATCGTGCAACTTCGCCCGCTGGGCCGCACCGGATTCCGCATCGCCCCGCTGGTGCTGGGCGGCAACGTGTTCGGCTGGACCTGCGACCGGGAAACCTCGTTCCGCGTGCTCGACGCCTTCGTCGCGCGCGGTTTCAACCTGATCGACACCGCCGATGTCTATTCGCGCTGGGTGCCCGGACACTCGGGCGGGGAGTCGGAAACGATCCTGGGCGAATGGATCCGCCGCCGCGGCCGCCACGACGACGTCCTGATCGCCACCAAGGTCGGCTCGGACCTCGGCCTGGGCCACGTCTGCCTGCGGCGCGAACACCTCCTCGCCGCGGTGGAGGATTCCCTGCGCCGGCTGGGGGTGGACTGCATCGACCTCTACCAGTCGCACTGGGTGGACAAGGACACGCCGGTCGAGGAAACCCTCGCCGCCTTCCAGACCCTGATCGGACAGGGTAAGGTGCGCGCCATCGGCGCCTCCAACCACCGCGCCCCGCGCCTGCGCGCGGCACTGGACGCGGCGCGCGCCCACGGCCTGCCCGCGTACCAGACGCTGCAACCGCCCTGCAATCTCATGCAGCGCGCCGAATTCGAGGGCGAGCTGGCCGCGCTGTGCCAACAGGAAAACCTCGGCGTGATCGGCTACTACGGCCTGGCCTCGGGCTTTCTCACCGGCAAATATCGAACCGCGACCGACGCACGGGGCCGCGCGCGCGGCGATGCGGTGCAAAAGCTCTTCGCCCTGCCGCAGGCCGGCGCCGTACTGGCGGCGCTGGACGCGGTGGCAAACAGGCACGCCGCCACGCCGGCGCAGGTCGCGCTGGCCTGGGTCATGGCCCGGCCCGGCATCACCGCGCCCATCGCCAGCGCCACCTCGGTGGCGCAGCTCGAGGAACTCGCCGGTGCCGCCGCACTCACACTCGATCCCGACGACCTGGCCGCGCTCGACGCCGCCAGCACGCCGCCTTCCGCCACCCCTGCTCCCGGAGCCTGACATGTCCGATTCCCTCATCGCCCCTTCCATCCTTTCGGCCGACTTCGCCCGCCTCGGCGCAGAGGTGGACGCCGTGCTCGCCGCGGGCGCCGACTGGATCCACTTCGATGTGATGGACAATCACTACGTCCCCAACCTCACCATCGGCCCGATGGTGTGCGAGGCGTTGCGCCGGCACGGCGTCACCGCGCCGATCGACGTGCACCTGATGGTGCAGCCGGTCGATGCGCTGGTGCCGCAGTTCGCCAAGGCCGGCGCCACCTCGATCAGCTTCCACCCCGAGGCCAGCGCGCACGTGCACCGCACCATCCAGGCCATCCGCGCCAACGGCTGCAGCCCCGGCCTCGTGCTCAACCCTGCCACGCCGCTGGAGCTGCTCGACTGGGTGATGGAAGACATCGACCTGATCCTGGTGATGTCGGTCAACCCCGGTTTCGGCGGCCAGGCCTTCATTCCCTCCGCGCTGGAAAAACTGCGTCGCATCCGCTCCATGATCGACCGCAGCGGGCGCAAGATCCGCCTGCAGGTCGACGGCGGAATCAAGGCCGACAACATCCACGAGGTCGCCTACGCCGGCGCCGACACCTTCGTTTCCGGCTCGGCCATCTTCGGCGCCAGCGACTATGCCCAGGTGATCGGCACCATGCGCCGCGAGATCCAGCGCGCGCGCGACCGCGCCACCGGATTCTTCTCCTGACTGCCGCGGAGCACGCCTCCATGTCCGGCCCGAGCCTTGCCACCACCGACCTGTGCGACGCGCACGAGGCGCGCGTGCGGGTGCTTGCGCTGCCGTGGCTGGACTGCGGCGGTCGCACCGCCTTCCACGGCCGCGTCTCCACCCTCAAGGCCTTCGAGGACAACTCGAAGGTGCGCGAAGCCGTGGCCGAGCCGGGCCACGGGCGCGTGCTCCTCGTCGATGGTGGGGGCTCGATGGCGCGCGCCATGCTTGGCGACCTGCTTGCGGCGAAAGCCGTGGAGAATGGCTGGGAAGGCATCGTCATCGTTGGCGCCATCCGCGACAGCGCCGCCATCGCCCCGATGGACCTGGGCGTCAAAGCCCTGGGCCGTTGCCCGCGCAAGACGGACAAGCGCGGTGAGGGCTTGCGCGATGTTCCGCTGGAAATCGCCGGTGTGCGCGTGGAACCGGGGTTCTGGCTCTATGCCGACGCCGATGGCGTGATCGTGAGCGAAAGCGCACTGACACCCTGAGACACGCCCGACCGGCAATTGCCTCAGGCCTTCTCCCACGGCTCCACCGCGCCGGGCCGCAGGGTGAACAGCGGATGCAGGTCCGGCTCCACCACCGATTCCCAGCGGGCCAGAACCTCCGGACTTCGCGCCTGAAGTTTGGCGCGCAGGTGTTGCCATTCGTGGTCGCGCTGACCGTCCGTCACGCTGATCGGTGAACTGCGCGCCGCGGCGTCGAACTTCCCGGCGTCGAAGCGATAGCCGCGCGCCAGCGCCTCGCCGTGCACCGCTTGCAGATAGGTATCGATGGCCGCGACCGGATCGGCTTGTGCCTGGAAGCGGCGCAGTTGCGGGTGGTGCCGGTAACCCCGGGTCTGGCCGAGCAGCACCTTGCGCGCGAGCAGGGTTTCACGCCACAGCGCGACCAGCCCGACGGGATCGAGGTAGCGGGGATGCAGGGACCAGACGCGCATGGGATGTCACCATCAAGGAGAACAGGGAGTCACGGGAGGCGCCGCACCAACGCGCACGAATCGAACCGGAACCGCGGCACGCTAGAATCCCGCCCATGATCGCACTCCTTCTTGCCGCGGCTGTCGCCGCCACTCCCGCGCCCGAGGTCAGCCCCGAACCACCGGCCAAGCTTGGCCTGTGCGTTTCGTGCCATGGCACCGATGGTCGCAGCCGGATGCCGGCGGCACCGCATATCGGCGGGCAGAACGAGGCCTATCTGGTCTGGGCGCTCACCCAGTACCGCGAAGGGCGGCGCGAGGGCGATGTGATGGGCAGCGTGATCGGCGTACTGAGCCGGCGCGACATCGAGGCGCTGGCGGACTGGTACGCGCGCCAGACCTGGCCTGCGGTGCGCGATGCGCAGGCGGAGGAATCCCGGTGAGCGGCTCGGGCACGCGCTACTACGGCAAGGTGCTCGGCGCGCTGCTCGGCTTCGCCCTGATGCGCCATCCGTTCGGCCTGCTGGTCGGCGCGCTGCTTGGCCACGCCTTCGACGCCGGCTGGCTGCGCCGCCCGCCGCGCGACCGCGCGCTGGAATCCGCCTACGCCATCCTCGAATGCTCGCCCGGAGACAGCGTGGAAACCCTCGACGCCGCCTATCGCCGGCTGATGGCCAGGCACCATCCCGACCGGGTGGTCGACGCGGCCGAGGAAGTCCGCGCGCAGGCCGAGGAACGCGCCCGCGCCATCAACGCGGCCTACGACACCATCCTGCGGGCGCGCCGCGCGGCGCGCTGAGATGGACGCGGCGGCGCGGACCCGCCTCGACGCGCTGGCCGGGCGCGTGCTGGATGCGCTTGCGCCGCCCGCAACCCACCCGCGCCCCTTCGTGCTCGGCCTCTCGGGCCTGCAGGGCAGCGGCAAGAGCGCGCTGGCGCAATCGATGGTCGCACTCGCCGGATCGCGCGGACTGCGCGCGCTGGCCCTGTCGCTCGATGACGCCTATCTTCCCCGCGCCGAACGCCAGCGGCTGGCGCGCGAAATCCACCCTTTGCTCGCCACGCGCGGCGTGCCCGGCACGCACGAACTTGCGCTGCTGCACGCCACGCTCGATGCGCTGGCCAACGCCTCGCCGCAGCGTGCCGTCGCGCTGCCGCGTTTCGACAAGGGCCGCGACGATCGCGCGCCCGAATCCGACTGGCCGCGCATCACCGCACCGCCGCAGCTCGTCGTGCTGGAAGGCTGGTGCCTGGGCGTTCCGCCGCAGCCCGAGGCCGCCCTGGCCGAACCCATCAACGCGCTGGAGCGCGAGGAAGACGGCGACGGACGCTGGCGGCGCTGGGTAAACGCGCGCCTGGTGCAGGACTACCCGGCGCTGTGGCAGCGCATCGACCGCCTCGTGCTGCTGGCCGCACCCTCGTTCGAAGTGGTGGAACGCTGGCGCAACGAACAGGAAGAAACGCTGCGCCGCGCCCACGCCCCGCAGGCCATGGACGCCGACGCCTTGCGTCGCTTCATCGCCCACTACGAACGCCTGAGCCGGCACGCGCTGGCGAGCCTGCCGGCGCGGGCGGATATCGTGGTCGAACTCGACGAATCCCGCACGGCGAGCGCCAATCGATTCCACCTTATGTAGGGCGGAACACGACCAGGTCAAGTCAAGCCGCCTCGCGTAGGGCGGAACCCGCGCAGCGGTTTCCGCCGGAGAGGGTACGGTCGCAGCACGGCGGAATCGCCTTCGGCGGTTTCGCCCTACATTTTCGCCCTACTTCTGCGCGCTCTGCGCCTTCGCGCCGATACTGCGCTCGAACAGCGCGAAGATGCGGCGGTATTCGTCCAGCCAGGCGTCGGGCTCGACGAAGCCGTGGCGCTCCAGCGGATAACCCGCCAGCTCCCAGTTCTCCTTCTTCAGCTCGATCAACCGCTGCGCCAGGCGCACCGAGTCCTGATAGAACACGTTGTCGTCCATCATGCCGTGCGCAATCAGGAGGTCGCCCTTCAGCCCTTCGGCGAAGAAGATCGGCGAGCCGCGTCGGTATGGCTCCGGGTCCAGGTCGGGCGTGTCGAGGATGTTCGAGGTGTATTCGTGGTTGTACTGGGTCCAGTCGGTGACCGGGCGCAGCGCGGCCCCGGCGCGGAACCGATCGGGCGCCTTGAACATGGCGATCAGACTCATGAAACCGCCGTAGGAACCACCGTACACGCCGACCCGTTCCGGATCGCCCTGCTGGGTTGCCACCAGCCAATCGATGCCGTCGATCAGGTCCTGCAGCTCCGGCTCGCCGAAGCGGCGGTAGATCGCGGTGCGCCAGTCGCGCCCGTAACCTTCCGAGGCGCGGTAGTCGATGTCGAGCACCAGATAGCCCTGCTGCACCAGCAGGTTGTGGAACATCTGCTCGCGGAAATAGTAGGGATAGCGCGCGTGGGTGTTCTGGGTGTAGCCGGCACCGTGCACGAACAGCACGATGGGGTATTTCCTGCCCGCTTCCAGCGTCTCGGGGCGGTAGAACTTGGACCACAGCGGCGCCTTTCCGTGGGTCGAAGGAACCTGCTCGATGCGCGGCGCGATCCACGGGTACGCTGCGAAGTCCGGATTCACCGTTTCGGTCAGCGCGCGCGCCGGCCCGCCGGTCGCCGGCAGCACCGAGATCTGCGCCGGCACGTAGGCGCTGGAGTGGCGCACCAGCAGCGCTTTGCCGTCGGGCGAAACGCTGAAGTCCTCCACCCCGTCGAGCGCGGTCAGCTCGCGCACCGCGCTCTTGCCCAGCGCCTTGTCGCAGACCTCGTAGTCGCCCGGCCAGGCGCGGTTGCACAGGAAGAAGAAGCGCGAGCCGTCGGGCGAGAGCTGCGGCGAGGACACCTCCCACGCACCCTCCGTCAGCGCGCGCGCCTTCCCGCCCTTCTCACCCACGGTGTAGAGGTGCGAGTAGCCGCTTTCCTCCGACAGCAGCCACAGCGCGCGGTTGTCCGGCAGCCAGCCGAAATCGTTGAAGTTCCAGTTGATCCAGGCCGCGTCGGTGAGCCGGTGCAGCGGCGCCAGCGCGGTGCCGGCGACATCGGCCCGCGCGATCCAGCGGTCCTTGTTGTCCACCGCGCGAAGCTGCACCGCCGCGCGGCTGCCGTCGCCACTGAAGCGGATCGCATCGATGCGCACCGGGCGCGGACCCTTGCGCGCCTCCTTGCCTGCGGCCTTGCGCAGATCGGCCAGCGGATCGACGTCGATACCGGGAAGCGCGTCGAAGGTCAGCGTCTCGACCGTGCCCGTCGCCAGATCCACCCGCCGCAGCGTGTGCCCGATCGGCGGATTGCGCCCGACGCGGGTGCGCACGTCCTCCACGTCCTCGTAGCCGGATTCGGTGACGTACACCGGCATCTTGCCGGCGCGGCCCCTGTCGCCGTTCTTCGGCTCGGTGACCACCAGCAGCCAGCGCCCGTCCGGACTGAGCGCCGAGCTGGCGATCTTCACCTCCTCGCCCAGATACGACGGCACGCCGGCGCGGGTAGCATCGGCCTTGCGCAGCTCGGCATCGCGCGCGCGCCGCGCCTCGGTGTCGGCGCGGCGCTTGGCCAGCGTCGCGATCAGTTCGAGCTGCAGCGCGCGCAGATCGTCGGCCTTCGGCTCGGCCGCCGGGTCCTTTTCCGCCTTCGGCTGGGCCACCGGATGCACCAGCCGCGAAGCCAGGTCCACCGCATACCAGTCATCGCCCGAACGAAACTGCGCCTGCCGCTGATCGGCGGAAAACTGCGCGCCCGTCGCGTTCAGACCGCGGCTGAGCTGCACCAGCCGGCCATCGCGCAGATCGCGCAGGAACAGATTGCCGTCGCGCACGAACAGCGCGCGCTCGCGGCGCAGGTCGAACACCGGATCGGACGCATCCAGTCCGGCGCGCTCCGCGTCGCTGGCCACGCGGCTTGAGCCGTCGGCCAGCGAGGTCACGTACAAGTCGCGCAGCGGGCTGCCGATGCGCTTTTGCTCGTGAAATACGCTCCTGCCATCCAGCCCCCACCAGGCCCGCTCCACCGGCGCCCCGATCCAGTCCGGATCGGCCATGATCTTTTCCATCGACAGCGGCTCGGCGGCGAGGGCCGCGAGGGAAACGGGCAGGGCGAGGAGCATCGGGAGGATGCGGGACAGAAGTGGGCGCATGCGGTTCTCCGGATAAGCAGGGCGCGGGCTGAGGGGCAGATTACTTGATGTCGTTCCCGCGATCTTCACGCCCATGCCACACACGGAGGACGAACACCGTCCCGTCGTGGATCGCGTAACGAACGACCTGCGAATCCACGAAATGACCGCGAATGGCCTCGGCATCCGGCACCTCCGCCACGACCACGCCCATTTCCGGAAGCGTCGGCAAATTGTCGATTGGCTCGACCAGACTCGCTGCGATACGTCCCGCAGCCGCCTCTCGCGCGCCGATCTGCTCAACGCCATCCACGGGCGCAGACTGGATGCGCGACGTGACCGCCATGCCGAAAGAGGCTGGCTCATGCTGCGCCGCACCTTTGCGGCCGCAGCGGTGCGGTCTAGCCTTGCGGCCAGCCAGCGTCATGCGAGCCGACTACGAGGTAGATGTGGAACCGTCCGATATCCGCAACCCCGCCTACTTCCACAAGGTCGTCGACTGCCAATGGGCCTGCCCGGCCCACACCCCGGTGCCCGAATACATTCGCCTGATCGCGGCGGGCCGCTATTCGGACGCCTACCTCCTCAACTGGACCGCCAACGTCTTTCCCGGGATCCTCGGGCGCACCTGCGACCGGCCCTGCGAGCCGGCCTGCCGGCGCGGACGGGTGGAGGAATCCTCCGGCAACCAGCCCGAACCGGTGGCGATCTGCCGCCTCAAGCGCGTCGCCGCCGATTTGAAGGACGACGTGCGCGAGCGCCTGCCCAAGCCGGCTGCGCAGTGGAACGGCCGGCGCGTGGCCTGCGTGGGCGCGGGGCCGTCCTCCCTCACCGTGGCGCGCGATCTTGCGCCGCTGGGCTACCGGGTCACGGTGTTCGAAGCCGACGCCAGGCCGGGCGGCTTCATGCGCACCCAGGTGCCGCGCTTCCGCCTGCCCGAGGAAGTGATCGACGAGGAGACCGGCTACATCCTGGATCTGGGCGTGGAGTTCGTCGGCGGGCGGCGCATCGATTCGATGAAGGCGCTGCTGGCTGAAGGTTTTGACGCGATCTTCGTGGGCTCCGGCGCGCCGCGCGGGCGCGACCTCGACCTTCCCGGACGACAGGAGGCCGGGGCGAACATCCACGTCGGCATCGACTGGCTGGCCTCGGTGTACTTCGGCCACGTGACGAAGGTGGGTCGGCGGGTGATCGTGCTGGGCGGCGGCAACACCGCGATGGACTGCTGCCGTTCGGCCAGACGCCTGGGTGGCGACGAGGTGAAGGTGATCGTGCGCTCGGGCTTCGACGAGATGAAGGCCAGCCCGTGGGAGAAAGAGGATGCGATGCACGAGGGCATCCCGATCCTCGACTGCCGCGTGCCCAAGGCCTTCCTGCACGAGAACGGCCGCCTGACCGGCATGGCTTTCGAGAAGGTGCGGGTGGAATACGATGCGGAGGGCCGCCGGCGTCTGGTGCCCACGGGCGAGCCGGACGAAATCCACGACTGCGAGGAGGTGCTGATCGCGGTGGGTCAGGAAAACGCCTTCCCCTGGATCGAGCGCGACCTCGGCATCGACTTCGACGCCAAGTGGGACATGCCGGTGGTGGACGAGCTCACCCACCAGTCCAGCCTGCCGCACGTGCTGTTCGGCGGCGACGCGGCCTTCGGGCCGAAGAACATCATCTGGGCGGTGGCGCACGGCCATCAGGCCGCGCTGTCGATCGACCTCCTGCTCGGCGGCCGTGACACCCGCGACCGCCCGGGGCCGAGGTTCAACCTCGTGTCGCAGAAGATGGGCATCCACGAGTGGAGCTACGACAACCAGATTTCGCCCGACGCGCGCTTCAAGGTGCCCTGGGCCGATCCGGCCAAGGCGCTCAAGAGCATGAAGCTCGAGGTGGAGCTGGGTTACGACGCGGACATGGCCTGGAAGGAAGCCCAGCGCTGCCTCAACTGCGACGTGCAGACGGTCTTCACCACCGAGCTTTGCATCGAGTGCGATGCCTGCGTGGACATCTGCCCGATGGACAGCATCAGCTTCACCGAGAACGGCGAGGAAGCCGACCTGCGCACGCGCCTGAGCGCGCCGGCGGAAAACCTGGAGCAGGCGCTGTACGTCTCCACCCCGGTCAAGACCGGGCGGGTGATGGTCAAGGACGAGGACGTGTGCCTGCACTGCAGCCTGTGCGCCGAGCGCTGCCCGACCGGCGCCTGGGACATGCAGAAGTTCTTCATGGAAGTCGCCCACGCCGGCGATCCGATGCGGGAGGCGCCGTGAGGATTTTGGTGCCGCAAGCGCGCGCCTGCGGCGCGTGCCCCCTCACCCCAACCCTCTCCCCCATCCGCAGGTCGGATGGGGGAGAGGGAGCATTATCGACCGCCGCCCGTACCGCGCCCTCTCCCCGTCGTCGACGGGGGAGAGGGCTGGGGTGTGGGGGGCTCTTTCCAGCGCACGCGCTGGCTCCGCCCCGCAACGCCCCGCCATACGACCTGTTCCAGCACGCTGCCCGCTCTCCCCGGAATTTGCTGCATGACCCCCATCACCGCCGTCAACGACTTCGTGGTCAAGTTCGCCAACGTCAACGGCTCGGGTTCGGCTTCGGCCAACGAGCTGTTCGCCAAGTCCATCCTGCGCATGGGCGTGCCGGTGAGCCCGCGCAACATCTTTCCCTCCAACATCCAGGGCCTGCCGACCTGGTACGAGGTGCGGGTCTGCGAGGAAGGCTGGCTGGGCCGGCGCGGCGGAGTGGACTTCATGGTGGCGATGAACCCGCAGACCTGGGACGCCGATGTGGCCGAGATCGAGCCGGGCGGGTATCTCTTCCACGATTCCACCCGGCCGCTGCCGCGCTCGAAGTTCCGCGAGGACGTGCGCACCCTCGGCATGCCGATCACCTCGATCTGCAACGAGGTCTACAGCGATCCGCGCCAGCGCCAGCTGTTCAAGAACATCCTCTACGTCGGCGCGCTGGCGCAGCTCCTGGGCATGGACTTTTCCGCGATCCAGACCCTGATCGACGAACAGTTCCGGCGCAAGCCCAAGCTGATCGAACCCAACGTGCGGGCGCTCCACCTCGGCCGCGACTACGCCGCAGAACACTTCGCCAATGCGCCCATCGGGCTTTCGGTGCGCCGCGCCGACGCGGTGGGCGAGCGCATCTTCGTGGACGGCAACAGCGCCGCGGGCCTGGGCTGCGTGTACGGCGGCGCAACCGTGTGCGCGTGGTATCCGATCACGCCCTCGACTTCGGTGGTGGACGCCTTCGAAAGCTATTGCGCGAAATTCCGCACCGATGCCCAAACCGGCGAGCGGCGCTGCGCGATCGTGCAGGCCGAGGACGAGATCGCCTCGATCGGCATGGTGGTGGGCGCCGGCTGGAACGGCGCGCGCGCGTTCACCGCGACCTCGGGGCCGGGCGTGTCGCTGATGACCGAGTTCCTCGGGCTGGCGCACTTCGCCGAGATCCCGGCCACGATCATCAACGTGCAGCGCGGCGGGCCGTCCACCGGCATGCCCACGCGCACCCAGCAGGCCGACCTGCTTTCCTGCGCCTACGCCTCGCACGGCGATACGAAGCATGTGCTGCTGTTCCCGCAGGACCCGCACGAGTGCTTCGAGTTCGCCGCCGGCGCGCTCGATTTCGCCGACCGCCTGCAGACGCCGGTGTTCGTGATGAGCGACCTCGACATCGGCATGAACCAGCGCCTGTGCGAACCCTTCGCGTGGGACGACGCGCGCGTGCACGACCGCGGCAAGGTGATGAGTGCGCAGAGGCTGGAGGACGGCGCGGACTTCGGCCGCTACAAGGACGTCGACGGCGACGGCATTCCCTGGCGCACCTGGCCCGGCACGCACCCGACCAAGGGCGCCTACTTCACCCGCGGCACCTCGCGCGATCTCTACGCGCGCTATTCCGAGCGCGGCGCCGACTACCTCTACAACATGGAGCGGCTGCTGCGGAAGTTCGACACCGCCAAGGCGCTGCTGCCCCAGCCGATCGAGCGCCGCGCTTCGGTTCCGACCCGCTTTGGCGCGATCCACTTCGGCTCGACCGCGCCGGCGATGGACGAGGCCATCGTGGCGCTGGAGGCCGGTGGCTTGCACCTCGACACGCTGCGCCTGCGCGCGTTCCCGTTCGCCGATGCGATCGGCGAATTCATCGCCGCGCACGAACGCGTGTTCGTGGTCGAGCAGAACCGCGACGGACAGCTGCGCTCGATGCTGGTCAACGAGTTCGGCATCGATCCGGCGCGTATCGTTCCGATCCTGCACTACGACGGCACCCCGATCAC
>CAUJIN010000068.1 GCA_963205495.1 Pseudomonadota bacterium
CGCGCAGTCCGATCTTCGCAGGCGGCGTGCCGGGCCGCAGACCCAGCGCGATGGAAACCCCCACCACGAAAAGGAAGGCGGGAAAGATCAGGTCGGTCGGCGTGAAGCCGTTCCAGCGGGCATGCTGGAGCGGCGCATAGACGTGCTCCGAGCTGCCCGGGTAGTTGACCAGCAGCATCGCGGCGACGGCCCAGCCGCGCAGCACGTCCACGGACGCAAAGCGCGTTCGCATCGCCAGATCCGGTGCCTTTGCCATCACCCCTCCGCTGCCGGTCCGAACCGCCGGCAGCGCAGGATAGCGCGCCGGCGTGCGACGCATTCCGGCTCCACCAGGATCAAGGCTGCGAGGATTCGAATCCGTCGGCAAACACGGCATCCGGGTTGGCCGGCACGCCGCGTTCGACCACCAGCAGCTCGGCGCTGAAGCCCGGCACCGCGGCCAGATGGATCGCGCCGCCGCCCACCGCCAGCGCGCCGGGCACCTGCGCGTAGCCGTTCGCGTCCAGGCGGAAGCGCCGCACCGCTCGATCGACACCTCCCACCGTCACCGTCACCTCGCGCGGCTGGCGCTGGTGGTTGAACAGGAGCACGAAGAGCGGGCCGCTGGCCTGATCGATGGCGTAGGCGTTGACCTTGTCCGGTTCGGAGGTCGTCGCCGGCACGCTGTCGCCCAGCACCCGGGCGTGCTGGCCGTCCCAGTCCAGGTACATGCGGAAGGCGTCCTCCGCGAGCGTGCCGTCCTCCGGCGCCACCCAGCGCGCGGCGTAATCCACGCCCTCGCGTGCGAAGATCGCCAGCGCCTCGGCCTGCGCCAGCGCGCCGCTGATGCCGTCGTCCGGCCCCCACTTGTATTCGGTGATGGCGAGCTTCATCGCCGGACAGTGCTGCTGGATCAGCGCCCGGGCGCGCGGGATCAGGTTGACGATCGGATAGTCGGTCTGGGAAATCCACGACTCCGCGGTCCAGCCCGGGTCGTAGAGCTCGCGCAGGGAGCGCAGCCGGCGATTCTGCACCTCGGGCGCTTCGCCCGCGCCGGTGTCGTTGTCCAGCCCGGCCACGCCCTCGGGGTAATAGTGCAGGTCGAGCACGTCCACCAGCGGCCCGCCACCGGAATCGGGCGTGGCGCAGGACTGCTGCAGGTACCACTGAACAAAGCCCGTCCCTCCGTGTGCGGCGCGGTCCGGGCCGTCGAAACAGTCGCCCAGCACGGCGTCCTTGGACGAGGTCCAGAAGTCGCACCAGCCCCAGGTCACCGGCCCGAAGATCACCGCATCGGGTTCGACCGCCTTGATCGCCTGCGCGCGATCCCGGCCGCGCTGCCAGACTTCGTCGTAGCCCGCGGGCTGCGGGTGCACGTCGCGGTGGGTGTCGTACCAGAGCATCGGCTCGTTATCGAGCGCGAAGTAGCGCACCCCGCCCTGCGCCGCGGCGCCGTGGCGCGCGTGCAGGTGGGTCACCCAGTCGGCGGCGTACTGCACCGGCGCCGGTTTGCTGGTGTCGAGCGGATCGTTGCCGACGATGAAGCCGCCCACGCAGTTCGGCCCGCTGCCGTTGACGCATTCGCCGTTGCCCGAGTCGGCCGAGCACCAGGACGGCGGATTGGCGCCGAAGTAGCTGCACTCGTTTCCCGTCTGCGGCCCGTACTTGGCGATGGAATAGCTCCAGGCCTTGTTGCGCGAATCCCTGGCCACCCAGCCCAGCGTCGGCACGGTGACCAGCGCCTGTCCGCCGTGGACGCGGGTGGCGTCGATGAACCGGTTGGCGGTGGAATCATTCGGCAGGTTGCTGCCGTCGCCCTGTGCGATGTGCTGGAAGAACCAGTCCATGCCGGTGTTGTCGGCGTCGAACTGGAAGTTGTAGCGCGAGGTGCGGTTGCCGCCCCAGCGCCGGAAGGGATAGCGCAGCGCCGCGTGCTGTGCGTCGGAACCGAAGTTGACGCCGTAGATTTCCGGCGACACCGGCCGGCGCGTGCCGGCGACATTCACGCTCACCTGCACCGGCGCCACCACGGGCGGCTCGCCTCCGACCAGCACGAGGTCATCGACGTAGATCGCCGGCTGGCTGCCGGCCACGTCCGCCAGCAGCACGATGCCGTCGAACTCGCCGCTCGGAAGGTCGACGTCCTGGAACGGGACCCAGGCCTCGCCCCAGGCATTGGCCGGGATCGCACCGCCGCCGATGAAGCCTTCCAGCGTGCCCAGATCGGCCCAGTCATTGCCCAGCCCAAGGAACACCCGCACCTGCTGCGTGCCGCTGCCCCCGCCGTGCACGAACACGCGCAGCCCTTCGAAGTCCTGCACCGCAAGCGGGGTGTTTCGAGCGAAATACAGCCCCTGCCACTGGCTCGGCACGAAGCGGATCGAATGAGTGCCCGAATGCACCGGCGAGGTATTGGCCAGGTCGCGAGTCGCCCAGCCCCAGTCCTGGAATCCCGATTCCAGCGCATCCCCGTACACCGGCAGGTCGGGCAGCGCCTGCGCGCGCACCACCGCCAGCGCCTGCATCGCGCCAAGCCCGAGGATCAGGGCGACCCTCCTCCGTATCGACGCACCCATGACTTCCTCCTGGTTCGCGGCCCGCACGGCCGATCGATATTCGCTGCACGCCAATACGCACTCGGCCGGCCAATCCCCTCACGCCGAGTCGAAGTAGCATGGCGCGCGTCGCATCTTCCGGTTTCCGCCATGGCCCACGCCTCGCCCGCCACCCGCGCGCTCGATGCCGCCGGGATCGCCTACGCGCTGCACGAATACGCCTACGATCCTTCCGCCGCAAGCGTCGGGCTCCAGGCCGCGGCGGCGCTGGGGGTGGACCCGGCGCGGATGTTCAAGACCCTGATGGTGTCGCTGGACGGAAAGCCCGCCTGCGCGATCCTGCCGGTCGATCACGAGCTCAGCCTCAAGAAGCTGGCCGCCGCGCTCGGAGGCAAGCACGCGGCCCTGCTTCCCGTGGCCGACGCCGAACGCATCACCGGCTACCACGTCGGCGGCATCAGCCCCTTCGGTCGCAGGAAGCGCGTGCCGGTCGCGCTCGACGCCAGCGCGCAGGCCCACGGGAAGATCCTGTGCAACGGCGGCCAGCGCGGGCTGATGCTGGAAGTTGCGCCCGGCGCGATCGTGGACCTGCTGGGCGCCCGCGTGGCCCCGATCACCGCCGGAGCCTGAGGATCGGCCTCAGTCGCCGCCGGCGCCCGGTTCGTACAGCCGCTTGCGCGGGGCGCCGCTGATCTCGGCGGCCAGCCGCGCGGCCTGCGAAGGCGGCAGGTGCTCGCGCAGCAGGGCGAACGCGCGTCGGCCCTGCGCCAGCGCCTCGCCGCCGTCCTGCTCGGGCGCGCCTTCCACGACCAGCACGAACTCGCCGCGCTGCTGGTCCGAATCCCCGGCCACCCGCAGCGCCAGTTCGGCCAGCCCGCCGTCGAGCACGGTCTCGAATCGCTTGGTCAGTTCGCGCGCCAGCGCGGCGCGGCGATCCGGACCGAAGGCCTGGGCGGCATCATTCAGAGTTTCTGCCACGCGGTGGCTGGACTCGTAGAAGATCAGGGTGCGCGACTCGGCCGAAAGCGCCTGCAGCCGCGCGCGCCGGGCCGCGGCCTTGTTCGGCAGGAAACCCTCGAAGGCGAAACGGTCGCTGGCGATGCCGGCCACCGACAGCGCCGCGATCGCGGCGCACGCGCCAGGCACCGGCGACACCGCGATGCCGCCCTCGCGCGCCGCGCGCACCAGGCGAAAGCCCGGATCGGACACCAGCGGGGTGCCGGCGTCGGACACAAGCGCGATGTTCTCGCCGGCCTGCATCCGCGCCACCAGCTGCGCCGACTGGGAACCCTCGTTGTGGTCGTGCAGCGCCACCAGGGTGGCGCGCGCGCCGAATGCGGCGAGAAGCTGCTGGGTGTGGCGGGTGTCCTCGGCGGCGATGCGGTCCACGCTGCGCAAGACTTGCAGCGCGCGCGGGGAAAGATCGCCCAGGTTGCCGATCGGAGTGGCAACCACGTGCAGGCGGCCGGGGGCGGTGGACGACATGGGCTCTCCGAAGGCGGACGACGCGCGTCGTGCGAAGCAATCTGTCGTCGCAGGCGGACACACGGGAATGATTGGGTATCATTCCATCTTCGCCTTCCGTTCGTCCACGCCACCATGCCGCGAATCCTCACGCGCCTCGCCCCGCTGCTGCTCGCCTGCGCCTTGCCGCTGACCGGCTGCGACACCGCACCGACCCGCGCCACGCCCGATCCCGCGCAGGCCGCAGAGCGCGACTTTGCCGCGGGCGAATTCTCCCGCGCCGCCGAAGGCTTCCTCGAAGCGGCGGACTGGAACCGCGGCCAGCGCGACGCACTGCGCCTGCGCGCGGCCGAGGCCTGGCGCGAGGAAGGCGACCTGGAGCGCGCCGGCAAGGCGCTGGAGGGCGTATCGGGCCGCCGGTTCGACGCCGACGCGCGCGAACGTCTTCTCCTGCTGCGGACCGAAGTCGCGCTGTCGCAGAGTGACGCGCCGCGCGCACTGGGATTCCTGGAAGAACTCGGCCCACAAGTCACCGAAGCGCGCCGCACGCGCCGCCTGGAGCTTGCCGCTCGTGCCGAGGAGGCGGACGGCAACCTGTTCCAGGCCGCGGCGGTTCGCGCCGAACTCACCTCGCTGCTGCCGCGTACCGAGGTGCGCGCCAATACCCGTGCCATCCAGGACCTTCTGGCTCGGGCAGACGACGCGGCACTGGCCTTTGGCGCAGCCTCACTGAAGGCCGATCACCCGCTCTATCCGCACGCCGCGCGCGCCCTGACCGAACGCGGCCTGCCGCTGCCACACCCCATTGCGATGCCGGCCCAGTCCGCGGCCGACGGCTACCACCCCTACGAACGCATCGCCCTGCTGTTGCCGCTGGGCAGCAACATCGATGCCGCGGCGCAGGCGGTGCGCGATGGTTTCCTCGCCGGCTACCTGGAGGAAACCCGCAGCCGCCCGCAGGTGCGCATCTACGCCACCGCAAACAGCGCCGAAAGCGCGCTGGCCGCGTGGGAGGCCGCGCGCAAGGACGGCGTGCAGGCCATCGTCGGGCCGCTCGGGCGCGAGGAAGTGGAGGCGGTGTTCGAGGCCGATCGCGATGGTTCCTTGCCGATGCTGGCGCTCAATCGCGGCACGGCCGCACCGCCGCCGTCCGGCAGCCTGAGCTTTGCCCTGAACCCCGAGGACGAAGGCGTGGCCGCCGCCAAGCGCATCCTGCGCCGCGCCGGCAAGCGCGTGCTGGTCGTCCAGGGCGGCGACGAGTACGGCCAGCGCGCCGCCACCGCGCTGGCACACCGGCTTGAACAGCGCGAGGGCCGCGTGGTCGCCACCCTGAGCCTTCCGACCGACAGCCCCGACTACGGCCCGGCCATTGCCGCCGTGCTGCCGAAGCTGGACGCGCGCGCCGTGGCCGCAGAAGGCGACCTGCGGGTCGAGGAAAACCGGCTGGCGCTGAACGTGGACGCCATCTTCTTCACCGGCCGCGCCAGCCAGGCACGCCTGCTGGTGCCGCAGCTGCGCGTGGCGGGAATCTACGACCTGCCGATCTACGCCACCTCGCAGATCACCGCAGGCGCCGACAACGCTCGCCTGGACCGCGAGCTGGACGGCATCGAATTCACCGACTCGCCCTGGCTGCTGGGCGCGGTTGCAGGCACACCGGCACGCGAATCGCTGGGCGGGCTAGACACCGCACGCGGCGGGGCGGCGCGGCTGTTCGCCTTCGGAATGGATGCCTTCCGCCTGATCGGCCACCTCGACCAGCTCGGCCGCGACCCGCGCGCCTCGCTGCCCGGCGCCACCGGCACGCTGCGCAGCGACGGTCTGGGCCAGGTGGTGCGCACGCCGGCGTGGGCGCGCTTCCGCGGCGGACGGATCCTGCCCGCGGGCGAGGAAGGACTGATCGGCGACGAACTCCAGTTCGACCAGCCCTGAGCCGGCCGTGACCACGCGCGACACCGGCCAGGCTTTCGAGGCGGCCGCACGCGCCCACCTGGAGCGCGCCGGCTTGCGCGCCCTCGCGGCCAACGTCGGCTACCGTTTCGGCGAGCTGGATCTTGTGATGCGCGACGGCGAATCCATCGCCTTCGTCGAAGTGCGCTACCGGCGCTGCGCGCGCTACGGCGGCGCACCGCTTTCGGTCACGGCCAGCAAGCGCCGCCGCATCGCGCAGGCCGCCGCCGCATGGCTGGCCGCCCACCCGAACGAGGCGCGCAGGCCCTGCCGCTTCGACGTGGTGGCCATCGCGGGCAGGCCCGATGCACCGCAGATCGAATGGATCCGCGCCGCGTTCACGCTCGACGATCTGGGCTGATCAGCCCGTAAAGTGCGCCAGCAGCTGCACCCCGGCCAGCGCGTACAGCCCGGCCAGCGCGTCGTCCAGCATGGTGCCCAGTCCGCCGGAAAGCCGCCGATCGACCCAGCCCACCGGCCAGGGCTTGGCGATGTCGAAGAAGCGGAACAGCGCAAATCCGGCCAGCGCATACGGCCAGCCCGCAGGCGCGGCCGCCAGCGCGATCCACAGGCCCACGAATTCGTCCCACACCACCAGTCCGGGGTCTTCCACGCCCAGCCGGCGCATCGCCCAGCCGCAGGCCCAGCAGCCCAGCGCGAAGGCGAGCGCGAGAGCGGCGAGGTAATGCGGCAGCGGCAGCTCGCGCAGCGCCAGCCACGGCAGCAGCGCCGCGAGCGTGCCGAACGTGCCGGGCGCGACCGGAGCCAGACCCGAGCCGAAGCCGGTCGCAATCCAGCCGGCCGGATGGGCCAGCAGCGCGCGCGCGGCGCCGGGAATTCGGCGGCTCACGCCGCGCCCCCGGAGAAATGCTCCCAGCCGGCGCGGGCGAACCGGATCGGTGCACCGCACGCATCGAGCACGCGCACGCCTTCACCGGCCACCACGCGTCCGATGCGGGTCCAGCGCAGATCGCCCAAGTCCAGCGATGCTGCGCCGCGATCTCCCTGTTCCTGGCTCGCGGGGAACCGTGCCGGGTCGGCCGCGGTCTGCGGCGTGCCGCCCGCCTCCTGCGGGGCAAGCGCCCGCAGCGCCTCCAGGCGTTCCGCCGGAACGGTGAACACCAGCTCGTAGTCGTCGCCGCCGGTGGCCTGACAGCGCAGCCGCTCGGCGCGATCGCACTGCGCCCGCAGCGCGGCGGAGGCCGGAAGCGCATCGGCATCGAGCTCGATGCCCACGCCGCTGGCGCGCGCGATGTGGCCGAGGTCGGCGAGCAGACCGTCGGAAATGTCGATCGCCGCACTTGCCACGCCGCGCAGCGCCTGCCCCAGCGCAAGGCGCGGCGTCGGCCGGCGCATGCGCTGCGCCAGCGCGCGCGCCTGCGCTCCCTCCATCGCACGCCCCGCGCGGATCCGCTCCAGCGCCGCGGACGCATCGCCGAGGGTGCCGCTGACGAACACCGAATCACCGGGACGCGCACCGCCGCGGGTCAGCGCCAGGCCGCGCGGCGCAAAGCCCAGCGCGGTGACGCTGATCGACAGCGGACCGGAAGTCGTGTCGCCCCCCACCAGGGCGATCCCGGCGGCGTCGGCCAGCGCGGAAAATCCGCGCATGAAGCCATCGACGAAGCCCGCGTCGGCGCGCGGCAGGGAAAGCGACAGCAGCGCCCAGGCCGGGCGCGCGCCCATCGCGGCCAGATCGGAAAGATTGACCGCCAGCGACTTCCAGCCGATGTCGGCCGGTTCCGTGCCGGCAAGGAAATGCACGCCCTCGTTGAGCGCATCGCAGCAGGCCACCAGCTGCTCGCCGGCCGGCACTTCCAGCAGCGCGGCATCGTCGCCTATCCCCAGGGCCACGTCGCTGCGCGTGCCGGCGCGCGCCGTCAGGCGCGCGATCAGTCCGAATTCGGACACGGAGGCGCCCGGCTCAGCGCCCGCTGCCGGCTTCCGCGCCGCGCCACTGCGCCGCGGCGCGATCCAGCACGCCGTTGACGTAGCTGTGGCCGTGGTCGGCGCCGAATCGCTTGGCGGTCTCGATGGCCTCGTTGAGCACCACGCGATAGGGAACATCCCCCCGGAACAGCAGCTCGTAGGCCGCAAGCCGCAGCACGCCGCGCTCGATCGGATCGATCTGGGCGATGTCGCGGTCGGTGAAGCGTCGCAGCTCCTCGTCGATCTTCGACAGGTTGGCGTCGACCCCGCGCAGGAGGTCCTCGAAGTAGGCCAGGTCCGCGATTTCCATGTCCTGCTCGCTGCGGAACTGTTCGATCACCTGCACGATGCGCTGGCCCGACATCTGCCAGGCATAGATCGCCTGCAGCGCGCGGCGGCGGGCGCGCGAACGCGCGGCCGGGTCGATGCCGTCGGGGCGCGCGCGGCGCGTGGAATTGCCTGTCATGCCAACTGCTCCAGAAGATCGGCCATTTCGATCGCGGCCAGCGCCGCTTCCTCGCCCTTGTTGCCGTGCGCGCCGCCGGCGCGCGCCACCGCGTCCTCGTGCCGCTCGACCGCCAGCACGCCGTTCAGCACCGGCACGCCGTGATCGAGCGCCACGCGCATCAGCGCCTGTGCGCAGCCGTCGGCGACGTGCTCGTAGTGGCGGGTGTCGCCGCGCACCACGCAGCCCAGCGCGATCAGGGCATCGTACTCGCCCTGTGCGGCCAGCCGCGCGGCGGCCTGCGGGATTTCCCAGGCCCCGGGCACGCGCAGCACGGTGACCTGCGCCTCGCCCGCTCCGTGCGCGCCCAGCGTGGCGCGCGCCGCGTCCACCATCGAATTGACGATGCCGGGGTTCCAGCGGCTGGCGAGGATGGCGAAGCGCGCGCCGGGGCGAACGCGGATCTGGCCTTCGATCGAGGGCATGGTTCGGGCTTGGGGGAAAACCGGCATTTTACCTGTCACGCGCTGGCTCGGCGTAGCCGACGATTTCCAGTCCGAACCCCGCCAGCGCCACCTGCCGGCGCGGCGTGCCGAGCACGCGCAGCCGGCGCGCGCCGAGGTCGGCCAGGATCTGCGCGCCCACGCCGTTGCGCCGCCACTGTGCCGGGCCGTCCGGCGTCGCGGCCGGTGCCTCGCCGCGCAGCCGCGACAGCAGGGTTTCCGGATCGGGCGCCGCGCTGAGCACGACCGCGATGCCGCAGGGTGCGGCCGCGATTTCCGCCAGCGCCTGCGACAGCGGGAGACCCAGGTCCTCGCGCTCGATGCGCAGCAGGTCGGTCAACCCGTTCTCCACGTGCACCCGCACCAGTGCCTCTTCCGCTGTGGCCGGCTCGCCGCGCACCAGGGCGAAGTGCAGCGCGCCGTCGATCCGGTCGCGGTAGGTCGTCAGGACGAAGCGGCCGGCGTCGGTCTCGACCTCGCGCGCGTCCACGCGCTCGATGCCGCGCTCGGTGCGCAGCCGATACTGGATGAGGTCGGCGATGGTGCCGATCTTCAGCCCGTGCTCGCGCGCGAACACCTCCAGCTGCGGGCGCCGCGCCATGGTGCCGTCGGCGTTGAGGATTTCCACGATCACCCCGGCCGGCTCCAGCCCCGCCAGTCGCGCCAGATCGACCGCCGCTTCGGTGTGGCCGGCGCGGCGCAGCACGCCGCCGGGCTGGGCGATCAGCGGGAACACGTGGCCGGGCTGGTGCAGGTCCTCGGCGCGCGCATCGGGCCGCACGGCGGTCTGGATGGTGTGGGCGCGGTCGGCGGCGGAAATGCCGGTGGTGACGCCCTGCGCGGCCTCGATCGACACCGTGAACGCGGTGCGGAACTGGCTGCGGTTGTCGCGCGCCATGAGCGACAGGCCCAGTCGCTCGCAGCGCTCGCGCGTCATCGGCAGGCACACCAGTCCGCGCCCGTGGGTGACCATGAAGTTGATGTCTTCCGGGCGCACGAGGCTGGCCGCCATCACCAGGTCGCCCTCGTTCTCGCGGTCCTCGTCGTCGACGATGACCACCATGCGCCCGGCGCGGAGGTCTTCGACCAGCTCGGGAATCGTCGCAAAGCTCACGGCGTCGCCTCCCCCGCGAACAGCCGCTCGGCGTAGCGCGCCATCAGGTCCACCTCGAGGTTCACCGCGTCGCCCACCTGGCGCTGCGCCAGCGTGGTGGCTTCCAGCGTGTGCGGGATCAGGTTGACCTCGAACTCGTCCTCGCACACCGCGTTCACGGTGAGGCTCACCCCGTCGATGCAGACCGAGCCCTTGCGAGCGAGGTAGCGCGCAAGCGTTGCGGGCACGCGAAAGCCGATGCGGCGCGAGCGCGCATCGGCTTCGATCGCCGTCACTTCGGCCAGCCCGTCCACGTGGCCCGTGACCAGATGCCCGCCGAGGCGATCGGCCAGGCGCAGCGCCTTTTCCAGATTCACCGCATCGCCCACGACCGCATCGCCCAGCGTGGTGAGCCCGAGGGTTTCGTTGGAGACATCGGCAAGGAAGCCGTGCGCCGAAGGCTCCAGCGCGGTCAGGCACACGCCGGACACGGCGATGCTGTCGCCGGGCGCCACGTCGGAAAGGTCGAGCGAACCTGCGTCGATGTGCAGCCGCACGTCGCCGCCGCGCGGCTCGATGCGCGCAATCTGGCCGATGGCCTGGATGATGCCGGTAAACACGGGTCGTTCTCCGCGGAAGAATGGCGAAAAACGCCCTCAAGGCGCATGCCCGCGCCGCCCGAAGGCAACGCGTGCGGTCTTCTTTCCTCCGGACTGTGACCGTCGGCTCCGGCATCGGACCGGATCTGCTGACCTTGCGCTGCGCGCAAGCGCTCGCGGGCTCGTCGCCGTGCGACCTACCGCCGGTGGGGACTTCCACCCCGCCCTGAAGACGCCCCGCAGGATGCGGGAACGGGGAATGATAGTGGAGACGGACACTTTCGGCCTGAATCCCGACCGTTCGACAGAAAAGCGTCACGGGGCCGGGGTATCATCGCCGCCGGTCGGACGACGGGGATCCCCGGCCACATGCGCCCGCCGCTGTGCGGGCAACGCCGGATCGCGGATGCGATCCTTGAACGGAAAACGGGGTACGGAATGAAAGCAACAGGATTGCGCGGCCTGCTGGCCGTGATGGTGATGGCTTCGCCGCTGGCGGCGATGGCGCAGCAGGCGGGCAGCGGCGCGGTGGCGCTGACCGGGCCGGGCGCGGGGGCAAGCGAGGATTTCGGCACGCTGGCGTCGGTGCAGGGCACGACTTCGTCGGTGCTGCCCACAGGTTGGTATTTCCTGGAAACGGGGAACAGCAACGCCAACAACACCTATCTGGTCGACGACGGCGAGTCCATGTCGGGCAACACCTTCAGCTACGGCAGCGTGGGCTCAGGCGAACGCGCCCTGGGCGCCCTCGCGTCAGGCAGCGTCGTCGCAACGCTGGGCGCGCAGCTGCGCAACGACAGCGGCGCCACGGTCAGCGAACTGGCCATCAGCTTCTTCGTGGAACAGTGGCGATTGGGCGCCATCGGCGGGTCCGACACGCTGAGCTTTGCCTACAGCACCGATGCCACGGCGCTCAACAACGGCACCTGGACGCCCCTGCCGGCGCTGGATGCGGTCGCCCCCGTCACCACGGGCACCGCCAGCCAGAAACTCGACGGAAACCTCCCGGCCAACCGCACGCAGGTTTCCGGCACGCTGACCGGTCTGAACCTCGCACCCGACGCGACGCTGTGGATCCGCTGGGCCGACGCCAACGACTTGGGTTCAGACGACGGTCTGGCCATCGACGATCTCGTCTTCGGCACCCCGGTCGACGTACCGCCGATCCTGGTTTCGAGCTACCCGATCCACAACGCCACCGATTTCCCGGCCAACGCCGCGCTCACCCTCACCTTCTCCGAACCGGTGGTCGTGAGCGGCACCTGGTTCGAGATCCAGTGCGCCAGCTCGGGCTACCGCAATCCGTCCAACGTGCTGGTCAGCGGCGGACCGACGCAATATTTCCTCACCCCGGCCACGGCCTTCACCGTGGGCGAAAGCTGCGACCTGACCCTCGACACCGACTTCATCGTCGACCAGGGCGCCAACGCCTACCCGCTGACCGATCCGGGCACGATCCACTTCACCACCGTCGCGCCGCCGCCCAACGTGCTGCCGAGCGTGACGAGCACGGTGCCCTCGCAGAACGCCACCAATTTCCCCTCGGCGGGCGACCTCAAGGTGACCTTCAGCGAACCGGTCACGGCCGCAAGCGGCGCCTTCAGCCTCGCCTGCGACGCCTCCACCGGCATCGCGCTTTCGCCTTCCAGCAGCGACGGCGGGGTGAACTTCACCATCGGCACCGGCACCGCCCTGGTCGCAGGGGACAGCTGCCACTTCACCATCCACGCCGCCTCGATCACCGACGTGGACGGCGGCGCGATGCAGGCGGATTTCACGGTGGATTTCACCGTGATGAATACCGCCAACACCTCGGCCTACTACCAGAACGTCAACCTGGCCTCGCCGCAGATGCTGCGCTGCTCGCTGCACGAAACCATCAAGGGACACACCAAGTACCCGTACAGCGGCTCGGGCACCAACTCCTGGTCGATCCTGGAAATCGCGCAGGAAGACCCGGCCAATCCGAACCGCATCATCGACGTGTACCGCAATCGTTCCTACGCCAAGGGCAGCGACCGCGCCGGCACCGGCGGCGGCATCACCTACAACCGCGAGCACACCTGGCCCAACTCGCTGGGTTTTGCCAACAGCAACCTCGCCGCCTACACCGACACCCACATGCTGTGGCTCTCCGACACCCAGCAGAATGCCGATCGCGGCAACAAGCCCTATGCCAACTGCCCGGCATCCAGCGGCTGCTCGGAACTTCCCACCGAGGTGAACGGCGGCGTGGGCGGCCAGGGCCAGTCGAACTGGGTCAAGACGCCGGACGGCAACAGCGGCTCGTTCGAAACGTGGAACCACCGCAAGGGCGAAATGGCGCGCGCCATGTTCTACATGGCGATCCGCTACGAGGGCATCGCCTCCGAGGACGGCCACGACGGCGACACGCCGGACCTGGAGCTGACCGACACCCGCAGCCTGATCGTGCTCACTTCCAACACCGCTGCCAAGGCCTACATGGGCCTGTTGACCGACCTGCTGGCCTGGCACGCGGGCGATGCGCCGGACGCCGAGGAGGTCACCCGCAACGGCGTGATCCAGAGCTTCCAGAACAACCGCAACCCCTTCGTGGACCACCCCGAGTGGGTGTCGCCGGCGCTGTTCCAATCCACCCAGCCGGCCACCTGCGTGCTCAACCTCAACGCCCCGGCCGCCAATGACGACAGCTACGCCGTGGCGCAGGGTGGAACGCTCACCGTTGCGGCCGCCAGCGGCGTGCTGTTCAACGACAGCGATGCGGAAGGCGCGCCGATTTCGGCACAGGACGCCTCGGCCGTCGGCCACGGAACCCTCGCCCTGGCCGCCAACGGCGGCTTCACCTACACCCCGCAGGCCAGCTACTGCGGCTCCGACAGCTTCACCTACCGCACCTCCGACGGCACCCGCCTGTCGGCGCCGGCCACGGTGACGATCGCGGTGGGAAGCAACTGCGGCACGCCGCTGGGCGATCCCATCTTCAAGGATGGTTTCGAGGACTGACCCTTCCGCAGCAAACCCGACGGGCCCGGAGAAATCCGGGCCCGTTTCGTTTTCAACCCCGTTTTCCCGCCCTTTCCGTTGCATGATGCTCCCGCGCATCCCGCACCGAGGAGAGCACCGATGAAACGCCTTTTCGCCCTGCTGTTCTGCCTGACCCTGCTCTGGACCGCCACCGTCGCGGCACAGCAGCCACCGCAGGTCTGGATTCCACCCGAACCGGGCAACCACCCCATCGTGCTGGAGGACGTGTCGATCTCGGTGCGGATGCACGGCTTCCTCGCCCGCACCCGCATCGACCTGCGCTTCCACAACCCCAACGCGCGGGTGCTGGAGGGCGAGTTCGTGTTTCCACTCGGCCCCGGCCAGACGATCTCGGGCTATGCGCTGGAAGTCAACGGCCAGATGCGCGAAGGCGTGGTGGTGCCGAAGGAAACCGCGCGCGTGGCCTTCGAGGAAACCTCGCGCCAGCGCATCGACCCGGGGCTGGTCGAACTGACCCGCGGCAACGTGTTCCGCACCCGGCTCTATCCGATCCCGGCAAACGGCGACAAGCGCATCGCGCTGGAGTTCGAGCAGGTAATGGACGACGCCGGCGACCACTGGCGCTACCTCCTGCCGCTGCAGTTCCGCACGCCGGTGAAGAAGTTTTCCGTGGTGGCCGAAGCGCCGATGGAATCGGCCGCACCGCCGATCGCCTCCGATTCGCCCGACGCGGGCCTGCGCTTCGAACAGGCCGCCACGCTCTGGCGCGCCGAACTCGTGCGCGAGAACGTCACCCCGCAGCGCGAGCTGAGCTTCCGCGTGCCCAAGCAGCCCGGGGAAAGCGCGGTGCTGGAAGCGCCCGACGCGCTGGAGCCGGTCGAACGCGCGGTGCTGGCGCGCATCGACACCGGCCGGCCCGAAAACCTCGTCTCCCCGCCCGCGCCCCGACGCGTGGCGATCTTCTACGACGCCTCGGGCAGCGCGCGCGACCGCGATCTTTCGCGCGAGCGCGCCGCGCTGGAAGCCTGGCTCGGCAAGCTGGATGCCACCGACGTCACCCTGATCCCCTTCCGCGACGCGGCCGACGCGGCGCAGCGATTCACGGTGCGCAAGGGTGATGCCGGCGCCCTCCTCGCCGCCATCGACGCGCTGGCGCTGGACGGCGCCAGCAACTACGGCGCGATCGACTTCGCAGCCGCCGGCAAGCCGGACCTGGCCCTGGTGATCGGCGACGGGCTGGACACCTTCGGCCCGGGGCACACGGATTTCTCCCGCGCGCCGGCGCGCCTGTTCGTCCTGCACGCCGCGCAGCGCGCCGACCACGCACGCCTGGCAAGCATCGCCGAGCGCGGCGGTCGCGTCCTCGACCTCACCCGCATGAGCGCAGCGCAGGCCGCCGCCGCGCTCGGCGCACCGAGCTGGCGCCTGCTGGAAACCCGCACCAGCGGACAGTGCGCGGACCTCTCCCCGACCGCGCCTCAGCCGGTCGAGCGCGTGCTGACCCTTGCCGCGCGCTGCACCGGCAAGGCCACCATCACCCTGGTTTTCGGCGACGACGCCGGCCACCGCATCGAACGCCGCGTCGCGGCAGGCGAACGCGCGCCCGTCACCGGCGCGCTGGTCGAGAGCCTCTGGCGCGCCGTGGCCGGCGCGCGCATCGCGCGGATGCAGGCCGAGCCCGAACCCGACGTCGAGGCCATCACCCGCCTCGCGGTACGGCACGGCGTGGTCACCGCACACACCTCGCTGCTGGTGCTCGACCGCATCGAGGACTACGTGCGCTACGGCGTGGCGCCGAAGGAAGCCGAACTGCGCGCGCAGTACGAAGCGCTGCGCACCGTCCAGCCCAAGCCGAACGAGGATGCCGCCCGGCAAACGCGGCTGGCGGACCTGACGCGGCGCTGGCACGAATTCCACTACTGGCATGCCCAGCGCCACGCCTGGCTGGAAACCCTGCTCGTGCCTGCCGTCGAGTCCGAATCCATCGCCTGGCAGCACGTCAGCGCGTCGGCCGAACTTTCGGAAACAGCCCTGGACGACATCCGCGGTGAGCTTGCGAAAATCCTCGCGCAAAGCCGAACCTTGGCCGAAGGATGGCCGATGGCCGGCACCGTGGCCGCGACGCGCGCGGCGTGGGAGCGGGAAGCCACCGCGCAGATGCTGCGGGTGGACGCGCTGCGCCAGCGCCGCATGGACCTGCCGCGCGGCGGCGCGCCGGAAATCAGCGCAGAGGCCGCCATTCCCGCGCCGGCTCCGCCGCCCGGCGCGCCGCCCGTCGCCGCAGCGCCGGTCGCTCCGGCGGACGCACGCCTGCAGATCGCGCAGTCCGCCTCGGATACCGCGCTCGAAAGCGTCGTGGTCAGCGGATCGCGCAGGGCGGAAGGCACCGAGCCCGCTCCCGAATCGAACGGGATTCGCGCCAAAGCCGCGCTGCGCGCCAGCGTCGAGCTGACCGGCTGGAACCCCGACACGCCCTACCTCAAGGCGCTGCGCAAGTCCAAGGACGCCTACGCCACCTATCTCGAACTACGCGCCGAACACGCCAGCTCGCCGTCCTTCTTCCTAGATGTGGCCGACTACCTGCGCGAGGAAGCCAGGCAGCCGGCGCTGGCGCTGCGGGTGCTGTCGAACCTGGCCGAGGTGGGCGACGAGAACACCGCGCTGCTGCGCGTTTTGGGCTACCGCCTGTCGCAGTGGGATCGCCACGATTTGGCCATCCGCCCCTTCGAGGACGCCCTCGCCCAGCGTCCGGAAGAGCCGCAGAGCCACCGCGACCTCGCCCTGGCGCTGTCGCGCATGGACAAGCCCGACACCGCGCGCGCCGCGGCGCTTTTGTGGAAGGTGGCCACGGGAACCTGGTCGCCGCGCTTCCCGGACATCGACCTGATCGCGCTGCACGAGCTCACCGCCCTGCTCGCCGCGCATCCGGGCACGGACATTTCCGCGCTGGGCATCCCGCCCGAACTGCGGGTGCCGGTGAATGTCGGCCTGCGCGTGGTGCTGGGCTGGGATGCGGACAACACCGACATCGACCTGTGGGTGATCGATCCGGCCGGCGAGAAGGTCTACTACTCCCAGCCTCGCAGCAAGAGCGGCGGCCACATCAGCCGCGACTTCACCGGCGGCTACGGCCCGGAAGTCTTCACCATCGCCCGCCCGCTGCCCGGCACCTACCGCGTGCTGACCCACTACTACGGCGATCGCAGCCAGTCGATCACCGGCCCGGTATCGGTGCAGCTGGAATTCCAGACCGCCTTCGGCAGCGCCGAACCTGCGCGCGTTGCCACCACGCGACGGCTGGAAAGCGCGCGCGACCAGATCGAAGTGGGGAGCTTCCGGGTGCGATGAGGGCATATCATGCCCGCGCAAACCGGCAATGCGCCGGCTCTGCGGTCACGTATTGCTGGCAGGAGTGTCCATTCTCCCGACGTGGCCACTGTGAATTTCCACTGCTCCCGCCCCCTGCGCTCTCAGTGCTTATACCCGCCTTCCGAAAGGCGGGTCGGGCAAGTCAGACTGCCGCACCTGATCGCACTCTTCGCAAGGCACCAAAATGCTCCCACGCTCAACCGGAACCCTAACTCGTTGGATCGATGAGCGCGGCTTCGGCTTCATCACCCCCAATGCCGGAAGCGAAGAGGTATTCGTCCATCTCTACGCCTTTCCGCGCGGCACGCGCCCGGAAGTCGGAATGACGCTTTCCTACGAGCTGGAAACGACCCCGGACGGACGCAAGCGCGCGGTTCGGGTGCGCGTGGCGGGGCAGATGGAACTCGAGCCCCGGGAGAGAACGCGGCGCGTCCCGCGCCCCCGCGCCGCGCAGGCTTCCGGGCGCCTCGCCGACGCGCGCCGCCCGCAATCACGCCGCCCGCCGCGCTCGTATTCGGGTCGATTCCTGGCGCTGGTGCTCGCTGGCGCGGCCGCAGCCAGCGGATGGATATGGCAGAAGACCCAAGTACCCGATTCCGCGGGCAACCGCGCCCCCTCGGCGTCAACTCCAGAATCAGGCACCACGCCAGCGCGGATCGCCCCCGAATCCAGGCACTTCCAGTGCGACGGGCGCATCTACTGCAGCCAGATGACCTCCTGCGCCGAGGCCAAGTTCTTCCTCAGGAACTGCCCGGGAACGAAGATGGACGGCAACCACGACGGCACCCCCTGCGAGAGCCAGTGGTGCGGTTGAATCCCCGATGCGGCTCCCCCCACGGCGGAATCGCCTTTTGCGGTTCCGCCCTGCCCGCAAGCCCGCGGCCAGTAGGGAGGAACCCGCGCAGCGGTTTCAGCCGGATTCCTCCACACCACAAAACCCTTCGCGGCCAAAGCCACTCCTGCAAGGGCAGTGTCGCGGGATCAGGCTTCCGGTCCGTATTCCCAGCCTCTGGAATGTAGCATCCACACCGAGCGGCCCTGCGGCACCCCGGCCGGCCCGAAGCGCTGCTCCACGGCGCGCAGCGCGCCGTCCTCGCGCACCTCCACGAAGGAGCTGGCGCGCGTGCCGTATTCGGTGCCGGCGACGAAAATGGGCGAGAGCAGGCGCTCGCGCTCCAGATCGAAGCCGGTGTCGGGAAGCTCGTCGTCCGGCGCGTGCTGCGGATCGCGCAGGAGGGCGAGCAGAGCCGCATCGTCGGCGCCGGAGGCGAGCTCCAAGGCCACCGATTCACGCAGGCGGCGCCGCTTCGGCCAGTCCTCGTCGAGCGGGCCGTTGCTGATCGTGTGCAGGCCGGGTTCCAGCGGGCGAATGCTGCGCTCGCCGCCATCGAAGGCGTAGAGGCCGGAAGCGTCGCCGAGCACGAGGTTGAAGGGCGCGTAGTGATCCACGCGCCGCAAGAGCGCATCGAGCCAGGCCTGCGGGGCTTCGTCGCCCCGCACAAAGCCGCTGACCAGCTCGCCGCGCGAGCGCGGCGCGGGTTTGGGCAGACCGTTGCGCAGGTTGGTGACGGCGGCAAAACGCCCATCCGAGCGCACCGCCAGCCAGCTTCCGCCGGCCACCAGATCGCGCCCGCCGAGGACGCGCGCGTCCTCGCTCCACGGGGCCATCGCGTCGGCGGCCCGGGCGTGGAACTCGTCGCGGTTGGCCAGCAGCAGGATGCGGCTGCCGGGGCGCGCGCGGACGCCGACCAGGATCAGGCACACGGCGCGCCGCCTTCTGCCCCCAAAGCACCCGAGAGCATCATCCCGCCATCCCGACGGAGGCCAGCGGCTCCTGACGGACGAAGCCCTGCCTCACCCGGATGAATCTGGTCGTGAAGATCAGAATGGATCCCGGCCTTCGCCGGGATGACGGTCAAGGTATGCAAAGCTGCGGGCCATCAGGAGCGGATCGGCAGAGAGTACCGCCGCTTCAGCCCAGGAGCAGCGCGTTCATGCGTCGCACGAAGGCGGCCGGATCGTCGAGCTGCGCGCCTTCGGCGAGCTGCGCCTGCTCGAACAGCAGCAGGCCCAGGTCATCGCGGCGCGCTGCGTCGGCCTCGGCGTCGTAGCGCTGCAGCAGCGGGTGCTCCGGGTTGATCTCCAGCGCCGGCTTGCCCGCGGGCACCTCGTGGCCGGCGGCCTTGAGCAGGCGCTGCATGTGCAGGGCCATGTCGTATTCGCCCATCACCAGGCAGGCGGGGGAATCGGTCAGGCGCTGCGAAACGCGCACGTCCGCCACGCGCTCGCCGAGGGTGGCCTTGAGCTTCTCCACCAGGGCGGAGGCTTCCCTGGCGCGCTCCTCCTGCTGGCTGGCATCGGGCGCGCCTTCGCCCAGCTCGGCGCGACCCAGCTCGCCCTTGGCGATGTTGCGCAGTTTCTTGCCCTCGTACTCGTTGAGGTAGCCAATGGCCCACTCGTCGATGCGTTCGTGCAGCAGCAGCACTTCCACGCTCCGCGCCGCGAGGGCTTCAAGCTGCGGGCTGTGGCGCGCGGCGTTCCAGCCGTCGGCGCTGAGGTAGTTGATGGTTTCCTGCCCGGGCTTCATGCGGGCGAGGTAGTCGTCCAGCGAAACCTGTGCCTCGCGCTCGCCGGTATGGGTGGAGGCGAAGCGCAGCAGCTTGGCGATGCGCTGGCTGTTGGCCGGGTCCTCGGCCAGCCCTTCCTTGAGCACCGCGCCGAACTCGCGCCAGAAGCCGGCGTACTTTTCCGGCTCCTCGCGCGCGGTCTTCTCCAGAAGGTCGAGCACGCGGCGCACCAGCGCGTTCTTGAGCTTGTCGACCTGGCGGCTGCCCTGCAGGATCTCGCGGCTGACGTTGAGCGGGAGGTCGTCGGAATCGATCACCCCGCGCACGAAGCGCAGGTAGGCCGGCAGCATTTCCTCGGCGGCGTCCATGATGAAGACGCGCTTGACGTAGAGCTTCAGGCCCTTGCGCGCGTCGCGGTCGAAGCCGAAGTCGAACGGCGCCTTGGCCGGCACATACACCAGCGAAGTGAAGTTCTGGTTGCCCTCGACGCGGTTGTGGCTCCAGGCCAGCGCGTCGCCGAAGTCATGACTGACGTGCTTGTAGAAGGCCTGGTACTCCTCGTCGGAAATCTCGGCCTTGGGGCGGGTCCACAGCGCTGCGGCCTGGTTGACGGTCTCGAATTCGTCAGTCGGCGCGCCGTCCTTCTCCACCGGCATGCGGATGGGAAAGCCGATGTGGTCCGAATAGGTGCGCACGAGGGATCGCAGGTTCCAGCCGTCGAGGAACTCGTCCTCGCCCTCTTTCAGGTGCAGGACGATGGTGGTGCCGCGCTCCGCCTTGTCCGACGGCTCCAGGGTAAAGCGCCCGTCGCCGGCCGATTCCCACGCGAAGGCTTCGTCGCTGCCGGCGCGCCGGCTGGTGACCGCGACCCGATCGGCCACGATGAAGGCGGCGTAGAAACCCACGCCGAACTGGCCGATGAGCTGGGCATCGGCCTTCTGCGCCTCGCCCAGGGATTCGAGGAACTTGCGCGTGCCGGAGCGCGCGATGGTGCCGAGGTTGTCGATCAGCTCCTGGCGCGACATGCCGATGCCGCTGTCGCGGATCGTCAGGGTGCGGGCGTCCTTGTCCCAGTCGAGGTCGATGCGCAGCTCCGGCTGGTCGCCGTAGAGCTCGGGAGCCTTGAGGGCCTCGAAGCGCAGCTTGTCGCAGGCATCCGAGGCGTTGGACACCAGCTCACGCAGGAAGATGTTCTTGTTGGAGTACAGCGAGTGGGTGACCAGATGCAGCACCTGCTGCACGTCGGACTGGAATTCGTAGCTCTTCGTTGCTGCGGTCATGGGTGGCTTCCGTACTGCGGTGGAGGAATGGCCAGCAGGTGCGGCCGGCAGTACGGATTTTCAAGGCGCAAAAACGCCGACGGCCGCTTGCGCGGCCGTTGCGTGAGCCCTGTGCGGCTCGGTGTTGCGGGTGAAACGAATCAATCGGCCTTGGCGGTCGCGCCGAGGTCTTCCTTGATGCGCGCGGCCTTGCCGGCCAGATCGCGCAGGTAATAGAGCTTGGCGGCACGAACCGCGCCACGGCGCTTGACCTCAACCGAGTCGATCGCCGGCGAATGGGTCTGGAACACGCGCTCCACGCCGGTGCCGTGCGAGATCTTGCGCACCGTGAAGGCCGAGTTCAGGCCGCGGTTGCGCTTGGCGATGACCACGCCTTCATAGGCCTGGACGCGCTCGCGGTTGCCTTCCTTCACCTTGACGTTGACGATGACGGTATCGCCCGGGCCGAACGTCGGCAGCTGGCGCTGGGCCTGCTCGGCCTCGAATTCCTGAATGAGCTTGCTGATCATGATGGCACCACCCCGGCATGCGGGATTGAAAGTGTGGGTTGAATCGGAACCTTCGGCCCGGGATGTCGAACCTCGCCGGGCACAAGAGCCGGCTGCCGGCATGGGCAGTCGCGCATTCTAGCCAGAAATTGCCCGGCATGGCAAGTTGCATCCACTTCCGGAACCGACCTGCCCGCACCCGTCACTCTTCCCGGCCCGATGCCGGACGCGGAGGCGAGAACAGGAAACCCTGCCCCTAGGGGCATCCCAGCGCCAGCAGCGCATCCTGCTGCTGGCGGGTTTCGATGCCTTCGGCGATGACATCCATGTCCAGCGCGCTGGACATGGCCAGCACGGCGCGGATGACCGCCTCGCTGCCGCCCTCCTGCCCCGATCGCATCGCCTCCACGAAAGAGCGATCGATCTTGATGCAGCGCAGCGGGAATCGGTGCAGGTAGCTGAGCGAGGAATAGCCCGTGCCGAAGTCGTCGAGCACGGCGAGCACGCCGGCTTCACGCAGGTCGTTCAGGGTGCGCAGCACCAGATCGGGATCCTCGAGAACCGCGCTCTCGGTGATCTCCACGCGAAGGCGCTGCGGCGCGACCCCGTGCCTTGCGATCATCTCCAGCAGCCGCCGCGCCAGCTTCGGCGAGCGGAAGTGCTGGGGCGACACGTTGATGGTGTAGTAGGCGCCCCCCTGCGGCTGGCACGCGAGCATCGCGCAGGTTCTTTCGAATATCTGCCAGTCGATCTGCGCGATGCAGCCGCTCTCTTCGGCCACGGCCAGGAACGCGCCGGGAGCGAGCAGTCCCCGTCTGGGATGGTGCCAGCGCAGCAGCGATTCATGGCCCACGATGGCGCCATCCTCCAGGCGGACGATCGGCTGGAAGTAGGGCTCGAACTCGCCATTCTGCAGCGCATTGCGCAGCTCGCCCTCCAGGTCGAGCTGGTGAACCACCTGCTGATGCAGAGCGGCGTCGAAGATTTCGAAACGGTGGCGGCCGCCCTGTTTGGCGCGGTGGACGGCGACGTGGGCCTCGCGCAGCAGATCCTCCGCCGATTCGTGGGTGTCGTGGTTGAGGGTGATGCCGACGCTGACGGAGGGAAACAGCTGTCTGTCCGCAAGCAGCATCGGGGCACCGAGCGCCTCGATGGCGCGTCGCGCGATGCGAGCGGCTTCCTCCGCGCCGCTGCAGCCTTCGAGCAGCGCGGCGAACTCGTCGCTTCCCAGTCGCGCAACCAGGCTGGGGGCGGGCAGGCATTGGCCCAGCCGCCGTCAGATCTGGACCAGCATGTCGTCTCCGGCCAGCAGGCCCATGCTGTCGTTGACGCGCTTGAACCGATCCAGGTCGAACACCATCATCGCAAAGCGCCTGCCCTGAGACTGCCGCGAGCGCGACAGCGCGCGCTCCAGCTCGATCATCGCGGCGCTGCGGTTGGCCAGCCCGGTCAGGAGGTCATGCAGGTGCTCGTGCGCCAGCCGGCTCTCCGTGGTTTCCCGCTGCTGGATCTGGTGACGCAACTCGCGGACGGTTTCGGCCAATGCGCGACTGCACTCGGCGATCCGCGCCTCCAGCTCGAACTTGGCCAGCTTGCGGTCCACCGCGGTCAGGATGTGCTGGGCCACGAAGGACAGGAGTGCGCGATCCTCCTCGGTGTAGCGCGCGTCGGGCAGGTAACTCTGCACGACCACGCCGCCGCGCACCTCGGCGCCATCGAGCATCGGAACGCCCAGCCAGGCGGTGCTGGCGGGGCCGTAATTGCCCGGGTCCGCGACGAGGTGGAAGGCTTCCACCAGCCTGTCTGAAGGCCCCATTGCCGGCCGGCCGCTGTGGATCATCGCCAGGGACAGGCTGTTGGGGCGCTCGGAGGCGTGGATTTCCTCGCGCTCGCCGATCCGCCTGGGCTCGCCCTCGTCCACCATGTAGAGATAGCGGATGGTGTCGCGGGCTTCCGAATACAGGGCGATGTAGAGGTTTCGCGCATACATCCACTCGTCGATGAGCGCGTGGATCGCTTCGAGCATCTCGTCCATCGCCAGATCGCTGCTGGCGAGATCGGCGATCCGGTAGAGCGTTTCCTGCAGCTTCTCCCGGCGCTCGCGCTCGCGGATCTCCGCCGTCAGCGCGCGGGTGCGATCGGCGACGCGCCGCTCCAGCTCCTGATGCGCGAACTGCCGCGACAGCGCGGTGAGCACCTGCTGCGCCACGAACGTGAGGAAATCGCGGTCCTGATCGTCATAGCAGTCGGCGAATTCGTAATTCTGCACCACCAGCGCCCGCGCACGCCGCCGGCGTCGGCCATGGGGACGCCCAGCCAGTCCAGACTGGTCGTCCCCATTTCCTGATCGGCGCGCAGCCCCAGCTCCTCGCGCAGCTTCGAGGGAGGCCCCATCGCCGCGCGGCCGCTGCGCATCATCGTCAGGGTGATGCTCTGGGAGAGGCAGGAAGCCGGGATTTCCTCATCGGGATCGACCGGCGGCGAGTCGCAGTCGTCGGCAAAGTAGAGGAATCGCATGGTGTCGCGCTCCGCATCGTGCAGCACGACGTAGAAATTCCTGGCGTACATCAGCTGGCCGACGATGGCGTGGATGCGTCCCAGCAGCTGGGCCGTGCTGATGCTGTCGACGGCCAGATTGGCGATGTCGTAAAGCGCCTGCTGCAGGCGGCGGGCGCGGCGCAGGCGCATCACCTCGTCGCGCAGGTCCGCAGGAGCGAGAGCGGCCAACCCTTCCCCCGCGCCATCCCCTGCGGCATCGGGATCGGAGGATACGGGCGCTCGGACAGGATTCATGGCAAGGTCCGAGTGTAGCGTCGTCGCCCGCTGCTGCAAGAGCGCCGGGCGGCCAGCGCTACGCGGCGCTCGACCAAGGTCTAAGCCCGTTCCCCGCAAGAGGTTGCCGGGATCGGAGTACGCTTGGGCCACGCCACGTTGACCCCTCCGCACGCCTCAAGGACAGGTGACCCCCATGAACCAGGAACGCGTCTTCACCGCCTCGCCCGATTTCCTCGCCCAAGCCAACATCAAGCCCGAGGATTACCGGCGCATGTACCGGGAGTCGATCGAGAATCCCGAAGCGTTCTGGGCCAGGATCGCGACGCGGCTCGACTGGTTTCGTTTCCCCGCGAAGATCAAGGATGTTTCCTTCCGGACCGAAGACCTGCACGTGCGCTGGTTCGAGGACGGCCAGCTCAATGTTTCCGTGAACTGCCTCGACCGGCACCTGGCCACGCGCGGCGACAAGACCGCGATCCTCTGGGAAGGCGACGACCCGTCGAATTCCGAGCGCATCAGCTACCGCGACCTGCACGCCCGCGTCTGCCGCTTCGGCAACGCGCTGCGCAACCTCGGGGTGAAGAAGGGAGACTTCGTGGTGATCTACCTGCCGATGATTCCCGAGGCCGCCGTGGCGATGCTGGCCTGCGCGCGCATCGGCGCGCCGCACTGCGTGGTGTTCGGCGGTTTCTCGCCGGATTCGCTCGGCACCCGCATCGCCGACTGCAGTCCCAAGGTCGTCATCACCGCGGACGAAGGCCTGCGCGGCGGTCGTCCGGTGGCGCTCAAGGCGAACGTGGACAAGGCGCTGCAGCGCCCCGACACGCACACGGTGGAAACCGTGGTCGTGGTGCGCCACACCGGCAACCCGGTGAACATGCAGTCCCCGCGCGACCGCTGGTACGACACCCTGGTCGAAGGCCAGCCGGCCGTCTGCGAGCCGGAAGTGATGGACGCCGAGGATCCGCTCTTCATCCTGCACACCTCCGGCTCCACCGGAAAGCCCAAGGGCGTGCTGCACACCACCGGCGGCTATCTGGTGCACACCTCCTTCACCCACGAGGTGATCTTCGACCTCAAGGAAGACGACGTGTACTGGTGCACCGCGGACGTGGGCTGGGTCACCGGCCACAGCTACATCGTCTACGGGCCGCTCGCCAACGGCGCTACCACGGTGATCTTCGAGGGCGTGCCGAACTATCCGGACTTCAGCCGCTTCTGGCAGGTCGTCGACAAACACCAGGTCACCATCTTCTACACCGCGCCCACCGCGATCCGCGCGCTGATGCGCGAAGGCGAGGCACCGGTGGCGAAGACCTCGCGTGCCAGCCTGCGGCTCCTGGGCAGCGTCGGCGAACCGATCAATCCGGAGGCCTGGGAGTGGTACCACCGCGTGGTGGGCGAGGGCCGCTGTCCGATCGTGGACACCTGGTGGCAGACCGAGAACGGCGGCATCCTCATTTCCGCCATCCCCGGCGCGATTCCGCAGAAGCCCGGCTCGGCGACCCTGCCATTCTTCGGCGTCGAGCCGGCCATCGTGGACAACGAGGGCAAGGTGCTGGAAGGCGTCGCCGAGGGCAACCTCGTGATCCTCAGCTCCTGGCCCGGCCAGTTCCGCACGGTCTACGGTGACCCCAAGCGCTACAAGGACTACTTCACCACCTACCCCGGCACCTATTTCAGCGGCGACGGCTGCCGGCGCGATGCCGACGGCTACTACTGGATCACCGGCCGGGTGGACGATGTGATCAACGTGTCGGGCCACCGCATGGGCACGGCGGAAGTGGAAAGCGCGCTGGTGGCGCACCCGAGGGTGGCCGAGGCCGCCGTGGTCGGCTTCCCGCACGACATCAAGGGCCAGGGCATCTACGCCTACGTCACCCTCAACGCCGGCGAGCAGCCGAGCGAGGAACTGCGCCGCGAACTCGTGGCCTGGGTGCGCAAGGAAATCGGCCCGATCGCCACGCCCGACCACCTGCAGTGGGCCGCGGCGATGCCCAAGACGCGCTCGGGCAAGATCATGCGCCGCATCCTGCGCAAGATCGCGGAAAACGCGCCCGAGCAGCTCGGCGACACCACCACCCTGGCCGACCCCAGTGTGGTCCAAACGCTGGTCAACGAACGCCTGGTCAGGTGAGGCCGCGGGACGCGGGAAAGGGAATGCAGGAATCACGGCGCGGCGCGCGGTGCCGCCGGCTCCCGCGATTCCCGCATTCCCGATCCCCCACGCCGCTCCGGTGAACTTCCTTGCCCACTTCCTGTTGGCCGATCAGGGCGATCTCGCCCTGGTCGGAGCCTTCCTGGGTGACTTCGTGAAAGGCCCGATCAGGGGATTCACGCCGGAAGTGTCGATCGAGATCCGCGTGCACCGGCGCATCGATGCCTGCTGCGATACGCACCCGGTCATGCAGGCCGCACTTGCCTGTTTTGCCCCCGAACGCCGGCGCTTCGCCGGCATCGCCATGGACGTGTTCCACGACCACGTGCTTGCGCGCGACTGGCGGCATCATGCCCGCGAGCCGCTGGCGGACTTCACCGCCCGGGTCTACCGGGCGCTGGACGAGCACGCCGACCTCCTGCCCGAACCCGCACGCCGCATAGCCTCGCGCATGGCGCAGCAGGACTGGCTTGGCGCGTATGCGCACGTCGACGGCATGCCTCGCGCGCTCGCGGGCATCGGGCGGCGCCTGTCGCGCGGCGGCGAGCGGCTGGAGGCCTGCGCGATCGACCTGGCGCGCCATTATGACCGCCTGTCGGAAGGTTTCGCGCCGCTGTTCGCGGATCTGGACCAGCTTGCCAGGGACACGCGGCGGCACATTCTTGCGCCTCCCGGATAGGTAATCGGGGCGATTCGCCAGTACGATGCGCCCCGTCCGCTGCCTGTGCGCAGGGAACTTCGGGGACCACGTTGAAGAAGGCCGGCAGATGAACGGAACCCTCGTCCGTTTGCGAACCAACAGGCGTCGATCCTGCGCCACCACGCATCCGGCGGCACGCGCATGACGCTGGACATCGTGCTGGTGCTCGCAGTCACCATCGGTGCAATCACACTGTTCGCCACCGAGAAGCTGCGCATGGACGTGGTGGCGATCTTCCTGGTCGCCACGCTCACCTTGCTGGGCCTGATCACGCCGTCGCAGGCACTCAGCGGCTTCAGCAACCAGGCCACGATCACCGTGGCGGCGATGTTCGTGCTGGCGGCCGGGCTGCGCAGCAGCGGCGCGCTTTCGGGCGTGGGCCGCATGCTCACCCGGGTGAAATCACCCACGGCCTTCCTGCTGCTGCTGTTCGCGGCGCTGGCCCTGGTCTCTCCGTTCGTGAACAACACCGCCGTGGTCGCAGTGTTCATGCCGATCGTGCTCACCGCCAGCGCGCGCGTCGGACTGCCCGCCTCCAAGGCGCTGATTCCGCTTTCCTACATGTCGCAGATCGCGGGCGTGTGTACCCTGGTGGGCACCTCGTCGAACCTGCTGGTCGACGCCATCGCGCGCGACCTCGGGCACCCGGGATTCACCATGTTCGAGTTCACCGCGCTGGGCGCGGTGTGCTTCGCGGCCGGCGGCATCTACCTGCTCACTTTCGGGCGCTGGCTGCTGCCCGATACCCGCCAACCCGAGCTGGACGAGGAGTTCGAGCCGGGGAAATACATTACCGAACTGCGCGTCATGCCGGGTTCGGCGCTGCTCGGCACCTCGGTGGAAGAGGCGCGGCTGGCGGCGCGCTTCGATGTCTTCGTGCTCGAACTTCTGCGCGACGGCAAGAAGCTGTGGTCGCCGCGCTCGCAGACCCTTCAGACCGGCGACATCCTGCTCGCACGCGGCGACTGGGCGCGCCTGGACGCGCTCCGAAAGGAGGCCGGGCTCGCGATCGAGGCCGAGCACAAGTTCAAGGACCGGCAGCTGCGCAAGGACGCCAATCTGGTCATCTCCGAGGTCATGATCGCGCCCAATTCGCGCCTGGAAGGCCTCGACATGGAGGCGGTGGACCGGATCTGGCAGCACAACGTGACGGTGCTTGCGATCCAGCGGCGCGGACAGGTGCTGCGCGAGAAGATCAAGGACGTGGCCTTCAGCGTGGGCGACATCCTCTTGATGATCGTGCCGGAAAACGAGATGCACATGCTGCGCCGGGACAAGAACGTGATCGTCCTGTCCAAGCGCGGTGCCGCGCGCCCCAGCGGCTGGCGCGCGCCTTTCGCGCTGGTCACGATGGCGCTGGTGATCATCGTTTCCGCGCTCGGCTGGATGCCGATCGCGCTGACCTCCCTGGTCGGCGCCGCCGTCATGGTGACGGCCGGCTGCCTGGGCGGCGACGATGCCTACGAGGCCGTGGACTGGCGCATCATCATCGTGCTGGCGTGCCTGCTGCCGCTGGGCGTCGCGATGAGCCAAACCGGTGCCGCCGAGTTCCTGGTGCGGCATCTCATCGGCCTGGTCGAGCCCTATGGGCCATGGGTCGTGCTGGCGATGCTGTATCTGGCCGTCCTGATGCTGTCCGAAGTGATGAGCCACGCCGCAGCAGCCGTGCTCCTGACACCGATCGCCATGTCGACCGCGCACCTCATGGGCGTGGACGCCACGCCTTTCCTCATCGCCGTGACCTTTGCCGCCGGCACCAGCTTCGCCACCCCGGTGGGCTACCAGACCAACACCATGGTCTACAACGCCGGCGGCTACCGCTTCGTGGACTTCATGAAGGTCGGCCTGCCGCTGAACCTGATCTTCTGGGTCATCGGGATCATCATGATCCCGAAACTGTGGCCGTTCTGATCGAGCTTCGCCAATCCGGCACGCATCCGGCGGGTCAGGCCAGCAACCCGTAGCTGCGCAGCAGGGCAGCGGGATCCGGTTCGCGGCCGCGGAAGGCGATGAAGCTCTCCAGCGCCGGGCGCGAGCCGCCCACGGCAAGGATCTCCCGGCGGTAGCGCGCGCCGGTATCCGCGTCGAACAGATCGCTGTCCTCGAACGCCGAGAACGCATCGGCCGCCAGCACCTCGGCCCACAGATAGCTGTAGTAGCCGGCGGCATAGCCTCCGGCGAAGATGTGGCTGAACGCGTGCGGGAAACGCGCCCAGGCCGGCGGGCGGATCACTGCGACCTCGTCGCGGACCTCCTCCAGCAACTCCATCACGCGGGCACCGCGCGCCGGGTCGTATTCCAGATGCAGACGGAAGTCGAACAGCGCGAACTCGAGCTGGCGAACCAGGAACATCCCGGCCTGGAAGTGGCGCGCGGCCAGCATCTTGTCGAGCAGCGCCTGGGGTAGCGGCTCACCGGTCTGCCAGTGGCGCGCAAACAGATCGAGCGACTCGCGGTGCCAGGCGTAGTTCTCCAGGAACTGGCTGGGCAACTCCACCGCGTCCCATTCCACACCTTCGATGCCGGCCACCGAGGGCAAGTCGACCTCGGTCAGCATGTGGTGCAGGCCATGGCCAAACTCATGGAACAAGGTGACCACATCGTCGTGGGTGAGCAGCGAGGGCATGCCGCCCGCGGGCGGTGCGAAGTTGCACACCAGATAGGCCACCGGCAGCTGGACGCCGTCCCCGCGGCGCATGCGGCTGCGGCATACGTCCATCCAGGCACCGCCGCGCTTTCCGGCGCGGGCGTACAGGTCCAGATAGAAGCCGGCGAGCGGGCGGTCGTCGGCATCCAGGATGTCGAAGAAGCGCACCTCCGGATGCCAGACGTCCACGCCTTCGCGCCGCACGAGCCTCAGGCCGAACAGGCGCGAGGCCACCTCGAACAGGCCGGCAATCGCCGCCTCGGCGGGGAACCAGGGTTTGAGATCTTCTTCGGTGAAGGCAAAGCGGCTCTGGCGCAGCTTCTCGCTGGCATAGGCAATGTCCCAGGGTTCAAGCGCCTCGATGCCCAGCGTCTCGCGCGCGAACCGCGCCAGCGTCTCGCGCTCGCTTTCGGCCACGGGCCGCGCGCGGCGTGCAAGATCGTGCAGGAAACCCAGCACCCGCTCGGGGGTGCCGGCCATCTTGTCGGCCAGCGACACCTCGGCCGCATTGGCGAAACCCAGCAGCCGTGCGGCCTCGTGGCGCAGGGCGAGAATCTGCCCGATGCGCGCGCTGTTGTCGTGGGCTCCGGCTTGCGGACCCTGGTCGGAAGCCCGGGTCTGGTAGGCCGTCCAGACGGCCTCGCGCAGCGCGCGATCATCGGCAAAGGTCAGGAGCGCGGTCACCACCGGCCCCTTGAGCGTGGCGAGGTGGCCGCTCGTCCCGGCATCGGCCGCCGCCTGCGCCAGGAGCGCGCGCGCCGACTCCGGCAGGCCCGCCAGTTCCGCATCGGACACCGGCCGCGTCCAGGCGTCGGTGGCATCGAGCACCGCGCTGCCGAACTGGGTGGTCAGACGGGAAAGTTCAGTCTGGATCTGCGCGAATCGCTTGCGGCCCTCGCTCTCCAACGCCACGCCCGAAAGTCGGAAGCCGCGCAGGCTGTCTTCCACCACGGTGCGGCTGGCACGATCGAGCGCGGCGAAGTCCGGCAACTCGCGCACCGCCTTCACCGCCTCGTAAAGGTCACGGTTCTGGCCCAGTTCGGTGGCGTGCTCGGTGAGCTTTTCCAGCGCCTCCTCGTAGGCTTCGCGCAGCTCGGGCGAATCCTTCACGCCGTGCAAGTGGGAGACGGGCGAGAACGCGCGGCCCAGGCGCTCCTCCTGCGCCTCCAGCGGCTGCATGAGTGCCTCGAAGTTGCGCGCACCGGTGTCCGCGACGAGCCGCTCAACCACCTGGCGATACCCGTCCAGCAGCGTGTCGACGGCCGGTGCCACGTCGGCGGCGGAAATACGGGAAAAAGGCGGCAGGTCGCCGGCGGAGAGAAGGGGATTGGCGGTGTTTTCCATCGCCACGACATGGAGCGCCCGCCGCGGGTTTTCAAGCGCGGGCCGGTGTCCTCCCCCGACCCGACGCCTTCAGCGCCAGATCACCGGCGTCGGAGCCGGGAAGTAGACGGTGCCCGAGACGCCCAGCTGGCCGCGCGTGTTCGCGCCCCAGCAATACGCCCGTCCCTGCGCATCAAGCGCACAGGCATGCTGGCCGCCCGCGGCAATGGCCCGCACACCGGAACCCATGCCCGATACCGGCACCGGCTGCGCGTGGTTCGCCCAGGCGTCGTCGCCCAGCCCGAGCCGGCCGTCCCAGCCATTTCCCCAGCACCAGGCCGACCCTCCGCTCGTCAGGGCGCAGGTGAAATCGGTCCCGGCCGAGATCTGTTCCACGGCGTCGGGAAGGCCCCGCACGGCGACCGGTTCGTCCCGCGACTGCCCCGGGGTGGTGTCCCCATCGCCCAGCTGACCGTAGAAGCCGTCGCCCCAGCACCACGCCGCACCGCTCACCAGGGCGCAAGTGTGCGTCTGGCCCGCGGTGATCTGCTCCGCACCACCCGGCAGGCCCTGCACGACGGCGGGAGTCGGGCGCTGCATCCTGTCGCCGGTTCCCAGCTGGCCGAATCCGTTGCCGCCCCAGCAGCGCACCTCGCCGTCCGTCATGAGGGCGCAGGCGTGGCTGCCGCCGGCTCCGATGGCGCGCGCGCCCTGGGTGATCCCGGCGACGGTCACCGGGCGATTGCTTCCGGCGGATGATCCGCCGCTGCCGAGCTGCCCGGAGTCGTTGGCGCCCCAGCAGCGGATCGCGCCCACGCCGGTGATGGCGCAGCTGTGCGCCGGGCCGGCCGCCACCGCACGCACGTTCGACCCCAGACCCGAAACCTCGACCGGCGTTTCGCGGCTGACGAAGCTTCCGTCCCCGAGCTGGCCCCGATCATTCCCTCCCCAGCACCAGACGCGGCCAGACTCGCTGGCCGCGCAGGCGTGAGAATCGCCCGCCGCGACCGCACGCATCGGGCCGGGCAGTCCTTCCACGCGCTCCGGCCAGGACACCCTGGCCGATCCGGCAATCCCGGACTCGACCCAGCGGTTTCTGCCCCAGCACCACACCTCGCCCGCGGCATCCAGACCGCAGCTGTACCCGCTTCCGGCGCTGATCTGGCGAATTCCGTCGCGCAACCGGACGAAGTTCGCGGTGACCTGGCGTGCGCCCGTCATCACCAGATCGCAGCTGTCCTTCCAACCGTCGCACGCACCCGACCAGCTGACGAAGGCCGAGTCCGGCGCGTCGCTCACCGCCGCCAGGGTCAGCGGGGAACCGACGGTGCGCGAGACAACGCAGGTCGAACCGCAGTCGATTCCCTCCGGCTCGCTGATCACCACGCCCGCGCCGTCGCCGGCGATCGTGACCTCCAATGGATATTCGGCCTCGTCGATGCTCAGGGTGACCGGAAGCGAACGGGGACCACCCGAACAGGCGACGTAGAACCCGCGGTCACCCGCCGCCCATGCGTGCAGCGTGGTGCTGGTCCACTCTCCCTGCGCCAGCTCGCCGCGGGGAATGCGGAAGATGCCCACGTCGTCCGGACTGCGGCGGATGTGGCAGGTGGCGTTCGCCGGCACCTCGCGCAGGATCCAGCCAAAGCGCACCGGGATACCCGACCCGCGCACGATGTGTTTCTGCACGACGCCCGTCGCGCTGTCCAAGCGGAGCATCGCGCGCGGCCCCGGATCGGGCACCGTGCTCCAGTCCACGGCCACCGGTTCGCGCCGGCTGTTGCGGTCGCCGGCGCCGAGCTGCCCGGTTTCGCCATCGCCCCAGCAGTAGGCCGCACCCTCGGCGGACACCGCGCAGCTGTGGCGGCTGCCGTTCGCCACGCTGCGCATCGTCGGCAGGCCGGGCACCGCGAGCGGCTGCGGGCTGAATGCACCGGAGGGTCTGGCCAGCTGGCCCTGGCGGTTGCTCCCCCAGCACCAGACCTTGCCGTCGCTGAACACCGCGCAGGAATGATTGCCGCCGGCGGCAAGATCCAGGGCATCGAGCGGCAGGTCGCCGACCGGCCACCGCGGCATTTCGAGCGAGGGGGTGCCCGACTGCCCGAGCTGGCCGTCCAGGTTGCTGCCCCAGCACCGCACCGCGCCGGCGCCGTCCGGGGCGCAGCTGTGCTGTTCGCCGGTCGAGATCGCACGCACGCCGCTGGCCAGGCCGGTCACCGCGACCGGGGTGTGGCGATCGCCGGCCACTGCCAGCTGCCACTCCCCGTCGCCAAGCTGGCCGTTGCCCCCTCGACCCCAGCATTTCACCGCACCGGTTTCGGTCAGCGCGCAGACGTGGCCACCGCCCGCCGCCAGCGCGCGTACGGGCTCAGAAATACCCTGCACGGCGCCAGGCGCACGATGATCCTCGAGCGTGCCGTCACCGAGCTGGCCCCAGGGATTGCGCCCCCAGCAGACCACGCCGGATTCACCCGCCGCGCAGGTGAAGTTGCTGCCCGCGACCACGGCGGTCACGCCCTGCTGAAGGCCGCTGACCGGCACCGCGACATCGCGGTTCACCGTGGTGCCATCGCCCAGGCGGCCGCCGGCGTTGGCGCCCCAGCAGTACACCCCGCCCTCGCGAATCAGGACACAGGCATGGTCGTCACCGACGCTCAGTGCGGTGGCTGCGCCGGGCAGGCCGCGCACTGCGACCGGCGTTACGCGCAGGGTGCGGCTGCCGTCGCCGAGCTGGCCGGACGCGTTCCAGCCCCAGCACCAGACGCCGCCGCCCTCGTCCAGCGCACAGGTGTGGCGCGTGCCGGCATCGACCGTGCGCGAGAGCGGCCCGGTGTTGATGGTTGCGCCCGTGGCTGGCAACGTCATCAAGAAGCACGCCAAGACAAGAATCAATCCGAATCCGGTGCACGACACCTGCAGCCCATCGGCCGGTCGCGCGTCCCTGACAAGAAACTCGTCCATGGGGAAACTCCTCAAAAGCCCACCGGCGCCCGCCCCCTCGGTCACCCCTGTCTGTTTGCGGCTGCGCAAATGCGCTAGCGTTCACGGCATGCTACACCGCACTCCGCCACCGCCGCCAACCGACAGCCCGCAGGCGCGCCTGCGCTGCTTTCTCGCCGGCCTGTCGCTGTTTTCCGACCTGCCCGAGGCCACGCTCGATAGTCGCCCCTGAAAAATCCGCCTCAACCCACTTCAACCACCCACCTGATCGGCGTGAGTGACCAGGCGGCAGCAAGCCTCTGCCGCAAAAAGCTGCACAAAAACACGATCCACCGCATCAGCCAGCGGATGTTGTAGCCCGCTGCACACCCGATCACATGCAGCGCGTCGCCCTGGGTGCCTTTCAGAGGACAGCGGCGCAGTCGGCAGTCGTCCTTCAGGTGCCCGATCACCGGCTCCACCGCCTGGCGCCGCTTCACCCAATCCCATTGCCGCCGCGTCAGTGTCCTGGGCTTGCCCCGGTGCAGGATTTTCACGCCGTCCACGGCCCGTCCCCGGTACCCCAGGTCCACGATGGCCATCGCAGGCTTGGTGCCGCTGAGGATCTCCACCTGCTCGAGCTGCTCTTCCAGGGTGTCCCCGTCGTAGGGATTGCCTGGGAAGCTTCTGGCTCCCACCACCAATCCCTTGCGGGCCGTTACCGCGATGCCGACCTTCACCCCGAACTCGTACGGCGTGCGCGCCTTGCCCTTGCCGATGCATTCCACTTCCAGTGCGTGCAGGGCATACAGCTTGTTCTTGTCTTTGGGTTGCTGGCTGAAGATCCGCTCGGCCCGCGCCAGCCACACCTGCATCTGCTCGCGGGCCGTTCCTTGAAGCCTGTCCAACTGCTGCCGGATGTCCCGGATCACCCGGCCCAGCACGGTGCGCTGGCGACGCAGCACCCGGCGCAGACGCTTGAACTGGCGCGCATGGGCATGGCGACCGGCCTTGCGCGCCAGCCCGGGGGCCTCGCGTTCGTAGGTCTGGCGCAGCGTCACTCCGTTACGCCGGCTCAGCAGCACCAGCTTCTTGCGGGCCACGTCCAGCAAGCGGCTGTCGGTCGGATGCGCGATGGCCTTCTCCTGCACCGTGCTGTCCACGATCACCCGCGACAGCTCCCGCGCATCCACCGCCTTCATCGACCGGGCCGCCGCGATCGTCTGCGCCAGCAGTTCTTCCATCCCCGCTTCGCCAAGGCGCTGGCGCCAGCGCGTGAGCGAACTGGGATTGCACGGCAATGCGGTCTGGAACACCACCTCGCCAGTGAAGAACTGCCAGTACGGGCTCTCCAGCCAGCGCTCGCACACCGCTTCATCGGACAGGTCGTAGGCATGCTTGAGGTACAGCAAGCCGGCCATCAGGCGAACCGCCAACGCAGGGCGTCCGCCGCCCGCGGGATCGGGCGGCAAGGTGGGCGCCAGCGCCGCGTCCAGAGCGTTCCAAGGCATGCGCTGGGCCAAGCGGGCCAGCGGGTGGCGCAGGTCGATCAGGTTCTCCAGGCGGGAGCGGAACAAATCCTCGACAGAGGCGGCTGCACTGTCGGCGGCGACGGGGCGCTGGCGCATGAGACGGTTGGAAACTGCAAGAAAACAGCCCTCAGAATAGTGAAAACTGGTAGCCCCAGCACGGGCTTTTGGCCAGCAATGTCGCTGTAGGGCTGGCTTTGAGGGGTTTTTCAGGGGCGACTATCTAGGTTATCTGAGGGGGATTACCCAAGGAAAAATTAATAACTTAGTTCCAGCTGATCTTTGAGCTCATTGAACAATGCTGTTTCGCCACTCGTCCCGGGCTTGTAACGATCTGTAGTGAAGTCTTCGTCCTTAAGTGTTGAACGAGTTAAAATCTCGGCAAAAGATTCCACGCTGACCACATCACCTGGATTTGCCACATATAAATAGACTGGACGAAGTAATCTAATAAGAGCCTTGAAGCCATTGGTCTTATTTAGCATGGACCGGTCACCCGCACCGCTCCAAGCAATCGGCCACTGGAGCTTGGCGGCGACAAAGAAGTTGAAAACATTATCAGCAATATCCATATCACGCCCCTCCAGAAACATATTTCTAAAAATTATCTTGCGCAACTCATCAGCCGTCGCAAGGATCGGCTTACCACCACGCAAGTATATGTCTCTGTCTTTAGTCGGGTCAGAAGTCAAGTATGGAAGCAAGCCCTCCACAAATGTAGCCTGTGTCAAAGTTTCAGTGAATCTCCCATCTGTCGCAACCCCTAATCGCTTTATTCGATGATAAAACGGACTTGATTCCGCCCTATCCAAGGCTACAGCAATAGTGTGTGCCGTCTTTTGCGGGCTGCGGGAGCGCGAGTATTCAAACAAATCATAAACCAGACTCTTATTGACTTTCGTCTGGGCAAGGTTGACCACCGAGAAAATATATGCCTGACTTTCTATATCCATCTCAACAAAAATGGATACGTTGACTTGAAATGGAGGGTGTCCTGGCTCTAGGTCTGCCAAGCCTTCAATTCGATGTTGCCCATCAAGCACTCGTGCGATCTGTGTCCTATCTATACGCTCGGGGCCATTTAATACATTGTGCAATTTAAGTACACGCCTTTCTTCATCGAAAGTGGCGCACTCTGCACGTACAGCAAGAATGACCGAAGTCGGAAAACACGCATCGACTGTGTTGACGTACTTCCCTATCTCTTTAACTCGTTTTGGGCTTACCTTTCGCTGGATACCTAGGTATTCGTCTATCTCTCGATTCGAGCTTAGTTCACGGACATCGTAGTAGGTGATCTCTCGCAGTTGAGCCGAGTCGATTGATGCAATGTAGAAATCGCCGATGGGCTGAGTGACCCGGATACATGGCAGTTCAATCTCATAGGGAGCGTCGAAGATACTCTGTTGCCTCATTGCTGTACGCCTTTTTTATTATCAAGTCGACTCACCATTGCGTCTGCCGCGTTATCCAATTGTGAGGTGGTCGTGAGCGGGTGACGCTCGTTAAAATCAGCAGCAAACTGTGTCACCGGGGCAAGCATTTCCCCTTCTGCATCAAAATGTACGGTACTACGTCGATAGACTATAGTTAAATAGCGCAACCCGACCACAACAAGTGCAATCAGCACAGATGAGGAAAATAAGAAATCAGCATCAAACATACCCTTCGCTACGTCTTCGCGTCCCGCAAGCACTAGCGCATACATTCCAGCTGCGAGCGCACCTAGCAAAACGATTAAGGCAAAGTGATTCACGCGCCCCGGGAATTGCTTACTATTCCTCGGGTCTTCAGCCGAAGAAAGCACAATGGGGCCGAGCATGCCTACAGCAAAAATGAAAAGTTGACCATTACTCACTGTCTTGTAGATAAGCTCAAAAAAATCTAGCTCTTTATTAACAGAGAATGTTCGCAGGAAGATCGAAGTCACCCAAAAAGTTGCCGTTCCGAACAAAATAGTTATTATAAATTCTCGCAACGAAGATTTATGATGCTGTTTGGTGCATCGTGAAAGGTGACCCACAATTGGCATGATTTCTAATATTTTGTAGGCTCGGAATTTCACTGCACGCCACTTTGACTCTATAAATTTTAAGAGCCCCTGTGCCGTGCTCGTCTCTTGGCTGCCTTGCATGCTGTCACCTATCCAATTATTACTACTTCGGCGTACCGGCCACGTGTACCACCCGCACCGGCAATTGAACTATAACGTTCTAATGGAAAGATTTTGAAATCACGTTCATACAATTCGCGAATGCTCCAATGATCGGCATTGGTACAAATAACGTTCGCGCCCCTATCCTTAGCCCGTGCTAGCGCCGCACAAAGCCGTTCTTGGTCTGCCCATGAAAATAGTTGTTCATTGTATTTTACGAAACCGTTATATTGATGCCGGACTGTATAAGGCGGATCTGCAAAGATGAGGTCACCTTCGTTAGCCGCGTCAATTTGCGTTTCAAAGTCTCCAGCCACAAGATGCGCTCGACGGAGGAGATTAGCCACAGCTTCAAAATCATCTGTAGCCAAGATAGCTCGCGTTTTCGTACCAATGGGCGTATTAAAGACGCCTTGCCTGTTGACGCGATAAAGCCCATTCCAGCAGGTCCTATTCAAATAAATGAAACGTGCAGCCCGTGTTGCCGCATTCCGTGGACGCTGGTCACGTACAGAGTAGTAGTGTGCCTTACTATGTAACCGATCATGCCTTCGCAGATGAGCATGAACTGCTTGCCAATCATCTGCAATCGCCTTGTATGTTTCGATCAACTCAACGTTACAGTCGGAAAGCAATGCACGAGCAGGGTGGAGCCCAAAAAACATCGCACCACTGCCCAGAAAAGGCTCAATGTAGAGACCACTGCCCGATCCACGCAACTCCGTAGCCAAAGGCATCAACCACCGCTTGCCCCCAGCCCACTTCAGGAATGGGAGTACGAGCCCCGTATCGGCAGGGTTAGACACATCAACTGGTGTCCGCAGTGGGACGGCCAGAATTCGTTCCAGTTGATTTTTCAAATGCACTGACATCCCCCCAATCTGATGTGACAAGTATGCCCTATATGGAGGCCTGATCGAAACCAGCTACGCCCGCAGACTCGCGAAGCGATTTGTCTACATCCAAAACACGGAGCCTATCCACAATCACACAGTACTATTTTATTACTTAATCCCCATTGCCTTACCACCCATATGCCATGTTACGCCCTGTTCTGGCGTGGAATCGTAATATACCACTAGTACCCCCCAGCGCTAAGGTCTGCCACAGATAGCCATGCCGAAGCAAGACAATTGAAATCTAGGTCCCCTGAGGATTCAGCTAGCCTAGTTAATGCTACACGAGCATCCGCTATACTCCACCCACGCGAATTGAGGGATAGCCACGCCCTCCCAAACTCACCCTCTGAAACATATTTATCGAATATATATAATTTCGAGGCACCACTCGCAAGCCATTCCGGAAAATCCATATTTATGGACTTATCTCGGACAATATCACGATCCATCTCAAACTCAGTGCATGTTTCGTAATTTATCAATGCTCCATCACTCCCTATAAACGGAAAATCTCCGGAGTATAGCATTGTGTTCGATATTGAATTTAGAGGAATCTTTTCTTTAAACTGTTCTAGGCCAATAAATCCAGATGGATTGTCGCCAAATTCCAGAGTGATTCTATCGATTTCTTCCAAATTATCTATCTTGGCAGAACGACAAAAACTCTCAATCTCGTTATTGATACCATCTTGCTCGACGATTGCCGAAATTACGGCGAAGCATAGGAATTGCTCAGGCGTCCGCGCAATCTCGGAAGTCAGGCGATCAGCGGAAATAAACATTTCTACATATGTCTGCTCGCGTTTAACAAACCAATGCTTCCAGACGCCAAAATACTTCGGGCTGGCGCCTTGGCTCCATATTGGAATAAGGGCAGGAGGATAGCCATACCAGTATGGTGGAACTTCCACTCCGGCTATAGGGCAACTCAGCCTGCCGTTAGCACAATCTATTATTCTGTTATCCAGGCCAAGCACAGATAGGATTTTTTGATATTCGATCATAACTACCAGGGTGCCAATGGGGCATACCACCCATCAATGTATATTTCGTGCGTAGGGTTTATGCGCCCACCCCAAATGTTGTTATCCATGCTTGTTGCCCTATGAATCCTCTCATGGGCGGACCTTGTTGGCGTAATGATCAAATTCCTAGGATCAACGATCTGCGTTGGGTAGTTCATTTTCCCATAATTCCAATGATGAACCTCACCGACATCAACACCGGCTTCCCTTGCCAATCGCACAAACCGACTGTTTACTGCGCCGAATGCCTCTTCCAGCATGCCTTGATTAGGAATATCACCCCGCTCAATAGCGCTTAAATAGCGCATGTAGCCATTTTCTCTTCGGGAACTCGCGGCGGAGCGCATTGCGTCATTCCACATCTTCAGATGCTCGGGACTCTCTGCAATAGTTGAATGACCAAGGCTAGCAGGAGAAACTTTAGCCGGAATGGTTTCAGTCATTGTATTCCGGACAACTTGCTGCTCCACCTCCAATCTAGGCGCCCCATCAGCACCTTCGGTCGCCGTTACCGGCCTGCTCTGCTGGTTGGCCCGCTCCGCCACCCGTGCCGTGTGCACCCGTCGCGCAGCAACCACGCCATCCACCAACCCTGCCGAGCCACCGCCTGCGATTGCACCTATGCTGCCCGCCTGCACGGTGCGCGTTAGATCGTATTCTTCCTGAATGCCTGTCGACAGGTGTACCGCCTGCATGACCGTGTCATCGGCTACGCCTGTCGCTGCGCCCACTGCGCCTGCCGTGGCAATCCGACCCGTTGCCGTTGTGGCCCCTGCCACCAACGTGCCGCCTACGCGGCCGCTGACGGCATTGAGCGTGGCAATGCCCAGGCCTCCCGCAACGCCCTTGCCCCAGTACTCCCCGCGCGACACCTCACCCCGATCGTAGGCGTCTTCCACTGGATCGTGCACGGCGGCGAAGCCCAGTGTCGCTATCTGATAGGTGCCTTGCAGCAAGGCCCAACCGGCACAGGTCAAGGCGTTACACCCTTCCGCGCCTTCGTCGATCATTGTCGTGACCGACATGCGGCCGTCGGGGTCTATCCAGACAAGTGGGCTGCCGTTGGCGTAAAGGTATTTGTTGAGCGTGATCGGGCTGAGTTCGTCTCCACTCCACGGATCCGTCCGGGTGAAGCGCCCGATGCTTGGCCGGTAGTAGCGCTGCTGCGCGTAGTAGTCGCCGGTCTCCGGGTCCTGGTAATGCCCGGTGTAGCCGATCGGCGGTGTGGTGCCCTGCTGGCTGTCGGCGGTGCCCCACGCGCCATAACGGGTTCTACCCTGCTCGCCGCCATCTTGTTTGCTCCAGCGCGTCGGGCTCTTGAGGGCGTCGTGCTGCGCATAGGCGATGGCGCTGCCCTGTTTGCTTCTGAGGATGCGTCCGCTGCTCCA
>CAUJIN010000069.1 GCA_963205495.1 Pseudomonadota bacterium
AACGTCACCCGCATGACCTTGAGTCCCAACGGAACCCTGACCCTGACGGGGGGCTTGCTTGTGCCCCTGCTCGGGTCTGGGGGAAGCACGCAGCTATGCCGCAATTCACTCAACCAGGTGGCCACCTGTTCCTCCAGCGCACGCTACAAGCAGGCCATCACGGCGCTTGGGCTGGGGCTGGATGCGGTGCTGAGGTTGCGTCCGGTGGGCTATGAGTGGAGGGAGACCGGTATGCCGGACGTGGGTTTCGTGGCCGAGGAGGTGGCGAAGATCGACGAGCGCCTGGTGACGCGCAATGACGAAGGCCTGGTCGAGGGGGTGCGCTATGAACGGCTTACCGCCGTGTTGGCAGGTGCGGTACAGGAGCTGGCCGCGAAGGAAGATCTTGCGCGAGAGACCAGTGATGCCCTGCGCGCAGAGGTTGACGCCCTGCGCTCCGAAGTGGCTCGACTGCACACCCTGCTTGAACGCAAGGAGCACTGAAATGCACACGCATCGTTCCCGCATCGCCCGATGGCGGGCGGGCGCCGCGATCGGGATGCTTGGCCTGAGCGCCGCGGCGATGGCGCAATCGGCGGGCGGAGATTTCACTTTGGAAAAATCCGTCATTGCCGCAGGTTCGGCTGTGGCCAGCGGCGGGGACTTCGAACTCGACGCCACTGCCGGACAACACGATGCGGGGAAAATGCAGGGCGGGGATTTCACGCTTGCCGGAGGCTTCTGGCCCGGAGGAGAGGCTCTTGTGCCGGGAGGCGACGGGATTTTCCGGAATGGGTTTGAATGACCGGGTTGGCGCCGGCAGTGATGGGAGGGCGGGAAGGCGCCGGAGCGATGGGATCGCAGGATGGTTGTTGACATGCCGCGGATATGGCAATATGCGCGGCTCGCTTCCTCCGGCCTGGTGCCGGTGCCGTGCCGGCAGCGCGATTTCCGGCCGCAAGCGACCGATCCCGCATCGCGCGCCGCCTCCGGGTGGCGGGGCCGCCGTTCCTCTGGCCAAGGGGAGCATCACAGAACCTTCGAGGTGCGTCATGGCACGCGTGTGTCAAGTGAGCAAGAAGGGTGTGCAGACCGGCAACAACGTCTCGCACGCCAACAACAAAACCCGCCGTCGCTGGCTCCCCAACCTGCACGAGCGCCGCTTCTGGGTGGCGAGCGAGAACCGCTGGGTGAAGCTGCGTGTTTCCAACCATGCCCTGCGCACCATCGACAAGAACGGCATCGACGCCGTCCTGGCCGAACTGCGCAAGCAGGGCGAGAAGGTCTAAGGAGCTGCGACCATGGCATCCAAGCGCGACAAGATCCGCCTGACCTCCTCGGCCGGCACCGGACACTTCTACACCACCGACAAGAACAAGAAGAACACCCCGAACAAGATCGAGATCAAGAAGTACGATCCGGTGGTGCGCAAGCACGTGATCTACAAGGAAGGCAAGATCAAGTGATGCGGCACCCGATCCGTAGGGAGTCACGAACCGGAAAAGCCCGCCGCTCGGCGGGCTTTTCTTTTTCCCCACAGCGCGGGAAGGTCGCGCTCCGGGCGGGTGTGAAGGGCGCCGAAATCCCCGTGTTTGTGCAGTTTTTCGCCAACGCGTAGCATGGGGGGATTGGCTTCCGGGTGGATCGCGCCTTCGTGATCAAGCGCCTCATCATCGTTCTTCCGCTGGCTGCATGCCTGCTGGCCGCGTTCGCGCCGGCGGGTGCCGGCGATGCGCGCCTTGCCGAGGCGCAGGCGCTGTTGCAGCGCGGGGAGGTGGATGCAGCCGCCGGGCTCTGGCGCGAGGTGGCGACGGATGCGGCTTCGCGCGGGGATGCCGAAGCCCGGGATCAGGCGCGCCAGGCGCTGGCCTCGCTGGCGTTCCAGTCGGGTGACTACGAAACCTTCACGGCGCTGCAGCAAGCGCGCCGCAGCGACGCGCTGGCGCGCGGCGATGCGCGCACGGAGGCCGATGCGCGCATGGAGCTGGCGCTGCTGGAGCGCCGTCGCGGGCATCTGGCGCAGGCGCGCAGCGCGCTGGACGAGGTGATCGAACGCTTCCGCGCGCTCGATGACCGCAGCGGCGAAGGCCGCGCGCTCACCCATCAGGCGCTGGTCCTTCTGAACCAGGGGGAGTTCGCGCAGGCGCTGGATGCGCTCGATCGGGCGCAGGAACTGCAGCGGCAGGGAGCGCAGATCGAGCTGGACCGCACCTACCACTACCTCGGCCTGTTGCACCGCAGCCTGCATGACAACGAGCAGGCGAGGCGCTATCTGGAGCTGGCGCTGGTGCAGGCGCGCGCGCACGCCGACCCGATGCGCGTGGCCCCGGTGCTGGGCAGCCTGGCGCGGGTTTCCAACGATGCCGACGAGTTCGCCGCCGCGCTGCTTCATACCGACGAATCCCTGGCGCTGGCGCAGCGCGCCGGCAGCGTGCCCGGCCAGGCCTACAGCCTGCTGGAGCGCGGACGCGCCCTGCTCGGGCTGGATCGCTTCGCCGAGGCGCGCGCGGCGCTGGAAGATGCGCGCCGGCTCAGCGAACGCGTTTCGCAGGATCGAACCGCCGCCGACGCGACCTTCGCGCTGGGCCGCGTGGCCCGCGCCGAGGGGGATGCCTCCGGGGCGCTGCGCCTGTTCCGCGAGGCCGTGGCCAATTACGAGGCCGCCAGCGATGCGCCCCAGACCTACGACGCCTATCGCCAGATGATTCCGCTGCTGCGCGAGCTTGGCGAGCACGCCGAAGCCGCGCGTCTGGGCGAGGCGGCGCTGGAGCTGGAGCAGCAGGTTGCCGGGCGCAACGCGGCGCGACGCGTCGCGCTGATGGAGCATCGGCAGGAGCTGTCCGAGCAGGCGCACCAGATCGCGCTGCTGGAACGCGAGAACGAGATCCAGCAGCTGCGTCTGGGCAACCAGCGTCAGGATCGGCGCATCGGCATGGGCGTGATCGCCGGGCTGGCGCTGACGGCCGCGCTGCTGGCCTGGGGCTTCCTGCGCAGTCGGCGGATCGGCCGGGCGCTGGCGATGGCCAATGACGAGCTGGAGGCGAGCCGCGCGGCGCTGGCGCAGGCCAATGCCGCGCTGGCCGAGCGCGCCCAGGTGCTGGCGCAGGCGGCATCCACCGACCCCCTGACCGGGCTTTCCAATCGTGCCCATGTGCTCGATGGCCTGGAAGAGGCGGCGTCGCAGGCGCATTCGCTGCAGCACAGCCTGGCCGTGCTCATGCTGGACGTGGACCGCTTCAAGTCCGTCAACGACCGCTACGGACACCGCACCGGGGATCGGGTGCTGCGTGCCGTGGCCGGCCTGATGCGCGAAGTCGTGCCGCCGGAGGCGCTTCTGGGCCGGTATGGCGGCGAGGAGTTCCTGCTGGTGCTGCCCGGACACGATCTGGAGTCGGCGCGCCGCGTGGCCGAACGCCTGCGCGCCGCGGTGGAGCAGGCCAAAGAAACGGACCTGCCGCAGGTGACGATCAGTATCGGGGTTTCGGTGCGCCTGCACGGGAACGAGCTCGATCCCGACCATCTGGTGGAAGAGGCGGATCAGGCGCTGTACCGCGCCAAGCAGTCCGGCCGCAACCGCGTGGAGGCGGCGCTGCGGGTGGCCTGAACGGGCCGAATCGGCCCGGAAAACGGCTTTTTTCCACCAACCGACGGCCGGCAGTGCGAAAAAATGGTGCAGTGCGGTAGGATCGAACGTCGCCTGGCAACATCGGCTTCCGGACGGACGGCTTCACCGCCCCGCGCCGGGGTCGACCGTGCGACCGAACGCTGCGCGCAGGGTCCGGGTTCTGCCGACTGCGCGCAGGCCCCAGCCCTTCATGCAACGGAGTGTCCATGTCGTACGAAAAGATCGAAAAGCTCATCAAGGATCACGCGGTCGAATTCGTCGACCTGCGTTTTGCCGACATGGGCGGCAAGCAGCACCACGTGACCTTCCCGGTGCGCGCCGTGGAGCCGGCGCTGTTCGAGGACGGCAAGATGTTCGACGGTTCCTCGATTGCCGGGTGGAAGGGCATCAACGAGTCGGACATGGTCCTTCTTCCCGACCCCGACAGCGCCTTCATCGACCCGTTCACCGCCGATCCGACCCTGGTGCTGGTCTGCGACGTGCTGGAACCGGCCACGATGCAGGCCTACAGCCGCTGCCCGCGCTCGGTGGCGCGCCGCGCCGAAGCCTATCTCAAGGCCAGCGGCATCGCCGAGACCGCGTTCTTCGGGCCGGAGCCGGAATTCTTCATCTTCGACTCGGTGCGCTGGGCCAACGACATGGGCCACACCTTCTTCCACATCGATTCGGAGGAAGCGCACTGGAACTCGGCGAGGGAATACGAGGGCGGCAACACCGGCTATCGCCCCGGCGTGAAGGGCGGCTACTTCCCGGTGGCACCGGCCGATACGCTGCACGACCTGCGCGGGGAAATGTGCAAGGTGCTCGAATCGCTCGGCATCGAAGTGGAGGTGCACCACCACGAGGTGGCGAACGCCGGCCAGTGCGAGATCGGCACCCGCTTCAACACCCTTCTGCACAAGGCCGACGAACTGCTCACGCTCAAGTACGTGGTCAAGAACGTCGCGCACCGCTACGGCAAGACCGTCACCTTCATGCCCAAGCCGCTGGTGGGCGACAACGGATCGGGCATGCACGTGCACCAGTCGCTGGCCAGGGACGGGCAGAACCTGTTTGCCGGCGAAGGTTACGGCGGGCTTTCCCAGATGGCGCTGTGGTACATCGGCGGCGTGTTCAAGCACGCCCGCGCGATCAACGCCTTCGCCAACTCCACCACCAACAGCTACAAGCGCCTGGTGCCGGGCTTCGAGGCGCCGGTGATGCTGGCCTATTCGGCGCGCAACCGATCGGCCTCCTGCCGCATCCCGTGGGTCAACAGCCCCAAGGCGCGCCGCATCGAGATGCGCTTCCCCGATCCGATGCAGAGCGGCTACCTCATCTTTGCCGCGCTGCTGATGGCGGGCCTCGACGGCATCCGCAACCGCATCGACCCGGGTCCGCCGAGCGACAAGGACCTCTACGACCTGCCGCCGGAGGAAGAGAAGAACATCCCGACCGTCTGCCATTCGCTCGACCAGGCCCTGGAAGCGCTCGACGCCGACCGCGACTTCCTCAAGGTCGGCGGGGTGTTCAGCGATGACTTCATCGACGGCTACATCGCAATGAAGATGCACGAGGTCACGAAGTTCCGCGCCGCCACCCACCCGCTGGAGTACGCGCTCTACTACGCGCTGTAAGCATCGCCCGCGGGGCCGGAATCGAAAGACTCCGGCCCCGCCCGTTTGGGCCGCACTGCGTCCTGAAGCATCAGCCGCTCGAAGCAGCGCGCGCTCCTGCCATCGGAAGCATCAGGTGGGCCTCGAAGCCAGAGTCCCGCCCGGTTCGCGGCGATTTCAGGTCCAGCATCGTGCCGGTGCGCTGGGCGATCGCGTCGACGATCGCGAGCCCGAGCCCGCTGCCATCCCCAAGGCGCCCTGCCCGCTCGAATCGGCTCGTCAGTCGCGCCAGATCCTCGCTCGGAACGATGGGCCCCTCGTTGCCCACGGTCAGCAGGCCCTCGGACGTCAGCGATACGTCGATCGGGGCATCCTCCACCCCATGTCGCAGGGCGTTTTCGACCAGATTGCGAAACAGGATCGCGAACGCGTCCGGGTCCAGATCCGACATCAGCGGAGCTTCCGGAAGGCTCAGAATGATTCGCCCGGGTGCCGCGGTGCGCGCGAGCTCATCCGCCAGGATCCGCGCGACGGGCCGCAGGTCCGCGGCGCGCTCGAGCCGCAGTTGACCGCCTTCGGCACGCGCCAGCTGCATCAGCCGTTCGGAAAGGCGGGTAAGACGCTTGAGCGTCGTCTCGATCCCGGAGGCACGCTCTCTGGTCACCGGGTCACGGGTCTCGGTTCGCAGGCGTTGCGCCTGTGCGATGGCACCAGCCAACGGCGTCCGAAGCTCGTGGGCCGCGTTGGCGGCGAAGTTCCGCTCGGCCTGGAAGGCGGCCCCGAGGCGTTCGAGCAGGTCATTGAGGGCCTCGGCCAGCGGCGCGACTTCTGCCGGGAGGCCGTCGTTCGGGAGCCGTGAAAGATCGCTCGCTTCGCGCGACGCCAGGCGTGCACTAAACCGTCGCAAGGGCGCGAGGGTCGTGCGCACGGTCAGCACGATGGCCAGCAGCGAGAGCGGGAGGAAGACCAGCAGGGGAATTCCCAGCCCGATCTGGATTTTCCGCAAGGCGGCCTTGCGGTGCGCCAAAGGCTCCGCCATGGTCAGACGAACCGATCCCCGCAGCGTTTCTTCGCTGTAGAAGCGGTGGGTCTTCGATTGACCAAAGCCGGCACCGGCCCACGGGGGGAATGCATCGGGATCGGCGTCATGCGAGAGCAGCAGGATGCGTCCCCGCGCATCGCGCACCAGGTAGGTGATCAACTCGTCATGGGCCCGGATCTCGGCCAGGCGCTGGGTCACGCCTTCCTGCTCGCGCCCAACCGAGTCGGCCACGGCCAGCGGGAGAATGCGCTGAGCCGCTTCCTGAAGGGCCGAATCAAAAGCCTGATCCATGGCGCGATGGGACAGGATCACACCCACCGTGGCGGCGCCGACCCACAGCATCGCCAGCAGGAGTCCCAGCCAGAGCCCGAGGCGCCGCTGCAGGCTATGTGGTCTTCTCATGCCTGCCCCAGGCGATACCCTTGCCCGCGTTCGGTGACGATGATCCAGGCGCCCAGCTTCTTGCGCAGGCGGCTCACATGCACTTCGATGGCGTTGCTCTCCACTTCCTTGTCGAAGGCATAGAGCTTTTCCTCCAGTTGCGCCTTCGGGAACATCTGCCGGGGGCGAGACAGGAGCGCCTCGAACAGCGCCCACTCCCGCCCGGTCAGCGCCACCTGCCGGCCATCGCGAAGGATGCTGCGCGCCGCCAGGTCGATCTGGAGGGGACCGAGGGTGATGCCGGGATTGGGGTTGCCGCTGTATCGGCGCGCCACCGAGCCGATGCGCGCCGACAGCTCGGACAGGTCGAACGGTTTCACGAGGTAGTCGTCCGCACCGGCGTTGAGACCTTCGATCCGGTCTGAAATCTGGTCGAGCGCGGTCAGGATGATGACCGGCGTATCCATGCCCTTGGCCCGCATCTGTCGCAGGAAGGGGATGCCCCGGCCATCGGGCAGCATCAGGTCCAGCAGGACGAGGTCATAGGGCACGCTCGCAATGGCGCTGGCCCCCTCATCCAGGCGACGCACCCAATCCACGGAATGGCCGTCGCCCGTGATCTGGTCGCGAACCGCCCCACCCAGCACGCCGTCGTCTTCGATCAACAGGATACGCATGGGTCGCTTCTCCGCAGGGCACCGGATGGCTTCCTGACGGCAACCTGACGGCTTTCGCGCGCCGGGATCAGGTTGCGGTCACCTTGCCGCGGCATTCTCTGGCCACCAAGGATAAGGGAGTACGCCATGAAATCATTCCTGCCCGTTGTCGCCGCGATCGCGCTGGCCGTGTCCGGCGTTGCTCTGGCCGATGACGACTGCCATGCGCCGATGTCCGAATGGCAGTCCCGCGAGGCCGTTGCCACGCACGCAGCAGCGCTGGGAATCCGGACCGAGCGGCTGCGCATCGACGACGGATGCTACGAAGTTCGCGGCCGGGACAGCGACGGCAACCCGGTCGAGCTGCTGCTGGACCCGGCATCGCTGGCGGTCCTGAGGCTCAAGGTTCGATTCCACTCGCAAGCCGGCGTGGCACGGTACCTGCCTGGAGTGCCCGGCACCACCGGCGCCTCGCCCGAACAGGCGGCGCCGGTGGAAAGGCGCTGAGAGAACCATCTCCTGCCCGCGCCGGTCGGGCCGGCAGACGAGGCGGCACTCGTCGACCGGCAGTGGAGCCGCGCGGCGCGATGTGCACGCCGCACCACCAAACCGTTCAAACGATCACCCACGAAATTGTTCCGACAAGGAGTCACCATGAACAAGCTCGCATCCTGCCTACTGCTGTCTTCGGCCATCGCGCTTTCCGGCCCGGTGGCCGCGCGCCCGGTCATGCTGACCGCCACCCTCAAGAACTATGGAGGCGATGGCGCATACCTCGCCCTGTACCTGACGGACGCGAACGGAGACTATGTCCGCACGCTCTGGGTCGCGGGGAAGAAGTCGAAATACCACAAGCACCTGACGGACTGGTACCGCGCCGCGGGCAGCGACCGCACGCGGATCGACGGCATTACCGGAGCCAGCGTCGGGGCCGGGCGAAACCTGGAGGTGACGGTGGATCTCGCCGACGCCCTGTTCGACGCGGGCTATGCGCTGAATCTGGACGCCGCGGCCGAGGACATGCCGGAAAGCCCCCGCGATGTCTCCGTGCCTCTGACCACTTCCGGCGCGGGCAAGACCGTCGCCGGGCGGCGGTATGTCGCCAGTTTCCGCTATGGCCCCTGATCCCGGAAGGAGGCCGACGCGATGATGCGGATCGTGCACCGTTGGGCGGGTCTTGTACTGGCCGCCCTGCTGGTCTTCACGGCGCTCGGCGGCGCTGCGCTGTCGATCTTTCCCGCTCTGGAGTCGGTGCAAACCCGGCAGCCGGATCGTGAACTGACGGTCGCGGACCTGGCGGCACGGGTTCAGACGGCGCACCCGGGCCTGGAGCAGATCCGGCGTGAACCGTCCGGGCGGATCAGCGCCTGGTGGTTTGAGGGCGATAACCCTGGGTCCGCCGTGATCGACCCGGCCACTGGCCGCGAGCTTGCCAACGCCGATCCGGACCTCGTCCGGCGCTGGATCACCAACCTGCATCGTTCACTCTTCCTGGGCGACGGTGGCCGCGTGGCGGTGGCGGCCGGTGCGATGGCGATGCTCCTGCTGTCCCTGTCCGGAGCGTTCCTGGTGGCCCGTCGCACGGGCGGTTGGAGGCACTGGTTCGGCCCCCTGCGCGATTCGGGCGCGCGTCGCGTACACACGGAGCTGGCGAGGATCGCCGTGCTGGGTCTCACGCTCTCCTCCGCGACGGCGCTCTGGATGTCGGCTGAAACCTTCGAATTCATTGTGTTCGATGAAGTCGGCCCTGCGGCACCGGCCACGGTCAGCGGGCGGAGCGGGCTGGCGCTGGCCGAAATGGAGGCCCTGCGCGCGGTATCGGTGGCCGAGCTGCGGGAGCTGAGCTTTCCCGCACCGGACGATCCCGAGGACGTATTCACCCTGACGACGGATCGTGGGGCAGGCCATGTGGATCAGGGCACGGGGCTACTGCTGGGCTGGCGTGATGCGGGTTTGACGCAGCGCGTTTCGGAAACGATCTACCTGCTGCACACCGGACAGGGAGCAGCGCTGCTGGGACTCTTGCTCGGGCTCCTGGCGCTGTCGGTTCCGGCCCTGGCCGTCACCGGCCTGATGGTCTGGCTTTCCGCTCGCCGGGATCGCCCGCGACTGGCGCCCAACGCGCCTGCCGCGCAGGCGGAAACCATCCTGCTCGTCGGGTCCGAGGGCGGTTCCACCTGGGGTTTTGCCGCGACCCTGGCCCAGGCCCTGCGCGATGCCGGGCAGTCGGTTCACGTCGCCTCGATGGCGAACTTCCGGTCCGCGGTCCATCGGCGCGCCCGGCGCTTCCTGATTCTCGCCGCTACCTACGGTGAGGGCGATGCGCCGGCGACCGCCAAGGGTTTCCTTGAGCGGCTCCGCAATCTGAAGGAAGTGCCACAGGCCCCGGTGGCGGTCCTGGGCTTTGGCGACCGAACCTTCCCCGCGTTCTGCGCCTTTGCCCACGCCGTGGAGGACGCGGCGCGCGCCAGAGGATGGTCCCTCCTGATGCCCCTGGACACCATCGATCGCCAGTCGTCGCAGGATTTTGCCCGGTGGGGCCGCAGGCTGGGCGAGGTTCTCGGCATCCCCCTGGAGCTTTCCCATGTGCCGAAGCTGCCGCCGCTCGAGGCGCTGACCCTGCTGGAACGGCGCGACTACGGCGCGACCGTCCAGGTGCCGATGTCGATCCTGCGCTTCGCGATCCCGCGGGCGTCGCTCTGGCAGCGCGTGAGCGGACGGGGTTTCCAGCGGTTCGAACCCGGCGATCTCCTGGGCATCGTCCCGGAGGGATCGACGGTGCCAAGGCTTTATTCGCTGGCGTCCGGCTCGCGCGACGGATTCATCGAAATAGTGGTGCGCCGGCAGGCGGGCGGGCTGGCGTCCGGCCAGCTCACCCGGCTGGAGGCGGGACAGACGGTCCAGGGCTTCCTGCGGCGCCATCCCGGATTCCACGCCAGGGGCAGCCGGGCGCCTCTGATCCTGATCGGGGCGGGCACGGGCGTCGGGCCGCTGGCGGGATTCATCCGCAGCAACCGGCCGCGCCGACCGATTCACCTGTTCTTCGGTCTGCGGCACCCCGACGCGGATTACCTCTATCGGGACGAACTGTCGCACTGGCGCGATGACGGCAGGCTGGATCATCTGACCGTGGCCGCCTCGCGGGCAGATCAGCCCCAGTACGTGCAGGATGCCGTGAGGGAACATGCGCCAAGGATCGTGGATGCCATCCGACAGGGCGCGCGGGTCATGGTGTGCGGGGGCCGCGAGATGGCGCGCGGCGTGGCCGAGGCGCTGAGCGACATCCTGGCGCCGGCCGGACTGACGCCCGCGATGCTCAAGGCCGGAGGACGCTATGTCGAAGACATCTACTGAATGGGTCCGCCATGCCTTGAACGGGCCGACCATGGGAACGCGATGGTCGGCGGTTTTTCACACTGCCCCGGAATTCGGTGTCACCCCGCTGCAGGCGGCCCTGCAGGACGCCGTGGAGCGGGTCGACAGGCAAATGTCCACCTGGCGCGCCGACAGCGACCTGATGCGCATCAACCGGGCCGCGGTGGGAGAACTCCTCGAGGTGCCGGAGGAATTGGCGAGCGTGCTTGCCGTGGGTCTGGAGGTCGGCCGGGCGTCGGGCGGCGCCTTCGACATCGGCATGGGCGATGCCGTCCAGGCCTGGGGCTTCGGCCAGGGCGCGGCGAACGAAGCGGATATTCGCCGCGCGCTGGCCACCATGCGCCGGCCCGCCCACGAGGTGGTGGAGTTGATCGCCGGCGGACTGGTCAAGCGGGAGGCCCTGATGCTGGATCTAAACGGCGTCGCCAAGGGTTACGCGGTGGATCGGCTGGCGCAGGTGCTGCGCGAGTTCGGCATTGACGCCGCCCTGGTCGGCATCGACGGCGAGATGCGCGCGTTCGGCCTGCGCCCCGACGGCGAAGCCTGGACCATCGCGGTCGAAGCGCCCGAGGCGGGCGTGCGCGCGCCTCACTCGATCCTGAGCCTGCACGATGGCGCGGTCGCCACATCGGGGGATTACCGGCACACGGTGACGGTGCAGGGTCACCGCCTGTCGCACACGATGGATCCCCGGCGCGGCGCGCCGCTCGCGTCCTCCCCCGCGTCGGTCACGGTGGTCGCACCGACGTGCGCACAGGCGGATGCCTGGGCCACGGCCCTCATGGTGCTGGGGCCCGAGGCCGGCATGCGCCTTGCGGCGCGGCAAGGATTGAGCGTGCTGTTCCTGATGCGGGATGGGAAAGGCGGAATCGCTCCCGTTGCCAGCGGCTTGTTCCGGGAGTAGTCGCCGGGTTCCCCGTCCCGCATTGCGTGAGCCTCCCCCCGCGTGCAGACAGATCCCGCGCATCGGGCGTTCCGGCCGATGGACGGACTCTTTGCCCGCGCACACAGACGAACCGCCGCGGGTCAGGGATCGAGTGGCGGCGGCATGCGTTTGCCGCGACTTCCATTCAGGTTGCAGCAAGTGTTTCTGCGCGTAAGATAGTAATCAATTACTTTCTTTCAAAAAGCCCATGGACGCACTCCCCAAGTACCTCCCCGCAGACGAGCGCCGCGCCGCGACGGTCGAAGCCGTCGTCGACCTGGCAGCCAACCAGAACCCCGCCGAGATCACCACCGCGGCCATTGCCCAGCGGATGGGCCTGACCCAAGGCGCGCTGTTCCGACACTTCCCCACCAAGGACTCCATCCTGGAAGCGGTGATGGGCTGGGTCAGCGAGCGCCTGCTGGCGCGGGTGGATGCCGCACGCGATGCGGCAGGCTCGCCGATCGCCGCGCTGGAAGCGGTGTTCCTTGCGCACATCGACTTCGTGGCTTCCCATCCCGGCGTGCCGCGGATGCTCTTCGGTGAACTCCAGCGCGCGGGTGACACCTTGCCCAAGCGGGCCGTCCAAGCCCTCATCCGACACTACGCGGGGCGGATCACGACTCTGCTGGAACGTGCCAAGGATGCCGGTCAGGTGGACGCTTCGGTCAATGTGGCTGCGGCGGCAGTCCAGTTCATCGGCTCGATCCAGGGTCTGGTGATCCAGGCCACGCTCGAGGGATACCCGGAGCGCATGCGCGAGCGCGCACCGGCCATTTTCATCCTCTATCGGCGCGGCATCGAGGTGCGCCCATGAAGCGCCGGATCGCGGTCATTGCCGCGCTCGCCCTCGTGGCGGCCGGCCTGCTGGTGGCGTGGAATCAGCGGTCCACGCAGGACGCGGGAACGCTGCGTCTGTACGGCAACGTGGAGATTCGCGAGGTCGATTTGGCATTCCGCCAGTCCGGCCGAGTGCAGGCCATGCATCCCGATGAAGGCGATCGGGTCGAGGTCGGTGCGCCGCTGGCGGAACTCGACGACCGGCCGTTCCGGGATGCACTCGCGGCCGCGGATGCGTCCGTGGCCCTGGCGCAGGCGGAGTTCGCCAAGCTGCAAGCAGGGCTTCGTCCGCAGGAAGTCACCCAGGCGCGCGAAGCGGTCAAGCAGGCCCAGGCGCTGGCGACCGACGCCGAAGCCAACTTCCGCCGCCAGCACGAGCTTCTGACCACCGGAGCAAGCAGCCAGCGCACCGTGGACGCCGCCCGGACCGCGCGCGACCAGGCCGTGGCGGCGGTCGCCGCGGCGCGCGCCGCGCTCTCCCAGGCACAGGAAGGATTCCGCCAGGAAGACATCGCAGCCGGGGAAGCCCGCCTTGCGGCGGCGCAGGCCGTACGGGCCCAGGCCGCGACGGCGCTGGACGACACGGTGCTGGTTGCACCCAGCGCCGGAACGATCAGCGTCCGGATTCGCGAGCCGGGCAGCATGGTCGCGAGCCAGAGTCCGGTCTATCGCCTGAGCCTGGACGCGCCGGTCTACGTCCGCGCCTACGTGGGGGAAACGGATTTGGGCCGGATTGCGCCGGGCGTGCCCGTGCGCGTGCGCAGCGACTCGTCGGAACGCACCTACCGCGGCCGGGTCGGCTTCATCTCCCCGCGCGCCGAGTTCACGCCCAAGTCCGTGGAAACCACCGACCTGCGCACCGATCTGGTCTATCGCCTGCGCATCGTGCTGGAAGATGGCGACGCGGCCCTGCGCCAGGGCATGCCGGTGACCATCGAGGTGGATGGAACGCCGGGCGATCGACCGCCGGCAGCGAACTGAGCCATGGACACCCTCGCTCTCTCCGCGCCGGAGGTCGATCCGGTCGCGGTACGCATCGAGTCGCTGCACAAGCGCTTCGGTGCCATCGAAGCGCTGCGCGGACTCGACGCGCAGATCCGGTACGGCCGCCTGACCGGCCTGGTCGGGCCGGACGGCGCCGGCAAGACCACCCTGATGCGCATCCTCACCGGTCTGCTGAATCCCGGCTCCGGCCGTGTCACCGTCGCGGGCTTCGACACCGTGGCCGACAACGAGGCGATCCACGCCGTCACCGGCTACATGCCGCAGCGCTTCGGCCTCTACGAAGACCTGACGGTGATGGAGAACCTGCGCCTGTACGCGCGGCTGCGTGGAATCGGCGCGGACGGCACGGACGCACTGTTCGCCGAACTGCTCGACTTCACCCGCCTGGTCCCGTTCACCAAGCGTCTGGCGGGCAAGCTGTCCGGCGGCATGAAGCAGAAGCTGGGGCTGGCCTGTGCCCTGATGGCGCGCCCGCGCGTGCTGCTGCTGGACGAGCCGGGTGTCGGCGTCGATCCGGTCAGCCGCCAGGATCTTTGGCGCATGGTGCAGGCACTGACCGACGAAGGCATGGCCGTGGTCTGGTCCACCGCCTATCTGGACGAGGCCGAGCGCTGCGAGAGCGTGCTGCTGCTCAACGAGGGCCGGCTGCTGTTCGACGGCCCGCCGGGCGAGCTCACGGCGCAGCTCAAGGGTCGCAGCTTCCGGCTGGAGAACGCCGGAACGCGCCGCCGCACCCTGCTGACCGAGGCGCTGGATCTTCCGAGCGTGAGCGACGGCGTGATCCAGGGCGCGGGCGTGCGCCTGGTGCTGCGCGAGGGCGCGGATCGCACTCCGGTGCAGACGCTCGCCGACACCGCAGGGCTTGAGTTGGCCCAGGTGCCGGCACGCTTCGAAGACGCCTTCATCGATCTCCTGGGCGGCGGCCCGGGGGGCACCTCACAGCTCGCCGAGCGCCTGCCGCCGGTCGAGCTGGGTTCGGATGTCGCGGTGTCCTGCCGCAACCTGACCAAGCGCTTCGGCGACTTCACCGCCACGGACAATGTCAGCTTCGAGGTGCACAGGGGCGAGATTTTCGGCCTGCTCGGCCCCAATGGTGCCGGAAAGTCGACGACATTCAAGATGCTCTGCGGCCTGCTCAAGCCGACCGCGGGCGAAGCGCAGGTGGTCGGACACGACCTGCGCCACGCCACCGGTGCGGCCAAGAGCCGGCTCGGCTACATGGCACAGAAGTTCTCGCTCTATGGCCTGCTGTCGGTGCAGCAGAACCTGGAGTTCTCCGCCGGCGTCTACGGGCTGGAGGGCGAGGTCCGCCGCCAGCGCATCGCCGAGATGATCGAGACCTTCGACCTGGGCGACTGGCTGTCGGCCACGCCGAATTCGCTGCCGCTCGGGCACAAGCAGCGCCTGGCGCTGGCCTGCGCGCTGATGCACCGACCGCCGGTGCTGTTCCTGGACGAGCCGACCTCCGGCGTCGACCCGATCACGCGGCGCGAGTTCTGGACTCACATCAACGGCCTGGCGCGCAAGGGCGTGACCATCATGGTCACCACGCATTTCATGGATGAGGCCGAATATTGCGACCGCGTCGCCATGCTGTCGCGCGCGCGCCTGATCGCGCTGGACACGCCCGATGCACTGAAACGCATGGCGATCCGACCGGATCGCCCGGACCCGACGATGGAGGACGCCTTCATCCATCTGGTCGAGACCGCCGATCAAGCACTGGAGGCCGCTGCATGAGCATCGCATCCGAGCGGTCCGGTGCGCCCGAGCTGCGCCGCTTCGATCTACAACGCCTGCTGGCGCTGGTGCTCAAGGAAAGCCGGCAGGCGCTGCGCGATCCATCCACCCTGTTGATCGCCTTCGTGCTACCCGTGGTGCTCCTGCTGCTGTTCGCCTATGCGGTGTCCCTGGATGCGAAGGATGTACGCGTCGGCGTGGTGCTGGAGTCGCCCGGTGCCACCGCCCAGGAGCTGGCCGCTGCGTTTTCCGGCACGCGCTTTCTCGACGTGCGCTTTGGGCACGACCGGCGCGAGGTCGAGGACGCGCTGGTGTCCGGTGCCCTGCGCGGCTACGTCGTGATCCCGCAGGACTTCGAGCAGCGCCTGGCGCAGCGAGGCCACGAGCCGCTGGTGCAGATCGTCACCGACGGCTCCTACCCCAATACCGCCAACTACGTCGATAACTACGCCCGCGGCGTGGTCCAGGCCTGGCGCGCCGGGCTGGAAGTGGGCGCCCCGTCCCAGCCGGTCGTGCTGGAGCCGCGCTTCTGGTTCAATCCCGAGCTGGAAAGCCGGCGCGCGCTGATCCCCGGTGCCATCGCCATCGTCATGACCATCATCGGCACCATGCTCACGGCGCTGGTGGTGGCGCGCGAGTGGGAGCGCGGCACCATGGAGGCGGTGCTCTCCACCCCGGCCTCGGTGGCCGAGATCCTGATCGGCAAGCTCCTGCCTTACTTTGTTCTCGGCATGGCCTCCACCCTGGGCGCGGCGGCGCTGGCGGTGTTCGCGTTCGACGTGCCGCTGCGCGGCTCGCTGGCGGCGCTGCTGCTGCTCTCGGCGGTGTTCATGGTGCCCGCGCTGGGGCAGGGATTGCTCATCTCCTCGCTCGCGCGCAACCAGTTCCTGGCGGCGCAGATTGCTCTCTTCACCGGCTTCCTGCCGGCCTTCATGCTCTCGGGCTTCCTCTACGAGATCGACGCCATGCCGGCGCCGATCCGGATGGCCACGCGGATCGTTCCGGCGCGTTATTTCGTCAGTTCGCTCAAGACCGTGTTCCTCGCCGGGGACATCTGGGCGGTGTTCCTGCCCAACCTGGCGGCCATGGCGGCGATCGGCGCGCTGTTCTTCCTCATCGCCAAGCGCGCCACGCGCAAGAGCCTGGAGTAGCGCCATGGCCGGCTCCTTTTTCAGCTTCACCCGCCTGCGCGCCCAGTTCATCAAGGAGGTGCTCAGCGTGCTGCGCGATCCGCGCAGCCGCATGGTGGTGTTCGTGCCGCCGATCCTGCAACTCGTGGTATTCGCCTTTGCCGCGACGCTGGAAGTGCGCAACGTGGAGATTGCGGTCTACAGCCAGGACGGCGGACAGTGGTCGCACGAGCTGGTGCAGCGCCTGGACAGCGCGCGCTTCATCCGCCGGGTGCACCGCGTGGACGACCCGCAGCGGATGCACGCGATGATCGACCGCGGCGAGGTGATCGCGGCCCTGTCCATCCCGGGCGACTTCTCGCGCGCCATCGCCGCGGGCGGCAGCGGCAAGGTCCAGGTGCTGGTGGACGGGCGGCGCAGCAACTCGGGCCAGATCACCGTGGCCTATCTTTCCGCCATCGCCGCCGACGTCGGCGCGGAAGTGACCCCGGGGGCGCAGGCACCCGCGCCCGCGGTGACGCGCCACTGGTTCAACCCGAACCTGACCTACCGCTGGTTCATTGTGCCAGGCCTTACGGGGATCCTGGCCCTGTTCAGCGCGCTGCTCATCACCTCGCTGTCGATCGCGCGCGAACGCGAGCTGGGCACCTTCGATCAATTGCTGGTCTCGCCCACCTCGACGCCCGAGATCATTGTCTCCAAGTCGCTGCCGGCGCTGGTCATCGGCACCGCCTTGGGCCTGTTCATGGTCGGTGCCGGCGTCCTCCTGTTCGGTATCCCGTTCACCGGCTCCTTCACCCTGCTGCTCGCCAGTCTGGTGCTCTTCATCGCCTCGGTGGTGGGCATCGGCCTGATGATTTCCGCCGTCAGCATGACCCAGCAACAGGCCATCCTGGGCGCCTTCGCCATCGGCGTGCCCGCGGTGCTGATGTCGGGCTTCGCCACCCCGGTGGAAAACATGCCGCTGGTGCTGCAGTGGCTGGCGCAGGCCATTCCGCTCACCCACTTCCTGGTCATCGTCGAAGGCAGCTTCCTGAAGGCCCTGCCGCCCGGCGAGGCTCTGGCCAGCCTCTGGCCGCTGGCGCTCATCGCGCTGGCGACGCTGTCGCTGGCCACCTTCTTCGTTCGAGGTCGCCTGCAATGAACCTGCAATACCCATCTCTCATCCGCCCCGCGCTGCGCGGTGTCCTGATGGTCGGAGAAGAGGTACGAAGCCCGTCAGGCACACGCCCGCGCGCTCAATCAGACCCGGTCCGGCGCCATCAATCATCGCGCTGGAGCGGGTGCTGCGGATCAGTTACCTGCCGGATCGATATGCGGCCGGCCATCCCCGGCCGGGCCCCGAGCGGGGAAATTCAGGATCTCTCAGCCGCCGGCCATGGCCAGATAGGTGTCCTTGAGTCGGACGTAGTGCGCGGCGCTGTAGCGCAGCGACTCCATTTCGCGCTCGTCGAGCCGGCGCACGCAGCGCGCCGGGTTGCCCAGCCACAGCTCGCCCGAAGCCACGGTCTTGCCGGAAGGCACCAGCGCGCCGGCGCCGACGAATCCGTAGTCTTCCACCACGGCGCCATCGAGCACGGTGGCGCGCATCCCGATCAGGCAGAAGTTGCCCACCGTGCAGCCGTGCAGGATCACGCCGTGGCCCACCGTGGTGTCCGAGCCGATGATCGCGGGAAACCCGCCCGGGCGGGTGTAGGGGCCGTCGTGGCTGACGTGCACGATGCTGCCGTCCTGGAGACTGGTGCGCGCACCCACGCGGATGAAGTTCACGTCGCCTCGCAGCACCGCGCCGGGCCAGACCGAAGCGTCTTCGCCCAGCTCGACGTCGCCGATCACGCAGGCGGCCGGATCGACGTAGGCGCGGGCGCCGAGTCGGGGCGCGATGTCGCGGAATGGGCGGATCGGAGTCATCGGGTCGTGCATCGTGCGGAACGGTGGGTGCAGTGTAGCCGCGCGCCGCGGACCCACCAGCACCCGCCGGTCGCCGACGCGGATCATCGCCGCCGCGTTCACAGCCAGCCCCGCTCGGCGAAGCTGGTCACTTCGTCGCCGATGACGAAGTGGTCCAGAACGCGCACGCCCACCAGCGTCAGCGCCTCGCGCAGCGCGTGGGTGAGGGTGCGGTCGGCGGCACTGGGCTCGGCCACGCCGCTGGGGTGGTTGTGCGCGAACACCACGGCGGCGGCGTTGTGCTCCAGCGCGCGCTTGACCACTTCGCGCGGGTGTACCTCGCTGCTGTCCAGCGTGCCGTGGAACAGTTCCTCCATCGCGATGGGGCGGTGCCTGGTGTCCACGAACAGGCAGGCGAACACCTCGCGGGTGCGGTCGCGCAGCCGGGCGCGGAAGTATTCGCCGGCGTGGCGCGGGTGGGCGATCGCGCCGGGGCGGTCCAGCCGGGTGGCGAGGTGCCGGGTGGCCAGCTCCAGCGCCGCCACCAGACGCGCGGCGCGCGCCGGACCCAGCCCGGATTCTCGCACCAGTTCCGAACCCGTCAGCGAAAGCAGGCCGCGCAGGCCGCCGCGGCGCGCCAGCAGTTCGCGCCCCAGATCGATGGCGTTGCGCCCGGGCAGGCCGGTGCCGAAGAAGACCGCCAGCAGCTCGGCGTCGGAAAGCGCCTGCGGCCCGCGCGCCAGCAGTTTCTCGCGCGGCCGCTCTTCGGCCGGCCATTCTCGCAGGTTCATGTCGTCCTCCCGTGGGTCCGGAAGCATCATTTCCTTTCGCCTGCACCGCGGGAATCAGCGCGCGCACGGGTTTGAAGTAAGCTGATCGCCTTGTTTCTGCCTAGGACTTTTCCGATGCGGCCACGCGATTGCGGCCCGGGAGCGGCACCGTGAACGACACGCCGCAGCGCATCCTGCTCGGCGTGAGCGGGGGCATCGCCGCCTACAAGGCCGCCGATCTGGTCCGCCGCCTGCGCGAGCGCGGCGCGCAGGTGCGCGTGGTGTTGACCGAGAACGCCGAACGTTTCGTCACCGCGCTCACCTTCCAGGCGCTCTCCGGCGAACCGGTGCGCACCTCGCTCTGGGACAGCGCCGCCGAGGCTTCGATGGGCCACATCGAGCTGGCGCGCTGGGCGCAGCGCGTGCTGATCGCGCCGGCCTCGGCCGACCTCATCGCGCGGCTGGCGCAGGGGCAGGCGGATGACCTTTTGACGACGCTGTGCCTGGCCACCGAGGCGCCGCTGTTTCTGGCGCCGGCGATGAACCGGGTGATGTGGGAACACGCCGCGGTGCAGGCCAATCTGGACACGCTGGTTGCGCGCGGCGCGACGGTGCTTGGGCCGGACGAAGGCGGGCAGGCCTGCGGGGAAACCGGCGCCGGGCGCATGTGGGAGCCGGCCGCGATCGCCGCGGCCGCGTTGGCACCCGCGCCCGATCCCGCCGCCGCCGCGGTTCTTGCCGGGCGAAACCTGCTTTTGACCGCCGGCCCCACGGTCGAGGACCTCGATCCGGTGCGCTACCTCGGCAACCGCAGTTCCGGCCGCATGGGCTACGCCATCGCCGCCGAGGCGCAGCGGCTGGGCATGCGCGTGACCCTGGTGTCCGGTCCGGTGAACCTGCCCGCACCCGCCGGCGTGGAACGCATCGCGGTGCGCAGCGCCGAGCAGATGCGCGAGGCGGTGACGGGTCGGGTATCCGGTGCCGACCTCTTCATTGCCACTGCGGCGGTCGCCGATTTCCGCCCGCGCCAGGCGAGCCGGGACAAGATCAAGAAGCGCGGAGACGGCGGCCTGGTGCTGGAGCTGGTGCAGAATCCCGACATCCTCGCCGAGGTCGCGGCGCGGCAGGAACGGCCCTTCGTGGTCGGTTTCGCCGCCGAAACCTGCGACGTGGAGCGCTACGCGCTGGACAAGCTGGAGCGCAAGCGCCTGGACCTGATCGCCGCCAACCGGGTCGGCGAGGAAGGCACCGGCTTCGATGCCGACGCCAACGCGCTCACCGTGCTGTGGCCCGGAGGCCGACAGGAGATCGGACGCGCCGACAAGGCGCAGGTGGCACGCGAGTTGCTGTCCCTCATCGCCCAGCGTCTGCAAGCCCGCCCATGACCCTGTCCACGCCGCCCCCCGCCCAGCCTTCGGCCGCTTGCCCCGAAGTCGCCGTACGGCTGCTCGATGCGCGGCTGGGCGCGCAGTTTCCGCTGCCCGACTACGCCACCGCCGGTTCCGCCGGGCTGGACCTTCGCGCCATGGTCGAGGCGCCGCTGACGCTGGCGCCCGGCCAGGGCGAACTGGTGCCTTCCGGACTTGCGATCCACATCGCCGACCCGGCCTGGTGCGCGCTGGTGCTGCCGCGCTCGGGCCTCGGGCACCGCCACGGGCTGGTGCTGGGCAACCTCGTCGGCCTCATCGATTCGGATTACCAGGGTCCGCTGATGCTCAGTCTGTGGAACCGCAGCGACAAGCCCTTTACCATCGCTCCCGGCGACCGCGTCGCGCAGCTCGTGCTGATGCCCATTGGGCGGGCGCGCCTGGTGACGGTCGATGCGTTTGATCCGAGCGCGCGCGGTGCAGGCGGATTCGGGCATACGGGAACCGGTTGAGCGCAGGATCAGGCGTCCAGGGGAAACGGATGGCAAAGCGCAGCAAGAACGAGCCACGCGAAGCCTTGCAGCTGTCGCCGCAGGCAAGCATCGGCATCATGGGGGTCTTCGCGCTGCTGGCGCTGTTCGGCGGGCTGGTCCTGCTGTGGCAGATCTGGCAGGCGTCCAGCGCCGAGTCGGTCGGGCCGCGCCTGGAACAGTTGCGCGAAGGTGCCGCAGCGGAAATCGCCGCTCGCGTGCGCAGCGTGCGGGAGCGCCTCGACGACGCGATAAAGGAGCCGCACCTGCGCGCCGACGTGGCCGCAGGCGCCTTCGAGGACGCCGTGGAGCGCCTGCGCAAGGATTGGCCGGACGTCAACGACATCGCGCTCTACGAGCCCTCGCTGGACAAGCCGTTTTCCGAGGAAATGGCCGCCGTCGGGTTCGGCAAGCTCGCGCTGCTGACGGCAGCGGTCAACGAGCGCAGCAGCCGCGTCGGCGTGGTCGGCAAGGGCGACGCGCTGTCGCTGGGCCTGGCGGCTCCCATCCTCGGCGACGACGGTGTGCCCCTCGCGGTGGGCTACGGCGTGCTGCCGCTGGAAACGATCACCGAAGCCGCCACGTCCACCGCGCTGCCCGGCGGCTATCTGGAACTGCGCAGCGGTCAGCGCGTGCTACTGCAATCGGGTGACGAAAGCCTGCGCTTTGCGACCCGCGTGACCGACGTGGAAGGCATCGCGCTGCAGGTCGCCACCGCCGCGCCCGAATTCGTGTCCACCCTGCCCTACTCGATGTCGACCCAGCTCGGCATGGCGGCAGGTGCCCTGATCCTGGCCGCCCTGCTGGTGTGGAAGCTGCTCAAGGCCCTGCAGCGCATGAGCGGGCGCGGCGCGCAGGTCGAACCCACGTTCGCCGAAACCCTGCGTCAAGCCGGTGAAGAAAGAGCGGCGCCGACCGATGCCGCATCGCGCCCGACGCCGAAGGTCGCGCCCGCGCCCGCCGCGGCGCCCAAGCCGACCCTGGCGCTGGACCGCAGCATCTTCCGCGCCTACGACATACGCGGCGTGCTCGGAAAGACCCTGAGCGACGACATCGCGCGCCTGATCGGGCAGGCGATCGGCACGGTGATGGCCGAGCGCGGCCTGCAGGAAATCGTGGTCGGGCGCGACGGGCGCCTGTCCGGTCCCGAGCTTTCCGGCGCCTTGATCGAGGGCCTGCGCCTGGCCGGTCGCGACGTCATCGACATCGGCATGGCGCCTACCCCGGTGGTCTATTTCGCCAGCTACCAGCTCCAGACCGGCTCCTGCGTGGCCGTCACCGGCAGCCACAACCCGCCCGACTACAACGGCTTCAAGATCGTGCTGGGCGGGGAAACCCTGTCGGGTGCGGCGATCGAAGACCTCTACTACCGCATCGTCGACGGCCTGCTCGACCGCGAAGGCGGCGGCGGTCTGCAGAGCATGGACGTATCGTCCGAGTACATCTCGCGCATCGCCTCGGACGTGCAGCTCGAGCGCCCGCTCAAGGTGGTCGTGGACGCCGGCAACGGCGTCGCCGGAGCCATCGGGCCGCAGGTGCTGGAAGCCATCGGAGCCGAAGTGGTGCCGCTCTATTGCGACATCGACGGGGAGTTCCCCAACCATCACCCCGATCCGAGCGAGCCGGAAAACCTGCGCGATCTGACCCATTTCGTTCAGAAGTTCGACGCCGATCTCGGCCTTGCCTTCGACGGCGACGGCGACCGCCTCGGCGTGGTCACCCGGCAGGGCGAGGTGATCTTCCCCGACCGCCTGCTGATGCTGTTCGCGCGCGACGTGCTGATCCGCAATCCCGGCGCCACGATCATCTACGACGTCAAGTGCACCGGCCACCTGGCCGGGCAGATCCTGCGCAACGGTGGCAGCCCGATCATGTGGAAGACCGGGCACTCCCTCATCAAGGCCAAGATGCGCGAGACCGACGCCGAGCTCGCGGGCGAGATGAGCGGCCACTTCTTCTTCCGCGAACGCTGGTTCGGTTTCGACGACGGCATCTATTCGGCCGCGCGACTGCTGGAAATCCTTGCCGCCGACGACCGCAGCCCGGAAGAAGTCTTCGCCGAGCTGCCCAAGGGCGCCTGCACGCCCGAGCTCAAGGTGCCGATGGAGGAGGGCGCGCACTACGCCTACATCGAGAAATTCGTGGCCCAGGCCAGCTTCGAGGGCGCCAAGCTCTCCACCATCGACGGCGTGCGCGCCGACTGGCCGGACGGCTGGGGCCTGGTGCGCTGCTCCAACACCACGCCCTGTCTGGTGCTGCGCTTCGATGCCGATGACGAGGCCGCGCTGGCGCGCATCCAGCAGGTTTTCCGCGAGCAGCTCCTGGCGGTGGACTCGAGCCTGTCCCTGCCGTTCTGATCCGTCGCCGCGCGCCTGCGCGATTGCGGCAGGCGCGCAAGGCCCGGATCACTTCAGGCTGACGCGCCGGCGGTTGTCGCCGGAAACCCGGTCGATCAACTTGTTGTAGGGATCGATGCCGGCGTCCCAGGGTTTGCCATCCACCACCAGATCCAGCGTGGTTTCGGTCTGGCTGAACGGGTGGCGGGACAGGTACAGCACCGTTTCCTCGTTCTCGCTGCCGCCTTCGGGGCGCGCGAAGATGCCGACCTCGATTTCCCCGGCGGCCGGCACCTCGGTTTCCTTGCCCTGCCCGTCGGCCTCGAACTTTGCCGCGTGCAGTTTCAGCGTCACCGCGTACTTGCCGTCCTCGCGCTTCACCGCCGTGGCCTCCACCGCACGGTTGTCGAAGAACACGATCTTCTCGAACAGGTCCTCGATCAGCGGGTGGAATTTCGCGTCCGTGCCTTCGCGCAGATAGGCGAGCAGCTCGCGGCTGGTGGTGTAGGGCGGCTGCTGGTAGCCCTTGTCTTCGAGGAAGCGCTTGAGGATGGCGTTGAGCGTGTCCTCGCCGATCGCATCGCGCAGCGCGTAGAACACCAGCGAGCCCTTGTTGTAGTGGATGTACTGCTGGTTCTCCACCCGCGCCAGCGGCTGCTCGTCGCGCTTTTCCATGGCGCGCGACATCAGGTATTTGTCGAGCTCGTACTTGAGGAACCTGCGCATCCGCGCGCGGCCGTATTCCTTCTCCATCACCATCAGCGCCGAATACTGCGCGAGCGATTCGGACAGCATGGTGGAGCCCTGCACGTTGGCGCCGATCACCTGGTGCGCCCACCACTGGTGCGCGACCTCGTGCGCGGTGACGTAGAACACGTAGTCGATCTTTTCCGCGTCGCGCAGGTCGGTGACGAAGCCGATGGCTTCCGAATAGGGCACGGTATTGGCGAAGGCCTGGGCAAAACCGGCGTAGCCGGGGAACTCCAGGATGCGCAGCTGGCGGTGCTGGTAGGGCGTGAAGTGGGTGCTGAAGTAGTCCAGCGACTTCTGCGCGGCCTCGATCATGCGTTCGACGTTCCAGGCATGCCTGGGGTCGTGATAGACCTCGATCGGCAATCCGTTCCACTCCCCGCGCGAGACCTCCCAGCGCGCCGACAGCCAGGCGGCGAAATTGAGCATCGGCACGTCCATCGTGTAGTGGAAGTAACGCCGCCCGTTTTCCGTCCACTCCTTCTGCAGGTAGCCCGGCGCCAGCGCGATCTGGTCGGGCGCGGTGGAGACCGTGGTCTCGAAGCGCAGCCAGTCGGCGTCGCTGGAAATGTAGGTGTTGGCGCGTGCCGCCTCGTCGTCGATCGAGGCCATGCGAGGCACCTCGCCCAGGTCGCGCTTGCGCCGCTCGTTGCGGTCCTCGATCTGGAACGACTCGATGTAGCCGAACTGCGGGAATACGAAGCTGTTGAAGAAGCTGCCGTTGTCCACGATGGCGGTCTGGGCGCGGACGTTGGGAAAGCCCGCCTGTCCCAGCGTCAGGCGGAAGTCGAAGTCCATTTCCGCGCCCGGGGCGAGCGGCTGGTCGAGCCGGTAGATCGCGTAGTCGAGCACCTCGTCCTGCAGCACGACTTCGTGCGGGGCGAATTCCAGCACCAGCCGGCTGTCGCGGAATCCCGCCGGCACCACGACGTGCAGCTCGTTGATGGCTTGGGCGTGGCGGTTCTTCAGCCGATAGTGCCCGCGCACGTTCGCGGTGCGCGTCTCCGGATGCAGGTCCACGTCCACCCGCATTTCGGTGATGCGCGGCTGGGCGATGCCCTTGTACTGGCGGTACTTCTTCTCGTAGTCCGCCTGACGGTCCAGCGCCACGTCACCCGGCACATACTCGTTGAGCCGGTGGGTGTTGTGGAAGATGAAAAGGCCGCTGCCGGCGAAAACCGCCAGCGCCAGCGCCGCCGCGACCGCCGGGCCGGGTGCGAGGCGGCGGCGCGCCTCGCGCAGGCGCTCGGGGAACGTGGCGCGGTTGCCGCGCACCCAGAACAGCAGGCCGGCCACGAACAGCAGCGCCGCGAACGCGCCCCAGTACAGCCGCAGCCAGGCCCAGCCGATGAGGAAGTGGCCGTAGCCGTTCATGTCCGAATAGGGCAGGGGCGGCGTGCCGAACGGACGATAGAGCAGGTCGTCGAAATCGAGGAAGCCCATCGTCGCGCGCAGCACCAGATACACCAGCATCAGCAGATAGCCGATGAACTTGTTGTTGCTGATGACCTGCAGGAACAGCGCCAGCACGCCCATCAGCACGAAGCCGGAGCACTCGATCAGCATCCGCGACAGGTACAGCCCGGGCTCGATCTCCACGCCGCCGCGGATGAGCTGGTAGACGATCGTCACCGCGATGCCCGAGGCATAGAACAGCAGCACCACGCCGGTGAGCGCCACCAGCTTGGAGGCCAGCGCGATCCAGTCGGCGTTGGGATAGGCGTCGGTGACTTCGGCGATGCGCGCGCCGCGCTCGCGGAACACCAGCTCGCCGGCGTAGAACACCACGATGATCAGCAGGAACAGCGAATAGGAGCCGGTGATCAGGTCGACCATGGTGGCCGTGGTCGGATAGCGCGGGGTGCCGAACATTTCCATGCCGAAGGCGAGGTTGACGATCAGGATCATCAGCCCGAACAGTCCCATCACCAGCAGCGGCACGCCGCGCAGCACGCCCTTGAGGTCGAACGCGGCCTGGTGCAGGAACTGGCGCACCTGCGCCGCCGGCCCGGTGGCGAGCGTGACCGCGGGTATCGCGAGCGCGGCGCCGCGCGGCGATGCGGCCGGCGACGCCGCGGCGGTGGTTCTGCGCCGGCGCAGGGTCCAGCCCTCGCGGTCGGTGCGGAACAGCCGCCACGCCGCCCACAGCAGCAGCGCGCCCAGCGCCATCCAGATCGCGCGGTTGATCAGCAGCGAGCCGGACAATGGCGGGATCAGCGTGTTGCGCTCGCTGATCGACCAGTAGCGCGTCGCCTCCTCCACCGCCGCCATGCCGTAGGGATCGATCAGCGCGCCGATCCAGCGCGTGTCGAGATCGGCCGTCAGCGTGCCGGTAACGAGGTTGAACACCAGGAAAGCGATCACGCCGACATAGGTCATCAGCATCGAGCGCGTGGCCACCGCCAGGCAGAACAGCAGCGCACCCATGAAGAACAGGTTGGGCAGGATCAGCACCGCCAGCGCCCAGAGGTAGGGCGCGGCCGTGGTCGGGCCGAGTCGCTGCGGATCCACCCAGGGCATGAAGGTGCCGGCCAGGATGCCGAGCGCGACGCCCAGCATGATCAGCCCGGCCATGGAGAGACCGCCGGCGAAGCGGCCGAACAGGTAGTCGCGCTTTTTCACCGGCGTGGTGAAGAACAGCTCGGCGGTGCGGTTGTCGAAATCGCGCAGCGCCGCCCCGCCGATGAAGATCACCGCCAGCAGCATCGCCAGCGAGATGAAGCCGCCCAGCAGGAAGACGATGACATAGGGCGCGTTGCGGTTGACGTTGCCGATGCCGCCACCCAGCTGCACCGCATCGGAACTGGCGGCGCCGAAGGCGAGCAGGGCGAAGACCGAAAACACCACCCAGAACACCGGGTTGGCGAACTGCTGGCGCAGCTCGAAGGCGAAGATGGAGCGGAACATGGGCGCTCCTCAGGCGGCGACGGAAACGGCAGCGGCCTGCGCGCGCAGGCGGCCGAAGTACACGTCTTCCAGGTCCGGCGCGATGGCCTCGAAGCCTTCCTCCGGGCGCGCGTCGGCAAGCACATGGATCACCGGCTGGCCGCCCACCAGCCGGGTGGACAGCACGGTGAGGTTTTCCAGATGGCCCGCCAGCGCGGCCTTGGTCACGGTCTTGCGCCACACCCGGCCTTCCAGCGAAGCCATGGCCTCGCGCGGTTCGCCGCTGAGCAGCACCTGGCCGCGCGAGATGATCGCCATGCGCGGGCACAGGTCGGTCACGTCTTCGACGATGTGGGTGGAGAGGATCACCACGACGTGCTCGCCGATTTCCGAAAGCAGGTTGAGGAAGCGGTTGCGTTCCTCCGGATCGAGCCCTGCGGTGGGCTCGTCCACGATGATGAGCGCCGGATCGCCGAGCAGCGCCTGCGCGATGCCGAAGCGCTGGCGCATGCCGCCGGAGAAGCCGCCCAGCTTCTGCCCGCGCACTTCCCAGAGGTTTACCTGCCGCAGCAGCGCCTCCACCACCTCGCGCCGCTCGCTGGCGTTCACGATGCCCTTGAGCATGGCGAAGTGGTCGAGCATGGTGATCGCAGGCTCCTTCGGGTACACCCCGAACTCCTGCGGCAGATAGCCCAGCCGCCGCCGCGCCTCGGCTTTGTTCGCCAGCAGGTCGAGATCGCCGAGGTGGATGGTGCCCGAGTCCGGATCCTGCAGCGTGGCGATGGTGCGCATCAGGGTGGATTTGCCCGCGCCGTTCGGCCCCAGCAATCCAAACATGCCGGTCGGAATATCAAGCGAGACGCCGGTGAGCGCCGCGACGCCGTTGGCGTAGGTCTTGGAGAGGTTCTTGATGGACAGCATGGAAGACTCCGGGAGCGGAAACGGTACGGCGCACGCGCGGCGCCGACGGAGGTGGGCCGCGCATCGTGCAAGGCGGGTTGAGGTTTGCGAACCAGACTAGTGCGGATCCGGAAACGTGACCTGTGCCATAGGTTGTGCTTCGCGCCGCAGCGGATGCCCGGAGGTTGCCGAGCCGTCATACTGCGCGGCGCTTTCCCACGTTTCCCCATCGTCCGCCATGAAGCGCCACGCCGCCGCGCTCGCCGCGCCCCTGCTTCTGCTCGCACTGTCCGACGGCTTCGGACAGGACCTGTCGCACGTGGCCGGCGACCGCCTCCGGCTCGAAGCCTTGCTGCAGGCCGATCGGTACCACTACCACGGCGCGCCGTTCGCCTCGGCCCGCCGCGAGGACACCGGCATCCGCCGCGCCGAACTGGTCCTCAACGGAACCGGTCCGGGCCGCCTGGGCTGGGAGCTGGGCTACGACCTGCGCGCCCGGCGCTGGCTCGATGTCGCAGCGGCCCTGGATTTCACCAAAGGCCATTCCCTGCAGCTCGGGCAGTACAAGCAGCCGTTCGGGCTCGAAGAGCTGACCTCTTCGCGCAGCACCGATTTCATCTCGCGCGCCGCGGCCACCGGCGCGCTGGCCATCGGTCGGCGCGCTGGAGTCGGCTACCGCTACGGCAGCGAGGTCTGGAGCCTCGATGCCGGCGCATTCGATCGCAAGCTTGCCGCAGGCGGGGCGCAGGGGCGCGGCCACGCTTTGCGCGCCACCTGGGCGCCGATCCGCACGCCGCAGCGCACCCTGCACCTTGGGCTGGCCTACGCCGGGCATGAAGTTCCCGACGCCTCGCTGCGCCTGAGCGCGCGCCCGTATGCCGATCTTTCCGACCAGCGCCTCCTCGACACCGGAAGATTCCCCGATGCCGAGCGCTACGCCGCGCGAGGCGTGGAATTCCTGTGGCTGTCGGGCGCGCTGAAACTGCAGGCCGAATATCTGGATGGCCGCATCGAACGCCGCACCGCGCCCGCTCACCGCGCCCGCGGCGCCTACCTCAGCGCGGTCTATGGCCTGGGCGGGGCGAACTGGAGCTACCGCGACGCGCTGCCGCGCGCCGCCGCGCCCGATGGGTCCTGCGGCCAGTGGCAGCTTGCCGCCCGCCTCGACGCGCTGGACCTCGACGACGCCGGCGTCGCCGGCGGACGCATGGACGCGTTTACCCTCGGGGTGAACTGGGCCTGCGGCGCGCACCTGCGGCTGAGCTTCAACGCCACCCGCATCGACGCCGAGCGGCGCGCAGTGCCTGCCGATGCCGAAGTCCTCGGCCTGCGCGCGCAGTTGCACTGGTAGCGCCGCGCCGACAACCCGCCCGGAGCCTTCCGTACCCGACGTCGGGCACGGGACAGGGGAAACGCGCCTGTATTTCAGGCCGGACGCCGGGACGGTTTCCAGGGGAGGTCTGAACAGGCCGAAGGTCTTGCGTGTCAGCCCGTGCAGAGTTTCGCTGCGCGCGCGCAGGCCACACACCGTCGTCCCCGGCAGGCCACCGGCATGTGCTGATGAACGCGCCGCCGTGTGGGGATGCGGCTTCCGGGCTAAAATGGACGGCCCGGCAGGGCACCGCCGTTTTTCCCTCTTTCAGGAGCAGTTTCGTCATGGCAATCAAGGTTGCGATCAACGGGTACGGCCGCATCGGCCGCAACATCCTGCGCGCGCTGTACGAGTCCGGGCGCACCAACGAGATCCGGGTGGTGGCGATCAACGACCTGGGCGACGCCAACACCAATGCACACCTGACCCGCCATGACACCGCGCACGGCCGCTTTCCCGGCACCGTGGTCGTGGACGGCGGCGACCTGATCGTCAACGGCGACCGCATCCGCGTCTGCGCCGAGCGCGATCCTTCCAAGCTGCCCTGGGGCGAGCTGGGCGTGGACGTGGTGCTGGAATGCACCGGCCTTTTCACCAGCAAGGCCAAGGCATCGGCGCATCTCGCCGCCGGCGCCAGGAAGGTCATCATCTCGGCCCCGGGCGGCAGCGACGTGGACGCCACCGTGGTCTACGGCGTCAACCACGGCGTGCTCAAGGCCGGCGATACCGTGATCTCCAACGCCTCGTGCACCACCAACTGCCTGGCGCCGCTGGCCAAGGTACTCAATGAAACCGTCGGCATCGCGCACGGCCTGATGACCACGATCCACGCCTACACCAACGACCAGGTGCTCACCGACGTCTACCATTCCGACCTGCGCCGCGCGCGTTCGGCCACGATGAGCCAGATTCCCACCAAGACCGGCGCGGCCGCGGCGGTGGGTCTGGTGCTGCCCGAGCTCAACGGCAAGCTCGACGGCTTCGCGATGCGGGTGCCGACGATCAACGTCTCGGTGGTGGACCTCACCTTCACCGCCAGGCGCGCCACTTCGAAGGAAGAAATCGACGCCGCCGTGAAGGCCGCCAGCGAAGGCGCGCTCAAGGGCATCCTGGGCTTCAACGTCGAGCCGCTGGTGTCCATCGACTTCAACCACGACCCGCGCAGCTCGATCTACGACAGCACCCAGACCCGCGTGATGGACGGCACCCTGGTCAAGGTGCTTTCCTGGTACGACAACGAGTGGGGCTTCTCCAACCGCATGCTCGACACCACGCTGGCGCTGATGGCCGCCAGGTAAGTTTCTCCGGCATGCGCGAACGGGAAACGCCGGGCCTTCCGGCCCGCCGTTTTTTATGCCCGCGCCGCGGCGGAGAAACGAATGCTTCAGTCCTCGAAACCGTCGGAAAAAAGCCCGTTGCCCTGAAGCCGCAGCAGGAAGCCGTCGCGATCGCCCCCTTCCGGGTTCCTGATTAGCCCTGAGTCTCAGCCGCGCCCAGAGGGGCGAGTCCCCTCTCCCCCGCCAATGGGCGGGGGAGAGGGCTAGGGTGAGGGGGTACGCGCTGGGAGGCGCTATTGCGGTCTTCGCGGAACGGCTCCGAAAGCCC
>CAUJIN010000070.1 GCA_963205495.1 Pseudomonadota bacterium
CGAAGTTCGCGTTCTATCTCGCGGCGCTGGCGGCGTTCGGTTTCATGTACAGCGTGGCGCGCGCGCACCATCCGCTGGGGATGTTCTTCACCTGGTTCGGCTGATCGATCGGCTCAGGCGCGCAGCACGGACTGCGCCAGCGCTTCCAGCCGCTCCAGATCCAGCAATTCGACGTCGCGGCGATTGACCCGGATGAGTCCGTCCTGCTGGAAGCGGCGCATGACCCGCGACACGGTTTCCGCAGCCAGCCGCAGGTAGTTGGCGATGTCGGTGCGCGACATCGCCAGAGTGAAACGATGCGCCGAATAGCCGCGCGCCGCGTAGTGGCGCGAGAAGCCCAGCAGGAACGCCGCCATGCGCTCGTCGGCGCTGAAGTCTCCGGCGAGCAGCGCGGCTTTCTTGATGTCCTGACTGAGCAGGCGGAAGAGCTGGGACTGCAGGCCGCTGGTGCGCGCCGCGAGCGCCGCCATCGAGGGGAAGGAGAAGCGGCACAGCATGACGGTGTCGAGCGCGACCACGTTGCACGGGAAGCGGGAGCTGTGGATGGCGTTGAAGCCGATGACCTCGCCGGGCAGGAAGAAGCCGAGCACCTGCTCGCGTCCGGCGGCATCCACGGTGAAGGCCTTGACGGTGCCGGTGCGGACCGCGGCGATGGCGTTGAAGGGTTCGCCCTCGCGGAACAGGTGTTCGCCGGCCTCGAACGGGCCGATGTGTTCCACCAGGCACTCCAGCTCGTGCAGCGCGGCCTTGTCGTAGCCCTCGTCGCGACAGGCGCTGGAAAAGGCGCAGGTGCTGCAGAACTGGAACTCGTTCCCGTCATCGGCGGGAAACAGACAGGGCGCGGCGCGCAGCGGCATGGGTTTGGGTGGCAGCGACATTTCAGCTCGCCTTTTTAGCACAGACGCGCGACGAAGTCTGTGAAGGCTGCTTGCAGGTGTATTGCGAACGCTTTCAAGACTGGGCGTGACCCGCATCCGGCTACAATGACCGCTGGTGCAATGGAGCGGCATTCGCCCGCGTCGGGCGAACCGCGTGCTGGGGTGCAGAGCGCATGGCGTTGGACTTTCCCGGATACAGCGTCATCGGCGAGATCGGGCGCGGCGGCATGGCGACGGTCTATCGGGCGCGCCAGGTGATGCTGGACCGCGAGGTGGCGCTGAAGGTGCTGATGCCGGCGCTGGCCGCCGAGCCCGCGAACGCCCAGCGTTTCCTGCAGGAGGCGCGGATGCTGGCCTCGCTGGAACACCCCCACATCGTGCCGGTCTTCGACGTGGGCGTGACGCCGGACGGCAGCCACTATTTCTCGATGCAGTTGCTGGAAAACGGCGACTTCGCCGCGCGCCTGGAGCGCGGTGTCGGCCAGGATGAACTGGTGCGCGTGCTGGGTGCGGTGGCCGACGCGCTGGCCTATGCCCATGCGCGCGGTTACGTGCACCGCGACGTGACGCCGGCCAACATCCTGTTCGATGCGGACGACAAGCCCCGGTTGACGGACTTCGGCATCGCGCGCGCCATGGCGGCCTCCTCGCGCATCACCGCTTCCGGGCTGTCGGTCGGAACCAGCCACTACATGAGTCCCGAGCAGGCGCGCGGGGCCGAGGTCGATCCGCGTTCGGACATCTACAGCCTGGGCGTGCTGTGCTACGAGGCGCTCACCGGCAAGCCGCCGTTTCATGGAGGCGATGCGTTCGCGGTGGCCTACGCACACGTGCACGAGATGGTGCCGCCTCTGCCTGCGCAGCATCTGGGCTGGCAGCCGCTGATCGACAGCTGTCTTGCGAAAAACCCCGACGAGCGCTTCCAGGACTGCGCCCAGTTCAGCGCCATGCTGCGACGCATCGTGCCGGGCGCGCGCGGGGCGCGTGACACGCAGGTGGCCCCCGGAGACGACCCGCGGGCCGATTCGGCATCGGAGCCTGCGGACGGCGGCCTTGCGTCCGCGCACTCGGCCGCGCCATTTGCGCGGGAGCCTTCCGACAAACCGGCCGCACCGCGCTGGCTGGGGCCCATCGTCGGATTGGTCGGACTGGTTGCGGTACTGGGACTGTTCGCCTGGCGGCCCTGGAGTACTGCGTCAGGGCCGGAAACCCCGGATGCCTTGACGACGGTCTGGTCGGACGATGGATCGAGCGGAGAAGCCGGCGATGAAACCGATGCCGCAATGGATGCGGCCGAACTGGCCGCGCTGCAGGGAGTGCAGGAACCGCTGCGCAGCCTGCTGCTCCAGGCGCGGGACGACTTCGCCGCGCGCCGCTATACCTCGCCACCCGGCAGCAACGCGCTGGAGCGCTATCGGGAGGCATTGGCGATGGCGCCGGACAACCGGCTCGCGCGCGAAGGCGTCGAGCGCATCGCGCGGCGCTATCTCGCGCTCGCGGACCGGCAGGCCGACGACGAGGATCCCGCGCTTTGGTTGGGCTACCTGCAACGCGCCGGCGAAGTGGCCGGGGAATTCGGAATCAAGACGGTGGGCTCCGAAGTGGCCGCTCGCCGCCAGGCGCGCATCGAACGCGCGCTGGCCGAGGGCGAGAGGGCGATCTCCGCCTGGGAGCGTGAGCGCGCCGTGCTTGCCTTCGAGCGTGCGCTGCCCCTGGCGCCGGATTCCGAGGCCCTGCGGCAGGGACTGGAGCGCGCACGCCGCATCGGCAGCGACGGGTTCACCTTCCGCGACACGATAGCCGGCCAGCCGGGGCCGGAAATGCGCGTGGTCGGACATCTGGCCTACGGGCGCAGCCCGGTGACCCTGGGCGAATTCCGCCATTACTGGACCCAGGCCGGTGCCGCGCGCTTCGGCAGCCTGCCGGCCAATTGCCGCGACCGCGAATCGCTGTTCCGCCTCTCGCGCAAGCGCACCTTTCTCGACCCGGGGTTTTCCCAGAGCGATTCGCACCCGGTGGTCTGCATCACCGCCGCGATGGCCGACGACTACGCGCGCTGGCTGTCGCAGATGAGCGCGCGCGCCTACCGATTGCCGTCGAGCGCGGAGCTGGCGACGATCGGCGTGGAGGCGGCGAAAGACTGCTCGGCCAACGTGCGCGATGCCTCCTACCGCGCGCAATTTGGTGGCCGAGCTTCGCTGGCGTGCAGCGATGGACATGCCGCAACCTCGCCGGTGACGGCGTTTCCGGCTTCGAGCGCGGGGCTGTTCGACACCCTCGGCAACGTGCGCCAATGGACAGCGGACTGCGTGGGCGGCGCCTGCCGCGAGCGCAGGGTGGCCGGCGGGAGCTGGGCTTCGGATCCGGGCGACGGAGCCACGCGAGCCTTCCCGGCGGACACCGGATTCAATACCATCGGCCTGCGCGTGGTGCGTGAAATACCGTTAACAAAGTGAGGGGTGAATGAAACTTCTATTTCCGGGGGGCGAGCATCCGCAGGTGCTGGTCGGGCAAGGCACCCTGCAGGTGGGCAGCGATCCCGATGCCGGGATTGTCCTTGCTTCGCCCGATACCGCTGCGCGGCACGCCGAGCTGCGGCGGGAGGGCGATGCGCTGAGCGTGCACGCGCTGGAGGGCACCGTGACGATCAACGGCCAGGCGCTGGGCATGGGTGGAAGCTCCGGGCTGAAGGCCGGTGACCTGGTTGGCTTCGGCAAGGTGCAGGCGCGACTGGTCGAGATCGAGAAGGCCGGGACCGCTCCTGCCCCGTCGCGCCCCGCGCCGGTCGATGAAATGGGCGCCACGCGCGTTCGCATCGCGGTGCCGCGCTTCGTGCTGCGCGGCGTTTCCGGGGCCGCGTTCGGCAAGGTGTTCCCGGTCATGACCCAGCAGGTGATCGGGCGCCAGTCCGACTGCGACATCGCCATCCCCAGCGAGGAAATCTCGCGCCGGCACGCGCAGGTGAAGCCGACGCCGGTGGGCCTGATGGTGGAGGACCTGGGTTCGTCCAACGGCACCTACATCAACGGCCAGCGCGTGCAGCAGGGTCTGCTCAAGCCGGGCGAGGAGCTGCGGCTGGACAACATCCGCTTCCTGCTGGTGGCACCGGGGGCGCAGGTTCCTGCCACTTCCACCCTGGCCAAGGGCAACGAGCCTGCGGCGAAGAAGGGCGGCTCGGGTGCCGGATGGATCGCGGTCGCGCTGGTGGCGCTGGCGGCGGCGGGCGTGGCGGCCTGGTACCTGTTCCTGCGCTGATCTTCCTGCATGGATGGACGGATACGCCGGCGTGCTCGCCGGCGTATCCGCAGCGGCCTCAGTAGGCCTCGTTGTGCACCGACTGCACCGCGCGCCCGGACGGATCGATCACGTTCTTCAGCGAGGCATCCCACTCCAGCGCCGCCGCCGTGGAGCAGGCCACCGACGGGCCACCCGGCACGGTCTCGGCCGCCCAGGCTTGCGGGAAGTGCTTCTCGAACAGCGTCCGATAGAAATAGGCTTCCTTGGTGAGCGGGGTGTTGTACGGAAAGCGGAAGCGCGCGTTGGCCAGCTCCGCATCGCTTACCTGCTGCTCGGCGTGGGCCTTGAGCGAGTCGATCCAGGAATAGCCCACGCCGTCGGAGAACTGCTCCTTCTGCCGCCACAGCACGCTGTCGGGCAGGTAGCCGGCGAAGGCCTCCCGCAGGAACTGCTTTTCGATGCGTCCGCGCGCCTTGCCCGAGAGCTTCACCTCCGGGTCGAGGCTCATCGCCACGTCGATGAATCCGCGGTCGAGGAAGGGCACGCGCGCCTCCACGCCCCAGGCCGCCATCGCCTTGTTGGCGCGCAGGCAGTCGTAGAGGTGCAGGGCGTCGAGCTTGCGCACGGTTTCCTCGTGCAGGGCCTGGGCGTTGGGCGCCTTGTGGAAGTAGAGGTAGCCGCCGAAGATCTCGTCCGATCCCTCGCCCGAGAGCACCATCTTGATGCCCATGGCGCGGATGCGCCGGGCCATCAGGTACATCGGGGTGGAGGCGCGGATCGTGGTGACGTCGTAGGTTTCCAGGTGGTAGACCACGTCCGAGAGCGCGTCGATGCCTTCCTGCACGGTGAAGTGCAGCTCGTGGTGCACGGTGCCGATGTGCGCGGCCACCTCGCGCGCGTGGCGCAGATCGGGGGACTCGCGCAGGCCGATGGCGAAGCTGTGCAGCTGCGGCCACCAGGCGTCGCTCCGGCTGTCGTCATCCACGCGCCGGGCGGCGTACTTCTTGGCGATGGCCGTCACCAGCGAGGAGTCCAGACCTCCCGACAGCAGCACGCCGTAGGGCACATCGCTCATCATGTGGCTGCGCACCGCCGATTCGAGCGCATGGCGCAGCTTGCCGCGGTCGGATTCCGCGCCCGCCACCGCGGCGTATTCGCGCCAGCGCGGCTGGTAGTACCGCACCGGCTCGGCTTCGCCGCTGCGCCAGAAGTGTCCGGGCGGGAACTCCTTCACCTCCCGGCACACGCCGACCAGGGACTTCATCTCGGAGGCGACGTGGAGGTTGCCGTGCACGTCGTGGCCGTAATAGAGCGGGATGATGCCGATCGGATCGCGCGCCACCAGCCAGGTGCCGCGGCCTGCATCCCACAGCACGAAGGCGAACATGCCTTCCAGCCGGTTCAGCCAGCTCGACACCGAGGCCGCGTCGCTTCCGGCCAGGTACAGCGGCAGGATCACCTCGCAGTCCGAATGGGTCTGGAAGGCGTAGTCCGCCTCGTGCTGCTGGCGCAGCGCGCGGTGGTTGTAGATCTCCCCGTTCACCGCCAGCACCAGCGATCCGTCCTGGCTGCGCAGCGGCTGCGCGCCAGAATCCACGCCGACGATCGCCAGGCGCTCGTGCACCAGGATGGCGCGTTCGTCGTCGTAGATGCCGGACCAGTCCGGACCGCGGTGGCGCATCCTGCGCGACTGCTCCAGCGCCTGGGCGCGCAGGGCGACGGGATCGGACTTGAGGTCGAGGATGCCGAGGATCGAGCACATGGCGGGCGTTCGGAAGGAAAGGGAAGCCCGATCCTATCAGCCGCTGCGACGATTGTGCAGTGCCGCAATCGTCGGAGCTGTTCCGTTGAAGCGCGCCCAGACTGCGTGCCAGCCGGCGAGGTGGACATGCTGGGACCCACCTGACTCAAACGTGACGGGCAGCTCCTGGCTGCCCGTCACTGAAAATTTGCAACGATGTGCCGCGAACTCATTTTTCCTGATGATGGATGGGTCCCGATGGGGGCGTGGGGTTGTAGATCGACTCGATGCTGTCGACGTGCCAGCCCAGAACGCCATCCCTTACGCCATAGCTGTACTTGACGGTGTAGCGCCATTGACCGAGTTGGAACACGTTGGTGGACGTGTCGCCGGGGGTGGCATGGTGCGTGGGAGGGTTCGGATCCGGGTTTTCCGGCGCGCCATTCCCCGAGGTGGTCGCTTCGGGCGCAGCAACCTCTGCTTCATCTGTCGGGACATCTCGCTGCCACGCATAGCCGCGGAGAGTCCAGGTGGTTTCACCGGCTTGCGCCCCGAACGTGACCGAAAGCGTGCCGCCCGGTGCCGAGGCGTGGATGGTTCGTTCCACCGAGGATTGGCGCCGGGTGGGAAGCGCCTGCTCGCCCGAGCGCGCGGTCATGCTGTTCCATGCGATGGATCCAAGCTCATCGGCGGGCGGCACCTGGACCTGGGCGTTGGCGACGAGCGGCAACGCCAGGAGCAAGGCAAATGCAGCGACATGAAGTCGATTCATCAAAGAACTCCTCAGGCGGTAATCGGACATTCGCCGATTGTTCGTGTTGATCCCTGTGGCAGGGACCATTACCCCCCCCCTACGTCAAATGTCAACCGAACAGGTCGCGCTCGGCGCACAGCCGCACCGGCGCGAAGCTGCGGCGGTGTTCCGGACAGGGGCCGTGTTCGCGCAGCGCGGCGAGGTGTTCGGCGGTGCCGTAGCCCTTGTGGCGGGCGAAGCCGTACTGCGGCCAGTGCGCGTCCAGCTCCAGCATCAGACGGTCGCGGGTGACCTTGGCCAGGATCGATGCGGCACCGATCGCGGCATCGCGCGCGTCGCCCTTGACCCAGGCCTCGGCCGGGCAGGGCAGGTCGGGCGGCAGGCGGTTGCCGTCGATGCGCGCCAAGGCCGCCGGAACCGGCAGGCCGCACAGGCTTTCGCGCATGCCGGCCATCGTGGCCTGGAAGATGTTGATCGCATCGATGCGTTCGACCTCGATGATCCGGATGCAGTACCCGCGGGCGCGTTCCAGTATCTGCGGGAACAGCGCCTCGCGGCGCCGCTCGCCCAGCGCCTTGGAGTCGCCAAGGCCTTCGATCGGCCGCGCCGGATCGAGGATCACCGCCGCCACTACGAGGGGGCCGGCGAGCGGGCCGCGGCCGGCTTCATCCACGCCGGCGATGGCCCCGCGATCAGTCATCGAGCAGCTCCGCCACCGCCGCGGCGGCGCTGCCGGACGCGTCGCGACGCAGTTCGGCGTGGATTTGCTCGAAGCGCGGCGCGAGCGCGGCGAGTCGCTCGGGATGCTTGAACCAGTCGATCACCGCGGCGGCGATCTTCTCCGCCGTGCAGTCGGCCTGCATCAGTTCGGGAACCACGGCCTCGCCGGCGAGCGCGTTCGGCAGGCTGTATCGGTTGGTCTTGAGCAGGCCCAGCCCCTTGACGAGGGCGTAGGTCAGTGCGGCGATGCGGTAGGCGACCACCATCGGGCGCTTGGCGAGCAGGGCTTCGAGCGTGGCCGTGCCGGAGGCCAGCAGCACCACGTCGGAGGCGATCATGGCCTCGCCGGCGCGGCCGTCGGTGAGCGCGACGGGTGGGAGATTGCCGCGTCCGGCGAGCTGCGCCTCGATCTGCGCGCGGCAGGCGGCGTTGGCGGCCGGCAGCACTGCGATCAGGCCGGGCACTGCGGCCGCGATACGCGGCAGGGCGTCGAGAAAGACTGGCAGCAGGCGCTCGATCTCGCCGCGGCGGCTGCCCGGCAGGACCGCGAGCACCGGTGACTGCGGCGTCAATCCGAGCGTCGCGCGCGCGCCGTTCCGGTCGGGTTCCAGCGCCATCGCATCGGCCAGCGGGTGCCCCACGAATCGCGCGTCCACGCCGTGGCGGGCGTAGATCGGCGGTTCCATCGGAAACAGGCAAAGCACCCGGTCGGCGCTGCGCCCGATCTTCGCCGCGCGCCCGGCGCGCCAGGCCCAGACGGACGGGCTGACGTAGTGCACGGTGCGCACGCCGCGCGCCTTGAGCCAGCGTTCCACCCCGAGGTTGAAGTCGGGCGCGTCGATGCCGATGAAGACGTCGGGCTTCCAGTCCAGCACGCGCTTCCGGAACGAGCGGCGCAGCCGAAGCAGGCGCGGCAGGTGTGCCAGCACCTCGGCCAGGCCCATGACCGCGAGCTCCGAGCAGTCGTGCCAGGCCTCGAAGCCTTCGGCGCGCATTTTCGGCCCGCCGATCCCGGCGAATTGCGCATCGGGAAACCGCTCGAGCAATCGTGCCACCAGTCCTGCTCCCAGCAGATCGCCCGAAGCCTCCCCCGCGCACAGCGCGACGCGAACGCGAACCGGACGATTCCCGATTCCCGATTCCCGATTCCCGGCCATCAGCGCAACAGCGGCCGTTCGGCGTCTTCGATGAAGGCCAGCATGGCGCGAACGTCGTCGCTGGACTCGGCCATTTCCGCCAGCGCGCACTTGGCTTCGTCGAGCTTGGCTTCGCCCAGATAGACGGCGCGATAGGCTCGCTTGATCGCGGCGATGCGTTCGGGATCGAAGCCGCGGCGCTTGAGGCCCTCGGCGTTGATGCCGCGCGGACGGGCATATTTTTCCTGTGCCACCATCAGGAAGGGCGGCACGTCGCCGTTGACGAAGGCCCCCATGCCGATGAAGGCGTGATCGCCGATGCGGCAGAACTGGTGCACGCCGGTGAAGCCGGAGAGGATCACGAAATCACCGATGGTGACGTGACCGGCGAGCGTGGCGTTGTTGGAGAAGATGCAGTCGCTGCCGACCCGGCAGTCGTGCGCGATGTGGCTGTAGGCGAGGATCCAGTTGCGGTCCCCGAGGCGGGTGATGCCGCCGCCCTCGCCGGTGCCGCGGTTGATGGTGACGAACTCGCGCACCACGTTGCCGTCGCCGATCTGAAGCTCCACGCGTTCGCCGCGGTATTTCTTGTCCTGCGGCGCGCCGCCGATCGCGGCGTGGCCGTGGAATACGTTGTCGCGCCCGATGCGGGTCGGGCCCTCGATCGTGCAGTGCGGGCCGACGCGGGTGTTCTCGCCGATGGAAACCTCGGCGCCGATCACGCAAAACGGGCCGATCTCCACGCCCGCGCCCAGTTGTGCGGCCGGATCGACCAGCGCGGTGGGGTGGATGCGGGCAGGCGAGCTCATTTTTCCCGCTCGGCGCAGAGGATTTCGGCGCAGGCGACCTCGGTGCCATCCACCAGCGCGCGGCATTCGTACAGGCCCATGCGGCGCAGCATGCGCTTTTGTTCCACTTCCAGCACCAGCTGGTCGCCGGGGCCGACCATGCGCGAGAAACGCGCCTTGTCCACTTTCACCAGATAGGAAGGCGCCGGTGCCTTGCCGCTGTCGGGGTCTTCCGACAGCCGCGTGAGCAGGCCGCAGGCCTGGGCCATGGCCTCCACGATCAGCACGCCCGGCATGACCGGGTGGCCCGGGAAGTGACCCTGGAAAAAGGGTTCGTTGATCGAGACGTTCTTGATCGCGGTCAGGCGCCGGTGCGGGGTCAGGGCGACCACGCGGTCCACCAGCAGGAACGGGAATCGGTGCGGAAGCAGGGCCTGGATGCGGGTCACATCGACCGGCAGCGCGACCGAGGGCGCGGATTCTGACATGGAAACGGGACTCCTGTGCGGGGCGGCGCAGCGCGCCGAGCGACCGCGCATGATCGCATGGCATGAGAAAGCCCGGAACCCCGGTGCGCCATTCCGACGCGCCGGAGCCCGGTTTCAGCGCGGGGTTTTTTCGCCCAGACGATTGAGACGCGCCAGAGTGCGGGTCCAGGCGCGCGCTTCCCTCGCCGGAACGGCGGAGCCGTAGGTGCCAGGCTCGGTGATCGAGCGGGTCACGAAACTCTTCGCCTGCACGATTACCCGATCGGTGATTTCGATGTGCCCGGTGATTCCGGCACCGCCGCCGATCAGGCAGTTGCGACCGATCCGCGCCGACCCGGCCACGGCAACGCAGCCGGCCATGGCGGTGTGCGCACCGATCACCGCGTTGTGGCCGATCTGGATCTGGTTGTCGAGGCGCACGTCCTCTTCCAGCACCGTGTCTTCCAGCGCGCCCCGGTCGATGGTGGTGTTGGCTCCGATCTCGCAGTCCTCGCCCACGACCACGCCGCCCAGCTGCGGCACCTTGATCCAGCGGCCTTCGTGCATGGCCAGCCCGAAGCCGTCGGCGCCGAGCACCGCGCCAGGATGGATGCGCACGCGCGCGCCGAGGCGCACGCCCTTGACCAGGCAGACGCGCGCCACCAGTTCGCAGTCCTCGCCGACCACGCAGTCCTCGCCGATGACGCAGCCCGGGCCGATCCGCGCGCCGCGCAGCACGCGGCTGCGCGCGCCGATCGTGACCTGCGGACCGATCGCGGCCTGCGGGTCGACCTGCGCGTCGGCTGCGATCACCGCGCTCGGATGCACGCCGCAGGCCAAGGGTTCACTGGCTTCGAACAGCGCGGCGATGCGCGCGAAGGCGGCGTAGGGATCGCGTGCCAACAGCGCGTCGCCGGCCCAGTGCGGCAGTTCGTCGGGGTGCAGCACCAGAACGCCGGCGCGGGTGCGCGCCAGTTCGCGGCGATAGCGTGGATTGGCGAGAAAGCCGAGCTGGTGCGCCTCGGCCTTCGCCAGCGTGGCCACGCCGGAGACTGTCCGGTCGGCGGCACCGCGCAGCTCCAATCGGAAACGCTGCGCCAGTTCGCCCAGGGAAAAGGCGGGCGGAGCCACGTCAGCGTTTCCCTTCCTGCTGCCGGGCAAGTCGCGCCAGCACATCGTCGGTGACGTCGATGCGGCCGCTGACGTAGGCCACCGGGCTGGTGACGATCAGGTCGTAGCCCTGCTCGCGGCCGTGCTCGGCGATGGCGTCGTTGATCTGCGGCCAGGCGCGTTCGGTTTCCTCGTCCACGCGCGCGTTGAGCTCCTCGCGCAGGCGCTCGCGGGTGCGTGCGATCGAGCGCCGCAGCGCCTCGGCCTGTCGGTTGAGTTCCTCGCGTTCTTCCGACGAGGCGGACTTGCCGGCGCGAAGCTCCAGCTCGGCCAGGCGCGCTTCATCCACGCGCAGCTCGGCGTCGCGCTTGTCGAACTCCTGCTGCATGCGGCTGCGTGCGGCAAGGATCTGCGGGGCGTTGACCAGCAGGCGCTGCATGTCCACGTACCCGATCCGCACCGACTGCGCCTGTGCCGGCAGGGCGAGGATCGCCACGATGCACGCCAGGGCCAGGCACCGCGCACGCCGCAACCAGTGCGGTCGTGGGTGCGGGCGGATGGGCGATGGCATCGTCGTGGCTCCGGTTTCGGCCTTCTCAGAACTGGGAACCGAAGGAGAACTGCAGGCGCTCGGTGCGGTCGTTGCGGTCGGTCATGAACGGATAGGAGAAGTTCAGCACGATCGGGCCCACCGGCGCCTGCCACTGCAACGACACGCCGGCCGAACCGCGGTATTCGCGGAACTCGAATTCGCTGGCATTGCGGTAGACGTTGCCGAAGTCGATGAAGGCGGACAGGCGCGTCTTGTCGGTGTCGAACAGGGTCGGGAAGATCGCCTCGATCGAGCCGGTGGTCTTGAGCGCGCCACCCAGCGGCTGGCGCCAGTTGCTCATCTGCGCAGTGGCCCAGGGGCCCAGGGTGTTGTCTTCGAAACCGCGGATCGAGCGTACGCCGCCGGCGTAGAAGTTCTCGAAGAAAGGCAGTCCTTCGGCCACCACGGTGCGCGCCACGGTGCCGTCTTCCTTGTAGATCACCCGCTCCACCGGGTCGCTGTAGGCGTCGCCGTAGCCGATTTCCGCATTGGTCAGCAGCACCAGCGCGCGGTGCACGGGCCAGTAGCGGGCGAACTGGTAGTAGAACTTGTAGTACTCGACCGTGGAACCGGGCAGGGTCAGCTCCACCGCGGCGCGTTGATAGCTGCCGCGCGTCGGATTCCAGTAGGCGTTGCGCGAGTCGCGCGCCCAGGAAAGCTCGGTGCGCCAGGCGTGGAAGGTGCGCTGGTTGAGCGCGTCGATGTAGTCCACGATCGGCTGGGCGGTGTAGCCCTCCACCGGGCGGATGGTGTTGTAGTCGATGCCGAAACTCAGGCCGACGCTGTCGGTTTCGGTCAGCGGCAGGCCGAAGATGGCGCGCGCCGAGGCGCGGTCGGCATAGTAGGTGGCGATGTTGAAGTTGGCCTGATCCAGTTCGTAGTAGGTCAGGTTGTAGCCGACCGAAACGCCGTCGCGGGTGTAGTAGGGGTCGAAGTAGTTGATGTCGTAGCGCTTGGAGTAGGCGTTGTTCTGGACCGCCAGGCTCACGCGGTTGCCGGTGCCCAGGAAGTTGTTCTGGTTGACCGAGAGCGAGGTGATGAGGCCGGCCAGCTGCGAGTACCCCAAGCCCACCATGAAGCTGCCCGAGGTGGTTTCGGTCACCTTGAACACCACGTCGACCTGATCGTCGGTGCCCGGAACGGCGGGCGTCTCGATTTCCACCTCGCTGAAGAAGCCGAGGCGGTTGAGGCGGACCTTGGAGCGGTCGATGGCGGCCTGGGAGTACCAGCTCCCCTCGAACTGGCGCAGCTCGCGGCGCATGACCTCGTCGCCGGTGCGGCTGTTGCCGACGAAACGTACCTGGCGTACCTGCACGCGCTTGCCGGGTTCGACGTAGAAGTTGATCTTTACGGTGCGATTCTCGCGGTCGACCTCGGGGATCGGCGTGACGTTGGCGAAGGCATAGCCGATGTTGCCCAGCAGCGCGGTCATCGCATCGGAGGTGATTTCCAGCATCCGGCGCGAGAACGTGGTGTTCGGGCGCACCAGGACCAGCTTTTCCATGTCCTCGTGCGGGATGATGGTGTCGCCGGTGACGATGACCTCGGAGATGCTGTAGATCTCGCCTTCGCTCACGTTGGCCGACAGGTACATGTCGCGCCGGTCGGGGCTGATCGACACCTGGGTGGATTCGATGTCGAAATCGACATAGCCGCGGTCGAGGTAGTAGGAGTTGAGCTTTTCCAGGTCGCCGGAAAGCTTCTCGCGCGAATACTGGTCGTCGCGCTTGTACCAGGATTTCCAGTTGGTGGTGTTGCTTTCCCACCCCTTGCGCAGATCTTCCTGTTCGAAGGTGTCGTTGCCGACGATGTTGATGTGGCGGATGCGCGCGGCCTTGCCTTCCTTGATGTCGATCTGCACGTCCACGCGGTTGCGGTCGAGCGGGGTGACCGAAGGCTGCACCGAGACGTTGTACTTGCCGCGGTTGTTGTAGGCGCGGGTCAGCTCCTGCACCACGCGCTCGAGCTGGAGGCGATCGAAGGTTTCGCCCTCGGCCAGGCCGATTTCCTTGAGGTTCTTGTTGAGTTCCTCGGTCTTGATGTCCTTGTTGCCCACCAGGGTGATCTTGTTGATCGCCGGACGTTCGCGCACCGTCACCACGAGGATGTTGTCCTGGCGGTCCAGGCGCACGTCGTTGAAGAAGCCGGTGCGGAACAGGGCGCGGATGGCGCGCGCCGCGGAAGCGTGGTCGACCACGTCGCCGCGCTCGAGCGGCATGTAGGTGAACACCGTGCCGGCCGAAATGCGCTGCAGGCCATCGACGCGTATGTCGCTGACGGTGAACGGCTCGAACTGCGCGGCGGGCAGGCTTTGCGCGTGGGCCTGCATGGCCAGCGTCAGCGATGCGAGCAGTGGGGCAGCGGCGGCGATACGCTTCATGTGAACATCCGGGTAGAGGCGACCTGGCAGGGTCGCATGCGGGCAGCGGAACGGGAGGGGCAAGGCGATCCGGGACGGGTCGCCCTGCCGCCGGCGAGGGGGGTCATGAGGGAGAATCCTTGCGCATGGTCCTTGTCGTCGGCAGTGTGCGGAACGGCGGCGGTCAGGTCGACACCAGGTGCAGGATATCGTTGTAGAACGCCAGACCCATGAGGCTCACCAGCAGGAGCATGCCCACGAACTGGCCGGCGATCATCGTGCGCTCGCTGACCGGGCTGCCCTTGACCATCTCGATAAGGTAATACAGGAGATGACCGCCGTCCAAGATGGGGATGGGCAGAAGGTTCATGATGCACAGGCTGAGGCTGAGCATGGCCAGGAAGGAGAGGAACCAGGCCAGCCCGAGCTGGGCCGATGCGCTGGCGTACTGGGCGATCGAGATCGGCCCGTTGATGTTCTCCAGGGAAACCGCGCCGCGAACCATGCGCCAGAGGATGCCGAGGGTCGCGCCGGTCAGACGCCAGGTCTCGTCCAGCGCGGCTCCGACCGCGCCCAGCGGGCCGTAGCGCAGCAGCGCATCGTGCTTCACTTCCACCTGCGGGGCCGATACGCCCAGCAGCCAGCGCGGTGGATCGGCGTCGGCGGCGTATTCGGGCCGGATTTCGGTTTCCCGGCGGCTTCCGTCGCGTTCGTACACCACCGCCAGCGGCGAATCGGGCTGCGCCTGGAGCTGTACCGCAGCGCTGATCTCGTCCCAGCTGCGCAAGTCGCGCGAGCCGATCCTGAGCAGCCGGTCGCCGGGCTCCAGCCCGGCACGCGCTGCGGCGCTGTCCGCTGCCACGCCACCCACGTCGGGCGGAAGCAGGAACTGGCGCGGAACCAGGCCGATTTCGCGCAGGACCGTGGCCGGTTTGGGTGTTTCCGCCAGCGAGGCGAGATCCAGGCGCAGGGTGGCGCCATCGCCCGAGCCGCGCAGCACTTCCAGCGATATCGGTCGCTGGTCGATGGCGGCGGTGGCCAGTGCCATCTGGACGTGGGTCCAGGTATCCATGCGCTGTCCGTCCACGGCAAGGATGCGGTCGTCTGGCCGCAGGCCCGCTTCGGCGGCAACGCCCCGCGACTGCCCCACCAGCGGCAGGAAGTCGTCCTTGCCGATCACGAACATCGCCCACAGCAGGGCGATGCACAGGAAGAGGTTGAACAAGGGGCCGGCGGCCACCACGGCGATGCGCTGGTAGACGCTCTTGCGGTTGAAAGCCTGCGGCAACAGCGCATCGGGCACCTCGCCCTCGCGTTCGTCGAGCATGCGCACATAGCCGCCGAGCGGGATCCAGCCGACCACGTATTCGGTGCCGTCGCGCCCGACCCGGCGCAGGATCGGGCGGCCGAAACCGACCGAGAACCGCAGCACCCTGACCCCGCAGCGACGCGCCACCCAGTAGTGGCCGAATTCGTGGAAGGTGACGAGGATGCCGAGGCTGACGATCAGCCACCAGATCCAGCTTGCGTACTGGGACATGATCAGCAGTCCTCGCTCTCGATCAGGGATTGCGCGATCCGGCGCGCGTGCGCGTCGGTTTCCAGCAGTGCGGGAAGGTCATCGGCCGCGCGCTCGTGGAGCCGGGCCAGGGTGGTTTCCAGCACCGCTGCGATGCCAAGGAAACGCAGGCGGCCCTGAAGAAAGGCTGAAACCGCCACTTCGTTGGCGGCATTGAGGACCGTGGTTGCGGCCGGTCCTTCGCACAGCGCCTCGCGCGCAAGGCGCAGGCAGGGAAAGGCGACCTCGTCCGGCGGCTGGAAGTCGAGCCGGGCGATTGCGGCGAGGTCCAGGTCCGCCACGCCCGCCTCGATCCGCTCGGGCCAGGCCAGTCCGTAGGACAGCGCGGTGCGCATGTCGGGATTGCCGAGCTGGGCGAGGGTGGAACCGTCGCAGTACTGCACCATCGAATGCACGATGCTTTGCGGGTGGACGACCACGCCGATGCGCTCGGGCGGCGCGTCGAACAGCCAGTGCGCCTCGATCACTTCCAGTCCCTTGTTCATCAGGGTGGCCGAATCGACCGAGATCTTGCGCCCCATGCGCCAGTTGGGATGGGCACAGGCCTGCTCGGGCGTGACCTGCGCCAATCGCTCGCGGCTCCAGCCTCGGAACGGCCCGCCCGAAGCCGTCAGCAGCAGTCGCCGCACCGTCGGGTGCCGCACCGCGCCGATCGCCGGCGCAGGCAGGCACTGATAGATGGCGTTGTGCTCGCTGTCCACCGGCAAGAGCTGGGCGCCCGAGGCGCGCACCGCCTGCATCAGCAGGGCGCCGCCCACCACGATGGATTCCTTGTTGGCCAGAAGGATGCGTTTGCCGGCGTGCGCGGCCGCGAGCGTGGAACCCAGACCGGCGGAGCCGACGATGGCGGCGACCACGGTGTCGCACAGTCCGGAGGCCGCCACTTCGACCAGCGCATCGGCGCCGGCCATCGCGCGGGTGGCAGGAGCGGCTTCCGCCAGGCCGTCGCGCAGTGCGGGGTAGAGGTCTTCCCGCGCGATGATCGCCACTTCGGGACTGAATTTGCGGCACAGTGCCACCAGCCCGTCCACATCGGCATTGGCGCTCAGCGCGCTGGCGCGGAATCGCTCCGGATGTCGGGCGATGACGTCCAGCGTGCTGCCGCCGATCGAGCCGGTGGCGCCGAGGACGGCGATTTTTCTCACAGTCCCGACCATGCCTTGAGGATCGCGAGCACCGGTAGTGCGGCAAGCAGGCTGTCGATGCGGTCGAGCACGCCGCCGTGGCCGGGCAGCAGGGTGCCCGAGTCCTTGGCGCCGGCGTGGCGCTTGATCACGCTTTCGAACAGATCGCCGAGCACGGAGGCCAGGCCCGTGACCAGGCTGACGGCCAGCAGCCCCGGAAGCTCGGGAAGGCGCACTCCCAGCAGGGGCGCCATCGCCAGCGCCAGCACCAGTACGCCGAACAGTCCACCCCAGAAGCCGGCCCAGGTCTTGCCCGGACTGATGGCCGGGGCCAGCTTGCGCCCGCCGAAACGCCGGCCGGCAAAAAAGGCGAAGGTGTCCGCGGCCCAGACCAGCAGCAGGGCGTAGAGCGCCCAGACCGCGCCGTCGGCATGCAGCAGCGCGAACGCGCACCAGGCCGGCAGGACCAGCAGGACGCCGATGCCCAGCTTGAGCAGCCGGTTGCGGCGGCTGGCAGTTCCGATCAGCGCAGGGCGGTGCAGCCAGACCAGCGCCCCCAGCCACCAGAGCGTGCCGGCCAGCGCCACCCAGGGAAACAGCGCGGACCAGCCGAAGCGCGCCAGCCAGGCCATCGCCGCGGCGTGTCCCAGCAGGATCAGGCTGCGCGCCATCGGGCCTTCGAAACCGATCAGGCGCGTCCATTCCCACAGACCGGCCAGCAGCGCCGCCGCGACGAAGGCCATGAGCGCGCCGGTGGGCAGCAGCAGGATGCCGGCCAGGACGAGCGGAGCGAGCAGTAGGGCGGTAATGACTCGCTGCTTCACGATGCGGATTCCGAGGCAAGCTGGTCGGAGGTTCGCCCGAAGCGCCGTTCGCGGCTGGCGAAGGCGTCCAGCGCCAGCCGCAATTGGGCGGCGTCGAAATCGGGCCACAGGGTGTCGGTGAAATACAGCTCGCAGTAGGCCAGCTGCCAGAGCAGGAAGTTGCTGATGCGCGTGTCGCCGCCGGTACGGATGAACAGGTCGGGATCGGGCAGGTCGGACAGCGCCAGTGCCGATCCCAGTTCTGCCTCGCCGATGGCATCCGGAGACAGGCGCCCTTCGAGCGCGCGGCGGGCCAGGGTTCGAGCCGCCTGCGCCAGGTCCCAGCGTCCGCTGTAGTCGGCCGCGATGGTCAGGTGCAGGCGCGTGTTGGCGCGGGTCAGCGTCTCACCTCGCGCCATGCGCGCGCGGATGTCCGCGCTGAAGGCACCGCGCTCTCCGATGAAACGCAGCCGCACGCCGCGCCGGTGCAATTCGTCCACTTCGCGATCCAGCGCGCGCAGGAACAGCTGCATCAGCGCGCCGACCTCCTCGTCGGGACGCTGCCAGTTCTCGCGCGAGAACGCGAACAGGGTCAGGGCCGGGATGCCGGCCTCCAGGCAGGCGTCGATGCACAGGTTCGCGGCGCGCGCGCCGGCGCGGTGGCCGAGGCTGCGCGGCCGGTGTCGCATCTTCGCCCAGCGCCCGTTGCCGTCCATGATGATGGCGACGTGGCGCGGGCAGGGAGTCTGGGGAACGGGAAAGGGAGAATCGTTCAAGCGGCACTCGCGGCGTTGATCGTCACCTGTCGCGGCAGGCGCCCGTGCGCCCGGCTTCCATTCCCGTCCATCGATTCCCGGCTCCCGCTCAGACCGCCATCAATTCGTCTTCCTTGGACTTCACCACGGCATCGACGTCCTTGACCGCCTTGTCCGTCAGCTTCTGGATTTCGTCCTCGGCGCGGCGCTCGTCGTCTTCGCTGATGGACTTGGCCTTCTGCAGTTCCTTGACCTGCTGCAGGGCGTCGCGGCGGATGCTGCGGATCGCCACCTTGGAGTTCTCGCCCTCGCCGTGCACGTGCTTGACCAGCTCGCGGCGGCGCTCTTCGGTGAGCGGCGGCAGGTTGATGCGGATGACGGTGCCGGCGGTGTTGGGCGTCAGGCCGAGATCGGAAGCGTAGATCGCCTTCTCGATGGCACCGACCATGCCTTTTTCCCACGGCGTGATCGTCAGCGTGCGGGCATCGGCCACCGAAACCGTGGCCACCTGCGAAAGCGGCATGTCCGAGCCGTAGTAAACCACCTTGAGGTTGTCGACCAGCGCGCTGCTGGCGCGGCCGGTGCGGACCTTGGTCAGCTCGAAGCGCAACGCGTCGATGGACTTGGCCATGCGGGTCTGGGTGTCGTTCTTGATGGTATTGAGCATGGGGCGGCTTCAGGTCGGCAGGATGGGCAAACGGGAAGTATAGGCGAAACCCGCCGCGACGCATGGCGCGTCGCAGCGCGGCAGTCGCGGCGGAAAATCAGCAGCGGCCGTGCACCAGGGTGCCGATGGCCTTGCCCTGGACGATGCGCTTGAGGTCGCCGGCGCGGGTGATGTCGTAAATGCGCAGCGGCAGGTTGTAGTCGCGGCACAGCGCGATGGCTGCGGTATCCATCACCTGCAGGTCGCGCGCGATGACCTCGTCGTAGGAAAGGTGCTCGAAGCGGCGCGCGTCCTTCTTCTTCTTGGGGTCTGCGTCGTACACGCCATCGACCTTGGTGGCCTTGAGCAGCAGCTCGGCACCGATTTCCACCGCGCGCAGCGCCGCGGCCGAGTCGGTGGTGAAGAAGGGGTTGCCGGTGCCGGCCGCGAACAGCACGATGCGGCCTTTCTCCAGATGCCGGATGGCGCGGCGGCGGATGTAGTCCTCGCAGACTTCGTTGATCTTGATCGCGCTCATCACCCGGGCGCGCGCGCCGAGTTTCTCCAGCGCATCCTGCATGGCCAGGGCGTTCATCACCGTGGCCAGCATGCCCATGTGGTCGCCGGTGACGCGGTCCATGCCGGCCGAAGCCAGGCCCGCGCCGCGGAAGATGTTGCCTCCGCCGATCACCAGGCCCACTTCCACGCCGTCGTTCTGCAATTCGACGACCTCGCGCGCCAGCCGTCCCAGCACTTCCGGGTCGATGCCGTAATCGGCGGCTCCCATCAGCGCCTCGCCGCTGAGTTTCAGGAGAATGCGGCGATACTTCGGCGCGGCGGGGGCATTCATGGGCGGCTCCGGGGGCACAAAACGGCGGAATTGTAGCCGAGCCGGAAGGGAAGGGCGTGCTCGGGGCGCAGATCGCTGTCGGCCCGGATGCAGTGCGTTCAGACGGATGCCCGCCTGCGGCGCGCCTTAACTTGCGCGGGAACATGCAATAGGCTGGCGGCCGCGCAATCTGCGTGACTTGAGCCAGGTTAGGAGTCCGGAGTGGCAATGCAGGGGAATGCGCCCTTGTTCGAGGTGCTTCCGACAGGCGTGTTCGGGCCGCTGGCTTCGCCCAACCGCGCGCACTACTGGGCGCTGCTGTGCCGGCTTTACGACGACTATTTCGGCCCGGACGCGCCGCTGCCGCCGTCGACCGGATTCCAGCGCCGCGAGATCACCGCCGCGATCGAACGCTACCTGCTCAGCGACGACCCTTGGGAAGACGAGGAGGCGCAGGCACCGGACGCGCCGCTCAACGTGCGCGCCAACGCCATCCACGAACGCTTCCGCGTCGCCGGCTGGCTGCGTCAGGAGCGCGTCGGCGCGCGCGAGATGGTGACGATGCCGCCGCTGGTGGCGCAGTTTCTCGCCACTCTGGTGGAGTTCGCCGAACACGGCCCGACCTTCGTTTCGGCCAAGGTGCGTTCGATCGAGCTGCAGCTGCATCAGGTGGCGGAGGGCCGGGCGTTCGGCGACGCGCTGGACGAGGCCGCCGACCAGGCGCGGCGGCTGCTGGTATCGCTCAGCTCGATGAGCCTGAAGGTGCGCGATCTGATGCCCGAGCTGACCCTCGCCGAGAGCACCGCGCAGTTCGCTCGGGCGTGGTTCGAGCGCTACGTCGAAAATTTCTTCGTCGGCGACTACGCCGATCTGCACCGTGCAGACCATCCGCTGGCGCGCCGCAGCGCCATCCTCGCGATGGCGCGCGAAATCGAAGGTGGATCGCCGCGCGCGGCGGTGCTGGGCTGGTACCGCGAACATCTGACCTGCGGGGATGCCGAACGCGCCGAGGCGCGTCTGGCGCGCAGCCTGCGCCGGTTGCGCGAACTGGATCGCATCGACGAATACCTCGGTCGGCTCGACGAGGACATCCGGCGGGCCAACCGCCGCGCGCTGGCCTTCCTCGACTACCGCCTGCGCGCCCCGGCGAAACTCGACGTGCTGCTCAAGCGCGCGGTGCGCGGCGCGCTCGCGGCCGATCCGGACGCCCTGCGCCTGCCGGTTGCGCCGGGCGAGCTGATGGACGAAACCGGCCTGCGCCCGCCGCGCCGCCGGCCCGCCGCCATCGCGCGCAGCGCCAACGCCGTGGCCCGCCCCACGCCAGAACAGCAGGCGCGCCTTGCCCTGCTGCGGCAGATCAAGCGCGCGCGGCTGGTGACGCCCGAGGACATGGCGCGCTACGTCGGCCGCCACCTTGCGGCGGACGGGCGAATCGAGTCCCCGCAGCTGGGCATCGACAGCATCGCGGACCTGCGCGCCTATCAGACCCTGTTGACCCTGGCCCTGCGAAGCCGGCGCCTCGGCGGGCTGCGACGCGACGATCCGATCGGCCGGATCGCCAAGGGCTTCCGGGTCGAACTCCTCGATGCCGGCGAACGCGACGACAACGGCTACCTGCGTGCCCCGCGCTTTGCCATCCAACGGATCCGTACCACCGCATGAAACGCAGCTGGAACCTCCTTTCCCAACAGTCGAACGGCCTCTACACCGTGGCCGACTTCGAGCGCGCCGCCTATCGGCTGGTCACCGAACAGGTGCTCTATGCCAGCGATCGCGGTGCGCGCAGCGCCTACCACCTGATCGAAGACCACTTCGAGGATTTCTTCGCGGCGCTGGCACCGCTGGGCATCCGGCTGGAACGCAACGCCCACTACCGCTACCTGGTGGCGCTGCCGGCGCACGCCGACGGGGTGCCGGTGACGCTGGAGGAAACCCTGCTGCTCCTGGTGCTGCGCCAGCGTTACGACGAAGCCGCGCGGCAGGGCAGCCTGGAGGAATTCGGCGAAGTCGTCGTGGAATTGCCCGACCTGCAGGAAGCCTATCCGGCGCTGACCAGCCGCCCGATGCCGGAGGTGGGCGCCCTGCGATCGCTGCTGCGCAGCGCCCGCCGCTGGGGCGTGGCGCGGCTGGTGGATTCCGAGCCCGACGACCCGCAGCCCTTCCACCTGCGCGTGCGCCCCGCCATCGTCGAGATCGTGGGCGAGGCCTGGCTGCAGCGGCTGGACCAGCACCACCGCGACGACGACTCCAGCGACGAGGCCGCCACGGAGGACGACGATGCAGCGGCTTGAATGCGTGCACCTGGTGCAGTTCTTCCTGTTCGAGGCGCAGACCCTGGAGCTGGACCGAACCTGCGCCATCATCGCCCCCAACGGTGCCGGCAAGAGCGCCCTGCTGGACGCGCTGCAGATCGTGCTGCTGGGCGCGGATCGCACGCGCATCCGCTTCAACGCGCAGGCCGGCGGCAGCGCCCGCGCGCGCTCTATCCGCGACTACTGCCTGGGCACCTGGCGCAGCGGCGAGGACGGACGCAAGCGCCGCACCGCGACCACCTACATCTCGCTGGTGTTCCGCGACGAGGACACCGGCCTGCTGCTGACCGCCGGGATCGCGCTGGGCGCCAGCGCCGACGAACCCGAGCACCGCGTCTATGGCCAGTACCTGGCGCCGGGCGTGGCGTTGACGCTGGAGGACCACCTGGAGCGCGCGAACGGCCGCGAGCTGCCGCTGGCCTGGGCCACCTTTCGCGAGCTGATGGCCCGGCGCTGCCGCGAGGCCGGTACCGGCCTGGAGCTGCACAGCGGCGGCGAGCGTTTCCTCAGGGACCTGCTCTACCGCCTGCGCGCCGCGCCCACTGCCCAGCCCGACCTCAACGCCTACCGCAAGGCCTTCCAGAACGCGCTGAACCTGCAGCGCGTGGAAGACGTGGACCTGTTCGTGCGTACCCTCGTGGCCGAGGATCGGCCTACCGACATCGCCCGCTTCCGCGCCCTGCTGGAAACCTTCCGCCAGCTCAAGGAGCGGATCGAGCAGGTGGTGGCGCGCATCGCTTCCGCCGAAGGCGTGGATGCCCAGTACGAGAAGATCGCGCGCGAGGCCACCCGCGCCGCGAGCTGCCGCGCGCTGGCCGCCGAATACGCGCGCGACCTCTGTGCCGAGCAGATCGAGGCTGCGGAAGATGCCTGCGGACAGGCCGAGAGGCAGCTGGAGGATACCCGCCGCGCGCTCGCCGAGGCCAGCCTCGAACAGCAGTCCGTCGAAGATGCCCACGCCCAGGCCAGCGCGCGCCTGCAGGGCAGCGCCGGCTATGGCGAGCAGGCCCAGTTTGACGCGCTGGCCGGACGCGATCGTGCCGAGCTGGCGCGGCTCAGGCGCGAGCTGGCCCGCGGCATCGGACAGGCGCGCGAACCCTGGCTTGCGGCCGCGCGTCTGGAACTTCCCGGGCTGGATGCGGCGGTGCTGGCGCAGGCGCGTTCGGCCTGGCAGCACTGGCACGATGCGCTGGCCGAGCTTCCCGCCGAAGCCGAGTTGCCGTGGGAGCCGGCCGAACTGTTTTCCCGGGCGCAGCAGGCGCTGGTGGCCGTCCAGCCGCTGATCGCCGCCATCGACGGCCACGCGCGCGCCCTGCACGCGCGCGTGGACGAGGCGCGGGGGCGGCTGGAGGCCGTGCGAGCGAACCAGAAGCGACTTGCCGCAGGTCAGGCCGAACTGAACCCGGACGTGCTGCGGCTGATGGGCTACCTGCACGACGAAGGCATCGCCGCGCGCCCGGTTTGCGACCTGGTGCGGGTGGCCGATCCGGCGTGGCAGGGCGCGATCGAGGCCTATCTGCGCAGCAACGTCGAGGCGCTCCTGATCCCCGCCGCCGACGAGGCGCGCGCGGTGAAGCTGTACCGCGCGCTCAGCGGCGGGCGCAGCGTCTACGGCGTCAAGCTCGCGCTCTCCAGCCAGTGTCCGCGCGAATCGGAGCCGCCGCGGCAAGACAGCGTGGCCGCGCTGCTGCAAGGCGACAGCGTCGAGGCGCTGGGCTTTCTGCGCCGGCAGCTGGGCGAGCTGCGCTGCGTGGACAGCGAGGCCGAGCTGATCGCCGCGCGCCAGGGACTCACCCGCGACGGCCTCCTGGCCAAGGGCGGCAGCATCGAGCGCCTGCGCCTGCCGGCCCCCGGAGAACTCAAGATCGGCGCCAGCGACAATCGCGCCCGCCTGCGCGTGCTGCGCGAGGACCTGGAGGCGGCGGAACAGGCGCTGCGCCAGCTCGAACCGGCGCTGCAGCGCGCCGAGGCCTGCCAGCGCGGCCTGGCGCCGCTGGCCGATCCCGCGCAGTTCGCCCGGATGCTGCACGAAGCAGCGCTGGAGCATCGCCAGGTGCTGCGGCGCTACCGCGAGGCGATGGATGGCCGCAACGCGGCGATGCATCCGGACCTGCTGCGCGCCGCCGAGCAGCTGCGCGAGCTGTCCGAACGGCTCGCCGCCTGCCGCGCCGGGCGCGACGAGCTGCTGCGCCGCGAGGCGGTCGAAGATGGCGAGGCGAAACGTCTGCTGCGCCTGCTCGACGGCCTGCGCGCGCAGGAGGAACTGGTGGCGCGGCGCGCGGTGGACGCCTTCCGTGACGCCGACGTCGACCCCAACCGGGTCGAGCGCCTGCGCGAGGAGATGGACGGCAAGTGGCCCACGCTGAAGGAGCGCAGCGAGCGCTGCGAGGAACGCGCCCGCGACAGCGACCGCCAGCTCGACAACCTCAAGCCCGAAGCCTGGGGCGGGCTTGCGCAATACGCCAAGGACCACGGGCTCTCGCTGGAACTGGCCCCCGGCGACTGGCGCGCGGCGCGCGCCCTGCTGGCCGGCGAGCTGGCCCATCTGCGCGAGTCGGAACTGGCCAACTACCAGCGCCAGGCCGAGGAAGCCTACGCCACTGCCACCGTGACCTTCCGCAGCAACGTGGCCTCGGCGCTGTACGACAACTTCAGCAAGCTCAAGTACCAGATCGGCACGCTCAACCGCACCCTCAGAGCCAGCCCCGCGTTCTCCAACAACGAGCGCTACCAGTTCACCTTCGATGTCGCGCCCGAATACCGCGAGCTGCATCGCTTCATCCAGCGCGTGGCCGGCGTGGGCGGCGAGGACAACCTGTTCGGCAGCGCCGGCGAGGTGCCGGCCGCGTTCCGCGAGCTGATCGAGGACAACGCTTCTCAGCGCGGCGCGGCCTCGCCACTGGACGACTACCGCCGCTTCTTCCGCTTCGAGGTCGAGATACGCCAGGACGACAGGCGCATCGGCTCGCTCTCCGAACGCATGCGCTCGGGTTCCGGCGGCGAGCACCGCGCGCCGCTGTACGTCATCGCCGGCGCCGCGCTGGCCGCCGCCTACGGCAAGAGCGAGGCCCATCCGGGTGGCCTGGGGCTGATCCTGCTGGACGAGTTCGGCGACAAGATCGACGCCCAGAACGCGCGCGCCACGGTCGACTACCTGCGCTCGCTGGGCCTGCAGCTGATCCTCGCCGCGCCCGACACAGCGCAGGGCACGCTCTCGGGCGTGCTGGACAGCTACATCGAGCTGTTCCGCGACGGCGACCTCTTGCAGGCCGAGCGCATCGAAGTGGGGTCGGCCGCGCGCGAGCTGCTGCTCTCCGACCAGTTCGACCTGCACCCCGAGCTGCTGGCCGTCGAAGCCGCGCGCATCGCCGCCGCAAGAGCGGGCGCGTGAGCGAAGCGCGCGCCCTGCTGGAAAGCCTGCTGCGCCGCGCCGAACGCGCGCACCGGCGCGGCGAGGCGCGCGCGGTCGCCTGCAACCTGGCCAGCGTGGAGGGCTACGCCGCTCTTCGCACGCTGGCGCAGCTGGAAGCCTTCCACGCCGAGATCGCCCTGGCCGAACGCGCCGGCGCGCTCCGCGTGCAGCGCGCAATCCATCACGGCGATGGCCAGCAGCTGCGGCGCCTCGAAGTGCACGATGCCGCCGCGCTGGCGCGGCATCTGGGCGTGGTGCTGCTGGAAGATCGGGTGGATGCGGCGGAAGCCGTGCTTGCGCCGTGGCGTTCCCGCTTCCCCGTGCTGGAGGAGGTGCTCGCGCTCTGGCGCGCCGGCCGCAAGCTGCGCGGTGCCGGTCCCGAAGCCGCCGCGGAGCTGGCCGACGCCGCCCGCGCCGCCGCCGCGCGGCTGGAGGATGCCGGCGGCGAGCGCATCCTGCGGCGCGAAAGCGTGCGCCTCTTCGGCGACAGCAAGCGCCTGGAAAAGCTCACCGGCTGGCTGGAGCTTCTGGCCACGAACGAACTGGCCGCCAGCGGGCTGGAAGAGGCGGACGTCTGGGCCCTGTTCAGCCTGCGCCGCGAACCGCAGCCGCTGCTGCTGGCCGCGCGCGGCACGGCCACGGTGGGCGACACCGAGCTGCCGCTGCCGGCGCCCTTCATCGGCCTGCCGCTGGAAAGCCTGCGCGCGCTGCGCACCGAGGCGCGCTACCTGCTCAGCATCGAGAACCTCGCCAGCTTCCACGATGCCGCACGCGCGCCCGGCGCCGAGCGCGGTCTGCTTGTCTACACCGGCGGGATGCCTTCGCCGGCCTGGCGCGCGGCCTACGTCCGCATCCTTGCCGATCTGCCCGCGCAGGCTCCGGTCTTCCACTGGGGCGATATCGACGAAGGCGGCTTTCGAATCGCCGCCAAGCTGGCGGAAACGGCCGCCGCCGCGGGACGAAGCCTGCGGCCGTGGCGGATGTCACCGGACGGTCTTCCGGATGAACTCCGCGCCAGGGCGGCGCGCCCGGACGCGGCGCGGCTGGAGCGGATGCGCGGCTGGGCCAATCGGGCGGGCTGGGGCGATCTGGGCGATGCACTTTTGCGCGCGCCGCTCTTGCTGGAGCAGGAGCACCTGCCCGCGCGGCTCCCCGAACTGCCGGGCGAGTGAGGCTGAGGATCCGGTGTGCCGTGTCGCCGGGTCCCGATGGCCGCGCAGCAAAAAGGCCGCGGTTTCCCGCGGCCTTTTTCGACAGCCAGGCAGTCGGATGGATCAGGCCAGACCGGCCTGCTTCATCACTTCGGAGGCGAAGTCGTCTTCCTTCTTCTCGATGCCTTCGCCCACCACCAGGCGCTGGAACGAGAGCACTTCCGCACCTTCCTTGGCCAGCGCCTGGGCGACGCTGACGTCGGTATCGAGCACGTAGGCCTGGCCGGTCAGGCTGATTTCCGAGAGCGTCTTGTTGAGCTTGCCGGAGATCATCTTTTCCTGGATTTCCGCAGGTTTGGAACGATCCTTTTCGCTCATCTGGGCGAGCGCGATTTCCTTTTCCTTGGCCACGAACTCGGCCGGCGCGTCGGCCGGGGTCAGGTACTGCGGATTCATCGCGGCGATGTGCATGGCCAGGCCCTTGGCCAGCTCGGGCGAACCGCCCTTGACGTTGACCAGCACGCCGATGCGGCCACCGTGGACGTAGGCGCCCACGTTCTGACCCTGGGTCAGGGTGGCGAGGCGGCGCACCTGCACGTTCTCGCCGATCTTGGCGATCAGCGCGGCGCGGGCTTCCTCGACCGTGGCGCCGTCAGCCATTTTCACGGACTTGAGCGCTTCGGCATCGGCTGCACCGGCGGCCAGTGCTGCCTGGGTGATGGTGTCCACGAACTTGACGAAGTTCTCGTCCTTGGCCACGAAGTCGGTTTCGGAGTTGACCTCGACCAGCACGGCGCGCGCGCCTTCGGCGGCGATCGCGATGCGGCCTTCGGCGGTCACGCGGTCCGCCTTCTTGTCGGCCTTGGCCAGGCCGGTCTTGCGCAGGTGCTCCATCGCGGCGTCGATGTCACCGTTGTGCTCGGTGAGCGCCTTCTTGCATTCCATCATGCCGGCGCCGGAGCGCTCGCGCAGTTCCTTGACCAGGGCGGCGGTGATTTCCATGGTTACCTCGGTGTGTTCCAGATACGGGAAGCGCACGGCGCCGGAAGGGCCGTGCGCGGGGTGGGCAGACTGCCGCCGGCAACGAACCGGCGGCAGAGTGCGCGCGATTACTCCGCGTCGCTGCCCTTGTCGGCGCGCGGGGCGCGCTTGGCTGCGGGCTTCTTGGCGGGCGCGCGACGCGGCGCTGCCTTGCGGGGCTCGGCGGCGTCCTTCACGATCGGGTTGCCCTGCTCGTCGAGTTCGATGAATTCGTCGTCACCCGCGGAAGCCACGATCGGCGCGGCGGCCTTGCCTTCCAGCACGGCGTCGGCGGCGGCGCGGGCATAGAGCTGCACGGCGCGGATGGCGTCGTCGTTGCCGGGGATCGCGTAGTCGACCAGCTCCGGGTTGTAGTTGGTGTCGACCACGGCCACCACCGGGATGCCGAGCTTGCGGGCTTCTTCGACCGCGATGTTCTCGTGGCCGATGTCGACCACGAACAGCGCGTCGGGCAGGCCGTTCATGTTCTTGATGCCGCCCAGCGAATTCTCCAGCTTCACTCGTTCACGCTGCAGGCGCAGCACTTCGTGCTTGACCAGCTTGGCGAAGGTGCCGTCGGTTTCGGCCGCTTCCAGCTCCTTGAGGCGGGCGACGGACTGCTTGACTGTGCGGAAGTTGGTGAGCATGCCGCCCAGCCAGCGTGCCGAAACGTAGGGCATGCCGCAGCGCGCCGCTTCCTCGGCTATGGCATCGCGCGCCGAGCGCTTGGTGCCGACGAACAGGATCGTGCCGCGCTTCTGCGCCATGCCGGAGATGAAGTTCATCGCGTCGTTGAACAGCGGAACCGTCTTCTCCAGGTTGATGATGTGGATCTTGCCGCGCGCGCCGAAGATGTACGGACCCATCTTGGGGTTCCAGTAGCGGGTCTGGTGGCCGAAGTGGACGCCGGCTTCCAGCATCTGGCGCATGGTGATCTGGGACATGGTGTGACTCCTGAAGGTGGAATCGCTTGCCACACGGCGGCTTTGGGTAAAGCCGTGCAGCGGGCGTGCCGAATTGGGCAAAGGCGCCACGATTCCGGGGTTGGGCCTCCACGCGGCGCCGTTGCCGAACCCCGAAGGGCACCCCGGAACGGACGCAGGCCGCGTGTGTGGATTCACCGCTGACGTGCGGTGTGGACGGCGCAGGGCAGGGTTGCCCGGCAAAGCCCGGACATCATACTTGACGATCGCAGTCGCGGCAATTGCCGTGGGTTCAGGAAAAGGACGAAGGACGGACCGCTGTCCCTGTGCTTCAGTGATCGCCTCCGATGAGACGGATACTTTCAGGCTGCGTGGCTGAACGTGCCGGGTGTCGCATTTTGTCCGGCCATTTTTGCCCAATTCATCGAGGCTCCCATTGCGCGCTATTCTGTCCGTTGCGGAACCCGCGCGCCGGACTCACGACGTCCCGCCTGCGTGATTTGACGATGGCTGTCGGGAGGGTCGCGATGCCACTGTCTGTCCTGATCGAGTCGATGTACCAGGCCGCAGTCCTGCCCGATCGATGGCCGGCCGTGCTTGATGCCCTGTGCCGGATTTCCGGATCGGCCAGCAGTTCCCTTCTGGTCGCCGATGGAGAAAGTCCGCCTCCCTGGCAAGCGACCGCGCGCACCCGGGATTTGCTGCAGGAGCTGTCCGGTACCGATGCCTGGAGAGCGCCGCAGCGCGGTGCGGATCACCTGCTCTCGCAAGACTCCGGAGGCGGGCGATTCCACTGCGTCAACGATCTGATGCCGCGCCACGAGCTGGAGGCCGACGCGGTCTACCGCGCCTTCCTGCGCCTCGGGCTGTCGTGGCAGGTGGGGATGGCCATCCCCCTGTCGCGCGGCAGCACGATGATTTTGACGCTGGAGCGCGATGCCGGATGCGGCCGACATTCCGCCGATCAGCTGGCGCTCCTGACGCCGCTGTGGGGACACCTGGCACAGGCCGGACGAATTGCATGCGGACTTTCGCAGGCGAGGGCGCGCGGCGCGCTGGATGGGCTGGCAGCCTTCGGCCTATCCGCCGTCCTGCTCGACCGGCATGGACGGCTGCTCGACTCCAATCCGCCGCCATCGGGCGGATGGAACGGATGGATCAGCCTGCGGGCGGACGGACGGATCAAGCTCGGCGATGCCGCAGGCGAGGCGCTGCTGGAGTCGATCCTGCGCAAGGAAACCGGGCTGCGCCCCATTGTCTTGCCCGCGGTTCCGGCCAGGCCGCGTCGCGTTGTCCACCTCATCCCCTTGCCAGGCGAAGCACGCGAACTGTTCGGCGGTGGTCTGTGGCTGCTCACCATCCATGTGTCGGGCGCCGCTGCGCGCGCCCCGGGAACGCACCTCCTGCGCACGCTCTACGACCTGTCTGCGGCCGAAAGCCAGCTCGCGGCAAAGCTCGCCACCGGCGCAACGCTCGCCGTAGCCGCGATGCAGTGCGGCATACGGCCGAGCACGGCGCGCTCCTATCTGGAGCAGGTCTTCCACAAGACCGGCTGCCATCGCCAGGCCGAACTGGTTGCCCTGCTCGGGGGCATCACGCGCATGACCACGTCGAACGCCTCCGACTGAACGCCACGACTACCGGCATTTGCCGGTAGCGGCAGTGCCGCAAGCCGCCTAGCGTGGCCCTCGAAACCGGACACATTCAGGGGGAGGGCAGATCATGCGTACATTGATTCTCATCTCGATATTGCTGGTTGCTTGCGCGGGAGTGGCCGTGCCGCAGGTGGCGGCACAGGCAGTGCCGTGGGAAGCGCACGCCAGCGGGCCGCAGGGCAGCCTGGGACCGGCGATCGACCCCGATCCTGCGTTCGGCAGCGGCGGCACGGCGCTCTTTTTTCTCGACTACCCGAACGCGCCGATCGGCAACGGCCTGCGCGTATATTCCCTCGGAGGCGCAGGCTGGTATGTGCTGGCCAGGCACAAGGCCGAATCGGGCTACTGGGATGCCGTGGTGATCCGGGTGCGTCCGAACGGCACCCAGGACGGCATCTGGCTGATCCCGACGCCGCTGAAAGAAATCGCCGATGCGGTGATGGACGAGGCCACCGGCAAGTTCTATTTCGCCGGCAGCGGCAAGAGTCCGCTCCTGCCCGGCTCTGATCGCGACTTCGCGGTGACCTGCGTCGATATCCAGAGCGTTCCGGGCGGCGGCACCTGCGCGGGATTCGGTAGCGCCGGCAGCGCCGGCACCGCCTTCGTCGGCTTCGACCTCGGTGGAGGCAGCAACGACTATGCTCAGCGCGTCGTGGTGCGGCCGAACATCGGCCTGATCCTGATCGGCGTGACGGAGGTGACCGATCACCGCACCGGGATCGCGGTGGCCTCGCTGTACCGCGCCAGCGGTGCTCTGTACGCGGGGTTCGGTACCGGCGGGAAACTGTTTCTCGATACGGGAACTGGCACAGACCAAGCCGGCGTCAACGTGCACGACGCGGCCCTGTCGAATGATCCCGATGCGCAGACGCGCCTGTACATCGCCGGCGAATACTGGGAGAGCGACCCGCTCGACGGGCATGGTTTTGTCCTCGCGCGGAATGCCATGACCGGCGTGCAGGCAGTGGTTGCAGCGTCTATGGTTCAGGCGGTGACTGCGATCCACGTCCTTGCCAATGGCAAGATCGCGCTGGCGGGTTGGACCACGGAAGACCTCAATCGGCAGCTGATACTCGGACGCCTCAACGTGAACGGGACTTGGGACACCGACTTCAACGGCGGCGGCCTGTTCGCGGCGTACACGGGTCTGGATTCCACGCTGGGTCAGGCGGTTCCCACCGCCCTCGCCGAGCGCCCCGGCACGGGCGAGCTGGTCGTGGCGATGGATCACCGCCTGGATGGCGCTGCAACAACGCCGACCCGTCAGGCGCTCGGCTGGTTTACCGCCAACGGTCGGGAGATGCTGGCCTGGCACGACTTCGGCTTCGGAGCCGCCACCGGCGAAACGCCCCGGACCACGGGTGCCAGTCTGCTGGTCGATCCGCAGTCCATCATGCTGGTCGGTACGCGGCGCTGGAATGCGACCGACGACGACGTCACGCTGACACGCCTGCTGTTCCGCGACGGCGAGTCCGTGTTCGACGACTCCTTCGAAACGCCGACCGCCGTCCTGAGAGCCACGACACAGAACGCGCGTTTTCCCCTGGAGTGAGCGAGATGCACTCGGCCCAGGCAACGGCGCACCTGCGCCGGTAGCGTGCGTCGGATCGAACTTCACTCAAGAAGTCGGTTGTGCGGCGGAGGGCCATTGCGGCCCTCCGCCGCGCGTTCATCACAGTGTTCCGCCGCCGAACTTGTGGGTGTATTGCAGGTAGAAGCTGCGCCCCTGGGTATCGAACCAGGAAATGTCGTAGTACGGGTAGCTGGTGTAGGTCGGATCGAGCGGCGGCATCTTGTCGAACAGGTTGACCACCGTGAGCGAGAGCTGCGCGCGATCGGTGAAGGCATACTGCACGTTGGCGTTGTAGCGCCAGGTGGCCGGGATGGTGGGGCCCGGATCGCCGTCTTCCCACACCTGGTCGTAGGACCAGCCGTTGGGCAGGCGCCCAAGGCGGGTGCCCTGCATCGAAACCAGCCAGGCTTCGCGCGACCACGACACGCGTGCGCTGGTCTTGGTGCGCGGGATGTCATAGCCGCTGTTGACCGCGAACATGTCGATCACCGGGGCGTCGGGGTAGAGCTGGATCTCGTGGCGGTTCACCCAGGTGTGCTGGGCGCCGAGGCGGAAGGTGCCGATGGCGGTATCCCAGCGAAGGTTGGCGCTGGCGTCCAGGCCGCTGGTGTTCTCGCGCGCCACGTTGATCGGGTTGACGTGCACGCCGTAGATCGAGCCGTTGGCTGCGCGAGTGATGCGGGCCAGCATGTTGGCGCAGGTTTCCGGGCTGCTGCCGGCACCGCCGAGGCGACAGTCGCGTTCCCAACGCATCACTTCGTCAGCGCGCATGTCCTGCACCTGGTCGCGCATGTCGATGTCGAACCAGTCGAGCGAGAGGTCCAGGAAGGAGGTCGGCGACCAGACCATGCCCATCGTCCAGGAGGTGCTGGTTTCCGGGGCCAGGTCGCGATTGCCGGCGCGGCTGCGGATGATGCCCTCGTCGCTGTAGCTGCAGTCGTCGATGCTCTGGTCGGGTTCCTCGGTGGCGCAGCGGTAGTAGTCGATGACCGAGGTTTCATCATTGCCCGGGCCGGCGAAGACATAGTGCAGGTCGGGCGCGCGGAAGGCGGTGCCGTAGGAGCCGCGCACCAGCAGGCTGTCGAGCGGGCGCCACTCCAGGCCGGTGCTCCAGGTGAACTTGCCCGGGTGCCGTCCGGCGAATCGGTACTGGTCCTGACGACCGGCAACGCTCAGGTTCAGGCTCTCGAGCACGGGCATGCGCAGTTCGCCCGCCATTGCCCAGCGGTTGCGGCTGCCTTTGCCGTCGGAGTCCTTCCAGCTGTAGTAGTAGTACTGGGTGGCGAGCGGGTCGGGCTTGAGATCGTAGCCCTGGTGCCCGAACTCCGCGGTGGCCGCGAAGCCCGCAGCGCCGCCGGGCAGTTCGAACAGCTCGGCCTGGGTGAGCGTGAAGGCGAGGGTCTGGCTGTCTGACTGCGGGCGATAGGTGGTGTAGGCGAAGATGCTGTCGTATTCGCTGCGGCTCAGGGGGGTGTAGAGGCGGTCGTGGCTGGCGTTGTAGATGGGATAGCCGTCGTCGTCATAGCCCAGCAGCGGCCCGAGGAACAAATCGTTGGCGCGCGCGGCGACGATCTGCGGCCAGCTGATCCTGGCCTTGTATTGCGAATGGCTGAAGGCGGCCTCGTAGTCCCAGTCGCTCCAGATCATGCCGGCAAAGCCGGTGGTGAGGCCGAAGGTGTCCTGCGTGGTGTTGACCATGCCGGTACCCAGACCGCCCATTTCCTCCAGAGTGAAACGACGCTGCCAGAACTCGATCTGGTCGGTGGCCTGATTGAAGAAATAGCCCTCTTCGTTGCCGTCGGGCATCATCAGGGACCAGGTGCGCGGAGCGCGGAACAGGGACACCTTGTGGTGTCCGGCTTGCACGTCGGCGAACCATTCGCTGCCGCCATCGAGCCGGTAGCTCATCGAGGCGTAACCGTTGGCGCCGCGGCGCTCGCTGATCATGGTGCGGTAGGACACGCCGCGCTCGCTGCCGCAGTAGTTGCCGTAGTTGCGGCGATAGGCGTAGTCCATCGTGCCTTCGTTGAGGTTCGAGAGCGCAGCGCAGGTGTCTTCACCCGGATCGATGTAGTCGTCCCACCAGTCGGTGATGAGGAAGTCGCGCGGCGGGTGGCCGTAGCGCGTGGGGTTGGGCGCATCGGCGCTGGAATCCTGCTGCTCGCGCTGGTAGCCCCAGAGCGGGCGCTGGTCGCGGAACTCCAGCCCGGCGACGAAATTGAAGTTGCCGCGCGCAAAGCCGCTGGAAAGATTCAGCACGTTCGACTGCCCGCCGCCTTCCTCGGTCCAGCCGTAGCGGTAGTCGATGGTGGTGCCGTCGGCGTGCTTCTTGAGGAGGAAGTTGACCACGCCGGAAATGGCATCGGAGCCGTAGATGGCCGAGGCGCTGCCGGTGAGGATTTCCACCCGGTCGATCATGCCCAGCGGAATGCTGGAGATGTCGGTGAAGTTGCTGCGTCCCTGGAAGGGCAGGGGGAAATCGGCGATGCGGCGGCCGTTGACCAGCACCAGGGTGTGGTTCGGGCCCAGTCCGCGCAGGTCGACCTGCTGGGCGCCGGGGGAGAAGTCCGCGCCGCCGGCCGACTGCTGGCTCTGGGTTTCGCCGCCGTTGACCGTCAGCGAACGCAGCAGGTCGGGAATGGTGGTGAAGCCGCTGGCCTTGATGTCCTCGGCGGTGACCACCGAGATCGGTGCCGGACCTTCGACCTGCGCGCGCGGGATGCGCGAGCCGGTGACCTGGATGGTTTCCAGCGTTTCGGGCGCTTCTTCCGCCGGCACAGGGACCTGCGGGGCGGTGCCGGAAGACTGCGGGGCTGGCGCTGCCGGCGCGGCCGCCGGATTTCCCGCGAGGATGAGTACGGCGCCGGAGTCGTCGCGCGCGGCGCTCAGGCCGCTGCCGTCGAGCAGCTGGTGCAGGGCCTGATCCGCGTTCGCGGCACCGCGGACGCCGGGAGTTCGGTGCCCGCGCAGCTGGTCGGCGCGATAGACGAGCTGCAGGTCGGACTGGCGCGCCAGCGCATTGAGCGCGGTGGCCAGATCGCCGGCCGGCACGTCGTATGGCCCGGGCGGGGTTTTTGCCTGGGCCGTCAGTGCGGCGGAGCAGGCCAGGCTCAGAAGCAGGTGTCGGAGCGGGTGACGCATGTGAATTCCCCAGTGAGGCGCTCGGGGCGGCGCCCTTCAGAAAGCCTATGACGAACGAACGACTGCGATCCCGCATCCGCGGGAAAAGCCATCAGCGCGAATGCAGCACGATACGCCCGGAGAGGCGTTCTGCGCGAACCGGGAAACCGCGTTCCAGAAGGTTCACGAAACCTTCGACGTTGTTCCATCGGAAGTTTCCGCCTACCCGCAGTTGCGCCACCTCGGCATCGGCCAGTTCGAGCTTGCGCGGATTGAACCGGTTGAATTCGGCCACCGCCTCGGTCAGCGGCAAATCATCGAAGCCGAGGTAGCCGCTGCGCCATTCCAGCAGTCGTTCGGCTTCTTCGGCGTGCAGGGATTCGATGCGGACGCCCTCGTCGCCGGCAAAGGCGACGTTGCCGGCCGACAGCAGGGCCACGGGCGCGGTGGCACCCGCGCCGATGTGCTGCTGCTCAAGGCGCACGCGCCCCTCGGTCACGATCACTCGCAGGTCGCTTTCTGCGTGCCGCACCGAGAATCGCGTGCCGATGGCGGTGACGCGGGCGTCGTCGGCGGCAACCACGAAAGGGCGCTCCGAATCGTGCGCGACCTCGAAGATGGCCTCGCCGCGAATCAGGTGAACGCGGCGCAGTCGTCGCTCCAGCACCACCTCGACGCGGCTGTCGCTGCTCAGGGTGACGAGCGTGCCGTCAGCCAGCGTGACCGATTCGACCTGTCCCAGGCCGGTGGCCAGGATTTCCCGTCGGGCTTCTTCAGGTTGCCAGCCGAGAATGCCTGCGATGGCGATTCCCGCAAGCGCAAGCGCCGAGGCGACGAGCTGATTCCAGCCGAAACGGCGTTTGTCACTCTGGCGTCGATAGTTGATGCGCACGTTGCGAAGATCCGGCGGTCCGGGCGGTGCGTCCGGGCGCATTCCGCCGTTGCGATCCGCTTCGTGCCAAGTGCCGCGCGCGGGCACCTCCCCGCTCGGGATGCCCGCTCCCAGCGCCCGCAAGCGCGCCGCTTCGTGCCACGCCTCCTGCAGCCGAAGAAAGGCGACGCGGTGCGCGATGGATGCGTCCAGCCAGTTTGCCAAGCGCACTTCATCGGCAGGATTCCAGGCATCCGATTCGCGCCGGGCCAGCCAGCGTGAAGCTTCGCACTCAATCTCCGATCTGCTGCTCATGCTGCGCCCCTCCCGGATGCGCGGGATGTGTTGCCGCGTCGGACGCGCTGCCGTAGAGGCGGTCCGCGAGCAGGCGCATTCCCTTGGCAAGGTGCTTTTCCACGGTCTTCTCACGGATGCCCAGGCGGTGGGCGACGTCCTTCTGGGGAAGCTCCTCGACGCGCCGCAGCCAGACCACGTCGCGGCAGCGATCGGGCAGAGCGTCGAGCGCATCCGCCAGCCGCCGCAGCAGCTGCCGGCCTCCGGTCCAGCGCTCGGGCGAAACTTCCTCGATCAGGTAGACGCACGAAGGCTCCAAATCACCCATTGCCTCGATCGAAACCACCTTCTGGCGGCGGATCCGGTCGGCCAGCAGGTTGCGCGCCGTGGTGAACAGGAAAGCGCGTGGCGACAGCGGCCGCTCGCGCAGCGCGGCTTCGTACACGCGCATGTAGACTTCCTGCCGCAGGTCCGGTACGTCCTCGCGCTCATTCCAGCGCTTGAGCAGGAAGTGCATGAGCGCAGGTTCGTGCACCAGCACTTCGGCGGCAAACCATCGGTCGAGGTCGGTGAGCATCCGGGCACTGTAGCGCAGAGTGCGGGCGGTGCGGCGTGGGGGATTCCTGCGCGCGGTTCGTCTACATTCGCATGTGCGCCGCGGGCGGACGACACCTCAAGGAACCAGACCCATGCATCACCTCCACGACAGGCTCATGGCCGGATTCACCTTCCTCGCACTCTGCTTTCTGGCCATGGGCCAGGCGCTGGCTGCGGGCAAGGCCGACCACCATCAAATCGGTGACCTGCGCGCGCATACGCCCGATCCGGTGCGCCCGGGGCTGCTGCTGATGGGCGGGGGCGACCGCAACCATGCCGCACTGCGCTGGTTCATGGAGAAGGCCGGACACGGCCACATCGTGGTGCTGCGCGCCTCGCAGGGAGGCGAGATTGGCGAAGAGTTCTTCAACGAGGTCGGGGGCATCGCTTCGGCGGAAACCTTCGTGTTCCACGACCGCGAGGCGGCCTACGACAAGGCCATCCTCAAGCGCATCCGCCGCGCCGACGGCATCTTCATCGCCGGCGGCGACCAGTCGCGCTATGTACGCTACTGGCGCGGCACGCCCGTGGCCGAGGCGCTCGATGCCCACGTCCGAGCCGGCAAGCCGCTCGGCGGAACCAGCGCAGGGCTGGCGATCCTGGGCGAATACCTTTACGGCGCGATGGTGGGCGGCAGCCTCATCAGCCCGGATGCGCTGGCCGACCCGCATGGTTCGGACAACACCATCGAATCCGATTTCCTGCACATCGCCGCGCTGCACGGCTTCGTCACCGACACGCATTTCTTCGAGCGCAACCGCCTGGGCCGACTGTTCGCCTTCATCGCCAAGGCCGAACGCATCTCCGGCAAGCCGATCCGGGGCCTGGGCGTGGACGAGGATGCCGCGGTGGCGGTGGAAGGCGACGGCAGCGCGCGCATCTACGCCACCGCGCCCGGTGCCGGCGCGAGCCTGGTGTTGGGCGATTTTCCCGCGACGGCCGAGGATGATCCCCTGCACCTGCCGCGCGTGGAGGTGATCGGCGTGGGCACGGATTCGGTGCTGCACCTTCCTTCCGGCCGCGTGGAGAATCCGGCCTTCGAACGTCGCTACGCGGTGGAACACGGCGTGCTCAAGGCGCTGGATCAGCCGTTGCTCGTCATCCACGGTGGCGCAGGCGTGGAGAAGGCCGACCTTTCCCCCGAGGATGCCGCCGCGGCGCGCGCCGCACTCGAAGCCGCGCTGCGCGCCGGCCACGCGCGCCTGCGCGAGGGTGCTGCGGCGCTCGACGCAGTTACCGCCGCCGTCACCGTGCTGGAGGATGCGCCGCAATTCAACGCCGGGCGCGGTGCGGTGTTCACCCACGATGGACGCAACGAGCTGGATACCTCGATCATGGACGGCGCCAGCGGCAAGGCGGGCGCTGCCGCGGGTCTGCATCGGGTGAAGAACCCGATCCTGCTTTCGCGCGCGATCATGGACCACTCGCGCCACGTGATGATGGTGGGCGAAGGTGCGGAGAAGTTCGCGGCCGAGCAGGGCATCGAGCTGGTCGATCCTTCCTGGTTCCGCACCGAAAAGCGCTGGGAACAGCTGCAGCGCGCGCTGAAGGCCGAATCGCAGGCGCAGGCGCGCGGCGAAGCGCCTGCCGTGCTTCCCGGCAAGGCCTACTTCGGCACCGTCGGCGCGCTTGCGCTCGACGCCAAGGGCAACCTCGCCGCAGGCACTTCGACCGGCGGCATGACCAACAAGCGCTACGGTCGCGTGGGCGATTCGCCCATCATCGGCGCCGGCACCTGGGCCGACGGGCGCTGCGCGGTGTCGGGCACCGGCTGGGGCGAGTTCTACATCCGCCACGCCGCCGCGCACGACATCTGCGCGCGCATGGCCTACACCGGGCAGTCGCTGCAGCGCGCTGCCGATACGGTCATCAACCGGATCATCGTCAAGGATGGCGGCGACGGCGGCGCGATCGCGCTGGGTGCCGACGGCAGCGTGGCTTTCCCGTTCAATACCGAAGGCATGTATCGCGGCTGGATCGGTGCCGACGGCGTGCCGCACGTGGCGATCTTCGCGGATGAGGGGTTGGTGATGCCGCGGTAAGGGATGGGGCGCTGGGGCGCGGCTTTTCCGCTTTTTGATTGTGCGGCTTCTGTCGCTTCGTGATTGAGTGCTTTCGTGGGGTTTCGGCCGCCGCCGAGGCGGTCGAAACCCCTGCGGCAGCGTTGAATGCAAGGCGCAAGAAGCCACACCATCCAGGTCAAGCCCGCGAAGCAAGCGCCGGACCAGCAATCAGGACACCGGCAGCGCCCGCATTTTCTGGATCAGCGCATCGAACTCGGGGTCTTCCGGCCGCTCGCGGCCCAGCAGCCAGGGCCACAGCCGGGTGTCCTCGCAGTCCAGCAGGCGCGCATAGGTGGCGCGCTCGGCGGCATCGGCCTGCGTCCAGCGCTGGTCGAGGTAGCGCCGCAGCAGGAGGTCCAGCTCCATCATCCCGCGCCGGCTGCGCCAGCGGATGCGGGAAAACTGTTCGGATTCGTCGCTCACGGGAATCGGGCGTCGCGGCTCAGACGCCGCGACGTTCCACCATCAGCTTCTTGATTTCCGCAATCGCCTTGGCCGGATTCAGGCCCTTGGGGCAGGTGCGGGTGCAGTTCATGATGGTGTGGCAGCGGTAGAGCTTGAACGGGTCTTCCAGCTCGTCCAGTCGCGCGCCGGTGTCCTCGTCGCGCGAATCGATGATCCAGCGGTAGGCCTGCAGCAGGATGGCCGGGCCGAGGTAGCGGTCGCCGTTCCACCAGTAGCTCGGGCAGGCGGTGGAGCAGCAGGCGCACAGGATGCACTCGTAGAGCCCGTCGAGCTTCTTGCGGTCGGCCGGGGACTGCAGGCGTTCCTTGGTCGGTGCCGGGCTCTGGGTGCGCAGCCACGGGCGGATCGAGGCGTGCTGGGCGTAGAAGTGGGTGAGATCGGGCACCAGATCCTTCACCACCGGCATGTGCGGCAGCGGGTAGATCGGCACCTCGGGCTTGTCGCAGCTGCTGATGGCGCAGGTGCAGGCAAGGGTGTTTGTGCCGTCGATGTTCATCGCGCACGAGCCGCAGATGCCTTCGCGGCAGGAGCGGCGGAAGGTGAGGGTGGGGTCGACCTCGTTCTTGATCTTGATCAGCGCGTCCAGAACCATCGGTCCGCAGCTGCCGAGATCGACCTCGTAGGTGTCGGTGCGCGGGTTGGCATCGTCGTCCGGGCTCCAGCGGTAGATCTTGAAGGTGCGCACCGGTCCCTTCGGATCTTTCGCCGGGAAGTGCTTGCCTTTCTGTACGCGGGAGTTACTGGGAAGTCGGAATTCGGCCATGGTCTCGGATCCGGGAATCGATAATGGGGAATGGGGAATGGGAACGAACCGGGATTGGCTCTTTCGATTCCCGATTCCCGAGTCTCCCACTCAATACACGCGCTTCTTGGGGGGTACGACGTCCACGTCGCTGCTGAGGGTATACATGTGCACCGGACGGTAGTCGAAGCGCACCGAGCCGTCGGCATCGAGCCAGGACAGGGTGTGCTTGAGCCAGTTGGCGTCGTCTCGCTCGGGGTAGTCCTCGCGCGCGTGGGCGCCGCGCGACTCGGTGCGGTTGAGCGCCGAGTTCATCGTGACCACGGCCTGACCCAGGAGATTCTGCAGCTCCAGGGTTTCCATGAGGTCGGTGTTCCAGATCAGCGAACGATCGGTGACCTGCACGTCCTTGAAGCTGTGGAAAACCTTGGCGATCTTGCCGACGCCTTCGGCGAGCGTCTCGCGGGTGCGGAACACCGCCGCATCGGCCTGCATGGTGCGCTGCATGTTCAGGCGGATCTCGGCCGTGGGCAGCGATCCCTTGGCGTGACGGAGCGCATCGAAATTGGCCATTGCCTTGTCGATGCTGGCCTTCGAGGCTGCCTTGGGCTTGCCGAACTTCGTGAGCGTCTCGGCGCAGCGATTGGCCACCGCGCGGCCGAACACGACCAGGTCGAGCAGCGAGTTGGAGCCCAGGCGGTTGGCACCGTGCACCGAAACGCAGCCAGCCTCGCCGATGGCGTAGAGGCCGGGTACCACGGCGTCGGGGTTGCCGTCGCGCAGCTGCACCACCTCGCCGTGGCGGTTGGTCGGGATGCCGCCCATGTTGTAGTGCACCGTGGGCAGCACCGGGATCGGCTGCTTCTCCACGTCCACGCCGGCGAAGATGCGCGCGCTTTCCGCGATGCCCGGCAGGCGTTCGTGGATGACCTCGGGTCCGAGGTGGGTGAGATCGAGCAGGATGTGGTCCTTGTGCTCGCCCACGCCGCGACCTTCGCGGATTTCGATGGTCATGGCGCGGCTCACCACGTCGCGCGAGGCCAGATCCTTGACGTGCGGAGCGTAGCGTTCCATGAAGCGTTCGCCCGCGGCGTTGCGCAGGATGCCGCCTTCGCCGCGCACGCCCTCGGTGATGAGGCAGCCGGCGCCGTAGATGCCGGTGGGATGGAACTGCACGAATTCCATGTCCTGCAGCGCCAGCCCCGCGCGCAGCGCCATGCCGCCGCCGTCGCCGGTGCAGGTGTGCGCCGAGGTGCAGCTGAAGTAGGCGCGGCCGTAGCCGCCGGTGGCCAGCACCACGCCCTGGGCGTGGAACACGTGGATGTCTCCGGTGGCCAGCTCCAGCGCGATCACGCCGCGGCAGGTGCCGTCGTCGTCCATCAGGAGATCGAGCGCGAAGAACTCGATGAAGAAGCGCGCGTCGTGCGCCAGTGCCTGCTGGTAGAGCGTGTGCAGCATGGCGTGGCCGGTGCGGTCGGCCGCGGCGCAGGTGCGCTGCGCCGGCGGGCCTTCGCCGAATTTCGTGGTCATGCCGCCGAACGGACGCTGATAGATCTTGCCTTCCTCGGTACGCGAGAAGGGGACGCCGTAGTGCTCCAGCTCGTAGATCGCCGGAATCGCCTCGCGGCACATGTATTCGATCGCGTCCTGGTCGCCCAGCCAGTCCGAACCCTTGATGGTGTCGTAGAAGTGGTAGCGCCAATCATCGTCGCTCATGTTGCCCAGCGCGCCGGCGATGCCGCCCTGTGCCGCGACGGTGTGCGAGCGGGTGGGGAAGAGCTTGCTGATGCAGGCGACGTTGAGGCCCTTCTCGGCCATGCCGAAGGTGGCGCGCAGCCCGGCGCCGCCGGCGCCGACGACCACGGCATCGTATTCGTGTTGGATGATCTTGTATGCGGACATGGGAGGCTCAGGCGGTAAGGACGAGGCGGCCGATGGCCACGATGGAGGCCACGGCGCCCAGCGTGCAGGCGAACAGAACCGCTAGCTGCAGCGCCACGTTGGGGCCGTGGCGGGGCACGTAGTCGTCGATCACCACCTGCAGGCCCATGCGGGCGTGCCAGAACAGGGAGGTGATGAAGCAGATCATCAGCACGCCGTGGATCGGGCTGGCCAGCGTGGCGCGTACGGTGGCGTAGTCGGCCGGGATGAGAGTGAGCAGCAGCCACACCAGCCAGGGCGTGAGCAGGGCCAGCGCGACCGCCGTCACCCGCTGCCAGATGAAGTGCTCGGTGCCGCTCTTGGCCGACCCCCAATTGCGCGCGCGGGCCAGCGGATTGCGCAGCCGGTCGCGGGAAATCATGCCGCACCTCCCATCGTGAAGCCGAAGTAGCAGATCAGCAGGGAAGCGATGACCGTCAGTGCCGCGACGAGGTAGCCACCCTTGTAGAGCCCGGGGATGGAAAATCCGATGCCGGCGTCCCAGACCAGGTGGCGGATGCCGTTGAGGAAGTGGTAGACCAGCGCGATGACGAAGGCTGCCAGCACGGTCTTGCCGGCGATCGAACCGGCGCAGGCGGCGAACGTCGAGTAGGCCTCCGGGCCGCGCATCACGGCGACCAGCCAGGCCGCCAGCAGGAAGGCGCCGACCGACAGGACAACGCCCGTCGCACGGTGCAGGAACGACATCAGCGAGGTGATCTGCCAGCGGTACAGCGACCCCAGCATGAAGGGGGACAAGGGGCGTTCGCGTTGCGACATGGACACGCTCTCGTGGACGGAAAACGAAAGGAAACCCGCACCGATGCCGCCCGCCGGGGCGGCGCCGGAATCAGAAATCGATGCAACGCCCGTTCATTTCCCAGTCGCCATAGCGCGTGGGGTCGAGGCCTTCACGGCCTCCGACCTCGGCCGACGCAGTCTCCGGCGGAAGGCCGGGCGTCTGTGTCGGCTGCTCGTTTGAAGCCGCGGCTGGCTCTGAGGCTGGCGGTGTTTGGCCTATCATGGCGAACAGTTCGTGCAATGCACAAAGAGTAGTACCGCGCCCCATGACGATCAAGCCGGAACCCGCGCTGAATCTTCCCCATCGGCTGGAAAACCCTGGCCTGGTGCAGCTTTCGGGGCGCGACGCCCTGAGTTTTGCGCAGTCCCAGTTTGCCAACGACGTCACGCAGCTCGCGGACGGGCAGTGGCAGTGGAACCTGTGGCTTTCGGCCAAGGGACGGGTGTTGGCGCTGTTCGCCCTGGTGCGCCTGGACGCGCAGACCCTGCTGCTGTGGCTGCCGGATCTGGACGCGGAGTCGCTTGCCGGGCAGCTCCAGCGATTCCGCTTCCGCAGCAAGGTCGAGATCGGCGCGCTGGGCGAAGCGGTCTGTCGTGCCGGATTCGAGTCGCCGGAACGCTGCGGGTCGTGCGCTTCGGGTGATCTTGCGCAGATCGAGCGCGATGCGACGGGGAACTGGAGCCGCATCACGCTCGACATGGGCGGCGCGGTGCCGCGCACGCTGTGCCTCCTGTCGCGGAGCGATGGTTCAGGCGCGACCGACGCCGAATCGGACGGTGCGGCCAACGCGCGCTGGCGCGCGCTGGACATCGCGCACGGCCTGCCGCGCCTTCGCGGCGAGGGCCTCGACGCCTTCACCCCGCAGATGCTGGGCCTGGAACGCCTGCGCGCCTTCAGCGTCAAGAAGGGCTGCTATCCGGGGCAGGAGATCGTCGCGCGCACCCATTTCCTCGGGCAGGCCAAGCGCGGTCCGCTGCGCTTTGCGCTGCAACAGCGCGTGGAGGCGGGCGCGCGACTGGGGGCGGAGTCTGGCGAAAGCGCGCAGGTGGTCAGCGTGGCAGAGAGCCACGGGCGGTTCGAGGTTCTTGCGGTGGGGCCGCGCGAGGCGGCCGCGCCGGGCTGGCGCACTGAATCGGGTTGCGAGGCCGAGCTTCTTGCGCTGCTGGACGGACTGGCGCGACCGGCAGGAACGCCGGCCGCGCCATGGCATGATTCGGCGGATGCGGACGATCAGCCCGTGCGGTAGTTGTCCACCACGCGATACCTGCGCGCCACCATTCCGAACACCATTGCTGCGACCAGCGCGAATGCCGCGAAGAAAAACATCTGGAAGGCCGCCACGCTGAAGCCGGTCTGGGCGATGGAACCGGTGAGCGAATCGTTGCGTACCGCCGCGTTGGCCAGCAGCACCCAGAGGTTGCCGATGGTGGTGGTGAGATTCCAGAAGCTCATCACCACGCCCTTCATCGCGGCCGGCGCCTGGCTGTAGGCGAACTCCAGCCCGGTGGCCGAAACCAGCACCTCGCCGAAGGTGAGCAGGGCGTAAGGCAGCACCTGCCAGACGATGCTCATGGGGCTGCCACCGTCCATGGCCATCTGGATGCCGCCGATGACGATCCACGCCAGACCGCTGAAAGCGATGCCGGCGGTCATGCGGCGAAGGGCCGTCGGTTCCCATCCGAACTTGCGCAGCATCGGGTAGAGCACCAGATTGTTGAAGGGAATCAGGATCATCACCAGCGCCGGATTGATCGCCTGCATCTGCGAAGCGGAGAACCACTCCGGCTTGACCATGGCTTCGCCCTGGATCACCCAGGTCGAGGCCTTCTGGTCGAACAGAGAGAAGAAGGGCGTGGTCAGCGCGAACATCACCAGCACGCGCAGCACGCTGCGCACCCCGTCCACCGCGGCGTCCGGATGAACGCCGCGGGCGCGTTCCAATTGCATCCAGGCGCCGCCGCCCACGCCGCCCAGGATCGCCACCAGCGCCAGGCACGCGCAGATCACGAAGCCCAGCGTGGGCATCAGCGCGAACGCCGCCGCCGCCAGCAGCACGCCCGCCGCAGCGACCCAGAAGCCCGCGCCCAGCGAACCGCTGCCGTCGCGCGCCAAAAGGGCGGTGCGCACCACCTTGGCGAAGGAGTGCGGATCGGAATTGCCCACCGGCGGCACCATGACGTAGTGCCTGCGCCCCAGCCAGAACACCAGGGTGGCGATGAACATCAGCGCGCCCGGCACGCCGAAGGCCACCACGGGTCCGAGCTGCTTGAGGAAGATCGGCATCAGCAGCGAGGCGAACAGCGAGCCGAAGTTGATGATCCAGTAGAAGCCGTCGAAGACGATCTTGGCCAGGTGCTTGTTCGACTGGTCGAACTGGTCGCCCACGAAAGAGGCCACCAGCGGCTTGATGCCTCCCGAACCCAGCGCGATCAGCCCCAGCCCGAGGAAGAACCCGGTGCGGTGGTCCACGAACATCGCAAGGCACGCCTGACCCAGGCAGTAGATCAGCGAGAACCAGAGGATGGAGTTGTATTTGCCGAAGAATCGGTCGGCCAGCCAGCCGCCCAGCAGCGGGAAGAAATACACCCCGATCATGAAGCTGTGCATCAGGTCCTTCGCCGCCAGCGCGCGCTCGCCACTGTCCAGGATGTGCTGCAGCAGAGTGGAGGTGATCAGGAACTGCACCAGGATGTTGCGCATCCCGTAGAAGCTGAAGCGCTCGCAGCCCTCGTTGCCGATGATGTAGGGAATCTGGCGCGGGAAGCGCGCGCGGG
>CAUJIN010000071.1 GCA_963205495.1 Pseudomonadota bacterium
TGCGTGTATGGACTCCTCTGTCAACCCCTGACAACAGGATTTTGTTGCACGGCTTTCGCCGCACGGTCTGAATTATCTGTTTTCACCTGCTGACGCTTTTTGCTTCAACCCCGGCAAGGCGGGAGCGGTTGCATTCGTGTATTCGGCTTTGCTATACCCACTTCGCCGATGGCGCCCTCAAGACCGCCAGCAACGCCGACGGCGGCACCTGGACTTACGCTTACAACAAGCGTCGCCTGCCCACTTCCGAATCACTGGCGCTGGGCGGGCGCACATTTGCCATCGGCTACGGCTACACCGGCCTGGGCGACGTGTCCACGCTCACCTACCCCAGCGGCCTGAGCGTGAGCTTCGCCCCCAACGCCCTGGGCCAAGCGCAACAGGCCGGCACCTACGCCAGCACCGCCACCTACCACCCCAACGGCAGCCTGGCCGGCTTCACCTACGGCAACGGCCTCACCCACAGCGGCAGCCTCAACGCCCGCGGCCTGCCGCTGCGCGTGCGCGACTCCAGCGGCAGCGTGGCCCGGCTGGACTACCAGTACGTCTACGACAAGCACGGCAATCCGACCCAGGTCACCGACTACACCACGCCCGCGCCCTGGAACGAGAACCGCAGCCTGGCCTACGACGCGCGCGATCGCATGATCCAGGCCACCGCGCCCAACATCTACGGCGTGGAGCTGTATGAATACGACGCCCTCGACAACGTGCGCCGCATGGCCGGCCTGCCCAACGGCCAGGGCGGCTACGCGGTCGACTTCCGCTTCAAGTACAACGCCAGCCAGCGCCTCACCGGCATCAACGATCCGGGCGGCGCGCAGCAGTGGGGCTTCACCCTCAACACCCTCGGAGAAACCCTCACCCGCGCCGGTCATGGCCAATATTGGAGCTACCAGTGGAACGCCGCCGGTCGCATGACCCGCGCCGACCGCATCTACGCCGGCAGCACCTGGGAGAACTACGCCTACGACACCCACGGCCACCGCACGCGCTCGACCAGAAACACCGGCAGCACGCGGTACCAGGTGTACAGCCGCGCGGGCCAGCTGCTCTACACCGAGAACGTGGTCGCTCAGCCTTTGTTCTCCCGATAGTGGGTGAACGCATCGCGGACCTGATCGCGCAGCATTGCATCGTCCCAGGGCTTGGTCAGGAACCGGAACACTGCGCCACGATTGACCGCTTCGGTGACCACGTTGAGATCGGTATACCCGGAGAGAATGATCCTCACGGTATCCGGGTACAGGTTCTTCACCTTGTCCAGAAGTTCGGTCCCCGACATGCCGGGCATGCGTTGGTCCGAGAGGATCACGTGCACCGGGTGCATCGCGAGCAGATCCAGCGCCTCAGCGCCGCTGTTGGCCGTGATGATGTGGTAGCCGTCGCGCCGCAACAGGCGTGTCAACGCATTGCAGATGCCGGATTCATCGTCAACGATCAGCAGATTGCGGCGGTCGACCTGCTCGGCATCGGGAATGACCGCCTTGCGCCCTTGCCGCAAGAACTCGACGAATGAAGCAGCGTCCACCGGGGGGCTGAAGAAGTGGCCCTGCATCTCGTCACAATGGTTCTGGGTCAGGAACTTGAGCTGGGCCTGGGTTTCGACGCCCTCGCCAACTGCCTTGAGTCGCAGACTGCGCGCAATCCCGATGATCGCCAGCGCGATCGCGGCGTCTTCAACGCTGCGGGTCACATCGACGATGAAGCTGCGGTCGATCTTGACCCGGTGAAAAGGCAGCTGTTTGAGGTGCGAGAGCGAGGAGTAGCCGGTCCCGAAGTCATCGAGCGCCAGCCCCACGCCGATCTCGCGCAATTGCTTGAGCACTCGCGCCGAGGTGGACATGTCCTGCAGCACCGCGCTCTCGGTCAGTTCCAGCTCGATCCGGTCGGGTGGCAACCGGTGTCTGGCCAGCGTCTCGTTCACCACCTGCAGCAGATCGCTGTTGTTGATCTGGATGGCGGAGACGTTGACGCTGATCTGCACGATTGGCACACCAGCGGCTCGCCATTGCGCCTGCTGGAAACACACCTGATCCAGCACCCAGTTTCCGAGGGGAATGATCAATCCGCTTCGCTCTGCGGTACCAATGAATTCTCCAGGCATGATCAGCCCCCGCTCAGGGTGTTGCCAGCGCAGCAGGGCTTCTGCCCCGACAATCTCCCCACTGACAAGATCCACGCGCGGCTGATAGACCAGTGTGAACTGCTGGAGGTCGATCGCTTCACGCAGTTGCGCCTCCATGGTCAAGCCATTCCGGAGCTTCAGTACGGTGGAATAGCGCAGATACCACTCGCCGCTGGCTTTGGCGTGGCGCAAGGCGGATCGCGCATTCTCAAGGTCGGGCATTTCTTTTCCGCCTGCCATATCGGCGGGATAGTGCACAGCACCGATGCGTACCGAAAGCTGGACTGACTTGTCGTTCACCGGGAATGGCTTTTCAAAAGCCGAGGTGATCCTTTCGCGCACCTCCTCGCAATGACCCTCGATCTCCGAGGCAATGGAGGGATTGGCAATGGCAAATGTATCGCCACCAACCCGGGCGACCAGGGAAGGGCTTGCAAAAACGGACTTCAATCGCGCGCCAACGTCACGCAGCAGGCTGTCGCCAAGCGCATGCCCGAACTGCTGATTGATCCGGGAAAAATCCACGAGATCCAATGCGCAGACACACAGGCATCCATGCTGAGACTGCACTGATTTTGCGACTTCATCCAACGCTTCACGGAAGGACTGGGCATTCATCAGGCCGGTGAGCGGATCGAAATGGATCAGTTGACGCAGTCGGCTGCTGGTTTCGATATGATCCAGCGCATAGGAAAGATCGTTGGACACCCATTCCAGCAGTTCTACCTCCTCGTCGTCGAAGAAACCGGGCTCCGGCGCCAGCAGCACCAAGGCACAATCGACCTTTCCTGCGACAAGGAGAGGAAACGCGGCTCCCGAACGCGCCCCGCACGGATCACTGACGCGAATGCACTCAGGCAGCGTGACATCATCCTTGGTGATCTCATTTGCAATCACCGGTCGTGCGCTTCGATGCGCACGCACCCCCAGCGTGTCCCTGAACTCGGCAGGATCCAGCACGGCCCCCTCTTCCACTGAATCCGCGGAATTGCACGAGGCCTTGCCGGTCAGCCTCCGCAACATGCCGGTCGAGGAGTCCATCTCCACTACCCAGGCCATCACGAAATCACCGTCCGTGATCGCAAAGCGACAAGCCTCACTCAGCAGCCAGAGGCGATCCTTCCGCCGCAGCATCGCGGAGTGGATGCCGCCGATCATGCGCCGCAGTCGGCTCATGCGCGCCAATCGGCGCTCTTGCCCCATGCGTCGGGTGATGTCGTTCAGCGCGAGCAGGAAGGTGCCGTCCGGCATCTGCGTCGCAATCACCCGGACGATGGCGTTGCGTCCGCCTCCAGCGGATAGATCCCAGTCCTCCTGGATACGCCCGCCTCCAAGGAATCGATCCATGGAAGCCGCTCCCGGAGGGATGTTTCCCGCACCGACGATTTCCGAAAGATGCACACCGACCAGATCCGAGTGATCCAGGCCAAAGATCTTGCATGCGGCCGGGTTTGCGTCAACGCACATGCCATGCGCATCGCAGAGAATCACTCCGGCTGGCGCATGCTCGAACAGGCGGCTGTAGCGATCTTCGCTGCGCTTGCGTAAAGCATCGGCCTCGATCCGGTCGGAAATGTCGATCCCCACGCCGACCAGGCATGCTGCGCCATTCAGTTCCACCCGTCTCCCGGTAAGCAGATAAGGCCGGATGCCGTTTCTCGGGGAAAGCATGTTCACTTCAACGCTTGCCTCTCCCTGCTCGAACACCCGGGCAATCGCGGCACCCAGTCGATCACGATCCGACTCCAAGACGAAATCAAGCGGACTCAGCGCACGGATCTGGTCCGCAGACAGTCCACTGAGGCGCTCCAGGCTCTTGCTCCAGCGGAGGAACCGGCCTCCCCTGTCGTACAGGTACAGGACGCCCGGCATGCTTTCGATCATTGAATCCGCAAAGTGTCGTTCGTTTTCGATCTCCTGCCGGGTCAATCGCATGACATCGGAACGAGCAAGCACTTCCAGCCCGAAGCTGATGCCATTGGCGAAACGCTCGAGCAGGAACACTTCCGCGTCGCGGAAGAAACCGAGCTCATGCGAATAGACGTTCAGAGTGCCTGCAACCCTCCCGCCGTCCCGGATCGGAACCGCCGCAACCGATCGCAGCCTGCTGCTTCGCACGATGTCGATCCAAGGCGCAAGTCTGGGATCGTTTTCCATGTCGTTGCAGACACCGCTCCTTCCCGTGCGGAACACGGTTCCGATCAGGCCGCGACCTTCGGGTCGATTGTCCGCGTAGATCTTCACCTGCTCCAGAAACTCACGCGCTGCCCCAAATACTGAGGCGGGGCGCATCCTTCCTGTTTCCGGCTCGAACCATCCGATCCATGCGGTACTGAAGCCGGCATCCTCCACCAGGCACTGGCACGCCGCATGGAACAAAGCTTCGCGCGGTGGCTCCTGTGCGATCACGCGAACGATCTTGGTCAGCGCCGAATAGAGCCGCGACACTCTGTCGAGCTCGCCTTCCCGCAGACGCAGTGCAGTGATGTCGCACGCGCTCTTCGCCACGCCGATGACGCGGCCACCCCCGTCGACGATCGGAGCACAACTGACCAGCACCCGCAGATTCCGGCCATCCTTGTGCACGCGTCCGGCCTCATGGGAATCGCATCGACCGCCGGCCAGACAGAGGCGAAACATGCGCTCATGCTCTGCCCTGCAATCTTCCGGCACAACACGCTGGATGGGAGCGCCCAACATCTCTCCGGCACTGAACCCGTAGAGGCGTTCTGCACCCGGATTCCAGCTGGTGACCCTGCCATCGGTATCGAGGCGAACCACTGCATCCATCGCGATAAATTCGACGGCGGCAAGCTCTGCGTGGAGCTGGCCGGAAGTCTTGCGAGTGCTGTCATCAGGCGCATTGACAGGTCGTCTGATCTGGATGCAGCCGGCAAGATGCACTCCGATCAGCGCAAGCACCTCGCCTCGGCGCGCGTCCCAATCCTCCGATTCGCGCGACAGGACGCAGAGCGTGCCCAAGACGCGACCATCTGCATCAAACAACGGAACACCGGCAAGGAAACACGATTTCGTCCGGGCCGCCGCATGCAGCGCAACCGCCAGTTCCGGAACTTGTTCGTCATCGAGGACCATTCCCTTTGCAGATCCCTGGGCCACCCTTCGGCAAGCCGTTGCCAGGAACTCCAGTCGGGAAGCGTCCAGCCCGATCGACAGACAGGGAACCTGGTCCAGTCCTGCGCCCAGCGAGAGTACCGCGATCGGAAGATCACAGGCGCGCGCTGCCAAAACCAGCACATCGTTCCACTCTGAAGCAAGATCCGAACCCTGCCAGTGCGATGACGGGCTCGGTGCATCGTCTGTGCCGTGGGTGCGTTCCATCACGATCACTCCTGCACCTTTGGTTGGGATGCAGGCATAGTCGAACGATCGTGAGATACCTTTGGATATGGATCCAGAGCCACGCCTCGCCCAGAGGCAAAGCAGGTGTGGGCGGATGTGACATCAGGTGTCTTGCAATTGCGCCGCCTGCGCGCTTTTCATATCATCGTTTTCAGGATTCGGCAAATGCCGGTCGCACTATGCGGTTCAGGAAACGACATCGCATCAGATCGATGGATCGTCCCTGTGCTGCTGAGTGACAGCGTGAAGGCATGGACATTTTTCACCTGCAGCCTGTTTCATCCGCCTCTTCCGGACGAAGCTTTCGTATGCATTGCGGGGATGACACGATGAACACCGAATCATCCGCGGCCTCCTGCATGGCCCTGTCCACTGCAGCTGGAAGCGGCGGAACAGGTCAGGTCGGAGACGGAATCCTGAGCCTGGTCGAATTGATGTCGGACGCACTGCTTCTGTTCGATGGGCATGGCACTGTCATGTACAGCAACCGTGCCGCAAAGGTTCTTGCACAAGTGCTTTCACCGCAGGATGGCGATGTCCGGCGTGCAACGCTGTCGGATTGGCACCCGCACCTGATCCCCGAGTACGCACTGGATATCTGCCGCGACCGTGGCTCATGGTCAGGAGAGGTCGAACTGGGGGCACCCAATCGCCCGGCGCGGGCGCTTCTCGTCAGGATCCAGGCGCTCGGCGGCGCGGATGCAGAGAGCTACGGCATGTGGGTTCGCGACGTTACCGTCGAGCACAGCCGCGAGCTGGAACTCAACCAACGCAATTCCGAACTCGAGGTTGCCCTGGCCAAGCTCGGCAGCGTCCAGGAAGCGGTTCTCAAGAGCGAAAAGCTGGCTTCGATCGGCCAGTTGGCGGCAGGCGTGGCGCACGAGATCAACAACCCGATCGCCTACGTGAAGTCCAACCTGAATTCTCTGCAGCACAGCACCCTGCAGCTGCTGTCCGAAGTGCGGGCAAGACTGCAAGGTAGCCCAACCGACCAGGAGGACGACATTGACATTGACGAAACCGCAACTGAAATCAAGGAGCTGATCGCCGAGTCATGTGAAGGTGTGGATCGCGTTATCAAGATCGTGCGCGATCTCAAGGACTTCTCCCATGTCGACCTGATCGAGAACTGGGTGCTCGCCGACATCCATGCCGGGCTCGAGTCGACCCTGAACATCATCTGGAACGAACTGAAGTACAAGGCACACATCGTCAAGACTTTCGGCGAGCTGCCTCTGATCGAATGTCTGCCGTCGGAGCTCAATCAGGTCTTCATGAACATCCTGATGAACGCAGCGCAGGCGCTGGAAAGCTACGGCGTCGTCACGGTTACCACCGAGCGCAGCAACGACAATGTCCGCATCTCGATCGGAGATGACGGCAAGGGCATCCCGGAAGACTTGCTGCCACGCATCTTCGATCCGTTTTTCACCACCAAGACCGTAGGAGAAGGAACGGGGCTTGGCCTGGCGATTTCCTATGGCATCGTGGCCAAGCATCACGGCACGATCGAGGTAACCAGCGTGCCGGGTCAAGGCACCCTGTTCCTCATCGAACTGCCCATCCAACAACCCCGTTCGCCGGACAGGAAATCCTGACATGTACCGAGTGCTGCTGCTTGACGACGAACCGAACGTTCTCCGCGCCCTGCGACGATGTCTCGCTTCCATCCCTCCCCAGCAGTTGGACGGAGAACCGCTGCGAATCGAGACTTTCAGTTCGCCCACGGAGGCGCTCGGCAGCTGCGAGGAATCCACGTTCGACCTGATCCTGACCGACTACCGCATGCCATGCATGGATGGTGTGGAATTCCTGACACGGGTCATTCCGATCCAGCCCAATGCCCCGCGAGTAATCGTTTCGGGATTTGCGGACCGGGACGCCATCATCGCGGCCATCAACGACGCGCAACTGACCCGCTTCATCGAGAAGCCCTGGGATGACGACGCATTGCGTCAGACCGTGTCGATGATCCTGACAGGCGGCAAGGCCAAGGCCAGCCATGCCTTCGCACAAAGCGCCATTGCAAACCGCGAACTGCAGCGCCTGGAGGAAGACTGCCCCGGAATCACCGAAGTCAACCGCGATCCGGATGGGGGTATCTGGCTGGATATGGACGAACGCGACGAGTAAGCATCATGGTCAGACTCGCGCCCGCGCCGAGAACCCGGTGCAACAAAAAAGCCGACAGTGGAACTGTCGGCTTTTTTGCATTCTTGCTGGCGCGCCCGGAGAGATTCGAACTCCCGACCCCCAAGTTCGTAGCCTGGTGCTCTATCCAGCTGAGCTACGGGCGCGTAAGAAGCGGAATTATGTGGTGAAGCATGCCATCTGTCAAGAACTTTCTGATCGAATCTCAGGTGGCGGAGTGAGAGGGATTCGAACCCTCGATGGAGCTTTTGACCCCATACTCCCTTAGCAGGGGAGCCCCTTCGGCCTCTCGGGCATCACTCCGTGTTCTGACGGATGCCGCCGCTCGGCAAAAGCCCCGCGGTGGACGTGCAAGAATACCGGGTCGAATCGCTCCGGTAAAGACCGGCCCGCCATATCGATCGCTCCCCTTGCCCGCTGGAGCAGTTCCGCACCTCCGATGCGCTGCGTCTCGCCGGCCCGGCCAGTCCCTCCAGCGCAGGCAGCAACGCGGGGCATCGATCCGAAGAACACGACTTGCCGCCCTGCACCTGCCACAATTCGCGCTTCAGCGGGCGGCTGCCCGAGTCGATCCGGACCATTGATGAGCGAGATCCGCGAGCTGTTCGAACGCAACCACGCCTGGGCCGAGCGCATCGAGCGCGACGATCCCGGTTTCTTCCATCGCCTGTCCAGGCAGCAGGCGCCGGGCTTCCTGTGGATCGGCTGCTCGGATTCGCGCGTACCCTCCACCCAGATCGTGGACATCGACCCGGGCTCGATCTTCGTGCACCGCAACGTTTCCAACGTGGTCGTTCATACTGATTTCAACGCGCTTTCGAGCATCCAGTTCGCGGTCGATGCGCTCAAGGTGCGGCACATCATGGTCGTGGGCCACTATGGCTGCGGTGGCGTGGGAGCGGCGCTGCGGGGCGACCGCATGGGGCTGATCGACAACTGGCTGCGGCATGTGGCCGATGTGGCTGCCACGCACCGCGAACGACTGGACGAGTCGCTGCCCTTCGCGGTTCGCCACGATCGCCTGTGCGAACTCAACGCGATCGAGCAGGCCATGCATGTGTGTGCCACCAACATCGTGCGCGACGCCTGGGCACGAGGGCAGAACCTTCGCGTACACGCCTGGATCTACGGATTGAGCGACGGCCATCTGCGCGATCTGGGCCTGGACATCGCCGGGCTGGACGAGGCGGAGGATCGCTATCGCGAGGCACTCGCGAATCTGGCCGTTCGATGGGCCGAGGAAGAGCCGGCGGATTGAACGCCGGGGGCCAGACGACACGGCGGAATCGCCTGCGGCGGTTCCGCCCTGCGGGAGGATGCCTGCATCGTGCCCAAGCTGGACAGGGTGGAACCGCCGCAGGCGATTCCACCGTTTGCCAACGGCAGGGCCGTGGTTCGTACCGCGGATCGCGATTACCTGCCGGTCCGCCCCGCCTTGCGCGCTGACTCCTCGATGAAAGCGCGCACCTCTTCCTCCAGCACCGGCAGGGTCACCGAGCCCAGATTGAGGATGGTGTCGTGGAAGGCCTTGATGTCGAAGTCCTCACCCAGCGTTTCTTCCGCCTCCCGACGCAGCTTCACGATCAGGATCTCGCCCAGCTTGTAGCTCAACGCCTGCGCCGGCCAGGAGATGTAGCGGTCGACCTCGGTGGTGACCTCGTGCTCGGAAAGCGCCGTGTTGTCGCGCAGGAAAGCCAGGGCCTGGTCGCGGCTCCAGCCCTTGTGGTGAATGCCGGTGTCGATCACCAGGCGCGCGGCGCGCCACATTTCATAGGTGAGGCGGCCGAAGTGCTCGTAGGGCGTGCGGTAGATGCCCATGTCCACGCCGAGCTTCTCGCAATACAGGCCCCAGCCTTCGCCATAGGCCGAAATGTAGTTCTCGCGCCGGAACGCCGGCTGCGCGTCCTGTTCGGCGGCGATCGCGCCCTGCAGCGCGTGGCCGGGATCGGATTCGTGCAGGGTCAGCGCCGGCAGGTTGTAGAGCGGACGCGCCGGCAGGTTGTAGGTGTTCACCCAGTAGGTGCCGTTGCCGCCCCGCCCCGCCGTCCAGAACGGGGCGATGTCGTCGGGCACCGGGATGATCTTGAAGCGCGCGCGCGGCAGGGTCATGTACCTGCCGATCTGCGCGTCCACGCGCTTGGAGATCCATGCCGCGTGCATCAGCAGCTCTTCGCCGGTCTTGACGTAAAACTGCGGGTCGGTGCGGAGGAATGCGAGGAACCCGGCGAAGCTGCCCTTGAAGCCGGTTTCGGTGATGACCGCGTCCATCTCGGTTCGGATCCGCGCCACCTCCTGGAGCCCGATGCGGTGGATTTCCTCCGGGTCCAGGTCGAGCGTGGTGTATTCGCGGATCTGCTGGCGATACCAGGCCTTGCCATCCGGCATGGCTTCGGCAGCAAGCGTGGTGCGCGCGCCGGGAACGTATTCCTCGCGGAAAAACCGCAGCAAGTCGGCGTAAGCCGGCTGGAGCTTCTCGCGCAGCGCCTCGCGCCCGGCTTCACGCAGCACGCGCTGGCGCTCTTCGGAAATCGAAACGGGCATGTCCTTGAACGGCTTCCAGAACGCCAGCGACTCCACGTCCTTGGCCTCGGCAATCATCGCGATCGAGACATCGCGCCCGTCCAGCACCGCGCGCGGCACGCTGAATCCGCGCGCCAGCCCCGCGCGCAGGTTGACGATCTGCCGGGCGAAGTAGCCGGGGACGTTGCGCAACCGCGCGATGTAGGCGCGGTAGTCGTCCTCGCTGCGAAAGCGCCCCTGCGCCATGAAGGAAAGGTCGGACCAGAACGAGGAATCGCTGTTGAAGGGCATCTCGTAGCTTCGGAAGCGCACTTCTGCCGCGAGGTTCTCGATCTGCGCCCGATAGATGCGATAGTTGATCCGCTGCTCGTGCGAAAGCGATTCGGGGTCGATCCGATCGAGCTTGCCCAGCACCTTTTCCCAGCGTTCCAGTCGTGCCTGCTGGCTTTCCGCGTCCACCGCGGGCAGGCGTGTGCGGCTGGAAAAATCACCATCGTCCGTGCTGCGACCGAATTCCTTCTGGCGCCAGGCCCATTCGGCTTCGTGGATCCTGGTGAAGGCGGCGTCGGCCGCAGCAGCTCCGTCGGTCCTGGACGCGCGCGCCTGTGCGGCGAGCGGCAGGGTCAGGAACAGGGCGAGGGCGGGAATCAGGAAGCGTTTCATGCGGGTCCTCCGTACGGCGCAGACATCCTCGGGATGATGGCAGCGCCGCCAGCGCCTGTCCCCTGCCCGAGGTCACGGATCAGGCGCGATCGAAGGCGAAGGCGAGCACCTCGGCGATGTCATCGGTACCCGCCAGCGCCATCAGCAGCCGTTCCACGCCCAGCGCCACGCCCGCGCAGTCCGGCAGGCCGTGTTCCAGCGCGGAAATCAGCTGCGCATCGATGGGCAGCTCGCGCTGCCCGCGCGCGCGGCGGCGGCGATTGTCGTTCTCGAAGCGTCCGCGCTGCTCGCCCGCATCGGTGAGCTCGTGGTAGCCGTTGGCCAGCTCCTTGTCGCCCAGGTACAGCTCGAAGCGCTCGGCGACCGCGTCCGCGCCCTGCCCGGTCACGCGCGCCAGCGCGCACTGGCTGGGCGGGAAATCGAACACCACGGTGAGCCGATCCTTCGGAAAACCCGACTGCAGGCGATGGGTCATCAACAGATCGAGCCAGTCATCGCGCGAAAGCTCGTGCGAGCGGATGTCGAGTCCGGACAGCGGCGCGCGCAGGGTTTCCACATCGGCAGTGAACGGGTCGAATCCGAAGGCCTCGCGGTAGAGTGCGCGATACTCGATGCGGTGGACTTCGAGCGCGAGCCCTGCATCGGCCATCAGTGCGCGGACCAGATCGGCGGTTTCCTCGGCCAGCTCGCGGTGGGTCCAGCCGAGGCGGTACCACTCCAGCATGGTGAACTCCGGGTTGTGCCGCCGCCCGGCCTCGCCGTCGCGGAACACCCGGCCCAGCTCGTAGCAGTCTCCCACGCCCTCGGCCAGAAGGCGCTTGAGCGCGAACTCCGGCGAGGTCCGCATCCAGCGCTCGCGCGGCCCGCCGTCCGGCAGCGGGCCGGAAAAGCGCACAGAGAAGCTCTCGATATTGGGCTCGGTATTCGCACCCGCGGAAAAGATCGGAGTTTCCACCTCCAGCACCCCGCGCTCGGCGAAGAATTCGCGGATGCGGCGGTAGGCGTTGGCGCGGAGGATCAGGGAGGTGCGGTGGCTTGGGAGAGCCCCCCTCACCCCAACCCTCTCCCCCGTCGGCGACGGGGGAGAGGGAGAAAAGCGGCTCGTCGCTAGATTTAGCTGCGTGACTGTATGTGCGATTTCCGGAACTCTTGAAAGCGAATCGTCTGTTTGTGCGGAAACTCTGCCTCCTCTCCCCCGTCGCTGACGGGGGAGAGGGTTGGGGTGAGGGGGCACGGGTTCTTGCAGCGCCGCCCAGATCGCCTGAACCACCTCATCCGTACGCGCCAACGCGTCGTGGTTCCAGAAGCGCAGCACCCGCAGGCCAAAGGCTTCCCGGTCGACGGTGCGCTGCGCATCTCGCGCGGCTTCGATCTGATGCTGGCCGCCGTCGAGCTCCACTATCAGGAGGCTCTCCGCGCAGTAGAAGTCGGCGATATAGCCTCCCAGCCGATGCTGTCGCCGGAACTTGACGCCGAGCTGCTGGTTCCGGATACGCGACCACAGCCGTGCCTCCGCGTCGGTCTGCTCCTGGCGCAGGCGCTTGGAGAAATCGGTCGTCATTGGGATGTCTGCGCGTCAGATGGAGCGCAGGGCCAATGAGGGATTGCGAATCGCTGGAAGGCATCGGAAAGAGACCCCCTCACCCCAACCCTCTCCCCCAATGCGATTGGGGGAGAGGGAGACGGTGCATTGCATGCCCGCGCGCATGCGAGCGCCCTGCTCCCTCTCCCCCGTCGCTGACGGGGGAGAGGGTTGGGGTGAGGGGGCAAGGACACTTGCGGTGGCACCAATCTCATTCCGTTCCCCGCCCTTCCCCACCCTCATGCTCGGCCAGGAACGCCAGCAGGCGCGCTTCGTCCCAGACTTCCACGCCCAGCTCGGTAGCCTTGGCGAGCTTGGAGCCTGCGGCTTCGCCGGCGACGACGAAGGAGGTCTTCTTCGAGACGCTGCCGGCGACTTTGGCGCCGAGCGCCTCCAGGCGCTCCCTGGCGGCGTCACGGGTGAGGCCGGACAGGGTGCCGGTGAGGACCACCGTGGCGCCTTCCAGCGGGGCGTGCCCGGTGCTTTCACCCTCGGGGATCCGCTCCCGCAGGCTCCGCAGGGCGTCGACGCTGGCCGTGAGCAGGCGTTCGTTGGCCGGGACCGAGCGCCAGCCCTCGAACGCCGAAACTGCGTCCTCCGGGAGGCCAGCCGCCAGAAGATCGCGGTGCGCGGCACCGCGCAGTGTGTCCGGCTCGGGAAGCGCGCGCGCCAGTTGTTCGGCGCGCAGGGCCGTGAGTTTGGGAATCTCCAGGTCAGCCAGGACGGTGGCGAGGTCCAGCGAGTCGCGCAGCCGTGCGGACGGCGGATGCGCGTCGGTGATGACGACGCCGCGCGCCAGCAGCGCGTCGATCACGCCCTGGTTTCCAGCCTGATCGAAGAAATGCCCGAGCGAACGCGCCACCTCGCTGCCAACGTCCGGCACGCGCTTGAACAGTGGCCAGGGCAGATGGCGAATGAGATCGAGATCGCCGAACCACTGCGCCAGCGACTTCGCGGTGGCCTCGCCGATGTGTTCGATGCCCAGCGCGAAGAGGAAGCGCGCCAGCGAGGTGCGGCGGCTGCGGTTGATGGCCTCGATCAGGTTTTCCGCCCACTTGGTCGCGATCTTGCCGTCTTTCACCGTTTCCGGCGTGGTGCCGTCGCGCTCGTCGGCGCGGCGCTTCATTTCCAGCAGGTCGTCGAGCGTCAGCGAATACACGTCTGCGACCGTGCGCAGGCAGCCCAGATCGAACAGGTCCTCGATGTGGCGTTCGCCCATGCCCTCGATGTCCATCGCGCGGCGCGAAGCGAAGTGGCGCAGGCCTTCCTTGCGCTGCGCGGCGCAGACCAGTTCACCCGAGCAGCGCCACACCGCGTCGCCCTCCTCGCGCACCAGCTCCGAGCCGCAGACCGGGCACACCTCCGGCATCCTCCACGGCTCGGTCCCGGGCGGCCGATCTTCCTCGATCACCCGCACGATCTCCGGAATCACGTCGCCCGCGCGGCGCACGATCACCCGGTCGCCGACGCGCACGCCGAGCCGGGCGATCTGGTCGGCGTTGTGCAGGGTGGCGTTGGTGACGGTGACGCCAGCCACCTGCACCGGCTCCAGGCGCGCGACCGGGGTCGCAGCGCCGGTGCGGCCGATCTGGATGTCGATGGCGCGCACCGTGGTGGCCTCCTCCAGCGCCGGGAACTTGTGCGCGATGGCCCAGCGCGGTGCGCGCGAGACGAAACCCATCGCCTGCTGCTGGTCGTAGCGGTCCAGCTTGTAGACCACCCCGTCGATGTCATAGGGCAGCCGGTCGCGCTGCGCGCCGATGCGGCGAAAGTAGGCGATCAGGCCCTCGAAGCCGGTCGCCACGTCGGCTTCGGGCGCGACCGGAAAACCGAATCCGCGCAGCAGGGCGAGCGTGGCCGAATGGGTGTCGGGCAGCACCAGCCCGCGCACCTCGCCCACGCCGTAGGCAAAGAAGGACAGCGGGCGCGAACGGGTGACGGCAGGGTCCTTCTGGCGCAATGAACCTGCGGCACCGTTGCGCGGATTGGCGAGGGTTTTCTCTCCCTGCCTGAGCGCCTCGGCATTGAAGCGGGCGAAGCCGGCCCGCGGCATGTAGACCTCGCCGCGCACTTCCAGCACCTCGGGCGCGGGAAGATCGTGCGGCGCCAGCAGGCGCAGCGGGATCGCGCGCACCTGGCGCAGGTTGGCGGTGACGTCCTCGCCGGTAGCCCCGTCTCCGCGCGTGGACCCGAGGATGAAGCGCCCGTTTTCGTAGCGCAGGCTGATCGCCAGCCCGTCGAACTTGGGTTCTACGGAAAACACCGGGCGATCGGTGCCCAGCTCGCGTTCGATGCGGCGCTCGAATTCCGCCACCTCGAGATAGCGCAGGCGGTCGTCGGCGCCCTCCGGAGCCTCGGGATTCTCGAAGGCGTTGGCCAGGGACAGCATCGGCACCGCGTGGCGAACCTCGCGAAAGCCGCCGTCGGCGCGGATGCCCACGGTGCGCGACGGAGAATCTTCGCTCGAAAACGCCGGATGCGCGGCCTCCAGCGCCACCAGCTCGCGCATCAGGCGGTCGTATTCGGCGTCGGGAATGGAAGGATCGTCGAGGACGTAGTAGCGGTGGTTGGCTTCGCGCAGCGCGCGTCGCAGCGCCTCGATGCGCAGGCCCGGTTCGGTGTGGATTTCCATGGCGGGGATTCTACTGCGCTACCGCGCGCTGCTCGCGCGCTGCGTTCACGCCGGCGGATCGCGCCGGCGCGGCTTACCAGAAGCGTTGCGCTTCGCGCTCGCGTGCGCGATCGAAGCGGCGCATCTCGTCGCGGATGTGCGCGATGCGCTGGCGTCCGAGCGCGTTGCGTTCTTCGTCGAGAACCACCGCATCGAGCAGCTCGGCCATGCGCTGGGCGGTTGGCAGCATGGTTTCCCAGGCGTCCAGCGCGGACACCGGTCCCGGCAGGGTCATGAAAAAGGTCAGGCCCGGGGTTTCGATGTCGTGGACGTGGCGCAGGTCGAAATGGCCCGGCTTGACCAGGTTGGCGACGCTGAACACCGGCTCGTGGGTCGGCTTGCCGTCGGGCAGGCGGTGGAAGATGCCCATGTCGCCGTAGAGCAGCCCGGCCTTTTCGGCGGCCACGACGATCGAGGCGCCGTCGATCAGCTCGTCACCGCGCGCGGCCACGAACAGGGTGACGATGCGCTCGGGCGCGGACTCGCTGCGCCGCCCGATGCCGGTGGCGGAGAATGCGCCATCGTCGAAGCCTTCGTCCTGCGACTGCGACGGCTGTGGTCGTTCCGGCAGCTCCAGGTCCTGTTGGAATGCGACATCCTCCTCCAGCGCGTCCAGATCGCCCAGACGGAATTCGCCGTCTTCGGGATTGCCCCGCCCCAGCTCCGGCTCGCGGCGCTCGCCGGATCCGCGCACGCCGGCTTCTGGCTCAAGCCGGCGCCCCTGATCGGGCTTGCGCGGGCGGCCGAACACCGCGATTCCGAGGAGAAGCAGCGCGCCGGCGATGGCGAGCGGGATGCCGATGTCGGGATTCCAGTTCATGCGCATATCCTACCTGTGTCCCGCATCACAGAGTGACACGGCGAGCTTCTTTTCCGCGCGCGTCTCAGGCCGCACCCGCCAGACGCGTGGCCTCGGCCAGGTCCACCGATACCAGGCGCGAGACGCCCGGTTCGCGCATGGTGACGCCGGCGAGCTGGCGCGCGGCTTCCATCGTGGCCTTGTTGTGGGTGACGAAGAGGAACTGCACCTTTTCGCTCATCTCGGCGACCATCGCCGAGAAGCGCCCGACGTTGCCCTCGTCGAGCGGCGCGTCCACCTCGTCGAGCAGGCAGAAGGGCGCGGGGTTGAGCTGGAAGATGGCGAACACCAGGGCCACTGCGGTCATCGCCTTCTCGCCGCCGGACAGGAGCGAAATGTTGGAGACGCGCTTGCCGGGCGGCCGCGCCATGATCGAGACGCCGGTGTCGAGGAGATCCTCGCCGGTGAGCTCCAGGTAGGCGTGGCCGCCGCCGAAAAGGCGCGGATAGAGTGCCTGCACGCCGGCATTGACTCGGTCAAAGGTGTCCTTGAAGCGGCCGCGGGTTTCGCGATCGATCTGCCGGATCGCGCCTTCCAGGCTTTCCAGCGCGGTGACCAGATCGGTGTTCTGGGCGTCGAGGTAGGTCTTGCGCTGCTGCGCTTCGCCGTACTCGGCGATCGCAGCGAGGTTGACCGGCTCCAGTCGACGGATGCGTGTTTCCAGCTCGGCCACGGCGCGCTTCCAGTCGTCCATCCGGGCCGCCTCGGGCAGCTCGGCGAGCACGTTCTGAAGCTCGAAACCGGCCGAGGCAAGGGCTTCGACGAGGCCCTCGGTGCGGATTTGCAGGCCCTGCTCGGCCATGCGCTTCTGCGAAAGACCCTCGCGCAGCACCAGCGCCTGCTGGTCGGCCTGCTGGCGCTGCTGTTCGTAGCGGCGCAGTTCTGCGTCCACGCCTTCGACGCCCGAGCGTGCGGCGGCCAGGTCGCGCTCGGCCACGACGCGCTGTTCGAGGCAGGTCTGGCGCTCGCCCTCGAGCGCACGGATCGGCGCGTCGCCCTGCGCCATCTGCGCGGCAATCTCGGCCAGTCGCTGGTTGGATTGCTCGCGCTGGGCCTGCATGCGGGTCAGCGACTGGTTGATCGCCGCCACCTGGGTGCGCGCCGCTTCCAGCCGCAGCGCGATCTGGTGCGCCGCTTCGCGCGCATCGCGGGCGCTGCCGCGCGCGCTGTCGCGCTGCTCGGTGAGCTGGCGGCGGCGCGATTCGAGCGCGATGCGTCCGGTTTCCAGCTCGGCCATGCGCGCCACGGAAGTATCCAGGGTCTGGCGGGATTCGCGGATGCGTTCCTGGGCATCGTGCGCGGTCTGGCGCAGCTGGGCGCATTCGGCCTCGATGCGCTCCAGCCGCGCCTGCGCGGTTTCGAGCTTGCCCTGCTGGCTCTGCATCTGGCCCGACAGCTCGGCCACGCTGCGGTGCGCAAGGTAAAGCGCGCGCTGGGCGTCCTCTCGATCCTGTTCGGCCCGCGCGATGTTCTCGCGCAGGTCGGCAAGCTGCTCGCCCAGCGCGATCTCGCGCTCGGCCAGCGCCTCGCTGCGCTCGCGCAGCGCGTGGATTTCCCGTTCTCGCGCCAGCGCGCCCTGCCCCGCCTCGCCCGAGCGCACGATGCGGACCCAGCCGGGGCCGATCCATTCGCCGGCGCGCGTCACCACGGCTTCGTGCGCAGCCAGCTGCGGCAGGAGCGCGAGGGCTTCGTCCAGCGAATCCGCGGTGCGGATCGAGCCCAGCCACCGCAGCGCCACCGCCGGCCCGCTGACCTTGGCGGCCAGCGAGCCTTCCGGCGCGAGAGCGCCCGACGCGGAGTGGATCAGGGTCAGACGCCCTTGGGCAAAATCGGCCACGGCCGGAAGCAGGCGGTCGGGCGCCTCCACCAGCGCGGCCTCGATGAGGTGGCCCAGCACGGTTTCCACCGCCGTTTCCCAGCCCGCCTCGACGCTCAGCGCCTCGCCCAGACGGGCGGCGTGGTCGAGGCCCTGCGCGCTCAGCCAGGCTTGTGCCGCCCCGGCCTCCTGCCCGAGGGCCGCGTGCTGGAGCGCCTCCAGCGAGGCCAGACGCCCGCGCGCCACCTCGCCGGTTTTGCGTGTTTCGGACAGTTCGTTCTGCAGGCGGCGCTGCTGTTCCTGCAGGCCCGTGACCGCCTGCTTGCGGTCATCCAGCGCATCGCCCAGCGTGTCCAGCCCGGCGCGCTGCAGGTCGTGGTCGGAAGTCAGACGCTCCAGCGCCTCCCCGAGCGAGTCCAGGTCGAGCGTGGCGCGCTCGGTTGTCAGCGCCTCGTGGCGGCGCTCGGCCTCCATGCCCTGGCGTTCCAGGTATTCGATCTTGGTGCGGTCCACGTCGGCGGCGCGCGTGGTTTCCGAAGTGGCGCGCTGGTGTTCTTCCCAGGCCACCTGCAGCTCGGCCAGGGCCGTCTCGATCTCGCGCAGCGACTGCTGGCGACCGTCGTCATCGCCGCTCAAAAGCGCCAGCCGAGGTTCGGCCTCGGCGATTTCCAACGCCAGATCCTCGCGCCGCGCCTCGTCCTGGGCGATGTCCTCGGCCAGCGCGGCCAGCTGCGTGGACAGATCCTCATGGCTGCGCGCCAGCCGTTCTGCCAGTTCTTGCTGATGGCGGATCTGCTGTTCGACCCGGGCGATTTCCGCGCCCACGCGGTAGCTCTCGCCCTGGGCCTGCGAAAGCCGCTCGGTAGCCTCGCCGTGCTGCTCGCGGCACAGTTCGATCTGCGCCTCGGCGTGGCGCTGCGCGGCGACGTGGCCTTCCAGACGGGTCTCGTCCTGGGCAATGGCCTCGCGCAGGGCCACGCGCTCGAGGTCGTACTGACGGTACTCCAGCGCGTGCAGCTGGGCCTGCCGCGTGCGCTGCTCTTCCTTGAACTGCTGGTACTGTTCGGCCTGTCGCGCCTGTCGCTTCAGATGTTCAAGTTGTTTGTCAACTTCTTCTCGCAAGTCATTGAGGCGATCAAGATTTTCTCTTGTCTGCCGCATCCGCTGCTCGGTTTCCTTGCGGCGCTCCTTGTACTTGGAGATGCCGGCCGCCTCTTCCAGGAAAATGCGCAGGTCCTCGGGGCGGGCCTCGATGATCTGGGAAATCATGCCCTGCTCGATGATCGAGTAGCTGCGCGGCCCCAGACCGGTGCCGAGGAACAGGTCGGTGATGTCGCGGCGGCGGCAGCGGGTGCCGTTGAGGTAATAGCTCGACTGCCCGTCGCGGCTGACAAGGCGCTTGACCGAAATCTCGCTGAAGGCGGCGTATTCGCCGGTGAGCGCTCCGTCGGAATTGTCGAAGATCAGCTCCACCGTGGCCTGTCCGACCGGCTTGCGCGAGGAAGACCCGGAAAAGATCACGTCGGTGAGCGAATCGCCGCGCAGGCGGCTGGCCGAGCTCTCGCCCATCACCCAGCGCACCGCGTCGATGATGTTCGACTTGCCGCAGCCGTTCGGCCCGACCACGCCGGTCATGTTCGTGGGCAGGTGCAGCGTCGTGGGATCGACGAAGGACTTGAAACCGGCGAGCTTGATGGTGGAAAGACGCATGCGGTGCGAGGTTCCGGGTAAGGAGGCAGCGTTGCAAGCCTTGCAGTATATCGCGGCAGCCAAGGGCAACCCTGTTGCGCCACCGGCGTGCGATCAATCCGCCACCGCGGCCTCAAGCTCGTGGCGCATTGGCTCCAGGCGGCGAAGATAGGGCTCCCCGGGCTTACCGGCGACACTGAAGTATTCGGCTGAACGGGCCAGGTCTTCCCGCGCCCGGTCCGGGCGGCGCTGTTCGATCCGCGCCTTGGCTCGGACCCGGTACACGGTCCCGATCAGGATCGGATCGGAAGCAAAATCGGCCAGGGCGATGGCGAGCGCCTCGTCAAGCAGAGGGTCTGTCGCATCGGCGCGCCCGGTGCTGGCCCAGGCTTCCGCGGTGGCGGCGCGCAGCGCGACCGCGAGGCGGCTGCGCTCGCCGTCGCTGGCGCGGGCGATTCGCAGCGCCTCCTCGATCACCGGCGCGGCTTCGGCCGCCCGATCGCTGCGCATCAGCGCAATGCCGTAGTTGTTGAGCGCGGTCGCCAGCTTCGGGGTTTCACCGTACAGCGCCCGGGTCAGCTCGGCCACGCGGCGAAAGTCCGCAGCCCCCTGCTCGATCCGGCCGGCCACCAGGGCGATGTTGGCGCGCGCGTTGAGGGCCGCCATGCCGCCGTCGGTATCGTCCAGGTTGAGCTGCTCGTAAACGCGAAATCCTTCGCTTGCCGCCGCGTCGGCCTCGTCCAGCCGCCCGACCTGCATCAGCGCGATGGCCAGGCTCACGTATTGCGCTCCCGCTTGGGCATCCTGCCGTCCGAGGAGCTTCTCGCGCTCGGCGATGGCGTCACGCAAGGTGGCCAAGGACTCGTCGATCTGACCCTGGGCGCGCTCCAGGCGAGACTGGGCAAGCCGACTTTCGTTGAGCAGAGTCTTTTGCACCACGCCCTCGGAAATCTGCCAGTGCGCCTGCGCCTGATCCAGCAGCGACTGCGCGCGCTCCAGATTGCCGCGCACCAGATCGGCCTGGGCAAGGTTGTAGCGCGCGTGCGCCAGCACCGTCGGGTTGCCTTCGATGCCGGGCCATTCGAGCAGCCGTTCCAGCAGGGGCACTGCGCCCTGCACATCGGCCAGCTGCAGGTAGAGATCGCTCAGCATCAGCGCGGTTTCCTGCCCCGCCTGCGGCTGATCGGCGAACCGCTCGAACAGCCGATCCGTGCCCTTGCGGAACACTTCCCGCACGTCGACCTTTGCGTTTTCGGGTGCCGCGGCATCGCGGAACATCAGCATCAGATATTGGCGCATTCCCTCGGACCGGCGCACTTCGGCCAGGGCCTCGTCGCGCTGCACGCGTGTTTCTCGCACCTGCCACAGCGTCGCGGCGAGTCCTGCGGTCAAGGCCAGCGCGGCCAGTGAGGCAAAACCCACCGCAACGCGGTTTCTCCCGACGAACTTGCGCAGCCGGTACCCTGCTGAATTTCCGGAAACGCGCACCGGTGCGCCGCGCAGCCACGCCGAAAGGTCGTCGGAAAACGCCTGCACGCTGCCATAGCGGCGTTCGGGCTCCTTCGCCAACGCCTTGTCGAGAATGCGGGAAAGATCGCCGCGCACCGCCTTGCGGTAGGCCGAAAGATGGGTGGTGCGCCGCGCCAGACGCAGCGCCTCATCCTCCCCCATGCCGCCTTGTAGCGCGTCCGGAACGGAGCGTGAGATGGCCTGGGTGAGCGGCTGGGGCGGAAGTTCCCGCACCTGACGCTGGGCATCGTCCAGGTCGCCGGAGCGGATCGGCTGGGGCAAGACGCCGCAGACGAGAACATAGGCCATCACCCCAAGTGCATAGACATCGGTCGCGACCCCGGCACTTTCGCCTGCGAACTGTTCGGGCGCGGCGTATTCGGGGGTGAACGTGCCGCGGCTGCCGGCGCGGGTGATCGTGGCATCGGTCTCCTCGCTGTCGAGCAGGCGCGCGATGCCGAAGTCCAGAAGCCGCACCTGGCCGTTCTCGTCGACCAGCACGTTGCCGGGCTTGAGGTCGCGGTGCAGCACGAGCTGCCCGTGCGCATACTGCACCGTAGCTCAGACCTCGAGCATCAGGCGCATGCGTTCGGATAGATCGAGGCGATGGCGATCGCACCAGGCGGTGATCGGCTCCCCGCGCAAGAATTCGAGGGCGAACCACGGGCGCCCATCGGGTGCGCTGCCACCATCGATCAGGCGCGCGATGCTCGGATGATTCAGGCGCGCGAGGATACGACGTTCGCGCAGGAACCGCGCCTGGATGTCGTCGAAGTCGAAGCCGCGCCGGATCAGCTTGATCGCCACTTCCTGACGGAAATCCCCGCCCTCGCGCTCGCCGCGGTACACCACGCCCATCCCGCCGCGGCCGATGCGTTCGCGCACCAGAAACGGCCCGAGATGCGTGCCGATCAGGCGGTCGGCGGCGGCCGATTCGACCGCGTTCGAACCCCATCCCTGCTCCGAATCCCGCTCTTCCGCCAGCATGTGGTCGAGCAGCGCCGTGGCCTGCGCGTGCAGCGCGGAATCGCCATTGCAGCGCGCGACAAGCAGCGCCGCGCGTGCGTCCGGTTCCTGATCCATGACTTCGCGCGCGATGCACAGCGCGGAAATTGCCCCGACCTCGGCCACGCTAGGCCTCCAGCTGCCCGCGCAGCCAGACGCGCGCGGCGATGAGGTCCCGATGCACGGACTTTTTCGTCACGCCCAGCAGTACGCCGATTTCCTCGAGGCTCAGCCCGACGAAGTAGTGCAGCTCCACCGCCCGGGCCATGCGCGGGGCGTCGGTTTCCAGCACATCGAGGGCGGCATCCAGTTCCAGCAGGTTGGTTCCGGCCGGGATCGGCAGGTCGAGCGAATCCTCCATGTCATCGCGCAGCCACGTGCCGCCGCGCTTGTCGGCCGCGGCCGCGCCGCAATGTCCACCGGCTCCACAAACGGATCGCCCTGGGGCGGTGGAAAGTCCGTGTCACTGATGTGGGAAAAGCCGCCGTCGGAAGCGATCGCCCAGCGCGCCACGCGGAACCCTGCGTTGCCGTATGCGCCGTTGCGCGCCAGAATCACGATCCGGCCTCCGCAGATGTCGAAGGCTACCGCGCCCTGTTCCGCCAGCCCGGGAAACTCCTGACTGAACCAGCCGCAGTCGGCACCGGTGAAGGTGAAGCAACGCACCAGCGGAACGTGGAACGCGGCGGAGGTTCTGGCGGTCAGGAGCACGTAGATTCGCCCCTCGTACACCTTGAGATCGACCACATCCACCAGTTCGCTGGCGCCCTGCAGGCTGTTCGGATAGACGATGTAGGCACCGCCGCCGCTGAACATCGGCGGCACATCCGCCCACGGCACGACGGCACCCGACGGGCTGCGCTGCAGCAGCAGCGCCTGCAGCGGGACGAAGGCGCCGCTGCCGCGACTGAGGGTCACCGTGTTGCCGTTGCCCAGCGTCGCCAGCTTCACGCCGACATGGTTGTCCAGGAAGGCTTCGGCGGCATGGCCCGAATCACCCCAGTCCGTATCGACGCGCAGGTCCTCGACGGCCGCCGCCGCGCCGGACACCGCGCCCCAGGCCAACAGCAGGCCGCCCAGCGCGCGCCTGCACCAGCGTGCCAGGCCGCCGCGGCCTGAATCGCGCATCCCACGAAAAACCCGTCGCATCGTCATCTCTGTCTCCCTGAAGTCGAAGGAAAAACCTCGCATTGGCGGGGGAAACGAGGAAAATGGCCCGGCATGGATATCGGCGCGGTCGAGTTCGGGCGCGATGCCGCATGTCATCGGGCAACGGCATTTCCCGTATCCCAATCACACGCCTTCACGGAGCGCCTCGCCATGAACCACGCACCCCTGCTTGCATCGGCCCTGTCGCTGCTGATCGGTTTCCTTTCTGCGGATGCGAACGCCCAGTACAACGCCGAGACCCGCACCCTGTCGGTGGACGGCAACACGCGCAGCTTCCTGCTTGCACGGCCCGCATCGATGCCGCCGGGGGCGCTGCCGCTGGTGATCTCGCTGCACGGCGACGGTGGCAACAGTGCCGGGATGCGCAGCGCCCTGCCGCTGGAGACCGCCGCAACGCAAGCCAGCGGCAAAGCCGTGTTCGTGTACCCGAAATCGAAGGATGGCGCGTTCGAGTACTGGAGCAGCGCCGGCCGCGCGCACGAGGGCCAGTTCGTGCAGCAGATCATCGCCGCGCTGCACGCGGAACTGGGCATCGACATGACTCGCGTCTATCTGGTGGGCTTCAGCGGCGGCGCCACGATGGCCAATGCGCTGGGGTGCCGGCTCGGGCGCAGCGTGATCCGCGGTCTCGGCATCCATTCGGGCACGCTGTACCCGGTGGACGGCGACTTCGGCTACACCGGCAACGGCGGCGTGGACTGCGCGCTGCCGCCGGCCATCCTGGTCTGGGGAAAAAACGACAATACCGGCGGGGTTTCCTATGCCGACGGACAGGCGGTGCTGGAGAACTACAAGGCCACGCACAGCTGTTCGAACACCAGCACGGCCTTTTCACCCAGCCCGTGCGTTGCCTTCAATGGCTGTACCCGCCGGGTGAACTGGTGCGCGGTGGATGGGCTGGGGCACGCGATCTGGGGCGGAGGCACGGCGGCGGCACAGAGCGCCGCCACGGCGATCTGGAACTTCATCGCGGGCGATGCGCCGGCGCAGGCGCAACCGCTGTTCGGCGACGGTTTCGAGGGCGGCACATCGGCGTCGAACCGCTGGGTGATGGGCTATTACGTGGGCTATGAGAGCAGCCTGCAAACCCCGGCACAGATCGACTTCAGCGGGCTGACGCATCTGATGATCGGGCGCATCATTCCCAACGCCGACGCCACGCTTTCCACGCATTTCGACATCGATGCAGTGAACGGGCCGATCTGGGCGCAGCAGGCGGTGAATGCCGCGCACGCCGCCTCGCGCAAGGCGGCGCTGATGGTGGGCGGCGCGGGCGAGATCGACGGCTGGCGCAGCGCGGCGACGCCGGCCCAACGCGCGATGTTCGTGACCAACCTGCTCGCCGTGGTGGACCAGTTCGGTGCCGACGGTCTGGACATCGACTGGGAACCCATCGAAACCCAGGACCACGCCAACCTCCTCGCCCTGGCCCAGGCGCTGCGCGCGGCGCGTCCGGGCCTCGTGCTGACCCTGCCGGTGGAGTGGATCAACACCAACCTGGAGTGGAACCCGCGCCCTGCCGGCGAAGCCGCCTTCCTGCAGGCCATCGCGCCTTCGCTGGATCGGATCAACGTGATGACCTATGACATGGCTGCGGCCTACGAGGGCTGGAACAGCTGGTTTTCCTCGCCATTCAATGGACACATGGCCAGCACTCCCAGTTCGGTGTCTTCCAGCATGCAGTACTACCTGGATGCCGGCGTACCGGCCGCCAGGCTGGGGATGGGCTTCGGCTTTTTCGGCAACTGCTTCCGCGGCGTGGAGTGGCCGCGCATGGCGGTGACCGGAACCAACCTCATCGCGAGCGATGGCGCGATGAGCTACCGCAACATCCTGGCCAGCTATCGCCCCCAGATGACCCTGGAATACGATCCGGTGAGCGCGGTATTCCTGCATTCACCTGCGCAGGTCGGGCCGATGGGCTGCAACCTGGTGACGTATGAAGATCCACTCGTCTCCACGCCCGTCAAGGCCGGCAACGCGCGCAATTCCGGCTACGGCGCAGCCATCCTCTGGACGATCAGTCAGGGATACCTGCCTTCCGAGCCCGCCGGCCAGCGCGACCCGCTGCTGACTGCGATCAAACAGTCCTATCTGCAATAGCGCCCCACACTGGGTGCAGGCGTCTTCGCCCCGCCTCGATCAGGGCAGCACGCGTCGGAAGGGAAACACTTCCACTTCGCGATACACGCCGCAGAGGCGGTAAGGGTCTTCGTCGGCCCAGGTTCGGGCGTCGTCCAGGCTCGCGAACTCGGCCACGATCAGGCTGCCGGAAAAACCGGCCGGGCCGGGGTCTTCCGCGTCGATGGCCGGCAGCGGTCCGGCCAGCAGCAGCCGTCCCTCGTCGCGCAGATAGTGCAGGCGAGCCAGATGCGCCGGTCTTGCCGCAAGCCGCGCTTCCAGCGTGTCCGGCGCATCGCGCGCCAGCAGTGCATACCACATGATGCTTTCCGCTCCGACCCGAACGGCGGCATGATAGGAGCCTGTCCCGGCTTGATCCAGCGCGTAATGAACGATCGTCTCGAAGTCCACCCGGTCAATCCGCAGCCCCGCGCGATCCAGCGTGCGGCTCGATGCATTGCCGACGCCGGGCTGATCGTCGCTCCCACCGATGCCGGCTATTCCTTCATGTGGGGCATCGAGGCGCTGGACGCCGAACACCGCATCCAGCGCCTGCGGGCGCTGGACACGAAGCACCCTTTCACCGTACTCTGTAGCACGATCAGCCAGATCGGAAGTCTTGCCAAGCTCGACGACCGCGCCTTCCGCATCATCAAGTCGCTGACCCCCGGACCGATCACCTTCATCCTGCCGGCCGGCGCGGACCTTCCACGCCGTCTCAAGCAGACCAAGCGCCGCGCCATCGGGTGCCGCATCCCGGACAACGCCGTGACGCGCGCGCTGCTGGACACCGTGGGATCACCGTTGCTGACCACCAGTCTCGTGCTGCCTGACGAACCGTTGGACAACCACGAGGCCGAAGCGGTGGCCGAAGGTTCTCTGCGCCATGTGGACCTGATGCTCGACGCCGGGGATTGCCCGCCCGGTCCGACCAGCGTCCTGGACTTGAGTGGCGACGAACCTGCGATCACGCGCCAGGGTTTTGTCGAACTGGAGCTGGACTGACCGCGATAAGCGGTTGATCGTACCCGTCATGCCGCGCCAGGGGGCGTCGGCATTTGCGCTTCAACTTGGTCGAACTGCACGGCAACGGCTGTAATCGACGATCAATCTCCCGCTATTTACAGGCAGGTCGCAAGACCGGATTGCCGCATGACCGAAACCTCGGCCGCACCGGCCACCCATCCAGCGATGGCACCCGTTCCGCAGCAGCAGGAAATGCCGCTGGCACTCGTGCTCGGCCAGCCGCTGCTGCAGATGCCGCAGGATCTCTACATTCCGCCGGACGCGCTGGAGGTGATCCTTGAGGCGTTCGAGGGGCCGCTGGATCTTCTGCTCTACCTGATCCGCCGCCAGAACCTCGACATCCTCGACATCCCCGTGGCCGAGATCACCCGGCAGTACGTCGAATACATCAGCGTGATGCAGGAACTGCGCTTCGAGCTGGCGGCCGAATACCTGCTGATGGCCGCGATCCTGGCCGAAATCAAGTCGCGCCTGCTGCTGCCGCGCCCGCCCTCGGCAGAAGGCGAGGAAGAGGATCCGCGCGCCGATCTGGTGCGGCGTCTGCAGGAATACGAACGCTACAAGAAGGCCGCAGAGGACATCGACGCCCTGCCCCGCGTGGAGCGCGACACGGTGCCGGTGCACGCTTTCGTGCCGGAGCTGAAGATCGAGCGCGAACCGCCCGCGGTGGACATGCGCGAGCTGCTGGCGGCGCTGGTAGATGTCCTCAAGCGCGCCGAGCTGTTCACCAGGCACGCCATCCGGCGCGAGGCGCTGAGCGTGCGCCAGCGCATGGGCCAGGTGCTCGACCTCATCGCCGACGGCCAGTTCCACGATTTCCGCTCGCTGTTCCAGCCTGAGGAAGGCCGGCTTGGCGTGGTGGTCACCTTCCTTTCGATCCTGGAGCTGGCCAAGGAGCGACTGGTCGAGATCGTGCAGGAGGCGCAGCTCGCGCCCATCTATCTTCGTTCTCTCGCGACCGATGCCCCCGCACACGCCGACGAAGAAGCACGCGTCGACGAACCCGACGGTGGCGAAGCCGCCACGCAGGAGGCATGACCCGATGGATCCGGCCCTGATCCGACGCATCGTGGAGGCGGCGCTGCTGGCCTCCAGCCAGCCGCTGACGCTGGCCGATCTGCAAAACCTTTTCTCCCTCGACGAGCCGCCGCCGGCCGGCGCGATCGAGTCGGCGCTCGAAGCTCTGCGCGAAGGCAGTGCCGAGCGCGGTGTGGAGCTGGTCGAGGTGGCCAGCGGCTTCCGCTTCCAGGTTCGCACCGAAGTACACCCGTGGGTGGCGCGGCTTTGGGCCGAGCGCCCGCAGCGCTACACCCGCGCGACGCTGGAAACGCTCGCGCTGATCGCCTATCGGCAGCCCATCACGCGCGGCGAGATCGAGCAGATTCGCGGCGTGACGGTCAGCAGCAACATCATCAAGTCGCTGGAAGAGCGCGAGTGGATCCGCACCATCGGCCACCGCGACGTACCGGGTCGCCCCGCCCTGCTCGGCACCACCCGCGCCTTCCTCGACTACTTCAACCTCAAAAGCCTGGACGAGCTGCCGCCGCTGTCGGAGCTGCGCGACCTGGCCGAACTGGAGCCGCAGCTGCCGTTCGAACCCGAGCCTGCGGCCCCCGAACTTCCGCCCCCGGTTTTCCAGGACGCGACCGACGTGGTGATCGCCCCTGAAATCATCACCACGGCCGCGGTCGAGCTTCCCCATGACGGAGACGCCGAAGCCGTCCCCGTTGCCACCGATTCCCTCCCCATGGATGCGGCGGATGACGCCGCACCGGAGCACACTGCATGACTGGTTCCACCCCGAAGTCCCCGGCCGCGCGCCGCACCCTCTCGCTCAAGCGCGACACGCCCGCCGGCGCCCTGGTCGAAGAGCGCCTGCACAAGGTCCTGGCGCAGGCCGGCCTGGGCTCACGCCGCGCGCTGGAAGAACGCATCTCGCAAGGACAGGTGCAGGTCAACGGCGAAGTCGCCAGCCTCGGCAGCAGCGTCAAGAGTGGCGACCGCATCGATATCGACGGCAAGACCTTCGTGGCCAGCCTCCAGAGCGAACCGCCGCGCGCGCTGCTCTACAACAAGCCCGAAGGCGAGGTCACCACGCGCGAGGACCCCGACGGGCGGCCCACCGTGTTCGACCGCCTGCCGCAGATCAAGGGCGCGCGCTGGATCAACGTCGGGCGTCTGGACATCAACACCACGGGCCTCCTGCTGCTCACCACCGACGGCGATCTGGCCAACGCGCTGATGCATCCTTCCAGCGAAGTCGAGCGCGAATACGTTTGCCGGGTGCGTGCTCCCGAGGGCGAGGAAGACATTTCCGAGCCGCTGATCCACCGGCTCACCCGCGGCGTCGAGCTGGACGATGGCCCGGCCCGCTTCGACCGCGTCGAGCGCATCGGCGGCAGCGATTCGCACGACTGGTTCACCGTGGTGGTCAAGGAAGGCCGCAACCGCGAGGTGCGGCGCCTGTGGGAGTCCCAGGGCTGCCAGGTCAGCCGCCTGAAGCGGGTGCGCTACGGCAGCCAGGCGCTGCCGCGCCTGCTCAAGCGCGGCCACTTCGAAGAACTATCGCCCGAGGCGGTATCCCGCCTGCGCGCCGAAATGCAGCTCTCCGAAGCCACCGGCACCCTCACCCTGCAGCCGGTGATCGGCCAGCGTCGCGCCAGGACGTCCGAATATCGCCCGGCCCCGCGCGAGCAGCGCGCCTGGACCCAGGCCAGCGGTTTCGGCGACGAGTCGCGCGAATTCCGCGCCTTCGACAATCTGCGCGAGGACCGCGCCGGCAAGCCCAGGTTCGGCAAGCCCGGCGGCAAAAAGCCCCACGGCGGGAGGGCGATTCCCGATGACATCGGCAACCGTCTGACCGCCCCGGGCGGTGCCGGTGCCCACAAGCGCAAGCGCAAGACCGCCGCACCCGGCTTCGAGAATCCGGCCGAGCACCGCTCCTGGTACGTTCCCGAAGGGGTCACCACCACCAGCCGGGTCGCGCCTCCGCGCCACACCGGCAAGCCCAGTCCCTACGGGAAACCCAATCCCTACGGCAAGCCCAGCCCCTACGGTGAACGCCCGGGCGGCGGACGCGGCAAGCCCGGCGGCGGGCGTCCGGGTGCCGGTGCGGCCAAACCCGGCGCCAGCGCGCGCCCCGGCGGCGCGGGAAAGCCCGGCGGCGCGCGCAGTCCGCAGGGCGGCAAGGGCGCACCGCGCGGCGCCGGACGCCCGGGACACGGCGCGCCGCGCTCCAACAAGCCGCGCTGACGGCGACCCAACCGCCGCCGTCAGCGCGGCACGGCGCGCGGAATCCGCCGCGACGCCGGTCGAAGCGCCGGTCGTCCGCTCGGATGCGCGCCGTTCCCGCCGGTCACGGCCTGATGATCAGGTCGTTGTGCACGGTCCGCACGCCCTTGACCGAGCGCGCCAGCTCGCCGGCGCGGGTCTTCTCGCGCTGCGACTTGGCGAAGCCGGACAGCTGCACCACGCCGGCGTCGATGGTCTTGACGCCGATGTTGAGCGCCGAGGTTTCCGCATCCGAGGCCAGCTTGGCCTTCACTTCCGTGGTGATTGCGGCGCCGTCGATGTACTCGCCCACCGTTTCCTGTTTGCGGGCCACCGAACATCCGGTGGCCAGCACGAGCAGGGGCGCGGACAGCGCGGCGATCAACAGGGTACGTTGCAGGTTCATTTTCGTTCTCCAGAAGAATGCGGCGGAATGAAGCGCGCCGCCAGGTGGCCGCGCCCGGCGACGTGGCCGGGCACGGAAAGGGGTCAGACCCGCGGCCGGCGCCCGGTGACCAGCGAGATCAGGAACAGCACGATGAACACCACGAAGAGGATCTTGGCGATCCAGGCCGCGGTGCCGGCGATGCCGAAAAAGCCCAGGAACCCCGCGATCAGGGCGATGACGAGGAACACGATTGCATAGTGGAGCATGTCGTTCTCCTTTGAAGGCCGGATACAGCCATGGCGGGCGGCGCGTCGCTGCGCCAGGATCGGTGCCGGGGCCGCCATGCGCCCCGGCACCGAGGGTTTCGCTGCGGCGGAGTCAGAGCGAATCGACGAAGTCGTTCACTTCCTTCTTCGCCACGTCCTTGGCCAGCCCGTAGCGCTCCTGGAGTTTACCGATAAGGTATTCGGCGTTGCCCTCCTCGACCCGCACGTCGTCGTTGGTGAGCTTGCCCCAGCGCGCCTTCACTTTGCCGCTGAGCTGCTTCCACTGGCCCTTGATGCGATCTTCGTTCATGGTCCGTCTCCTCAGCCTTCGACCAGCAGCGAGCTCGCGTCGACCTGACGCACGCCCTTGACGCTGCGCGCCGCGGCGACGGCCTTCTTCACCGCCAGCTCGCTCGGCAGCGCGCCGATCAGGGTGACCACGCCATCGACGGTCTTGACCGAGATCTCGGTGCTCGGCACGCCCTGGGTGGTCGCCAGCTCCGCCTTCACCTTGGTGGTGATCCAGGTGTCGTCCACCGCCTGGCCGACGCTGGAGGACGTGCCGTCCTCATCTCCGCTGGCCGCGACCTTGGCGGCATCGCCGACCTTCAGGCCGGCGGCGTCCACCTTCAGGACGCCTTCGACGCTGCGGGCATGCGCGATCGCGGCGTCGACCGCGCTGCGGGTCGGCAGCACGCCGGTCAGCGTCACCACACCGTCCACCGTGGTCACCGAAACGGCGCTGCTCGATACCCCGTCGGCCGTGGCCAGCTCGGCCTTCACCTTGGCGGTGATCCAGGCGTCGCCCATCGCCTGGGTGGCGCTGGACGAATGATCTTCGGAGGAACTGGCCTGCTCCGCCGCGACGGCAAGTCCAGCACCGAGCGCAAGCGAAACGGCCAGGGTAAGTGCAGTCATCCTGTTGACGTTGTTCATGTCGATCTCCTGGCAGGGCCTTCGGCGACGCTTCCGCGGAACGCGTGGCGCGAGGGCCGTTGGATGGGCCGACCGGGACGGACAGCAGAACCCTCCGCCTCGACCGGCACCCGGATCGCGATGCGGCGTTCCGGGCGGAATCCATGCTAGGAAGCGCCGAAGGGGCCAGACAGTGATCGATATACCAGTAAAACTAGTACCTATTGACCTTTTTTAACCAGATACTAATGCGAGAATGAATCCCACCGGACCGCAACCCGTTTTCTGGAGCACGCCCATGACCCGTGAACCGCACGCCGCCCAGGGGGTGGGACGCCGCCAGCTCCAGCAGATCATGGCCCACCTCAGCGAGGGCGTGATCCTGCTGGATCCGGACGGCGCCATCCTCTGGGCCAATCGCGCCGCGCTCGACATGCACGGCTGCGCCACGCAGCAGGATCTTGGCGAATCGACGGCGCAGTACGCCGAGCGGTTCCTGCTGCGCGAGTCCGGCGGGCGGGCGATCCCGCCCAGCCGCAGTCCGTTCGCGCGCCTGGCGTCGGGCGAGTCCTTCGCCAGCCTGGTGCTGGAGCTCACGCAGCGCGACGGACAGGAAATGGCGCGCACGCTGGAGTTCCGTGGACTAGTCCTTTTAGATGAGGCCGACCAGGCGGAGCTGCTGGTGCTCTTCGCCATCGACACCACCGAGAAGGTCGATTCCGACGAGCTGTTCGACCGCTTCTTTTCCACCAAGCCTTCTCCTGCCGCAATCCTGCGCCTGGACGATTCGCGCTACATCCGGGTGAACGAGGGCTTCTGCGAGATGACCGGCTTTGCCAGCGAGGACATCCTCGGCCGGCCCTTCCACGAGATCGACGTGCTGCACGACGCCCAGCGGCGCGAGCAGGCGCTGCGCGCGCTGGCCACGCACAGCGCGATCCGCCCGCAGGAGACGCGCGTGCGCACCAGCGACGGCGACCGGAAGTCGGTGATGGTGGCCGGCCAGCCCATCGTGGTGACCGGGCGGCCCTGCATGCTGTTCACCTTCATCGACCTGGAGGCGCGGCGTCGCGCCGAGCAGTCGCTGCGCCAGAGCGAGGAGCGCTTCGCCAAGGCTTTCCGCATGGCGCCGGTGCCGATGGCGGTATGCGTGCAGTCCAACTGGTGCGTGATCGAGGCCAACGGCGCCTTCGCCACCGCCGTGGGCCGGCCGCGCGGCGAAATCGTCGGACGCTCGATCACCAGCAGCGGTCTGTACCTGGACCGCGCCACGCTGCGCGACATCAACCTGGCGCTGGACGCCGGCCAGATGATCCGCAACCGCGACGTACAGCTGCGCGCGCTGGACAACGTGGTGATCGACGGCCTGCTTTCGGCCGAGTCGGTGACGCTGCAGGACGAAGCCTGCGCGCTGTTCGTCATCCAGGACATCACCGAGCGCAAGCGCGGCGAGGCCGAGCTCATCAGCGCCATGGAGGCGGTGATGAAGGACGCCTCCTGGTTCAGCCGCACGGTGATGGAGAAGCTGGCGCAGGTGCGCCGTCCGCAGGCGACCGCCAGCGAGATGGACGCGCTGACCGCGCGCGAGCGCGAGGTGCTGGAGCTGATCTGCAGCGGCCACGGCGACGCGGCGATCGCCGAGCGGCTCGGGCTGTCGCGCAACACGGTACGCAACCACGTCGCCACGCTGTACGGGAAGATCGGCGTCAATCGCCGCAGCACGGCGGTGATCTGGGGACGCGAGCGCGGGTTTGGCGCAAGCGCGGAGTGAGGCGGAGCGGAACGCGCGCGGCGCTCCCCTGTCCCGTACGCCGCTGCGCTCCGGCCGCAGGCGCGCCCTGCGGCCGGATGGGCGGTTTGCTAGAGCAGGTGCGCCACGCCGGCGCGCTCTTCCTCCAGCTCGCCCAGGGTCTTGTCGATGGCCTTCTGGCTGAACTCGTCGATCGGCAGGTCGCGCACCAGGCTGTACTCGCCGTTCTGCGCGGTGACCGGGAAGCCGAAGATCACCCCCTCGGGGATGCCGTAGCTGCCGTCGGAGGGAATGCCCATCGTCACCCACTTGCCGTTCGAGCCCAGCAGCCAGTCGCGCACGTGGCAGATCGCGGCGTTGGCGGCCGAGGCGGCCGAGGACAGGCCGCGCGCCTCGATGATGGCCGCGCCACGCTTGGCCACGGTCGGAATGAAGACGTTGGCGTTCCAGTCGGCGTCGTTGATCGTGTCCTTGATCGATGCACCGTTGGCGGTGGAGAAGCGGTAGTCGGGGTACATGGTCGGGCTGTGGTTGCCCCACACCACCAGCTTCTCGACCTCGCCCACCGCCACGCCGGCCTTGCCGGCCAGCTGGCTGAGCGCGCGGTTGTGGTCCAGGCGCAGCATCGCGGTGAAGTTCTTCGCCGGAAGGTCCGGGGCCGACTTCATCGCGCTGTAGGCGTTGGTGTTGGCCGGGTTGCCGACCACCAGCACCTTGACGCCGCGCGAAGCCACCTTGTTCAGCGCGCGGCCCTGCACGGTGAAGATTTCGGCGTTCTTGAGCAGCAGATCCTTGCGCTCCATCCCGGGGCCGCGCGGCATGGCCCCCACGAGCAGGGCCACGTCGGCATCCTTGAACGCCACTTCCGGGTCATCGGTACCGACCATGCCGGCCAGCAGCGGGAAGGCGCAGTCCTCCAGCTCCATCATCACGCCCCTGAGTGCGGCCTGGGCCTTCTCCAGCGGCAGCTCCAGCATCTGCAGAATGACGGGCTGGTCCTTGCCCAGCATCTCGCCGGAGGCGATGCGGAACAGCAGCGAATAGCCGATCTGGCCGGCAGCGCCGGTAACGGCAACGCGAACGGGGGTCTTCATGGAGCGATCTCCTGTGGTCTAGGAACAATGGGCGGCGCGCAGGTCCAAGACCCGCCCGCCCGGAAGGGAATCTCAGTCCAGCTCGGCGAAGAAGCCCTGCAGGCGACGCAGGCCCTCGGCCAGCGGCGCCTCGGGGCAGGCGTAGGAAATCCGCAGCGCGCGCGGCTCGCCGAAGGCCGAACCGGGCACGCAGGCCACGCCGGCGAACTCCAGCAGCGCCTCGCACAGTTCGACATCATTGCCGATCACCCGCCCGCTCGGGCGGTGCGTGCGGCCGAAGGCGACGCTGATGTCCGGGAAGGCGTAGAAGGCGCCTTCCGGGCGCGGGCAGCGCAGGCCGGGAATCTTCGCCAGCGCATCGAGCACCACGTCGCGCTTGCGCGCAAAGCCCGCGCACTGCGCCTCGGGGATGTCCTGCGGGCCGGACAGCGCGGCGGCGGCGGCGGCGCTCACCACTTCGGGCAGGCTGGTGATGTGGTTGGAGTTGAGCGTGGTCAACGCCTGCGCCACGTTCTCCGGCGCGGCGGCGAAGCCCACGCGCCAGCCGGGCATGCCGTAGGTCTTGGACAGCGAATCCACGAACACCGTGCGCTCGCGCAGCTCGGGCCGCGCCTGCACGAAGTTGGTGTATTCCAGACCGTCGAACAACATGCGGTTGTAGATGTCGT
>CAUJIN010000072.1 GCA_963205495.1 Pseudomonadota bacterium
TCTATGCGCCGCTCCAGCATGCCCGCTGGAACGGCTTCACGCCGACCGACCTGATCTTTCCCGCCTTCCTTTTCGTGGTGGGGGTTTCCATCGCGCTGGGTCTGCGGCCCGGCACGCCGCCTGCGAAGATCGGACTGCGCGAGCGCGGGCTGCGCTTCCTGATCCTGATGGGGCTCGCGATGCTGGCCTTGGGTGGCGCGTGGTCGCTGCTGATTCCGCTCAACAAGAATCTTTGGACGTCCTCCTTCGTGGTGTTTGCCAGCGGCTGGTCGCTGCTGCTTCTGGCGCTGTGCCACGCGCTCTTCGACCTGCGCGGATGGCGCCCGCTGGGGCGCAGCATGGGCATCAACGCAATCACCGCCTATGCCGGTTCCTGGCTGATGGCCTGCCTGATGCAGCGGCTGGGCCTGTTCGAAGCGATCTGGTCGCGCGGCTTCATACCGCTGCTGGCGCCTCTTTTCGGTGCGCAGGCCGCATCCCTGTCGTTTGCCTTGGCGTTCGTTGCGTTCTGGTGGCTGGCGATGTGGGCGATGGCGAGGCGCGGCTGGAAGCTCGGCGTCTGATCAGTCGGCTTCGCCGGCGATCCAGGTCCGGTGGATGCGCACGTCTTCGTCGAACGCCACCAGGTCGGCGCGACAGCCGGGCGCGATGCGCCCCATGCGTGCGTCCAGTCCGAGGAATCGCGCCGGATACTGCGAGGCCATGCGGCAGGCTTCATCCAGCGGGACGCCGACCAGGGCGACGGTATTGCGCACCGCGCTGGCCATGTCCAGCGCCGAGCCGGCCAGCGCCCCGGTCGCGTTGCGGACCACGCCGTCGATGGCGGTGATGGTCTGATCGTAGAGGCGGAAGGACGGGTCGGCCGAACCCACCATCGGCATGGCGTCGGTGACCAGGATCACCTTGCCGCGCGGCTTGGCCGCGAGCGCCACGCGCAGGCTGGTAGGATGCACGTGGGCACCGTCCACGATCACCCCGCACCAGCTTTCGGCATCGGCCAGCGCCGCGCCCACCGCGCCAGGCTCGCGTCCCTGCAGCGGCGACATCGCGTTGAACAGGTGGGTGAACCCGGTGATGCCCGCGCGCAGCCCGGCCTCGATTTCGGCGCAGCTCGCCGCAGTGTGGCCGGCGCAGAGGATGGCGCCGCGCTGCGCCATGAGGCGAAGGATCACGGCGGGCACGCGTTCGGGCGCAAGCGTGATCAGGGTGATGCCGTTGCCGAGCGAAGTGGCGCGCTCGGCGTCTCGCGCATCGGGAACGCGGAACATCGCCTCCTCGTGGGTGCCCTTGCGCGCCGGCGCGAGGTAGGGGCCTTCCAGGTGGATGCCGAGCACGCCCGGCACGCCTTGCGTGATGGCGTGGCGGACCGCGCTGATGGCGCGCTCCATCGCCGCGTCGGTATCGCTGATCAGGGTCGGGAGGAAGGCGGTGGTGCCGAAGCGCCGGTGCGCCCGCCCGATGGTCGCGATCGCCTCGGTCGTGGGCGAGTTGTTGAACAGCACGCCGCCGCCGCCGTTGACCTGGATGTCGATGAAGCCGGGTGCCAGATGGCGGCCCCCGAGATCGATCGTTTCGTCTGCCTCCTGCGCGCCGCCGGCCGCCACCTCGACGATGCATCCGTCTTCGACCACCACGCGCAGCCCGTGCTCGAATCCGCGCTCGGTGAGGATCGGGCCGTTGTGGAAGATGCGTCGGATCATGGGCGTGCCTGTGGCCAATTCATACCGTTTCCGTGACCTTGTTGAGGTGCGTGGGCAGGTCGGGATTGAAGCCGCGCGCCAGCGACAGCGCGTTGACCGCGCCGTAGAAGGCCTGCACGGTGAGGATCGGGGTGCAGGCCGGATGCGGCGTGGGCGGGAGCGGCAGCATTCCCGCTCCGCTTGCGCCGGGGCGCGAGACCCACACCGGCGCGCCGCGCGCGCGGAATTCCTCGGCCACGGCGGCGGTGCCCGAACCGGTGTCGTCGTCCTGGGCAAAGGCCAGTACCGGGAAGTCGCGGCCGACGAGCGCCATCGGTCCGTGCTTGACCTCGGCCGACGAGAACGCCTCGGCGTGCAGGCCACAGGTTTCCTTGAACTTGAGCGCCGCTTCCTGTGCGGCTCCCAGCCCGAGGCCGCGGCCGAGCACGAACAGGCGTTCGGCCAGGCGCAGGCCCGCGACCAGCGCGGACCAGTCCTGCACCCAGGCCGCGCGCATGGCGTCGGGCAGGGCATCGGCGGCTGCGAGCAGGCGCGCATCGCCGCTCCAGTGTGCGGTGAGATGGAGCAGCGCGGCGAGCGAGCAGAGATAGCTCTTGGTGGCCGCGACGCTGTTTTCCGGTCCGGCGTGAAGCGGCAGCACGGTATGCGCCAGGCGCGCCAGAGGCGAGTCGGTCACGTTGACCAGCGCCACCACGCGCGCGCCGCCCGCCTTGGCGATTTCGGCGTTGCGCAGGAGGTCCGGACTCTTGCCCGACTGGGAGATGACCACGAACAGCGCGTCCTCCAGTCTCGGCTGGACCGCATAGACCGATCCGACCGACGGCGAGGCCGAGGCCGTGACCAGTCCGAGCGCGGTTTCGAACAGATACTTGCCGTAGGTGGCGGCGTGATCCGAGCTGCCGCGCGCGCAGGTGACGATGAATCGAGGCGGCTTGGCGCGCAGCGCGGCGGCGAGTTCCGCGACGACCGCTGCGTTCGCGGAGAACTGACGGGCAACCGCGTCCGCGGCCTGCGCCGCCTCTGTGTGCATCCAGGTGCTGTCGTGTGGGGTCATGGCGATTCCGTGGGTCAGGATTGGGGGCGGGGCGGAGCGGTGGAGCCGCGGATCACCAGCTCGGGGCTGAAACCCTGGTTGAGCTGCGGCGCATCGGGTTGTTCGCGGATCAGGCCGAGCAGGCGGCGGGCGGCGTGGCGGCCGATTTCCTCGGTGGCCTGCCGCGCCGTGGTCAGCGCCGGCCAGCTCTGGCGCGAGAACGGGCTGTCCTCGAAGCCGGCGATGGAGAGGTCGTAGGGCACGTTGAGCCCACCCGATCGCGCCGCCGCCAGCACGCCGGCGGCGATCTCGTCGTTGGAGCCGAAGATGGCGGTGGGGCGCAGCTCCAGGGCCAGCAGCCGCCGCGCGCCGCGGAAACCGTCGTCGAACGAATAGTCCCCCTCCACAACCAGCTCCGGGTCCAGCGCGATGCCGTAGTCGCGCAGCGCCTCGGCATAGCCTTCGTAGCGCTCGCCCGAGGATTTGTGCGACCGGCCACCCCAGAGGAAGCCGATGCGCTGGTGGCCGAGCTGGATCAGGTGTTCGGTGATGTCGTAGGCGGCGTCGTGGTCGTCCACGAACACGCAGGCGCTGCCGTCCTCCGGGTCGCGCGAACCCGAGACGATCCGCACCAGGCGGATGTCCTGGGCCAGCAGCGCCGCCACCAGCGTCTGCTGCTCGGACATCGGCGGAGCGAGCACCACGCCGGCCAGCCGCGCATCGCGGACGTGGCCGATGAGGTCCTGTGCGAGGGAAGGCGCGGCCGAATCGCAGGGGTGGATCTGCAGGCCGTAGCCGGCTTCGCGGCAGACCGACAGCACGCCGGTCTGCATCGCGATCACGTAGTAGGGGTTGGGGTTGTCGTAGAGCAGCCCGATCGCGCGCGTCTGCGCGCTGCGCAGGCTGCGGGCGGAGGGGTCGGGGCGGTAGTCCAGCGCGGCGATGGCCCGCAGCACCTGGTCACGGGTGCGCGGGTGCACGTTGACTTCGTCGTTGATGACGCGCGACACGGTCTTCTGCGAGACCTTGGCACGCTCGGCGACATCCTTGATGGTGGGTCTTGGCAAGGGAGGTTCACTCGATGGTTCTGGCGTCGCGGCCGACGCGGTGGCCGCGGATCGCGAAGTGGAGGATGTATAGGTAGCAGGGCACCATCAGCAGCAGGAACACCAGCTGGAAATCCATGGTCTGCTTCAGGTGCACGAACAGCTGGGGAATGATCGCACCGCCGGCGATGCCCATGATGAGCAGGGCCGAACCCTGCTCGGTGAATCGCCCCAGCCCGCGGATCGCGAGCGGGAAGATCGCCGGCCACATCATCGCATTGGCAAAGCCCAGCGCCGCGACGAGGTACACCGAAACCATGCCGTGGGTGGCATACGCGCCGACGACCAGCAGCACGCCGAGCACCGCGGTGATCGAAAGCCAGCGTTCCTGCGAGACGTGGCGCGGAATCAGCACCAGTCCGACCAGGTAGCCCACGAGCATGGCGCCGAGCGTGAAGGAGGTGAAGAACTTGGTCTGGTCGGGCGGCAGGCTGAAGCCCGTGCCGTAGGTGCCGATCGCATCCCCGGCCATCACCTCGGCGCCGACGTAGACGAAGATGCACAGCGCGCCCAGCCAGACGTGCGGGTAGTGCAGGATGTTGCGACGGCTGTCTTCGGCCGATTCGCGGTTGATCTCCTCGGCGCGCAGCTCCGGCAGCGGCGAGTGCAGGATGCCGACCGACAGGAGGGCGAGGAGCCCGGCCATCACCATGTAGGGCGTGTGGATGCGCGCTGCGAAGGCATCCAGCAGCACCTCCCGGGTGGTCGGGTCGGCCGTGGCGACCTGCGCGCCCAGATCGCCCATGCCGTGCATCACCAGGGTGCCGATCAGCAGCGGCGCGAGGATGCCGGCGATCTTGTTGCAGATGCCCATGACGGCGATGCGCTGCGCTGCGCTCTCCATCGGCCCGAGGATGCTGATGTAGGGGTTCGAGGCGGTCTGCAGGATGGCCAGACCGGCGCCGATGACGAACACGCCGGCCACCGCGCCGGCGTAGACGCGGCCGGTGGTGAAGTGGCCGAACACGACCGCGCCCGCGGCCATCGCGAACAGCCCCAGCGCCACGCCCTTCTTCATGCCCGTCACGCGCAGGATCGAGGACGAGGGCAGCGCTAGGAAGAAGTAGGACAGATAGAACGCGCTCGGGATCAGGAAGGCGAGACGGTCGTCGACGTTGAAGGCGAGCTTGGAGAACTGGATCAGCGGGCCGTTGAGCCAGGTGACGAATCCGAAGATGAAGAACAGCGCGCCGATGATGGCGATGGCGCCGATCTGGCTGCGGGGCGCGGAAGCGGGCGGCGTGGGCATGGGAAGGGTCCCTGTCTGGATGGGCCGAGAGCGGCAGTCCGCCTGCGGCGGACGGCCAGATTGACGCATAGGACAGGAAAAGGTGCAACGGTGTCTGTCATTGTCCGATTGCGTGCGGCCAATTCGCCTTGAAACGGCTGGGCAACGCGGTTTCAGGCGCCAATTCTTGCGCCAGAAAATGCTGCATTGCGGCATGGAAAGGTGCGATGCAAAGCCATTCTGGCGCTGATTTTGGGGGATTTTTGAAGGAATGTTGACAACGATGTCATTCCTTGTGCAGAGTCCGCCGCGACACGATGGGGAGGCGGCATGGGCACTGCGACGCAGAACGGGGAACCAGGCAAGGCGCGGCTTGGCGCGCAGAGCGCCCTGCGCGCCGGCGGCGCATTCATCGCCGCGGACGTCGGCGGAACCAATGCGCGCGTGGCGGCGGTGCGCACCGATGCCGATGGCGGCATCGAGCTTTTGTCCTGGCAGCGCTACCCCTGCGACGACTACCCGGATCTGGCCGCGATCCTGGCGCGCTTCCTCGCCGACCATCCCGCCCACGCCGGGGTCGATTGCATGGTGATCGCCAGCGCCGGGGTGGTGCTGGGCGACGAGGTGATCAATTCCAACCTTCCCTGGCGCATTTCGCTGTCCGGGCTGCGCCAGCGCCTGGCGCTGCGAGAGCTGCACGTGGTCAATGATTTCGAGGCGGCGGCGCACGGCACCGCCTGTCTGGGTCCGGCCGATACGCGCCTGCTGACGCCGGGATTGGAGGCTTCCTGCGAAGGCACGGCGCTGGTGATCGGGCCGGGCACGGGGCTCGGAGCCGCATTCCGGATTCCGCGCGGGGGTTCGGCGACGGTGCTGCCGACCGAAGCGGGCATGACGGCCTTTGCGCCCGGCAGTGAACGTGAGCTGGACCTGCTGCGCTGGATGTGGCGACAGGGAAACCGGCACGTCTGCACCGAGCAGCTGCTTTCCGGTCCGGGGCTGGTGAACATCCACGCCGCGCTGCGCGATTCGGCGGGCCTGCCGACGGTGCCGATGGATCCGGCCGCGATCAGCACCGCCGCGCGCGCCGGCGATGCCGTGGCGCACGAGGCGGTGCGGATCTTCTGCGCCTTGCTGGGCAGCGTCATCGGCGACCTGGTGGTGATCGGCAGCGCCCGCAGCGTGTTCATCGCCGGCGGCATCGTCCCGCAAATCGTGGACTTCCTGCCGCAAAGCGACTTTCGCACCCGCCTGATCGAAAAAGGCGCGATGCGGCCCGTACTGGAGCGCGTTCCGGTACGGCTGATCCAGAACGAACGGCTCGGCGTCCTCGGCGCGGCGATCTGGTATCTGCAATACCTCATGCAGGACGAACGCCGAGAGTTCCTCCCCGTTTCGCAGTCCCCGTTGTCCTGACCCTGCGGCGCACGGCCCGCTGGTCGGGCCGGTTGCCGCGCAGCCCTGGAGAATTCGCCATGCAAGTCCGCAAGAACGTTTTGACGCTGAGCATCATCGCTGCGCTGGGCATCTCCGGCGCGGCACTCGCGCAGGAGACGCAGAGCTCCGATCCGGCCAAGGAGCTGGATGCCGTGGTGGTGATCGGCATTCGCGGCAGCCTTGAGCAGGCGCTCGACGCCAAGAAGGATGCTGCCACCCACGTCGAGGTGGTGACCGCCGAAGATGTCGGCAAGCTGCCTGCCAAGAACGTCGCCGACACCCTGCGCCAGCTGCCGGGCGTCAACATCTCTTCCTCCAGCGCGAGCGAGGGCGGCTTCGACGAGGCCGACCGCGTCAGCCTGCGCGGCACCAACCCCAGCCTGACCCAGACCCTGGTCAACGGTCACACCATCGGCACCGGCGACTGGTTCGTGCTCAGCCAGGTGGCCAACGTCGGGCGCAGCGTGAGCTATTCGCTCTACCCCTCCGAGATCGTGGACCGCGTGGTGGTGCACAAGACCTCCGAGGCGCGCCTGGTCGAGGGCGGCGCCGCCGGATCGGTCAACATCCTGACGCGCCGCCCGCTGCAGTTCGCCAACGAACTGACCGTGCAGGGTTCGCTGGGCGCGGTGTATTCCGACCTGCCCGGAGACACCAAGCCGCAGGTCGATGCGATGCTGAACTGGCGCAACAGCGCCGGGACCGCGGGCATCATGGTCCAGAGCTTCTACGAGAAGCGCAGCCTGCGCCGCGACGGGCAGGAAGTGGTGGGCGGCTACGGCAAGATCAGCTCCAGCGATCCGCAGCTCAACGGCGTGCTCTATCCGAACCTCCTCGGCGCGGTCTACTTCACCCAGGAGCGCGAGCGCACCGGCGGGGTGATCGACATCGAGCTGCGGCCGACCGACGACCTGACCCTCAACCTCAACGCCTTCTCCTCGCGTCTGGAGGCATCCAACTACAACCGCAACTTCATGCTCTGGACCAGCCAGTTCATCAATGGCCAGACCCCGAGCAGCTTCAAGGTGGAGAACGGCCTGCTCACCCAGGCGGTCTTCGATGCGGTGCAGAGCGACACCGTGGTCCCCTACGGCGTCTACGACATGATTTCCCGCCCCGGAGCGGTGTCCAATTCGCGTTTCGTGGCGCTGGATGCGGAATGGCGCGCAAGCGATGCGCTGGACTTCGCCTTCCAGCTCGGCAGCACCAAGGGCAACGGCCGCAGCCCGACCCAGGATGTGATCGAAACCGGCATAGCCGGCAATGCCGGCGCGAGCTGGAGCATGAACGGTGTCGGGAATCCGATCGACTGGGCGCTGGGTGGCACCAACACGGCAGCGACGCACCGGCCGCAGAACGGCTGGATCTTCGGCGGGCAGGGCATCGACGTGCTCGACAAGGAAGACTGGGGATCGGCCGACGGCACCTACAACTTCGGCAGCGACACGCTGGAGAGCCTCCACTTCGGCCTGCGCCATTCGAGTCACGAGCGCAGCAACGATTTCGAGATCGCCCAGGGTCCCAACTGGTCGTCCAACTGGCAGGACATCACCGCCTATCCTTCGGCCGGCGGCTACTATCCGGGCAACTTCGGGCACGGGATCGGCGGCAGCGTGCCGGGCGGCATCTGGTACTACACCCCGCAGCAGCTCGCCGACCTCAACGCGAATTTCGCCAACCGCAACAATCCCGAACGCTTCTACTTCTCCGATGTGTACAGCGTGAAGGAGAAGGTCGATGCCGCATACGCCCAGATCAACTTCAACGGCGGCAGCTGGGCCGGCAACGTGGGCCTGCGCTATGTGCGGACCGGCTCGGAGATCGGCTACACCCAGGCGCTTGCGGTCAATTCGGGACTGCCCGGCGCCATCACCGGGTCGGCCTTCGGCGACTACATCCACGTCAAGAGCAAGAAGGACTACAGCAAGCTGCTGCCCAGCCTGAACCTGCGATTCAACCTGCAGGACGATCTGGTGGCGCGTCTGGCGGCTTCGCGCACCATGACCCGTCCCGACTACTCGGCGCTGGCCGGTTCACTTTCGCTCGATGACCTGACCCACACCGGAAGTGGCGGCAACCCGGATCTGGATCCGCTGGTTTCCACCAATTTCGACGCCTCGCTCGAATGGTATTTCGCACCGCGCGCGCTGCTGTCGGGAAGCGTCTATTACATGGACCTGGCCGACTACATCAACTTCGGCACCACCACGATCCAGTACAAGGACCAGCAGGCCAGCCACGACACCGGAACCGACGTGTATTCCGATTACCTGGTCTCGGTGCCGGTCAACGCCAGCGGCAAGGTCAAGGGCTTCGAGCTGGCCTACGAACAGCCGATCGGCGAGAACTTCGGTGTTTCGACCAACTACACCTATGCCGACGGCGAGGCGGAGGGCGGCAAGCCGCTCAACGGCACCTCGAAGAACACCTGGAATGTCTCCGCATGGTTCGAGAACGAGCGCTTCAACGCACGCCTGACCTACAGCCAGCGCAGCGAGTTCTATGCCGGCGTGAGCCGTACCGACTCGTTCTATCAGGATGACTTCGGCACGCTGTCGGCCTCGCTGGGCTACCGTTTCACCGACTGGCTGACGCTGAGCTTCGATGCGCTCAACCTCAACAATCCCAAGCTCAAGTACTACACCGAGTCGGCCGGCTACAACGGCTATCTGCCGTATGCCTTCTACAACAATGGCCGGCAGTACTACATGAATCTTCGCTTCAAGTTCTGAGTGGTGTCCCCTGGGTAAACCCCCTTCGGGGCCCGTACCGGGCCCCGCTTTTTTGGAGGTGGGATGTTTGCTGCAGGACACCGGGAGCACGCCATGATGCCGCGACTCGTATTCTTCATCGCCCTGATGCTGGGCATCCAGTCTGTCGGCACCGCTGCGGCCGGCGGGGCCGCGCCGCAGCTTCGCCCGGCGCTGGTGCCGCAGCCTGCGCAGATGCTGCAGCGGCCCGGGAGCGTCGTCCTCGCGCACGACGTGCCGCTGCGCGCGTCGGGCCAACCGGCGCAGCGGGTGGCCGCGCTGCTGCGCGGTCTGCTGGGCGAGGCCTGGAGCCTGCCGCCTGCCGGATCGGACGACCCTTCTTCCGGCGCCCGGATCGAGCTGCGTCTGGACGACACGCGCGACTGGCCGTCGCCGGAAGCCTACGAACTGGAGATCGATGCCGGGGGTGCGCGCCTGATCGCCGGTGCCGAACCCGGGCTCTACTACGCGGCGGTCACGCTGGCCCAGCTCCTGTCTCCGGATGTACGGGCCGCGCCGCCCCTGCGCCTGCCGGTGCTGCGCATCGCCGATGCGCCGCGCTTCGCCTGGCGCGGTCTCCTGCTTGATTCGGCGCGGCATTTCCAGAGCGTGGAGGAGATCAAGCTTCTGCTCGACGCCATGTCCCGTCTCAAGCTCAATGTTTTCCACTGGCACCTGACCGATGACCAGGGTTGGCGTTTCCCGGTGCCGGGATGGCCCCGGCTGATCTCGGTCGGCAGCTGCCGATTGCCCGCGGGCGAAGGCGGCGTCGATGCCGCCACCGGCAAGCCGGCACCCTACTGCGGCCACTACAGCGAGGCGGAAATCCGCGAAATCGTGGCCTACGCCGCGCAGCGCCACATCCAGATCGTGCCGGAAGTCGATATTCCCGGACACGCCACGGCGGCGATCGCGGCCTATCCCGAGCTCGGCGTGTCGGGTGCGCCGCTGGCGGTGTCCAACGAGTGGGGCGTGAACGTCAACCTGTTCAATGCCGAGGAAGGCACGATGCGCTTCCTGGAAGAGGTCATGGCCCAGCTGGTCTCGCTCTTTCCCGGTCGTTTCGTGCACATCGGCGGCGATGAAGCGGTCAAGGACCAGTGGCAGGCGTCGGAGCGGATGCAGGCGCGCATCCGCGCGCTCGGCGTCAAGGATGAGGCGGGGCTGCAGGCCTGGATGGTGGCGCGCCTCGGGCGTTTCCTCGCCCGGCACGAGCGGCGCCTGATCGGCTGGGACGAGATCCTCGACGGTGCGCTGCCGCCGGCGGCGGCGATCATGTCCTGGCGCGGCACCGAGGGCGGTGCCATGGCCGCCAAGCGGGGCCACGACGTGGTGATGAATCCTTCCTCGGTGCTCTATCTCGACTATCTGCAGACGCGCTCGCCGGACGAGCCGCCCGGTCGACCGGCGCTGATTCCGCTCGAAGCCGTCTATGCCTTCGATCCGCTCCCCGCCGGGCTCGATGCCGGGCAGGCGCGGCACATCTTGGGCGTGCAGGCCAATGTCTGGACCGAGCACATGCGCAGCTTCGAGCGCGTCCAGCACGCGGTGTTCCCGCGCGCCGCGGCGCTGGCCGAGGTGGCCTGGACGCCGGCGGCGCAGCGCGACTACGGCAGCTTCCTGCGGCGCCTTCCGGCCCAGCTCGCGCGCTGGCAGGCGCAGGACGTGCGCGCCGCGGCCACGCCGTTCCAGCCGCAGCTGGAGGTGGTTCCGGGCGCGCCGGGAAGCGCCCGGGTGCGAATGTCCCAGCCGCTCGGCTACGCCATCCGCTACACCCTCGACGGCAGCGTGCCGGATGCCGCATCGGCAGAATATTTCACCACGCTGGAGCTGCCGCTTCCGGCGATCGTCACCGCACGGAGCCATGCGCAGGGCGTGCCGCTGGGTGCGCCGGTGCGGCGTGAAATCACTGCCGCCTCGCTGCGCGCGCGCAGCGACGAGGAGCTGGCCATGTGCACCGATCAGCTGATGCTGCGGCTGGAAGACGATGGCCCGCGGCTGGGCGAACGCGCCGTGTTCAACGTCGATATCTTCAATCCCTGCTGGCTCTGGCCGCAGGCCGGGCTTTCCGGGATCGCGGCGCTCGAAGTGCGCGCCGGGCGCATTCCCTACTTCTTCCAGCTCGCGCACGACGAGCCGAAGCGGCGCTTCCGTCCGGCGCAGGCGGCGTTCGGCGAACTGGAGCTGCGCGCCGGCTGCGACGGCCCGCTGCTGGCCTCTGCTCCGCTGCCGCAGGCGCCCGAGGAAGACGGTTTCATCACCCTGCGCCTGCCGCTGCGGCAGGCGCCGGAGCGCGCCGACCTCTGCCTCTGGTTCAGCGGCGATACGCGACCGCAGATGTGGGCACTCGATCGTCTTGTCCTGCTGCCCGAAACGGAGCGGGAGGCGTCGCCGTGAACGACACCGCAGGCCTGATCCGGCGCTCCGTTGCCGATGGCGAAAGCGCATGAGCCGGACCGAGGCGGCCTCGCTGCTGGTACTGCTGGGCGCCACCGGCGACCTTTCGCAGCGCATGCTGCTGCCCTCGCTCTACAGCCTCGAGGCCGAGGGCCTGCTGCCGCCGCAGTTGCGCATCCTGGGCAGCGCGCGCAGCCCGCTCGACCGGGAAGGCTTCCTGCGCCTCGTCACCGAGAGCATCGGCGAGCGCATTCCGGAGAACGAGCGCGACGACGGCGTGCTGCACGCGCTGCTCGCGCGCACGGAGTACCTCGGCGCCAGCGTGGACGAAGCACCGACGATGGCCGCGCTCGCATCGCGCATCGCGCAGCTGCGGCGTGGCGAGGTGCTCTGCCACCTGAGTACCTCGCCGCGTTTCTACGGGGCCGCCTGCGCCGCGCTGGCAGAACACGGCGCCGTCGGGCCGGGGATGCGCGTGATGCTGGAAAAACCCATCGGACACGACCTCGCCAGCGCCACGGAAATCAACGATGCGGTGGCCGCGGTATTCGACGAGGACAGCATCTACCGGGTCGATCACTACCTCGGCAAGGAAGGCGTGCAGAACCTCATCGCGCTGCGCTTCGGCAACGCGCTGTTCGAGCCGCTGTGGAGCGCACGCCACATCGAACAGGTGCAGATCACCGTGGCCGAAACCGTCGGCGTGGAGGGCCGTGGCGATTACTACGACGGGTCCGGCGCGCTGCGCGACATGCTGCAGAACCACCTTTTGCAACTGCTGTGCCTGGTGGCGATGGAACCGCCGGCGCGCTTCGATCCGAGCGCGGTGCGCAACGAGAAGATCAAGGTGCTGCGCTCGCTGCGGCCGATCGATCGCGGCAACGCGGCGGCCGATTCGGTGATCGGCCAGTACACCGCAGGTGCGAGCGGCGGCGTCGCGGTGCCCGGTTACGTCGAAGAGCTCGGGCGGCCGAGCCGCACCGAGACCTTCGTGGCGCTGCGCGCGCACGTGGACAACTGGCGCTGGTCCGGTGTGCCCTTCTACCTGCGCACGGGGAAGCGCCTGCCGCTGCGCAGCACCGAGATCTTCATCCAGTTCCGCAAGGTTCCCTATTCCATTTTCGGCGGCGCGGCGGGGGCGGACATGCAGCACAACGGCCTGCTGATCACTCTCCAGCCCGAGGAGCGCATCGGACTGACCCTGATGAGCAAGACGCCGGGTCTGGATCGCCAGGGCCTGCGCCTGTCGAAGGTGGCGCTGGATCTCGATTTCCATCAGGAGTTCAACCACGCGCGCCGGCGCATTTCCTACGAACGCCTGTACCTGGATGCGATCGAAGGCAACGGCACGCTGTTCGTCCGCCGCGACGAGACCGAAGCGGCCTGGCAGTGGGTGGATGCCCTTGCCGCCGGCTGGCGCGACGCCGGAATGCTTCCGCGACCGTATCCGGCCGGCACCTGGGGTCCGGCCGCGGCGGTTTCGCTGATCGACCGCAGCCGCCACGCCTGGCGCGAGTGAGCAGGAACATGGCCTGGGTCGAGCATGACTATCCCGACGCCGCGACACTCGCGGCGGGCGTGGCCGAGGCCCTCGAAAGCGCCTGCCGGGCCGCGCTCGCGGCGCACGGCACCGCCTTCCTCGCACTCGCCGGTGGGCGCACGCCGCTGCCTGCGTACGAGCGCCTGGCCGCAGCGGAACTGCGCGGACGCATCGCGCTCGTTCCCACCGACGAGCGCTGCGTGGCGCACGACCATCCGGCCTGCAACCTGCGCGCTCTTCGTGCGGCCTTTGCGCCGCAGTCCGCGCACGGCGCGAGTTTCCAGGTGAACGCTCTCACCCGGGAAGACGGCGATGCGGCTGCCTCGCTCGCCTTCGCGCGCGACTGGCTCGCGGCGCATCCGCAGCGGTTCGATGCGGTGTTGCTGGGCATGGGCGGCGATGGCCATGTCGCCTCGCTGTTTCCCGGCGCGGCCAACCTCGAAGAGGGCCTCGCACCGGATTCCTTGCAGCCGGTCATCGCGCTGCGCCCCGATCCGATGCCGGCGGAAGCGCCTTTCGAACGGATCAGCCTCACCCTGGCGCGACTGCTGCACGCCCGCGCCGTTCATCTGGCAGTCTCCGGCGTGCAGAAGCGCGAAGTGCTGGCGCGCGCGCAGCGCGAGCCGCGCGGCGCGCTGCCCGTCGCGCACCTGCTGCACGCGACGGCGACCACCGTCCACCTCCACTGGAGCCCCTGACCATCACCGCACTTCATCCCGTCGTCGAACGCGTCACCGCCCGCATCGTCGAGCGCAGCCGTGCCACCCGCGCGGATTACCTGGCGCGCATGGAGGCGGCGCGGCGCGAGGGGCCGTACCGCCATCGCCTTTCCTGCAGCAACCAGGCGCACGGTTTTGCCGCCGCCGGGCAGGACAAGCCGGCGCTGCGCTGGGGTCGGGCCGGCAACGTCGGCATCGTCACCGCCTACAACGACATGCTCAGCGCGCACCAGCCGTTCGAACCCTATCCGGCGCTGATCCGCATGGCGGCGCGCAACGCCGGCGGCAGCGCCCAGGTGGCCGGCGGCGTGCCGGCGATGTGCGACGGCATCACCCAGGGTCGCGCCGGCATGGACCTTTCGCTGTTCTCGCGCGACGTGATCGCGATGGCGACCGCGGTATCGCTCTCGCACGACGCCTTCGATGCCGCGCTGATGTTGGGGGTGTGCGACAAGATCGTTCCCGGCCTGCTGATCGGCGCACTCCGCTTCGGCCACCTGCCGGTGATCTTCGTGCCCGCCGGTCCGATGCCATCGGGCATCCCGAATCCGGAAAAGGCGCGGGTGCGCGAGCGTTTCGCGGCGGGGGAGGCATCGCGGGAAGAGCTGATGGAAGCCGAGGCCGCGTCCTACCACGCGCCGGGCACCTGCACTTTCTACGGCACCGCCAACTCCAACCAGATGCTGATGGAAGTGATGGGCCTGCATCTTCCGGGAGCCGCCTTCGTTCCTCCTTCCACCGCGTTGCGCAGCGCCCTGACCGTGGCGGCGACCGAACAGGCGCTGCGCAACAGCGCGCTGGGCGAAACCTACCGGCCCCTGGCACAGGTGGTCGACGCCCGCGCCATCGTCAATGCGATGGTCGGGCTGTCTGCCACCGGAGGATCGACCAACCACAGCCTGCATCTGGTGGCGGTGGCGAGCGCGGCCGGGCTGCGGATCGACTGGGACGATCTGGACGAACTGTCCCGCATCACGCCGCTGCTGGCGCGGATCTACCCGAACGGTTCGGCCGATGTGAATCATTTCGAGGCCGCCGGCGGGATCGGCTTCGTCCTGCGCGAACTGCTCGATGCAGGGCTGCTGCACGAGGACATCGCCTGCGTGCACGGCGGCGGCCTGCGCCGGCAGATGCAGCAGCCCTGGCTGGATGGAGCGAGCCTGCGCTGGCGCGACCCGCCCGTCGCCACGCGCGATGCGCAGATCCTGCGCCCGGCCTCCGATCCGTTCGACCGCGAGGGCGGCCTGCGCCGCCTGCAGGGAAATCTCGGGCGGGCCGTGGTGAAGATTTCCGCCGTGGCCCCGGAATATCGCAGCATCGAAGCGCCGGCGCGCCTGTTCGATTCCCAGCAGGCGCTGCTGGAGGCGTTTTCCGCAGGAGCGCTGGATCCGCGCGAGGGGTTTTCCGGCGATTTCGTCGCGGTGGTGCGCGGTCAGGGGCCGCGCGCCAACGGCATGCCGGAGCTGCACAAGCTCACCCCGGCGCTGGCGGTGCTGCAAGCACGCGGCCAGCGCGTGGCGTTGCTCACCGATGGGCGCATGTCCGGTGCCTCGGGCAAGGTGCTTGCCGCGATCCACGTCACCCCGGAAGCCGCCGACGGCGGCGCGCTGACGTTGCTGCGTGACGGCGATCCGATCCGGATCGACGCCGAGGCCGGCACCATGGATGCGCTGGTTCCGGCGGCGGAATGGAATGCCCGCGAGTCGATCGCGCCGGACCTGTCGGGCAATGCCCACGGCACCGGACGCGAGCTGTTTGCCCTGATGCGCGCCGCGGTCGGATCAGCCGAACGCGGCGCCTGCGCACTGTTTCCCGAATGAGGCCGCAGACGATGCTTGCCCAGAACGATTCCTGCTCCCGCACGGCGCGGATCGACGCGCTGTTCGCTTGCGCCCCGGTCATCCCGGTCATCACCCTGCACCATGTCGAGGACGCGCTGCCGCTGGCGCGCGCCCTGGTCGAAGGCGGCCTGCCGGTGCTGGAGCTGACCCTGCGCACGGATTGCGCACTGGAGGCCATCGCGCGGATTGCGCGCGAGCTGCCGCAGGCTCGCGTCGGTGCGGGAACCGTGCTGTCGCCGCGCGACCTTGCGCAGGTCGGCGCGGCCGGCGCGGCCTTCGCCATCTCGCCCGGTGCCACCGAAGCGCTGTACGCGGCCGCGGCCGGCTGCGAGCTTCCTCTCGTGCCCGGAATCGCCACCGCGAGCGAACTGATGCGCGGCCTCGAACTGGGCTGGCGGCGCTTCAAGTTCTTCCCGGCCGAAGCCAGCGGCGGCGCGGCGGCGCTGCGTGGCCTGGCCGGGCCGTTTCCCGGAGTGCGCTTCTGCCCGACCGGGGGAATCGATGCGGCGCGTGCGCCGGCTTGGCTGGCGCTGCCCAATGTCGCCTGCGTGGGCGGTTCCTGGATGCTGCCCGAGGCAGCCATCCGCGCCGGCGACTGGACGCGCATCGGTGCCCTCGCGCGGGAAGCCGCAGCGCTGGTGCGCGGCGCGGCGCGGTAAGCGATTCAGCCCGTGGCGCGCTGCCCCGCAAGCTGGGGCAGCTTGGGCCAGTGCTTGAGGATCGCGGCCTGCACCCCGGCTGCGTCGAGGCCGCATTCTGCCAGCAGCTCCTCGCGCGTGGCGTGTTCGAGGAAGACATCGGGCAGGCCCAGGTGCAGGATCGGGGCGACGATGCCGTGCGCGGCGAAGAACTCCGCCACCGCGCTGCCGGCGCCGCCTTCGATGGCGTTGTCCTCCAGCGTGACGAAGCCCTCGTGGTGGCGCGCCAGCTCCAGCAGCAGCTCGCGGTCCAGCGGCTTGACGAAGCGCATGTTGACCACGGTGAGGTCGAGCGCGCGTCCGGCCGCTTCCGCCGCCGGAAGCAGGGTGCCGAAGCTCAGGATCGCCAGCCCGCGCCCGCGCCGGCGCACGTCGGCCTGGCCGAGCGGCAGCGGCTCCAGGCCCGCCTCCAGCGGCGCGCCGGGACCGGTGCCGCGCGGATAGCGCACCGCGGCCGGGCCTTCGTGCAGGAAGCCGGTGGTGAGCAGGCGCCGGCACTCGTTCTCGTCGGCAGGCGCCATCACCACCAGGTTCGGAATGCAGCGCAGGAAGGAGAGGTCGAAGCTGCCGGCGTGGGTGGCGCCGTCCGGCCCGACCACGCCGGCGCGGTCGATCGCGAAGGTGACGTCGAGGTTCTGGATCGCCACGTCGTGCACCAGCTGGTCATAGGCGCGCTGCAGAAACGTGGAATAGATCGCCACCACCGGCTTGGCGCCTTCGCAGGCCATGCCGGCGGCGAGCGTCACCGCGTGCTGTTCGGCGATGGCCACGTCGAAGTAGCGTTCGGGGAACTCCTGCGAGAAGCGCACCAGTCCCGAGCCTTCGCGCATGGCGGGGGTGATGCCCATCAGGCGCGAATCCGCCGCGGCCATGTCGCAGAGCCAATCGCCGAAGATTTCGGTATAGGTGCGCCTGGCCGGTGGCGCCTTCTTCACCACGCCCACGCTGGGATCGAAGGGCCCCACCGCGTGGTACTGGATCTGGTCGCCCTCGGCCGGGTCGTAGCCCTTGCCCTTGGTGGTGATGACGTGCAGCAGCTGCGGGCCTTTGAGGCCCTTGAGCGTCTTGAGCGTGGTGAGCAGCGCCGGCAGGTCGTGGCCGTCGATCGGGCCGGTGTAGTGGAAGCCCATTTCCTCGAACATCGTCGAGGGCACGAACATGCCCTTCCAGTGGCCTTCCCAGCGCCGCATGAAGCGCGCAGGTCCGCCGCGCTTGTGGCCCAGGAGCTTCTTGCCGCCTTCGCGCAGCGCGTTGAGGGTGCGGTTGCCCGAGAGCCGCCCGAGCATCTTGGTCAGCGCCCCGACGTTCTCGGAGATCGACATCCGGTTGTCGTTGAGGATGACCAGGAAGTTGGGCTCGGTCTCCATTCCGCCGGCGTGGTTGAGCGCCTCGAAGGCCATGCCGGCGGTCATCGCGCCGTCGCCGATGACGGCGACCACCTGGCGCTCGTCACCGCGCCGTTGCAGCGCGATCGCCATGCCCAGCGCGGCCGATATCGAGGTGGACGAATGGCCCACGCCGAAGGTGTCGTAGGGGCTTTCCTCGCGCTTGGGGAAGGGCGCCACGCCGTCCTTCTGCTTGACCGTGTGGATGCTGTCGCGGCGGCCGGTGAGGATCTTGTGCGGATAGGTCTGGTGGCCCACGTCCCAGACGATGCGGTCTTCGGGCGTGTCGTAGAGATGGTGCAGGGCGACGGTGAGTTCGACCACGCCCAGCCCGGCGCCGAAGTGCCCGCCGGCACGCGCCACCGCGTCGATCAGGTGGCCGCGCAGCTCGGCGGCGATCTGCGGAAGCTCGGCTTCGGGAAACCGGCGCAGGTCGGCCGGCGTATGGATGCGGGAAAGGCGCGGATAGCGGGAGGAATCGATCATCGGTCTGCCATGGCCCGCGAAGGGAACGGGCGCGAAGGCCCGGGTCGAGGAACGGCGGCCCGGGCGGAAAGCGGATTGTCCTGCCCGGCCGCGGCCGTAGCAAGGTCGCGCACGGGGCGGATCAGGGCCATGAACGGGCGCGTTGTGGCAGCGGCAAGGCGCGCAGGGTCGCGTCCGAGCGGATCAGCGCGTCCCGCGCAGGCGTTCCAGCAGGCTTTTCTGGACGCTGGAGGCCGCATCGCCAGGCGCCTGGCCTTCCACTTCCGCGTGTCCGGAAACCAGGCTGGCCGCGATGAATTCGTTGACCTCGGCGAGGCTCACGCCGCTTTGTTCGGCGAATTCCGCCGGCATCTGGAAGCCCTTCATCATCGCCGTGGCGATGCGGAAGTGCTTGGGAAACTCGCGCTCGATCTGCGGCCACTTGTGGAGGCGATAGCGCGCACCCGCCGCGCCGCCCGGGATTTCCCCGCCGCTGCCTCCCAGTGCCGCCAGCCACAGCAGGCGGGCGATCGGCTGGGCGTCACCGACCTGCCGCCGCAGCGCGCCGAACTCGGTGACGCTGATTGCGCGCGGAGTGCCGGCCGGCAGGATGGCCTGCGCGTGCGGCAGGTAGGTCTTGATGCCGCCGGCGCAGAGAAAAATCTTCTGCCCGAGATCGAACGCCAGCGGCGGCAGGTCCGGCAGTTCCAGCACATGCGGGCCGTCGCCGAAGTCGACGGAAAGGAGCGCGTCGATCAGACGGTGCTGCCCGGGTTTGGCCGGCGGCGGGGGCGCGATCTCGGCCGGTGCAGGCGGTACGGGAGGCGCGGCAATCGGTTCGGGAGCCTTGGCGGCCGGCGCAGCGGCCGCAGGCGCAGGGCGTGCAGCGACGGGCGCAGGCATGGCGGAATCCATCGGGGCGACGGCGTGTTCTGGCGCGGATTGGGCCGCTGCGTCCGCAGGCGCGCGGGCGGGCGCACCGCCCAGCCCGTGCATCAGGCGGCGCAGCGCCTCCGGCGTCACCGGGCGGTGCAGGACGTGATCGGCATCGGCGCGCTCGCCGGCGGTCAGCGCAACGATGGTCTGGCCCGAGCTCTGTGCGCGCAGCCAGGTCATGTGCCCGTAGAGCGTGTCCACGTCGATCACCAGCACGCCGGCGCTGTCGGAATCGGATGCCAGCGCCCAGCGGCTGCCGCTGCGGCGGTTGATTTCGTTGAACAGGGCCGTGAGCTGCTCGGCATCGGATGCATCCATGCCGGCAAAGAACACCGAGGCGGGTTGAGTCATGTTGTCCCCTGGGACCAAATGCGCCGAGGCCGTGCCGTTGGCCATGCCGCAGCGAAGGATCGACGATCTGCCACAGCCGATGTTGCGTGAGCAGAGCCGTGGGCAAATTATTGGCGAGGCGGCGGTTTGGGTCAATTTTGACGTCCGCGCGGCCGCGATCTGCGAACCGGCGCACGAAAAGCCGCCGCCCGGGCTAGTGCATCGGCGTCCGTTGCGGCCTGCGCGGCAGGTGGCTGCGCAGGAAATCCATCTGGTCGGCCAGGATGTTGCGGTTGCAGAGGATCAGGTGCTCCACCCAGCTCGGCCGGTATGGCACCGCCAGGAGCGGCATGTGCGCCTGTGCCGGCGTGCGCCCGCCCTTGCGCGCGTTGCAGGCAAGGCACGCGGTGACCACGTTCTCCCACAGATCGCGCCCGCCCTGCGAGCGCGGCACCACGTGATCGCGGGTGAGCTGCCAGCGCGAGAACTCCTGCCCGCAGTAAAGACAAAGGTGGATGTCGCGCGCGAACAGCGCCGCGTTGTTCAACGCGGGCGAGGGCGACATCGCACCGGCGCGCGCGTGGCCGCGGGAGGCGACGATGGAATGCAGGTCCAGCCGGCTCTGCAGTCCGGTGATGCGGTTGATGCCGCCGCGCAGGACGAAGCACGGGCTTCCCAGTGTCCAGGCCACCGCATCGCGGGCATACAGATGCGCGGCCTCGCGCCAGGTGATCCAGTCGAGAATGCGCCCGCAGGCATCGAGCGAAAGCACGCGCGGAAGATTGCGCTCGCTGCCGGAAATCGGCCAGATCGCCGGAGCGATGGCGGGCGAGGGTTCACCGGGCGCGGCAGGAAGACTGCTCATTCGAAGCCCGAGCATAAACCAGCGCCCCGCCGCGCGCACGCGATGCGTGACTCCAAAGCCCGGCGGCCGGACGAAGGCGGTTGTCAATGCCCGCAACGGGTGCGGCCCGGCCCGTCGATTCCTTGTGGGGCGCGGTCTTGCTCCCGGTTTCCAAGGATCGTGGCGATCGAAAACGGCGGACGATCCGGCGCGCTGCGGGGTCCGCGCTCCGGGTCGCTCGTTTTCAGAACCCGCTTTCCTCCAGCGCCATCAGGTTCCCTGCGCCGCTCAGGATCGCGGCGGCATGGGCGTGGGTGCGCGGCAGGATGCGCTGGAAGTAGAAGCGTGCGGTTTCGCGCTTTGCGGTCCTGAAGGTGTCCGGGTGGGCGCCGGCATCGGCGGTGGCGACGCTTCTGGCCCACCAGTAGGCCAGGGTGACGTAGCCGGAGTAGAAGAGGTAGTCGACCGAGGCGGCGCCGATTTCCTCGGGGTTCTGGCCGGCGCGCCGGCCGATTTCCAGGGTGAGCTGCTGCCAGTCCTGCGCGGCCTTGGCGAGCGGGGCGACGAACTCGGCCAGCGCGGCGTTCTGCGTTTGCGCGGTGCAGAACTCCACGATCATGGTGAGGAAGTGCCTGAGGCCCACGCCCTGGGTTTGCAGGGTCTTGCGCGCCAGGAGGTCGATCGCCTGGATGCCGGTGGTGCCCTCGTAGATGGTGGTGATGCGCGCATCGCGGGCGAGCTGTTCCATGCCCTGTTCGCGGATGTAGCCGTGCCCGCCGAAGCATTGCTGGGCGTGGTAGGTGCATTCCACCGCCCATTCGGTGAGGCAGGCCTTGATGATCGGGGTGAGGAAGGAGAGCAGCTCGTCGGCCTGCTTGCGTTCGGCGTCGTCGTCGCTGCGCTCGATCACGTCGAGCAGGCTGGCGCCGTGCAGGGCGAGCGCGCGCGAGCCTTCCGACAGCGCCTTGCAGGTGAGCAGCATGCGGCGCACGTCGGGGTGTACCAGGATCGGATCGGCCGGTTTTTCGGGGAACTTCGGCCCGCCGAGCGCGCGCATCTGCAGGCGCTCCTTCGAATAGGCCAGCGCGCAGCGGTAGGCGCGGTCCATCAGGCCCAGGCCTTGCAGGCCCACGCCCAGGCGCGCGGAGTTCATCATCGCGAACATCGCCATGAGGCCGCGGTGGGGTTCGCCGAGCAGCCAGCCCTGCGCGCCGTCGAAGTTCATCACGCAGGTGGCCGAGCCGTGGATGCCCATCTTGTGCTCGATCGAACCGCAGCGCACCGCGTTGGCCTCGCCGGCCACGCCGTCGCGGCCGGTCTTGCGCTTGGGCACGATGAAAAGCGAGATGCCCTTGGTGCCGGCCGGGGCATCGGGCAGGCGCGCCAGCACCAGGTGGACGATGTTGTCGGTGAGGTCGTGGTCGCCGCCGGTGATGAAGATCTTGGTGCCGGTGACCGCGAAGCTGCCGTCGGCTCCGGGTTCGGCGCGGGTCTTGAGCAGGCCCAGGTCCGAACCGCAGTGGGGTTCGGTCAGGCACATCGTGGCGCACCATTCGCCGCTCACGATGCGGTTGAGGAACACCTCCTTCTGCCAGTCGCTGCCGAAGTGCTTGAGCGCCTCGATCGAGCCGTGCGAGAGCAGCGGGTAGTTGCCCCAGGCCAAGTTGGTCGCGTCCACCAGTTCCTTGATCACCGCGCCGACGGTTTCCGGAAGACCCTGCCCGCCGGCCGATTCGGGTGCGGTCAGGCCGCTCCAGCCGTTTTCCACCCACTTCGCGTAGGCGGCCTTGAAGCCCTTGGGCGTGGTGACGGCGCCGGTGGCCGGGTCGAAATGGCAGCCTTCGGCGTCGGCGCTCTGGTAGATCGGGGCCAGTACGGATTCGACGAAGCGCGCGCCTTCCTCGATCACCGCGTCGATCAGCTCGCGGCTGGCCGTCTCGCTGCCGGGCAGTCGCGCGTACAGGGTTGGAAGGTCGAGCACTTCGTGCAGCACGAAACGCAGGTCGGCGAGCGGGGCGGAGTAGGCGTGCATGGCGGGCCTCGGAAAGAATGGTTCAGCGCAGCACGCCGGGCAGGCCGGGCTGGGGCCAGAGCTGGCCTTCGAAGCTGAAGTCGTCGCGGCGCTTGTCCGGCGCCGTGCTGGTGAGGGTGCCGTCCAGCGCGTAGGTGACGCTGCGGCCAGCGGCGAGCGCAGCGGCGATGCGTGCGGCGGCTTCGCCGGACGGGGTGAGGAGCAGTTCCTCGATTTCCGCGTTCTGCGGGCCGATGGTCAGGTTCGGAGCGAGTTCCAGCGTCGCGGCCTGCGCGCCGCCGATGCGAAGCTGCGCGGAAAGCGCGGCGACGGTATGCGGCACGTTGCTGAAGCTCTGGATGCGAAGCTGCACGCGCCACTGGCCGTCGTCCTGGACCTGCAGCTCCTGGATGCTCGCGGTGGGCGGGAAGATGCGTTTGCGCGGGCCGCTGCCGCAAGCGGCGAGCGTCAGGGCCAGGATCAGGACGGAAAGCAGGAATGCGGCGTGGCGCAGCATGCGCAAGGCTCCGGTGGGAGGAAGTCCGGATGATAGCCAAGATGGACTGCCCCGTGCCAGCGGCCGGCGCGGGGCCGGCCGCAGGCACGGGAGCTCACGCCGGCGATGCCTCGCTCGTCGCCCCGCGCCCGTGCAGCCAGCGATACAGCGCCGGCAGCACCAGGAGGGTGAGCAGGGTCGAGGACACGATGCCGCCGATCACCACCGTGGCCAGCGGGCGCTGCACTTCGGAGCCGGCGCCGACGTTCAGCGCCATCGGCACGAAGCCCAGCGACGCCACCAGCGCGGTCATCAGCACCGGCCGCAACCGTCCCAGTGCGCCGTCGATGACCGCGTCGTTTAGCGCATCGCCCTGTTCGCGCAGCTTGTTGATGAAGGTGATCATCACCAGCCCGTTGAGCACCGCCACGCCGGACAGGGCGATGAAGCCCACGCCGGCCGAGATCGACAGCGGGATCCCGCGCAGCGCCAGCGCCACCACCCCGCCGGTCAGCGCCAGCGGCACACCGCTGAACACGATGGCTGCGTCCTTCGCCGAGCCGAAGGCCCAGAACAGCAGGGCGAAGATCAGCACCAGGGTCGCCGGCACCACCAGCGCCAGGCGCCGGCTGGCCGAGATCAACTGCTCGAAGCTGCCGCCGTAGTCGATCCAGTAGCCGGCCGGCAGCTGAACTTGCGCGCCGATGCGTTCGTGCAGTTCGGCGACGAAGCCGCCGAGGTCGCGCCCGCGCACATTGGCCGTCACCACCACCCGTCTTTTGCCGTTCTCGCGGTTGATCTGGTTGGGGCCGAGGGTGGTTTCGATCCTTGCCACTTCGCGCAGCGGCACGGTCTGCGGCGCGCCCGAGGTCCAGGCGGCGGCGCGGCTGGATTCGTCGAGATTGTCGGACCCGCCCAAAGGGACCGGCAGGTCGGCCAGCACCGCCGGATCCTGTCGCAGCGCCTCCGGCAGCCGCACCACGATGTCGAAACGACGGTCACCCTCGAACAGCTGGCTGGCCACTTCACCGCCGATCGCGGTGGCCACGGTCTGCTGCACCACGCCGGGGTTGAGGCCATAGCGCGCCATCGCCGCGCGGTCGGGGGTGATGGTCAGCAGCGGCAGGCCGGTGGTCTGCTCCAGCTTGACGTCGGCCGCGCCGTTCACCTTGCCGGCCACCGCCTCGATCTGCTCTCCCACCCGCGCAAGCGTGGCCATGTCGTCGCCGTAGAGTTTGATCGCGACGTCGGCGCGCACGCCGGAGATCAGCTCGTTGAATCGCATCTGGATCGGCTGGGTGAACTCGTAGTTGTTGCCCGGCAGCCGGGTCACCTCGGCTTCGATTTCCGCCACCAGCGCATCGCGCGGCTTGCGCGGATCCGGCCAGTCCGTGCGCGGCTTGAGCATGATGAAGGTGTCGGCCACCGAAGGCGGCATCGGGTCGTTGGCGACTTCGGCCGTACCCAGCTTGGAAAATACCCGTTCGACCTCCGGGAATCGCTTGATCCGCTGTTCCAGCGTGTGCTGCATCGACAGCGCCTGGCTCAGGCTGGTGCCGGGAATGCGCAGCGCGTGCAGGGCGATGTCGCCCTCGTCGAGGCTGGGGATGAACTCGCTGCCCAGGCGCGTGGCCAGTGCGGTGCAGGCCAGCACCAGCGCCAGCGCGCCGCCCAGCACCCAGCGGCCGCGCCGCAGCGACCACTGCAGCAGCGGCGCGTAGCGGCGGCGCAGCCAGGCCATCACCCGGTTGTCCTTCTCTTCCACCTTGCCGCCAAGGAAGATCGCGATCGCCGCCGGCACGAAGCTCAGCGACAGCAGCATCGCCCCGGTCAGTGCCAGCACCACGGTGATCGCCATCGGGTGGAACATCTTTCCTTCGACCCCGGTCAGGGCGAAGATCGGCAGATAGACCGCGGTGATGATGGCAAGGCCGAACAGGCTGGGGCGGATCACCTCGGCGCTGGCGCTGGCGGTCAGCGCAGTGCGTTCGGCCGACGTCATCGCCCGGCCCAGCCGGTGCTGGGCCTCGCCGAAGCGACGCAGGCAGTTCTCGATGATGATCACCGCGCCGTCGACGATCAGGCCGAAGTCCAGCGCGCCCAGGCTCATCAGGTTGCCGGAGACGCCGCCGCGCACCATGCCGGTGAAGGTGAACAGCATCGCCAGCGGGATCACCGCGGCGGTGATCAGCGCCGCGCGGAAATTGCCCAGCAGGGCGAACAGCACCGCGATGACCAGCAATGCGCCTTCCACCAGGTTCTTGCTGACCGTGGCGATGGTGCGGTCGACCAGCGCGGTGCGGTCGTACACCGGCTGCGCCACCACGCCGTCCGGCAGGCTGGCGTTGGCGGTTCCGAGCTTTTCCGCCGCCGCCTGCGCCACCGCGCGGCTGTTTTCTCCCACCAGCATGAACACCGTGCCCAGCACCACCTCGCGGCCGTTCTCGGTGGCCGCGCCGTTGCGCAGCTCCGGCCCTTCGCCCACCTGGGCCACGTCGCGCACGCGGATCGGAAGTCCGTCGCGGCGGTCCAGCACGATGTCGCGGATGGCGTCGAGATCGGCCACCTGCCCTGGCACGCGCACCAGGAACTGCTGGCCGTTGCGCTCGATGTAACCGGCACCGATGTTCTGGTTGTTGGCCGCCACCGCGCGCACGATGTCGTCCAGGGTGAAGCCCAGCGCCACCAGCCGCGCCGGGTCGGGGGTGATGTGGATCTGCCGCGCAAACCCGCCGATGGTGTTGACCTCGGTGACGCCGGCCACGTTGCGCAGCTGCGGCCGCAGCACCCAGTCCTGCAGGGTGCGCAGATCGGTGGCGGTGTACGCGCTGCCGTCGGGCTTGCGCGCCGCCGGCGCAGCTTCCACCGTGTACATGAAGATTTCGCCGAGGCCGGTCGTGATCGGCCCCATCTGCGGCTCCAGCTTCGCCGGCAGCTGCGATTTCACCTGCTGCAGGCGTTCGGCCACCTGCTGGCGGGCGAAGTACAGGTCGGTGCCGTCCTTGAACACCACCGTCACCTGCGACAGGCCGTAGCGCGAGATCGACCGGCTGTAGTCCAGACCCGGCAGGCCGGCCATCGCGGTCTCCACCGGGAAGGTGACGCGCTGCTCGGCCTCCAGCGGCGAATAGCCGGGTGCCTCGGTATTGATCTGGACCTGCACATTGGTGATGTCGGGGGTGGCGTCGATCGGCAGCCGGCGGTAGCTCCAGATGCCCACGCCCACCAGCACCGCGGTCAGCGCCAGCATCAGCCAGCGGTGGGCGATGGAGAAACCCAGCAGGCGCTCCAGCAATCCACCCTGCGGTGTCGGCTCAGTGGTCATGCGAGGCCCCCGCTTTTTCGATATCGGCCTTGACCAGATAGCTCTGTTCCACCACCACCTGCTCGCCGGGCATCAGTCCGGACCGGACTTCGACGTTGCGCGCGTCGCGCTTGCCCAGCTGCACCGGGCGCACCTCGTAGGTGTCGCCGACGCGCACGAACACCACCTGCCAGTCGCGGAAGGTTTGCAGCGCGGCCAACGGCACCACCAGCGCCGCCGCCTGTTGGTCCACCGTCACCTGCGCGCGCACCGCCGAACCCGGCCGCCAGCGGCCGTCGGCATTGGCCACTCGCGCGCGCGCCACCGTGCTCTGGCTGGCGGTGGCGGTGCCGGGCAGGATGCGTTCGATCTTGGTCTCGGCGCTGGCGCCATCGCTGAGCCGGGTCAGCGCCACACGCGCGCCGGCGGGGATGTGGTCGGCGTCGCTGCCGAAGATGTGCAGGTCCACCCACAGCGTGGACAGGTCGGCGATCTCGAACAGCACCGTGCCTTCGGCGGCGACGTCGCCCACCGCCGCGCTGCGCGCCATCACCACGCCGGAAATCGGTGCGGTGATGCTGTAGTTGCCGAGGCTGAGGTTGCTTTCGATGACCGCCACCGCCTGGCCAGCGCGCACGCGGTCGCCGACGCCGGCATCGAGCCTGCGCACCGGCCCGGGGAAGCGCGCGGTCACCTTCGCCACCCGGCCATCGATCGGCGTCACCAGTCCCTGCACCTCGTGCATGTCGGCGATGCTGCCGGGGCCGACGGCGGCTACCTTGATACCGGCGTCCTCGGCAATTTTGCCGACGATCACTGTGCGGCCCTCGTAGCTTTCATACGCCCAGCGCAGCGACTTGCCCTGCACCGTGGCGCACACGTCGACATCGAAGGAATGCGGCTCGTCCACCACCGTGGCCGCCATCAGGCTGCCGTCGGCCTGCGGCTTGAGCACGTGGGTTTCGGCCACGCCGCCCAGGCGCTGCAGGCGGACTTCCACGCTGCCGGCGCTGGCCGGCAACGGCTTGTCGTCCCGGTACAGCCAGGCCTGGTACTTCGGCGGGGTGCCGTCTTCGAAAATCTTCAGTTCGACCGCGTGCTCGCCCTGCTGCAGCAAACGCCCGCCGTGCGCGCCCTTGGCTGCTTCGGCTTCGGTATGCGCGCCGGCTTCGTCGTGGTCGTGCGCTTCTTCGCCGGCATTTCCGCCACAGGCGGCAATGCCGAGGGCCAGCAGGGCGGCCAGGCTCAGGTGTCGGATCATGGGGTGGCTCCTTCGGTCTTGGCGGCCAGCAGCGGCTGGCCGGTCAGGCGTTGCAGTTCGATCAGGGCGCGCTGCGCGGCTAGCGCGGCGTCCAGCTGCTGGCGGCGTGTTCCGGTTGCTTCCGACTGCAGCTGCGCCCATTCCAGGTAGCTGATGGCGCCGGCGCGGAAGGCACGCTCGGCGGCGGCTTCGGCGCGGGCCAGTTTCGGCAGCACGTCGGCTTGCAGGCGCGCGATTTCCAGCTGCGCGAGTCGGTAGCGGCCATGCGCCTCGACCAGGGTCGAATACAGCGCCATGCCGCCGGCTTCGCGTTCGATCTCCAGCGCCGCCAGTTCGGCCTGCGCACCGCGGATCGCCGGCTGCGCGCGACTGCGCGTGCCCAGCGGCAGCGACAGCCCGGCCACCAGGCCGGTATCGCCGCCGTCCTGCAATCGTCGCACCCCGAGCGACCACTCCAGATCCGCCGCGGTGTCGCTGCGCGCCAACTGAAGGCGCGTCTCGCGCAGGCGCTGGTCGTCGGCAAAGCGGCGCAGCTCGGGCGTCTGCGTCAGCAGCGCGTCCAGAGCATCGATCTCGGCAAGCGCAGGCAGCGCCAGCAGATCGCTGGCGGCAACGTCGAACTGCGGATCTCGCTCGCCCCACAGTGCGGCCAGGTGCTGGCGCGCCGCCGACTGCGACTGCTGCGCCCGCGCCCGCTCCAACTCGGCGCGGGCCAGCGCCGCCTGCGCGGTCAGCAGCACGGATTCGGGGGATGCCCCAGCCTGCAGGCGTTGGCGTGCGGCCGCCACGGTGCGCCGGCGCTGGGCGATGTCTTGCGCCGCGATCACTTGCTGCTGCTGCGCGGCTACCACGGCCAGATAGCGGCGCGCGGTTTCGGCCAGCAGATCCAGGCGCGCGGTCTCGCGTTCCACCGCCAGCGCGTCGATGCGGGCATTGGCCAGCGTGCGGCGCGCGTCCAGCTTGCCGCCGCGCTCCAGCACGCCGGCCAGGCTCAGCGTCAGCTCGGCCGCGTCCAGCCCGCGAACATCGCCGCTGCCGAGCGCGTTTTCCAGCGCGATGCCGGCACGCAGCGGCGGGGGCTGCAATGCGGCGTCACGTTCTGCTTCGAGCGCGTCGCCGCGCGGGCCGAACAGGCGCAGTTCGGGATGGCTGCCGGCCACGCGCGCAAAGGCGGCGTCCAGGGTGAGGGGTTCGGAAGCCGGCGCGGCGTGGGCCGCGACGGACAGTGCAAGGCACGCGGCCAGGGCCGCGAGGATGGGCTTCATGGAAAACTCCGCTTGTTCCAGACGAACACACGCGCCGGCGAGGTGCCGGCGCAGCGCACCGGATGCCCGGTGCAGGTCGTGGATCAGGCGGTTCGGGGAGGCCGGAGCAGGGCGCGAGCGCGCGCCGAAACGAAGTCCGAATCGGGCGCAGGAATCTGGCGTTCCGAGGCGGGCTGCGCGCCGAATTCCAGCGTGGTGCCGAGACAGGCGAGCTGGGCGTAGCCGCAGGCGTGGACGTGGTGGGTCAGGAAGTGCAGCGACTCGCCGGTGTCGTGGTGTTCCTCGCCGAGGCCGGCGTGGCCGTGCTCCTCGGGCGAATCCATGCCGTGTGTGGTCAGGAGGTGCGCATGGCTCAGGGCTCCGAGCACCGGCTGCGCCACCGTGCCCAGGGCAAAGGGCAGGAGCAGGAGAAGCCGCAGCAGGAGGGGCAGGGAAGCGCGCACGGGGCGCAGACTACGGCGCGATGCGGCGAGGGGCAACCGTGCGCGTCGCCGGGTTCATGCGGCGGAGGGTTTGCGCTACCACTGCCGGGGCGTGAAGTCGCGGTCTTCACGCATCATCGGCAGCGTGGTGGCCGGGTCGCCGTCGTTGGCGGCTGGCGCGATGCGCAGCAGGCGGGCGAGCAGCGCATAGACATCCACGTTGTCGAAGGCATCCACCGTCAGGCCCTGACGCAGGTCGGGTCCGTGCGCGAGGAAGATCGCGGCCATGGACGGCAGCGCCGGGTCGTAGCCGTGCGCACCGGGATTGGGTTTCTTGCGCGCGAGCTGGGCGCGGTCGAGGATCGTCCAGCCCTCGTCGGCCAGGCAGACCCAGGGCGGGATGCGCGGGTGGCTGCCGAAACGGAAGCGCGCGGGAACGCGCTCCTTCTTCCAGCACTGCGCGTGTTCGATCGGTCGGGCGAGCGCGGCGTCCAGCTCGGCCTCGCGGCCGGCGCGTGGCGCAAGACCCGCCACCGCGCCGCGGTTGAGCAGTTCGAAGCTGCCCGCGGGCAGCAGGTCGTCGAGCAGGATGATCCGGTCCGGCCGCGTGGCGGCCATGCCGTGGTCGGATACCACCACGAGGTTGATCCGCTCCCACAGGCCGCGCCGCTTCAGCCCTTCGACCAGCTGCGCGAGCGCGGCGTCGGTGCGGCGCACGGCCTCCAGCGCCTCGGGAGACTGCGGCCCGTGCAGGTGCGCGTCGTGGTCCACCTCGTCGAAGTAGAGGGTGAGGAAGTCGGGCCGCTGCGCCGCCGGAAGATCCAGCCAGGCCAGCACCTGTGCGACGCGATCCTGCGGCGGAAGATTCATGTCGAACGTCTTCCAGTAGTGCGGATGGTGGCCGTCGATCGGCGCTTCGGAACCGGGCCAGAACATCGTGCCGCTGCGCAGGCCGGCGCGACGCGCGGTGTTCCAGATCGGATCGCCCCCCTCCCACCAGCGCGGGTTTTCCACCGCCTCGCGCGAGGACAGGTAGAACGCCTGGTCGATGTCCGGATCGATCATGGAATTGTTCACCACGCCGTGGTGGTCGGGTACCCGCCCGGTGACGAGGGTGTAGTGGTTGGGGAAAGTGAGGGAAGGAAAAGACGGCCGCATCGAGCGCGCCTGCACGCCCTGATGCGCGATTTCCGCGAGCGTGGGGGTGGCTTCCGGGGTGAGGTAGTCGGGGCGGAAACCGTCGATGGAAATCAGCAGCAGCGCTGGCGGCCGGACGGAATCGGTCGCCGGGCGAACCTCCGTCCGACAGGCGGAGAGCAGCAGGAAAGCGGCGGCGAGCAGCAGGGCGGGAAAGGCGCGTGAGGCGGCAGGGGGCATCGGCGGAATTCGGTTTTGCGCAAGGCGCACCGATCATGACAGAAGCCGCGCTCCGGCGGGCCAGAAGGCGCGATTCCGGGCGGAGGCGGATGCCGCAGCGCAGCAGCCGGGACGTTCTGACGCCTTCCGGAACACGAGGCATTTTGGGGTAGGATGCCGCTTCGCCAGCACGTCTTGCCCGGTCCGGGCAATGTCCGGACCGGCGCATGACCTGATTCCGAAGCGGCATGTCCGGCCCGTTGTCGGGGTGTGCCATAGTCCATGTCCGAGTCGACGCAACCGCTGCCATGTCCGTGCTCCAGCATCAGGATCTGACCCCCGCCGAGCTCGACGAGTTGCTGAGCGCCGTGCTTCCGGAGATACCCGGCTACCGGGTCGTGCGTCTGCTGGGGCGCGGCGGCATGTCCTACGTCTACCTCGGCATCCAGGAATCGCTGGATCGCCAGGTGGCGATCAAGGTGATTTCGCCGCTGGCGCTGGAAGACGAAGTGGGCATGCACCGCTTCGAACGAGAAGCGCGCACCATCGCCAAGCTGCAGCACCCGAGCATCGTGGGCATCCACGCGGTGGGCCGCATGGACATGGGCCTGCTGTATTACGTCATGCCCTATCTCTCGCACGGGCACCTCGGGCGACGCGACCTGCGCTGCGACCAGCCGCGCGTCATCGGCATCCTGCGCGCCCTGCTGGGCGCGCTCGACTACGCCCACGCGCAGGGCGTGGTGCACCGCGACGTGAAGGCCGAGAACGTGCTGTTCGACCAGAACGACCGCGCGATGCTCACCGACTTCGGCATCGCCATCACCAAGCGCGACCGCGCGCGCATGACCGGCGCCGGCAACGCCGTGGGCAGCTGGGGCTACATGGCCCCGGAGCAGGCGCGCGGCGAACACGTGGACGCGCGCGCCGACATCTACAGCGTCGGCGTCCTCACCTTCGAGATGCTCACCGGCAAGCTGCCATTCCAGAACGCGGACACCGTGGCGCTGGCGCTGATGCACGCGATGGATCCGATCCCGCGGCTGCCGCCGGACAAGGCGCACTGGCAGGCCTTCATCGATCGCTCCATGGCCAAGCGCCCGGAGCATCGCTTCGCCAGCGCGCGGGAGATGCTGCACGCGCTCGATGCCATCGCGCTGGAGCGCAGCGCGACGCAGCCCGCGCGCCCTGCCGGGCGCGGCCTGCGTGGCAGCCTCGATGCGCTGCATCGCTCTTTGGGCAGGCTGAAGAGTCTTGTTCTTCGCCCGGAATCCGCGCGCGCCGCGGATGAGGCTTCTTCTGCCGCGCGCGGCGCATGGAAGCCGCGCCCCGTGGTGTTCGCCGCCGGCTCGCTGGTGCTGCTGGCGCTGGTGCTGCTTGCGGGTGTGTGGTGGTCTGCCGGCAAGGACGAAGCCGCGGAGCCAGCCCGTGCCGACGGTGCGCCCCTTGCGGTGGCTGCCGATCCTGCACCGGCGCCTCCGGTCGCGGTCGCCGCGGATGCCGTCCCGCGGTCCGATGCCGCTTCCGCCAGCACGGAAGTCGACTCGGACGCAGCGGACAACCCGGAAGCGCCCGGCGAACAGGGGGCGCAGGCTCTGCTGGAAGAGGAGGCGGAACCCGGGCTTGCGGAAGAGGTCGAGGCGGCCTTGCTTGCGCTTCCGCCCGGCGAAGCCGCGCTGATGACCGCCGCCGAACAGATCCGGCGCAAGCGGCTCACCCAGCCCAGGGGCGACAGCGCGCTCGATTCGCTGCTGGCCGCGCGCCGCCTGCTGGGTGCCGATCCTCGCGTGAAGCCCGCCGCCGAACGCTGGGTGGCCGCCGTGCAGCCCTATTTTTCCGCGGCGCTGGAGCGCCACGACGACGCCGGTGCGCTGGCCTTCCTCGCCAGCCTCAAGCGGCTGGAAGAGGGCCTGGATCTGGGCGCACTCAAGGGCGCGGACGCGCTGCGCCAATCGCCGTCCGACGCGGTGCGCGCCGACCTGCGGCACGCGCTCGCCGAGAAGAACCTTGTGGCACTGAAGGCCGCGCGCGAACGTGCCGTGCGTCTGGGCGTGCCGTCGGCGAGCCTGGAGCCGGAATACTCCCAGCCCATCGTCACCGCCAAGGTGGGCGACGTGCTGCGCGGCGGCGTTGCCACGGTCATCGTGCGCATGCCGAGCCAAACCGAGCCGGGCCTTGCGGTGATGCCGACCCCGGTGACGCAGGGCGAATACGCCGCCTACGCCAACGCCACGGGCCGCCCGGCGGCGCAGTGCCGCATCCGCACCGCAGTCATCACGGTGAAGGCCCGCACCTGGAAGGCGCCCGGCTTCGCGCAGTCGCCGGATCATCCGGTGGTGTGTCTGGCCGAGACCGACGCCCAGGCCTATGCCGCCTGGATCGGCCAGCGCGACGGCGTTCGCTACCGCATTCCCACGCAGGCCGAATGGCGGCTCGCCACCGGTGCTCCCGCCACTGCCGCCTGCGGTGCCGGCGGCGTGCGCTGTCGGACGGAGGGCACCGCGCCCGCAAGCGCGGGGGCGAAAACGCGGGCCGGGGTGCATTCGACCCTGGGCAACGTGCGTGAATGGACCCGCGACTGTGCCGGTTGCCGCGAGCATCCGACCTTGGGACTGGGTTGGCGCGATGCGGAACCTTCGCGCAAGGGCGACAAGGTCAATCCCGAGTTCGGCTACGACGACCTCGGTTTCCGCCTCGTGCGCGAGGTGCCGCTAGAGGCGGTGCAGCAGCGCTGAGCACCCGCCTGCGCCGCCGCGCCGGCGTTCCCGGAGGCCGGACGGGAAGAAATCCGATCCACCCGCAATGCGATAATCGCGCTCCTGTTGCCACTGGAGCGTCACGATGTCCGCAGCCGATCCCCGCCTCGATCCTTCCCGCCTCATCCGCGCGCCGCGCGGCAGCACGCTCCACTGCAAAAGCTGGCTGACCGAGGCGCCCTTCCGGATGCTGCAGAACAACCTCGATCCGGAGGTGGCGGAGAACCCGCAGGCGCTGGTGGTGTACGGTGGCATCGGCCGCGCCGCGCGCGACTGGGCCAGCTACGACAGGATCCTCGAAACCCTGAAGACGCTCGAAGACAACGAAACCCTGCTGGTGCAGTCGGGCAAGCCGGTCGGCGTGTTTCCCACCCATCCCGACGCGCCGCGCGTCCTGATCGCCAATTCCAACCTGGTGCCGCACTGGGCCCACTGGGAGCACTTCAACGAGCTCGATAAAAAAGGCCTGATGATGTACGGCCAGATGACTGCCGGCAGCTGGATCTACATCGGCAGCCAGGGCATCGTGCAGGGCACCTATGAAACCTTCGTCGAGATGGGCCGCCAGCACTACGGCGGCAGCCTCAAGGGCAAGTGGATCCTCACCGCCGGCCTGGGCGGCATGGGCGGGGCGCAGCCGCTGGCGGCGTCCTTGGCCGGAGCCTGCTCGCTCAATATCGAATGCCGGCAGAGCAGCATCGATTTCCGCCTGAAGACCCGCTATGTCGATGAGCAGGCCACCGACCTCGACGATGCGCTGGCGCGGATCGGGAAATACACCAGGGCCGGCGAAGCCAAGTCCATCGCCCTGCTCGGCAATGCGGCGGAAATCCTGCCGGAGCTGGTGCGGCGCGGCGTCAAACCCGACTGCGTGACGGATCAGACCTCGGCCCACGACCCGGTGCACGGCTACCTGCCGATCGGCTGGACGGTCGAGCAATGGTTGGAAGAACAGAAGGCGAATCCGGACAAGGTGCGCGACGCGGCGAAGAAATCCATGCGCGTCCACGTCGAGGCGATGCTGGCCTTCCATGCGCAGGGCATCCCCACCGTCGACTACGGCAACAACATCCGCCAGATGGCCTTCGATGTCGGCTGCGAAAACGCCTTCGCCTTCCCCGGCTTCGTCCCGGCCTATGTGCGCCCGCTGTTCTGCCGCGGCATCGGCCCGTTCCGCTGGGTCGCGCTGTCGGGTGATCCCGAGGACATCTACAAGACCGATGCCAAGGTCAAGGAGCTGATCCCCGACGATGCCCATCTGCACAATTGGCTGGACATGGCGCGCGAGCGCATCCGCTTCCAGGGCCTGCCGGCACGCATCTGCTGGGTCGGCCTGGGCCTGCGCCACAAGCTGGGCCTGGCGTTCAACGAGATGGTGCGCAACGGCGAGCTGAAGGCGCCCATCGTCATCGGCCGCGATCATCTGGATTCCGGCTCCGTGGCCTCGCCCAATCGCGAAACCGAATCCATGAAGGACGGCTCCGATGCGGTCTCCGACTGGCCGCTGCTCAACGCCATGCTCAACGTCGCCGGCGGCGCGACCTGGGTCAGCCTGCACCACGGCGGCGGCGTCGGCATGGGCTATTCCCAGCACTCCGGCGTGGTCATCGTCTGCGACGGCACGGAAGCTGCCGACGCCCGCATCGCCCGCGTGCTGTGGAACGACCCCGGCACCGGCGTGATGCGCCACGCCGACGCCGGCTACGAGATCGCGCGGGAATGCGGCAAGGCGCAGGGCCTCAAGCTGCCGATGCTGTAAGCGCCTTCCGGCGGCAGCGGACTTCCCTGGCAGGATTTGCCGGGGAAGTCCCGCGCGGCTTTCGCGAGCGGCTAGTTCAGCGGGCCGCTGCCGTGCGCCGCAGCACGTAGACGACGGTGTCCAGCGCGCTCACGCCCTGCTCCTGGAACGAGGGCTGGGAGGCGAGGATGTCGCGGCGCTCGGCCACTTCGACCTGCCAGTCCGGTTCCAGCAGGGCGCGCACTTCGGACTCCTGCACCGAGAACGGCGGGCCGTCCTTTTCCGCCTGCGGATATTCGAGCGTGATCATCAGGCCGGCGCAGCCGCGCGGCAGGCGGGCGTAGACGGTGGCGGCGTAGCGCCTCCGCAGGTCGGGCGGCAGGGCGATGATCGCGGCGCGGTCGTAGACGGCGTCGCAGCCGGCCAGGGTGGCCTCGTCCAGCGCGAAGGCGTCGCCTTCGATCAGTTCGATCTGCCCGCTGCGGTAGTGGCGGCCGAGCGGGGAGTCGTGGATTTCGGCGCGCAGCGCGTTTTCTTCGAGGAACTGGGCGATCGCCAGCGGCGACAGCTCCACGCCCAGCACGCGGTGGCCCTGTGCGGCCAGCCAGAGCAGGTCCAGGCTCTTGCCGCACAGCGGCACCAGCACGCGGCTGCCGGGCGCGAGCGCCAGACGCGGCCAATGCTCCAGCAGCAGCGGCATGGGCGCGTCGTGGTGGAAGCCGATGCGGCCTTCACGCCAGCGTTGGTGCCAGAAGTTTGCGTCCATCGGAGCCTGCCTTGGGATATCCGGAGGGCCGAGGTGGCGGGGGCGATCCGGCTCGGTCGATGCGCAACGGTAGCAGAAGCCGGGAGGGCTGCCGGCGCGGCATCGCGCCGGCAGCGGGCGGGGATTCACGGATGCGTCGCGTTCGCCCGGTATCCTCTTGCGCCCGTTCCGCATTGCCCAATCGCTGATGATCGCCCTGTTCCGAACCACCCTCGCGGCCCTTCTGTGTGCCGTTACTTCCCTGGCGCTGGCCGATGCGCCCCGCTTCAGCGTGCGCTACGACGTCGGTTTCGACCCGGCGGCGGGCGAGGCCGAAGTGACCCTGAGCCTGCGCCCGGAAGAAGCCAATGTCAGCCGACTGGTCTTCACCATGCCCAAGTCGCGCTACTCGGACATCGAGGGCGACGGGAAGGTGGGGCGTGAAGGCGATGCGGTGGAGTGGCGTCCGCCGCGGCGCGGCGGTGAACTGCGCTGGCGCTACCGCATCGACCACAAGCGATCCAGCGGCGCCTACGATGCGCGGATCACGCGCGACTGGGTGATCGTGCGGGGCGATCGGCTGATTCCGTCGGCGCGCGTCACCGCCACTCGCGGGGCGCGTTCTCAGGCGCTGCTGAAGCTGCACCTGCCGCCCGGATGGACCCATGCCGATACCGCCTGGCTGCTGGCGCCCGACGGCGAGGGATTCGCCGTGACCAATTCCGATCGCATCCTCGCGCGGCCGACCGGCTGGATGATCGCGGGCGACATCGGGACTCGGCGCGACATGATCGAGGGCATGGAGATCGCGGTGGCCGCGCCCAAGGGGCTGGGCACGGCGCGGATGGATCTGATGGCCATGATGACCGCCACGGCGCCGTCGATGCTCGATGCCTTCGGGCGGCTGCCCGACAAGATCCTGGTGGTTCGTGCGCCCGATCCGATGTGGCGGGGCGGCCTTTCCGGCCCCAATTCGATGTGGCTGCACGCCGATCGCCCGCTGATCAGCGAGAACGGATCCTCGACCCTCATGCACGAGACCATCCACATCGTCACGCGCATCCGCGGCGCGGCGGGGGATGACTGGATCGCCGAGGGCATCGCCGAGTATTACGGCACCGAGATGCTGCGCCGTGCCGGCCTGCTGAGCGAGGCGCGCGCCGGGAAGGCGATTGCGTGGATGCGCAGGCACGGCAGCGCGGTGCGCAGCCTGCACTCCTCCGATTCGCACGGCAAGCGCACCGCGCGCGCGGTGGCGCTGTTCGCGGACCTGGACGAGGAAATCCGCGAACGCAGCGGCGGCCGCCGCAGCCTGGACGAAGTGGCGCGCGCCTTGATGCGCGACGGCGCGCGCGTTTCCGTCGAGGACCTGCGCAGGGCCGCCAAGGAGGCGATCGGCGCGCCCTCGAAGGTGCTCGGAACCTCGCTGCTGGACTGACCGGTCGCGCTGCGGCGTCAGGGCTCCTTCGGCTTGCTGCCGAAATCCGCGTCGGATTCGGCCGCAAGCCAGGCGAACACCGCGTAGGCCGCGACGTTCTGGTCGAGCGCCTTGGCGTCGACCTTGTCGAGGGTATCGTTGGCGGTGTGGTGGTAGTCGAAGTAGTCGCTGCCGTCCTGCGCCAGCGAAGCCCAGGCCATGCCCTCTTGCGCCATCGGGATCAGGTCCGGACCGGCGCCGCCCTTGCCCGGCGTGTGTTCGATGCCCAGCGGCGCGAGCGCCTGGGCGATCTGTTCCACCGTTTCGCGCGCCGCTTCAGGCGCTTCGCTGGTGGAGAAGGCGTAGATGCGGCCGGCGCCGAAGTCGCTTTCCGCGCCGGTGACGTGCTGCGCGATTTCCCCGGCGTGCGCCTTGGCATAGGCGAAACCGCCCAGCAGTCCCTGTTCCTCGTTGGCGAAGGCCACCATGCGCACGGTGCGGCGCGGGCGCTGCGGGAGCGCGGCGATGAGCGCGGCGGCGCGCGCGGTGATGGCGATGCCGGCGGCGTCGTCGATGGCGCCGGTGCCGAGGTCCCAGGAATCCAGGTGCCCGCCGATGACCACCACTTCGTCCGGACGCTCGCGCCCGCGCAGCTCGGCGATCACGTTGGCCGATTCGTATTCGCCCTGCATGCCCGCGTCGATGTCCAGCGCCAGCTTCACCGGCTGGCCGCGGCGCAGCATGTTCGACAGCAGGTCGGCGTCGGGATTGGAGAGGGCGGCCGCGGCGATCTGGCGCACGCCTTCCTCGTAGCGCATCGTGCCGGTGTGCGGCAGGCGGTCGCTGTCGGTGCCGACCGAGCGCAGCAGGTAGGCCACCGCACCCTTGCGTGCCGCGGTCGACGCGCCGCCGCGCGCGCCTACGGCCGCGCCGTAGCCCGCGCTGCTGCGGCTGCGCTCCATGCGGTTGCCGACGTAGGCGATCTTGCCTTCCAGACTGCCGTCCGGCGCGTCTTCCAGCGCCTTGAGCGTGGCAAATTCCACCACCTCGGCTTCGATCCGCCCGCCGGTGCCAACGCTGTGCCCCAGCGCCGTCAGGTGCAGCGGCTGGGGAAAGGGCGAAAGGACTTCGGCACGCTCGTGTCCGCGCCGCCATACCGGGTAGCGCACCGGCTCGGTGTAGACGCGATCAAAGCCCATGCTCCGGAACTTTTCCACCGCCCAGGCCACGGCGCGAGCGTCGGCCGGCGTGCCTCCCATGCGCGGGCCTACCTCGGTGGTGAGCGATTCGACCACTTCGTAGGCGCCGCTGCCGGCCAGGGCCTGATCGCGCAGCCTGGCTGCGGTGGCCAGCGATTCGGGGGAAAGAGGCGCAGCTCCGGCCGCGACGGAAACAAGCAGGGTGCAGCCCAGGAGCCAGGGTTTCATGCGGGATTTCCTCGGGAAACCCGCGCGCGGTGCGGCGCGCGGGCGGATGCGGGATCAGCGTTCGGAGGCGCGCGCCTTGAGCAGGTCTCGAATCTCGGTGAGCAGCTGCTGGTCGGCCGTTGGTGCGGGCGGTGGCGCCGGAGCGTCGGTCTTCTTGCGGTGCATCGAGTTGATCAGTTTGACCACCGTGAAGATGGCGAAGGCGATGATGACGAACTGGATCAGGGTGTTGAGGAAATCGCCGATGCCCAGCACCACGGCCGGCACGGCTTCACCAGCCGCATTGACGCCGGCGTCCTTGAGCGTGATCGACCATTTGGAGAAATCCACCCCGCCGATCAGCAGGCCGACCGGCGGCATGATGATCTTGTCGACCATCGCGGTGACGATCTTGCCGAACGCGCCGCCGATCACGACGCCGACGGCCAGGTCGATGACGCTGCCGCGCATCGCGAATTCCTTGAACTCCTGAATCATTCCCATCGTGGATTCCTCGCTGATTTGGTATGCCGGCGCGTTTGGCCGTGCCGCGACAATCTACACCAGCAGTGCGGGGCTGCCGAACCTCGTCAGGCGATCCGGCCCGAAAACGCCGCCAGCCCGTCCAGTCCGGCCAGCCAGCGGTCGCCGTGCTGCAAGGCTCCGACGCCTGCCGGGGTGCCCATGAACACCAGATCGCCGGCGCGCAGTTCGAATCGCAGCGACAGCTCGTGCAGGATGTCGGCCACGGAAAAGATCATGTCCGAAAGCCTGGCCTGCTGGCGGCGCTCGCCGTTCACCTCCAGCCACAGCAGCGCGTCGGCTGCGGGCCAGGCTTCTTCCACCGGCACGATGGCCGAGATCGGCGCGGAGCGGTCGAAGGCCTTGGCCACGTCCCAGGGCAGGCCCTTGGCCTTGGCGGCGGCCTGAAGATCGCGCCGGGTGAGGTCCAGGCCGACGGCGTGGCCGAAGACGTGCCGGGGCGCGTCTTCGCGCGCGATCACGCCGGCGGCGTCGCGGCCCAGCGCCACCACCAGCTCGACCTCGTAGTGAAGTTCGCTGGTGGCCGAAGGGTAGGGCTGGCTGCCGCCCGAAGGCAGCACGGCGTCGGCCGGCTTGGTGAAGAACACCGGGCTGCCGCGCTCCACCGGCGCGCCCATTTCGCGCGCGTGGTCGGCGAAATTGCGCCCGACGCAGTAGATCCGGTGCACCGGGAACAGCTCGATGCGCCCCTGCACCGGGATGGCGGGAACGGCCTTGGGAGGGAAAACGAAACGGCTCATGGCTACCCCTGATCCAAAAGACGGCTATGTTGTACCGGCCCGCATCGGGTGACCAGTGGCGGCGGTCATGGGGGAGGCGGAATGTTCCGGAACCTTCGGCAGTTGGCAGACTTGGGCCGAACCGCTAAGGTTTCCCCGTCGATTCAAGCCCCTGCCGCCGCCTATCCCATGACCACACCCCGCACCGCGCTGATCGTCGATGACGAACGCGACATTCGTGAACTGCTGGTGCTGACCTTGGGGCGCATGGGCCTGCGCGTGGATACCGCCGCCGACGTGACCCAGGCCTTCGCCCAGCTTGCCGCCAACCGCTACGACCTGTGCTTCACCGACATGCGCCTGCCCGATGGTTCGGGCCAGTCGATCATCGAGCTGATCGCCGACAAGTATCCGGATACGCCGGTGGCGATGATCACCGCGCACGGCAACGTCGACGCTGCGGTGGATGCGCTCAAGGCAGGTGCCTTCGACTTCGTTTCCAAGCCGGTCGACCTGGCGGTGCTGCGCCGTCTGGTGCAGAACGCGCTGCGCCTCGGAGAGGAACGCCGCGCACAGGCCGCCGAGGGGCATGGTTCCGCAGGACGCCTGCTGGGCGAATCGCCGGCGATGCAGGTGCTGCGTGCCACCATCGCCAAGGTGGCGCGCAGCCAGGCGCCGGTCTACATCAGCGGTGAATCGGGCGTCGGCAAGGAACTGGTGGCGCGCCTGATCCACGAGCAGGGGCCTCGCACGAGCGGGCCGTTCGTGCCGGTCAACTGCGGCGCGATTCCCACCGAGCTGATGGAAAGCGAATTCTTCGGCCACAAGAAAGGCAGCTTCACCGGCGCCAGCAGCGACAAGGAAGGCCTGTTCCAGAGCGCGCACGGCGGCACGCTGTTCCTGGACGAAGTCGCCGAGCTTCCGCTGCACATGCAGGTCAAGCTGTTGCGCGTGATCCAGGAGAAATCCGTGCGGCCGATCGGTGCCAATGCCGAAGCCCCGGTGGACGTGCGCATCCTCTCGGCCACGCACAAGAACCTGGTCCAGCTGGTGGAAGACGGCCGCTTCCGGCACGACCTGTTCTACCGCATCAACGTCATCGAGCTGATCGTGCCGCCGCTGCGTGAACGTCGCGCCGACATTCCCGCCCTGGCGCAGTCGGTGCTGGCGCGGCTCGCCGCGGAACTGGGCGAACCGCCCCCGGCCATCGCCCCGGAAGCCATGGCGCGGCTGGTGGAGTATCCGTTCCCCGGCAACGTGCGCGAGCTGGAAAACATCCTGGAGCGCGCGCTCGCGCTCTCCGACGGAACCGGCATCTCGATCGAAGACCTGCGCCTTCCGAGCCAGCGCGAACCGAACGATGCGGCGCACGATCCGCACGCCGGCGTGGTCGCGCGCCCGGCCTACGTCACCGGGCAGCAGCCCGCGGTGCCGACCGACCTGCCCGACTACATCGAGCGCATGGAGCGCGACGTGCTGGTCAAGGCGCTGGAAGAGTGCCGCTACAACAAGACCCGCGCCGCCGCCAAGCTCGGCATCACCTTCCGCGCGCTGCGCTACAAGCTCAAGAAGCTCGGCATCGACTGAGTAGCGGGCGTTCAGTCGAAAGGAGCCGCATCGACTTTCGCCACATCGGGAAGCACCGGTGTCGGCCAGTTGCCGGCGACTTGGGCAACGCAACCCGCGGCATGGCCGGAAACCGCGCTTCGCGACTCCCCGAAAAATCGTTCATCGAGGAGGCTTCGTCCAGCAAGCCCATGCCACGAAGGGTCAGGCTATTTTTCCTGAACCGCGTCGCGCTTCGATTTGCATTTCAGCGGGGTGCCGCCGCGGATGCCGGAGGCAACACTGGTCGGATTGCCGATGATCGCTCCGGTTTCATTGTCGATGGTCACCCGCACTGCATTGCCGGCGTGGGAGTAGTTGGTATACAAGGAAAACATGCCATAGTTGATGCTGTTGATCTGCTCGCCATCGCTCCAGCCCCAACCATCCTTGCCGCACTTATCGTCCCCGGATTTCGAAACCGTCACCGGAGCAGCGTAGAAATAAGTGATGGACGAGGGAGTATCGTCCCGCATCCCAATTCCAGTCGTTTCTTCCCGGTAGTCCAGGTGCCTCTCTCCTTCACCGTCGACGTAGTACCAGAATCGCGCACTTCCGTAATCAACGAGCAAGTTACAGTTGCGCTCGCAGCTACCCTCCACCAGCGGCAACGTTGCAATATCCAGTTCTGCACCGGACGCGGTTGAGCCAACCGCAGCAAACATCGAAAGTGCACAAGTCACACCGAGCATCAGATTCATTGAAACCATCTCCGAATGACGCCTGACTGCAGGGCGCCTGACTGCAGGGCGCCTTGTTCAGCAGAATGAGGCGACATTGAGAGACCTGTCAAGCGCATATTGTCCTCCTCATCCAGCGGCATGCCGGTGGAAGCGCCGACCACGGCCCCGGCATCAAGGGCCAGCACGAACACGCTGCCGGGTGAACGCGCATAGCGCGCCAGATATCTGGCCTCGTAGTCCGGGTCGCCCTGGTACAGGTAAGGCCAGTCGCGGAACACCACGATGCGCAACGCGGCAACCTGTTCCAGCCAGGGCGTGACAGCCTCGCCCGCGAGGACGCGGGTTTCAATCACGATGGGCAACCGGTCGGCAACTCGGTGCTGCTGACGATACGCGCGCCGCGCTCATGCAGGGCGGCGAGATGGGCGGCCTCGTTTGCTGCATCCAGCGGGGTGGAGGCATCGACGATGAAGTTCACGGCAAACCCCTCGTGCAGCGCGTCCATCGCGGAAAAGTGCACGCAGATATCGCCCGCCAGGCCGCAAAGCCACAGCTCTTTCGCACCCCGGCCGCGCAGGAAGTCAGCCAGGCCGGTGGTCTTGCGCCGGCCGTTGTCGAAGAAGGCGCTGTAGCTGTCGATGCCTGGGTCCATACCTTTGCGGAAAATGGCTTCGATGCGGCGGGTGTCGAGTTCGCCGGAAAACTCCGCGCCACGGCTGCCCTGCACGCAGTGGTCGGGCCAGAG
>CAUJIN010000073.1 GCA_963205495.1 Pseudomonadota bacterium
AATCACTCGCGCCTGCTTGAACCCATCGGATATGTCCCGCCGGCAGAAGCTGAGGCAAACTACTACCGGCTACTCGCCAGTCCCGCCGCGATGGCGGCGTGACTTAAACCAAACAGCCTCCACGAAAGACGGGGCGGTTCAACAATCCTCTGCGCGTAGAGCAGAGTATTGAGGAGCAAGCAAGAATAAATCAAGCCTGAACTGACCATACGTCTCAGTCCGCTACAGCGAGCAGGGCTGGGACGGCACCCGCCTCACGCTGCGCTCGACCGGCAGCGGCCTGCGCGACACCGGGGAAATCATGGAGGAGATCCGCCGCGGACTGCCCAAGTCGGCGCGCGCCACGGCCGGCTTCCAGAACCAGGGCGGCGGAGGCGGCGGCAGCCAGGAGGGCATCTCGATGGCGCTGGTGGGCGATTCGTCGGAAACCCTGCAGGAGCTCGGCGATGCGCTGGTGCCGCTCCTGGCGCAGCGCCCCGAGCTGCGCGACGTGCGCGTGGAAACCGGTGACCGCAACAGCGAGCTGGCCATCCATGTGGACCGTGAGCGCGCCGCGCGCTATGGCTTTTCCGCCCAGGAGGTGGCCAGCTACGTCGGCATCGCGCTGCGCGGCACGCCGCTGCGCGAGTTCCGCCGCGACGGCAGCGAAATCCCGGTGCAGCTGCGCTTTGCCGATGCCGAGGAAACCCGCATTTCGGATCTGAGCGGTTTCATGCTGCGCTCGGCGGCGGGGGAGCAGATCCCGCTGATGGCCCTGATCGATGTGGATCTGCGCCCGTCAGCCACCCAGGTCACCCGCGTGGATCGACAGACCATGCTGGAACTCAAGGCCGACCTTGCGCCCGGTGCCACGGCACCTGACGCGCGCCGCGCGATGGCGGCGGTGATGTCGGCCACCACGCTGCCCGCCGGCTACGGCTACACCTTCGAGGGCGCGTTCCGGCAGAACGACGAGGCCGGCCAGCAGATGCTGTTCAACACCCTGATCGCGCTGGTGATGATCTACGTGGTGATGGCGGCGGTGTTCGAGTCGCTGCTGTTTCCGGCCGCGATCCTCTCGGGCATCGGGTTCTCGATCCTGGGCGTGTTCTGGCTGTTTGCGCTGACCGGCACCACGTTCACCATCATGGCCTCGATCGGCATCCTGGTGCTGATGGGCGTGGTGGTGAACAACGGCATCGTGATGGTGGAGCACATCAACACCCTGCGACGCGGCGGATTGCCCCGCACCGAAGCCCTGGTGCAAGGGTGCCGCGACCGGCTGCGGCCGATCCTGATGACCATGGGCTGCGCGATCCTGGGCATGGTGCCGATCAGCCTCTCCACCACGCAGATCGCCGGCGGCGGCCCGCCGTACTACCCGATGGCACGCGCCATCGCCGGCGGCCTGGCGTTCTCCACCGTGGTCACCCTGCTGTTCCTGCCGACGATCTACGCCATTCTCGACGACCTGCGCCTGGCCAGCGCGCGCGGCGTGGCGAAGATCCGGGCGCGAGGCAATGCCCCGCTGCCCGCCGCGGAGGGCTGATCGGACCTGTCTTCAGGCCCCGGCGAGGAACTCGGCCACCGCCGGCGAGAAGCGCGCGAAGTCCACGAGGAAGGCGTCGTGGCCCTGCGGCGAGGGGAAGGCGAGGCACTCGGCCTGGCTGCCGCCGCGGCGCAGCCCCTCGGCGATTTCCTCCTGCTGGCTGCTCGGGAACAGGATGTCGGTGGTGACGCCCAGAACCCGGGCGCGCGGCACGCGCAGCGTCGCCAGTGCGGCGATGGCGTCGCCGCCGGCGGATTCGGACAGGTCGAACCAGTCCATCGCGCGGCTGAGGTAGAGGTAGCAGTTGGGGTCGTACTGGCGGATGAAACGCCGCGCGTGGCCTTCGAGATAGGACTCGACCTCGAATTCCAGGCCGAACGGGTCTTCCTCGCGCCGATCCGGATCCAGCCGCACGCGGCCGAAGCGACCGTCCCACTCCAGTGCCGAGCGGTAAGTGACCACGCCGAGCTTGCGCGCCATGCGCATGCCCGATTCGGGATAGCTTTCCTCGGTATAGCGGCCCTGGTTCCAGGCCGGATCGAGGCGGATTGCCTCGCGTTGCAGGGATCGGATGGCGATGGAGAACGGCAGCGCGCGGGTGGCGCCGGAGATGTTGATGTAGGCGTCCGCGCTGTCGGGGAACTGCTGCAGGTAGGAAAGCGAGGACATGCCGCCCAGCGAGCAGCCGATCAGGCAGGCGAGCCGCTCGATGCCAAGGCTTTCCACCAGGGCGTGACTGGCGGCGGCCACGTCCTCCAGCGACAGCTCGGGGAAATCCAGGCGCCAGGGTTCGCCGGTGTCGGGATGGATCGAGGCGGGACCGGTGGAGCCCTTGCAGCTTCCCAGCGCGTTGGCGCATATCACGAACCAGCGGCGCGTGTCGATGGCCTTGCCCGGGCCGATCATCGCTTCCCACCAGCCCGGCTCCGGATTGCCCGGATTCGAGGCGGCGTGGGCGCTGGGCGATAGCCCGGTGTGGATCAGGATGGCGTTGTCGCGCGCCGGCGCGAGCGTGCCCCAGGTCTCGTAGGCCAGGCGGGCGCCGGTGAGGCGGCCGCCGCGCTTCATCGCGAACGGCGAGGGCAGGTCGAAGAATCGGGTTCCGGGAGCAATGAACTCGGTCATGCGCGATCAGGGCACGATGCGGTCGATGACCAGTTCGATGGCATCGGTGCGAGAGGTGACAATGGGGTCGGAGAGCGTTTCCAGGTCGCCGGGCTGGCTCTGCGCGCTTCCGCTGCGCGAGATGCGCGCGCCTACCACCACCCGGGCCGCGCTGGAGAGATTCATCTGCGGCACCATCGCGTGGCTGTCGTCGAGCGTCACGGTGAGCGGCAGGTCGCGGGCGGCCAGACGCTGGATGGCGAGCGGCGCGCGCGAACCCTGCGGCGCGCGCGCGTAGACGAACAGGGTGTCGTCGGGCGCCATCTTTCCGGCCAGCGAAGGTGCCAGAGAAACCTTGACCGTAAGGCGCGGCGTGGTGGCGTCGGGTGCGGGGCTGTCGCCGGTTTTCGCTTCGGCCCCCTCGGCGCTCGCCGCGGCGGCAGGTGTGCTGCCAAGAGGCTGATTGGAGGTCAGTTCGGCGATGCGCTGGCGCAGGCTTTCGCGGGTCGGACTGTCCTCCGGAATCACCGCAAGCAGGTGCTCCCACACCGCGAGCGCGCCCGGCGTGTCGCCGGACTGGTAGTGCGCGATGCCGCGCAGCCAGAGGCCGCGCTGGTTGTCGGGTTCGATCTGCAGGGCGCGATCGAGCAGCTCCAGCGGCTCGCCTTCGAAGCGGCGACTGGGCGAGGCCAGCGTCCGGGCTTCGGCGTACTCCACCATCACGCTGGCGGATTCGGGTGCAAGCGCCAGGGCGCGGGAAAATGCCTCGGTCGAGTCGTCGAAGCGTTCAAGGGTCTTGTAGGCGCGCCCGAGCAGCAGCCAGCCTTCCAGGTCCCCGGGTTCGCGCGCGAGGCGGTCGCGCAGGCCGGCGATGGCCTGTTCCATCGGCGGCATGCCGTCCTGGCGGGCCTGCTGCATGGCGGCGGTGACCGACTGCACCGCGGGATCGAACACGCGCGGATCGCCAAGTTGGAAGTACAGCGCCACGCTCAGCAGCGGCACCAGCACCGCCAAGGTGACAGCGAATGCACGCTCCTGGCGCAGCAGCGGCCGCAGCAGGATTGCGAGCGCGGCCAGCACCATCAGCGCGCACAGGAGCCAGAACAGCGTCATCACCACTCCTCGCCATCATCAGGTTGTGCCGCCGAAGCGGCGCCGGCCGCGCCGCGACGGCGCACCACGGTGAGCAGCACGATTGCCCCGCCCGCCAGCAGCGCCGCCGGTGCGATCCACAGCCACAGAGTGCTGCCGCGCAGCGGCGGGCGGTAAAGCACGAAATCGGTGTAGCGTTCGGTGAGGAAGGCCTTGATCTCCTCGTCGCTCTTTCCCTGCTGCATGAGCTCGAGCACCTCGTTGCGCAGGTCGCGTGCAATCGGTGCGTTGGAGTCGGCCAGCGACTGGTTCTGGCACATCACGCAGCGCAGCTCCGCCGCCAGCGCGCGGAAGCGTGCTTCTTCCCGCGCGTCGCGGAAGGGCATCGGGTCCACCGCGAAGGCGGGCGCGGCGGAAAGGCAGAGCGCGAGCGCCAGCAGCATCCGGGCGGAAAACTTCATCGTTTCGCCCCCTTCAGCCGCGGCAGGATTTCGCGCGCGATGACCTCGGGCGTGAGCGCGCCGATGTGCTTGAAGCGCACGATGCCCTGTGCGTCCACGAAGAAGGTTTCCGGCGCGGCGTAGATGCCGAGGTCGATGGCGGTGCGGCCGGATTGGTCGGCCAGGATCAGGGAGTAGGGATCGCCGAACTGTTGCAGCCAGCGCGCCGCGTCCTGCGGCTCGTCCTTGTAGTTGTAGCCCACCACGCGGATCACTCCGGCGCGCGAGAGCTTCTCGAATTCCGGATGCTCGACGCGGCACTCCGGGCACCAGCTTGCGAACACGTTGAGCAGGAAGGGCGTGCCCGCGAGGCTGGCGGAATCCACCGTGCGCGAAGGATCGTGCAGTGTCGGCAGCGAGAAGGCCGGCAGCGGCTTGCCGATGAAGGGCGAGGGGATCGCGTTGGGATCGCGCTCCTGTGAAAGGCGGATGCCCGCCCACAGCAGCAGGCCCAGCGAGGCGAACAGGATCAGAGGAAGCCAGCGTTTGAGCACGGTCAGGCAGCTCCGGCGGGCATGGGCGCGGCAGGCGCCCCATCGGCCGCCTCGCGCGAAGGCGCCAGCTCGCGCCGGAAGCGCCGGTCCGCCGCGGCGATGAAACCGCCGAACATCATCAGCAGCGCGCCCAGCCAGATCCATCGCACGAAGGGCTTGTAGTAGATCCGCAGCGACCAGTTTTCCGCGCCGAGAGGTTCACCCAGTGCGACGTAGAGGTCGAGGAACAGGCCGGGTGCGATCGCGGCCTCGGTCATGACCTGCCCGCCGCTCGCGTAGGCGCGCTTTTCCGGGTGCAGCACCGCGATTTCGCGCCCGTTCGCGCTGACCGTGACCGTGCCGCGATCGGATTCATAGTTGGGGCCGACGTGGTGCGCCACGCCGTCGAAGCGGAAGTCGTAGCCGCGTACCTGGGTGATCTGGCCGGGTGCGACCGCCACGTCCTTCTCGATCCCTGCCGTCTCCACGATCAGCGCGCCGGCGATGAACACCGCCACGCCCGCGTGCGCCAGCAGCATGCCGAGCATTTCCGGCGGGAAGCGCCTGCCGGCCGGCATCTGGCGGATGCGCTGCACGGCGTACAGCGCCACGCCGCCCAGGATCCACGCCGTGCCCGCGATGCCGGCGATGGCGAGGAGGTCCCAGCCATCTCCCAGAAGCCAGGCGAAGGCCGCGGTGATGGCCGCGCAAGCCAGCGCGATGCGCAGGGCAGGAAGCAGGCGCGGGAATTCTTCCCGACCCCAGCGCGCGAACGGGCCGAACGGCAGCAGCAGCACGACCGGCGCCATCAGCCAGAGGAACTGGGCGGCGAAATAGGGCGGGCCGACGGAAATCTTGCCCAGGTTCAGGGCTTCGAAGAGCAGCGGCGAGAGCGTGCCGACCAGCACCATCGCGGCGGCGGCGGACAGCAGCAGGTTGTTGACCAGCAGCAGGGTTTCGCGCGAGAGCGCGGCGAAGGGTTTTCCCGCTTCTTTCGCCGGCGCACGCAGGGCGTAGAGCAGGAGCGATCCGCCGGTGACGATGACCAGGAAAGTGAGGATGAAGACGCCGCGCCCCGGATCGGAAGCGAAGGCGTGGACCGAGGTCAGCACGCCCGAGCGCACGATGAAGGTGCCCAGCAGCGACAGCGAGAAGGCCGCGATGGCCAGCAGGATGGTCCAGCCGCGGAAGCCGCCGCGCTTTTCCGTGACGGCTTGCGAATGGATCAGCGCGGTGCCCACCAGCCAGGGCATGAAGCTGGCGTTTTCCACCGGATCCCAGAACCACCAGCCGCCCCAGCCCAGCTCGTAGTAGGCCCACCAGGAGCCCAGCGCGATGCCGACGGTCATGAAGGCCCAGGCGACGTTGGTCCAGGGCCGCGCCCAGCGCACCCAGCGCGGGTCGAGTTCGCGCCCCAGCAGGGACGCCACCGCGAAGGCGAAGGCCACCGAAAACCCGACGTAGCCGAAGTAGAGCATCGGCGGATGCAGGATCAGGCCGATGTCCTGCAGCATCGGGTTGAGGTCGCGGCCTTCCACCGCCGCAGGAAGCAGGCGATCGAAGGGGTTGGAGGTGAACAGGACGAAGGCGATGAAGCCCACGCTCACCCAGCCCAGCACGCCGAGCACGCGAGCGACCACCGCATCGGGCAGGTTGCGCGAAAACACCGCTACCGCGAGCGTCCAGCCGGCGAGGATCAGTACCCACAGCAGCAGCGACCCCTCGTGCGCGCCCCACACTGCGGAAATCCGGTAGAACATCGGCAGCAGCGAGTTGGAGTTCTGCGCGACGTACTGGACCGAGAAGTCGCCCTGCACGAAGGCGGTGGCGAGGATCGCGAAGGACAGCGCCACGAACACGAACTGCCCGAGCGCCGCAGGTCGCGCCGTGGCGATCAGCGCCGCGTTCTCGCGCCAGGCCCCGATCAGGGGCAGCGACGCCAGCGCCGCCGCCACGCACAGCGCCAGGATCAGCGCGAAGTTGCCGAGTTCAGGGAGCATCGGACACCGCGCCGGCGTCAGGGACATTGTGCTTGGTGTGCGCGGCCTCCATTTTATCCGCCAGCTCGCGCGGCATGTAGGTTTCGTCGTGCTTGGCCAGCACCTCGGTGGCGACGAATCGATCGCCCTGCATCGAGCCGGTGGCGATCACCGACTGGTTGTCGCGGAACAGGTCCGGCAGGATGCCGGTGTAGGACACCACCAGCTCGGCGTCGCCGTCGCTCACGGTGAAGCGGCTTTCCAGCGTATCGGCGATGCGCTCGATCGAGCCCTCCTTGACCATGCCGCCGAGGCGGAACACGGCGCGCTCGCCGGCCTGGCCGGCCCGCACTTCGGCAGGCGTGTAGAGGTAGGCGAGGTTGGAGCTGAGCGCCTTGACCACCAGCGCGCCGGCGATCAGTCCAGCCACGAGTACGGCGATGACGACGTACATGCGGCGCTTTCGGGTCGGGTTCACGGTGTGCCTCCGGGTTTGCGGGTTGCCTCGCGCTTCATGCGGATGGCGATCGCGCGGCGTGTGCGGCGCAGTCGCAGGCGGGGAATCAGATAGTCCCAGACCAGCATCGCCACGAAGATCGCGTAGCTGGCCCAGACGTAAGGGGCATATTGATCGAGCATGAGGTTCACCCGCGCGCTTCCAGATCGCGCCGCACCCAGTCCTTGCCCGACTCCAGCTCGTACATCGTGGCCCGGGTGCGGGCCAGCAGCGAGCCTGCGAACCAGAACTTGGTGCCGAAAGTCAGGGCGATCAAGGGCGGCAGCATGCTGGGATCGATGGTGGACTTGCCGAACAGGCGGATCGTCGCACCCTGATGCAGCGAGTTCCACCATTCCACCGAGAAGTGCACGATCGGGAGGTTGACGATGCCGATCAGGGCGAGGAAGCAGGCCGCGCGCGCGGCGGCGCGGCGGTCCTCGATCGCGGCGTAGAGGCCCATCACGCCCAGGTAAAGGAACAGCAGCACCAGTTCGGAGGTCAGGCGCGCGTCCCAGGTCCACCAGGTGCCCCACATCGGCTTGCCCCAGATCGCGCCGGTGGCGAGCGTGACGAAGGTGAAGGCCGCGCCGATCGGCGCGCAGCTCATCGCAAGCACCTCGGACAGCTTGATGCGCCAGACCAGGGCGATGAAGCCGTTCACCGCCATCACGCCGTAGATGAACAGGCTCATCCAGGCACTTGGCACGTGGATGAAGAGGATGCGGTAGCTGTCGCCCTGCTGGTAGTCGGCCGGCACCACGAACAGCGCCTGCCAGAAGCCGTAGAGGATGCAGGGCACGGCGGCCAGAAAGAACCACGGCGCCCAGCGCGCGGCGAAGGCGTTGAAGTTGGGGGGCGCACCCAGATAGTGCAGCCAGCGCATGAACGGATTCATTGAAGGGCGATCCTCAGCGCCGCCGCGGCGGCCAGCGGGGCCAGTACCAGTGCCATCACCAGGCCCGCCCCCAGCAGCAGCAGCGCGCCGTCGTAGGGCAGACCCTGTGCTGCCGCCATCACGCTGCCGGCGCCGAAGATCAGCACGGGCACGTAAAGCGGCAGGGCCAAAAGGGCCAAAAGCATACCAGAGCGGCGCATGCCCACCGTGAGGGCAACGATCACCGCGCCGATCAGGCTCAGCAGCGGCGTGCCCAGCGCCAGCGAGAGCATCAGCGGCCCCAGCGTGCCTTCGGGCAGGTAGAGCAGGGTGGCGAACAGCGGCGTGGCCAGGATCAGCGGCAGCGCGGTGCTGGCCCAGTGCACCAGGATCTTGCCGCCCACCAGCACCGACAGCGGATGCGGGGCGAGCATGAGCTGCTCCAGGCTGCCGTCGTCGAGGTCCGCGCGGAACAGGGTGTCGAGCGAAAGCAGGCCGGCCAGCAGCAGGGCCACCCAGATGACCCCGGGAGCGATCCGCGCCAGCGTGGCGGGTTCCGGCCCCAGCGCGAAGGGAAACAGTGAAATCACCAGCAGCGCGAACAGCACCGGGTTGAGCGCATCGCCGCGCCGCCGCCACAGCAGCCGGAAGTCGCGCCGCAGCAGCGCTCCGAACGCCGCGGGGGTGGATGGCTGCTCAGCCACGACGCGCCCCCCCGCAGGAGCGAGCTTGCTCGCGATGGATCAGGGCGGCTCGTTCAAGCACGGACTGCCTCCAGCTCTAGCGTGCGCGTGCGCACCGCGCCGGTGGCATAGGCACCGTGGCTGGTGACCAGCGCCGCGCCGCCACGCGCCAGGTGCAGTCCGATGAGCCGGTTGACCAGCTCGATGCCGGGCAGGTCGAGGTTGGCGTAGGGCTCGTCCAGCAGCCACAGCGGTGCGGGCACGAGCAGCAGGCGCGCCAGCGCCAGGCGCTTGCGCTGTCCGGCGGAAAATTGCCGCGCCGGGGCGTATTCGAAGCCGGCCAGACCCACCGTCGCCAGCGCCGCATCGATGTCGGAGCCGGGGCGCTGGCCGAACAGGCCGCAGGCGAATTCCAGGTTCTCCACCGCGGTCAGCTCGCCCTTGTGCCCGAGCAGGTGGCCGAGCAGGGCGCAGTGGATGGCGATGCGCTCGGGCGTGGCGGGTTCGCCTTCGATGAGGATGCGTCCACGACTGGCCCGCAACAGCCCCGCGAGCACCCGCAGCAGGGTGGTCTTGCCAGAGCCGTTGCTGCCGTGGACCAGCACCGCTTCGCCCGCTTCGACGTGGAAATCCAGCGGTCCGAAGATCGGCTCGTCGTTGCGGTCGAAGCCCAGGCCTTCGGCGCGCAGCAGCGCCGCGGCGGAGATGGTGGGAGAAGGGGAGTTCATCGTGTGCAGATGCTAGCCGGGATGCCCGGTCGGGTCACCCGGTTTTGCGCACCTGATGTTGTCCCTGGCTGCGTATGGATCTCAGGTTTCGGCCGCCCGGCGCAGTGCGCGCAGGACCGGCCAGGCGGCCAGCGCGGCGACGAGGTGCTTGGCGCTGTGGCCCGACAGCGTACCGAGAGTCCAGGTGAATACTTGTGCATCGCCCAGCTCCAGCCCCTTGGCCAGGGCGTACCAGCCCAGCACCGCGAGGAGCGAAAACCCGAGAGCGCCGGGCTGGGCGCGGCGTCCGGCCAGCGCCAGCAGGAGCAGGAGCCCGCCGCCTTGCAGCCCGGCCCACGGCGTCATGTTGCCGGTGGCCGCATGCCACAGCGCGGCCATCGGCGCGGCCAGCGCGACGAGGACGCACAGGGCGAGGCCGGCGCGCAGGCCGATGCGATCTGCGGTCGCCAGCCCGAGAAGTCCGGCGAATGCCACGCCGATGCCGAGCCGGTCCACCGCCAGCGCGGCATCGCCCGGCGCCAGGTGGTAGAAGCCGGAAGTGAATGTGGTCAGCAGCAGGCCGGCGAAAAAAACCAGCGCCAGCGCGCGCCGGCCGGCGTCGAGCCGGGCCTCGGGAATTCGCCGAAGGGCGCGCCAGCCCAGCGCCGCCATCAGCGCGAAGGGGAGGTTGCTCAGCACGTCCGCGGCGTTGGGTAGCTCAAGCCAGGAGCGCGCGTCGACGAACTCGTGGTAGCCGGCGGGCAGAGGAACGGCCGGGAGCAGGGCCGCCAGCGCGGCCAGAACCAGAACGAAGAGCGCCAGCGCCACTTCCGCGCGGGAGAGGCGGCTGCGGGTCGCGAGCGGGGCGGATCGGTTGGGCAGTGAGCGGGTCTGGGCGCGCATGGGGGATTCATTGTGGCCTTGGATGGGCGGTCAGTCTTGAAAACCGGGCGCTGGAAGTCTCGATTTGTGATCCTTGTTTCGCGATATGATTCGCTTGGTATCAGAAAATGCTACTTATCGCGCGAGAATGAGTACGACCGCCGACCTCGTTGCGCAGATCAAGCGGGCCATGAAGGCGGCCGGCATGACCTATGCACACCTCGCGCACGCCCTGGGTCTGTCCGAATCCAGCGTCAAGCGCATGCTCGCGCGCGGGGAGATGCCGCTGTCGCGGGTGGACGCGGTCTGCCGCGCGCTGGGCATCGACTTCGGCGAGCTGGCGCAGCGCGTGGCCGAGGCGCGGCCGCTGCTGCAGGAGCTGAGCCTGGAACAGGAGCGCAGCGTGGTGCGCGACGAGCGGCTGCTGCTGCTCGCAATCTGCGCGCTCAGCCACTGGAGCCTCGCGCAGATTCTGGAAACCTATGCGCTGAGCGAGGCCGAGGCGGTGGGTTTGCTCGCGCGCCTGGATCGCATCGGCATCCTCGAACTGCAGCCGCTCAACCGCTACCGCCTGAAGCTGGCGCGGACCTTCCGCTGGCACCCGGACGGGCCGGTGATGCGCTATTTCCGCAGCCGCGTCATGCACGAGTATTTCGACGGCGGCTTCCAGGGTGACGACGAGGCCCTGCTGCTGGTCCACGGCAGCATCCACCCCGGGCTCGCGCCGGCCTTTCGCGAGCGCATGCAGTCGCTGGCGCGCGACTTCGGCGTTCAGCACCAGGCCGATCAGCGGCTGGACCCGGCTTCGCGCGAGGGCTACACCTTGGTGCTGGCCATGCGGCGCTGGGAGTTCTCCGCGTTCGAGCGGCTGCGGCGCGACGCGGCTCCCGGGTCGTAGGCGTCCTCGCGCGTGGCATCGACGGGACACTGTGGCACGATGGATCGGGTCCGGATTGCCGGCGGCATCCTGCCGGCCGGATGGGAGGAACGAGATGCGAAAGACACTTCCACTGCTGATGGCCGTTGCTGGATTTCACGCCGCCGGAGCCTTGGCCGCCGGCCCCGAGGCGCGCCTCGACAAGGCCGCGGAGGCCGCGGTGTGGCTGGTCGAGTTCAACGAGCCGCCGCTGGCGAGTTTCCGTGGCGGAGACGATCATGGCCATCCCAAGCTGCGCGGTCTCAAGGCCACCAGCCCGACGGCCAGCGGCGCGGAGCGGCTGGACGTGGATGCGCCTGCCGCGCGCGCCTACCGCGCGGCGCTCGGGGAGCTTCGTTCCGAGCATCTGGGCGATATCGCGGTACGCATCGGTCGGCCGCTGGAGCCGCTGTTCGTCTATGACGTGGTGAACAACGGCGTGGCGCTGTCGCTGACGGCCGAGGAGGCGCAGGCGGTACGCGCGATCGCGGGGGTGGCTTGGGTCGAGCCGGAGTTCGTGCGCGAGCCGATGACCGACGCCGGCCCGGCGTGGATTCATGCGGATTCGATCTGGAACGCGTCGCCGGCCAGTGGCGGCAATCGCGGCGAAGGGCGGATCATCGGGATCATCGACACCGGCATCAACGCCGCGCACCGATCCTTCGGCACCAACAGCGGCGGCTACCCGATCCAGAATCCGCGCGGGCGCTATTACGGTCTGTGCGCCAGTACGCCTTCGGCAGGATGCAACGCCAAGCTGATCGGCATCCACGACATGACCACGGGGGAAGGCGACAAGGAGGCCAACGACGGGCTTGATCTGGACGGCCACGGCACGCACGTTTCCTCCACCGCAGCCGGCAACCCGATGAATGTGCAGTCCGGCAGCGACATCTATCCGATTTCCGGCGTGGCGCCGCGCGCGAATCTCGTCAGCTACAAGGCCTGCGAGTCCGAGTCCAAGTGCCGCGGTGCCTGGACCTTGGCCGCAATCAACAAGGCGGTCGAAGATCGGGTCGATGTCATCAACTATTCGATCGGCGGCGATGCGCGCGATCCCTGGGCCAGCGGTTCGGAAATGCAGGCCATGCTCGCCGCGCGCGAGGCTGGCGTGGTGGTGGTGGTGGCCGCGGGCAACGAAGGCCCCGAACCCGGCAGCCTGACCTCGCCGGCGAACGCGCCCTGGGTCATCGGCGTGGCCAACGTCAGCCACGACCGCGCCAACGTGGCGCGCCTGACGCTCAGCGGCGGCGGTACGCCTCCCTCTGGAGGCGTGCTCATGGGGGCCAGCCTCACCCAGTCGCCCTACGGCCCTGCCCCGATCGTCTACGCGGGAAACTACGGCTCCGCGCTGTGCGCGACCGGACCCAACACCGGCGCGCTGCCGCCGGACACCAGCACCTCGCCCTGGACCGGCACGCCGTTCTCGGGGCAGATCGTGGTGTGCGATCGCGGCATATACGCCCGCGTGGTGAAGGGGCTGAACGTGCGGAACGCGGGCGGCGGCGGCATGGTGCTGGTGAACTCCTCTGCCGATGGCGCCAGCGTGGTGGCCGATGCGCACGAGCTTCCTGCCACGCACCTGCCTTATGCGTCGGGCGCGGCGCTCAAGCAATGGCTGGCCAGCGGCAGCGGGCATCGCGCCACGATCAGCGCCGCGGCCATCGAGCGGGTGGCGGCCTTCGGCGATGTGCTGGCATCCAGCAGCGGGCGCGGGCCGGTGGACGGAGACTGGCTCAAGCCCAACTTCGCCGCGCCAGGAACCAACATCCTCGCGGCTGACAAGGGCTCGGCCACATCGTTCGGATTCAAGAGCGGCACCTCGATGGCCACGCCGCACGTCAGCGGTGCCGTGGCCCTGCTGCGCGGCGCGCACCCTTCCTGGGGGCCGTCCGAGGTGGAAAGTGCCCTGCAGGGCACGGCGCGGGCCAGCGTGCGCCTGCCTGATGACGTGACGCCGGCCGCTGCCTTCGATGCCGGTGCCGGCACCATCGACCTTTCCCGCGCGGTGAACGCGGGGCTGTATTTCCCGGTCAGCGGCACGCAGTTCCGCAGCGGTGCCGCCGCGGCGCGCGCGCTCAATCAGGGCGCGATGGTGGACGGAAACTGCCTGCGCTCCTGCGTTTTCTCCCGCACCGTCCGCGATCTGGCAGGCGGCGGGCAGTGGCAGGCGACTGCGCAGGTGCCCGGAGGCACGATGACGGTCGCGCCGGCCAGCTTTTCCGTGGCCGCCGGCGGATCACAGACGCTCCAGTTTTCCTTTGCCCCGGATGCGCAGGCCACCTACGGGCGCTGGCTGAGCGGCAAGGTGACGCTGTCGCGCGTGGGCGGCGGTTCGCCGGACGTGGTGTTGCCGGTAGCCATACGCCCTTCTGCCGGCAACCTGCCGGCACGGATCGTGCTGCCGCAGTCCGGCGCGCAGGTGGAGTCGGAATCGGGCTGGGCCGATGTGACGCTTTCCGGGCTGGTCGCGCTGCCGAGCGCGCGCTTCTCCGGCAGCGATCTGGTCCGGCCAATGAGCGCTGCCGCCACGATTCCTTCGGATCCGACGCCGGAGGATGCCTACGACAATCTCGCTGCCGGCGATGAGGGCACCCGCTTCTTCCGTCTCACGGCCGAGCGCAGCGGAACGATGCGGCTGCGCGTGGAAGCCTCGTCCGGCTCCGCGCGGGACATCGACCTGTACGTCGGCCGTGCCGCCAGTGCCACCGATCTTCCGGCAGAGTCGAGCCGAATCTGCAAGTCCGCCACACCCACCGCCAGCGAACAATGCGATCTGGTGCTGGAGGTGGAACAGGGCGATCGCTTCTGGATCCTGGTGCAGAACTGGAAAGCATCCTCGGCCGGACAGGATCGGGTTTCGATCGATGCGGCTTTGGTTCCCATGCAGGCCTCGAGCAGGTTGCCTTCGCAGCGCCCCCTGATCGCCACCGGCCCGGGCGCCACGGACGATGGCGAAACCTTCGCGGTGCGGTTGGCCTGGAACGATCCGACCCTGGCGCCAGGCGAGACGCGCTGGGGCCACCTGCTGATCGGCGCGGGCAGCGAGCGTCCGGACGGCGTGGGGCAGGTGCTGGTCAGGCTGACGCGCGCGGCGAACGGGCGCGGCGCAGCGGCGGCGCTGGTTCCCGGCGAGCGCCGCACGATGCGGCTCATCGCAGGCCAGGCGCAGGATCGGCTGTACCTGCAGGTTCCGCCCAACGCCACGCGGCTGCGTGCGACCAGCCAGGGCACGGGCGAAGTGAAACTCCATCTGGCCCGCGAGGCGTCTCCGTCTTCGCCTTCCATCGATGCGGCACCGCCGCGCAGCGCCGCCGCCGCTTCCTCCACCCAGGCCGGTGCCAACGATCAGGTGTCGGTGAGCGGCAGCTCGCTCTTGCCGGGGCGCTGGTACGTCACGCCCGAAAACGTCGGCACGGGCGCGGCGGACTTCGATCTGACGGTCGAGCTGGAGTTCGGCGGCAGCCGCGCGCAGCCGGGCTATGGCAACTGGTTCAACCCGCAGCGTTCCGGCTCGGGCTTCTTCTTCTCTCCGTTCGCCGACGGCGCGGTCTGGACGCTGAGCTGGTACACCTACCTGCAGGACGGCACGCCGGCCTGGCTGGGCGGCACCCTGCCGGCACCTGGCCCGAATCAGGGCAGCGCGAGCTTCGACCTCTACCGCTTCAGCTGGGACGGCACGCGCACCCATTCGGTCGTGGTGGGCACCGCCACGCTCAGCCTCATCGACGCGGACACCATGGACGTGAGCTTCAACCTCGACGGCGAGAGCGGCTCGCAGCGGCTGGTGCGGATCGAGGCCGCCGGCGGCGCCTGCGAACCGTTGCCGGGCGGCGCGCTCAAGCCCGACGGAAACTGGTACACGCCGGCGCGCTCGGGCTTCGGTTTCGAGGTGCTCACCTATCCGGGGCTGGAAACCTACCTGGCCTACATCTACGACGATCAGGGCCGGGCGCGCTGGATTCGCGCCCACCGCGAGGAATCCGCGCCCGTGGGCGAACTGCGCGAGCTTGCGGCCAGCGTCATGACCGGGAGCTGCCCGCTGTGCACGATGGGGCCATCGACGATGACCGGGGTGGGCATCCTGCGCCGCCGCTTGGTCGATGCGACCCATGCGCGCATGGGCGCGGACGTGAGCTTCCCCGCCCCCATGGGCGGCCGCTGGAAGAGCTGGGAGGATGTGGTCCTGCTGACTTCGCCGGTGCCCTGCCAGTGAACCTTGCCCTCGCCACCAAGCTGCCGCGCGTCGGCACCACGATCTTCACCACGATGTCGCAGCTGGCGGCCGAGCATGCGGCGGTCAACCTCGGCCAGGGCTTTCCCGATTTCGACGTGCCGCCCTTCCTGGTGGAGGCGCTAGCGCAGGCGATGCGCGAGGGCCACAACCAGTACGCGCCGATGGCGGGCGTGCCGGCGCTGCGCGAGGCCATCGCCGAAAAGGCGGCCGGGCTGTACGGCGCGCGGGTGGATGCCGGCAGCGACATCACCGTCACCAGCGGTGCCACCGAGGCGATCTTCTGCGCGGTGCATGCCGCGGTGTGCGTCGGCGATGAAGTGATCGTGCTCGATCCTTGCTACGACAGCTACGAGCCGGCGATCGACCTGGCCGGCGCGCGCGCGGTGCACGTGCCGCTGGTCGAGCCGGACTTCCGCGTCGACTGGCAGCGCGTGCGCGAGGCCATCACGCCGCGCACCCGGATGCTGATCGTCAACTCGCCGAACAACCCGACCGGCGCGGTGTTTTCCGCCGCCGATCTCGATGCGCTGGCCGCGATCCTCCGGGAGACGCGCGTGCTGCTCCTGTCCGACGAAGTTTACGAACACATCGTGTTCGACGGTGCCGTCCACCAGAGCGTGCTGCGCCACCCGGAGCTGGCGGCGCGCAGCTTCGTGGTGTCCTCGTTCGGCAAGACCTACCACTGCACCGGCTGGAAGCTTGGCTACTGCATCGCCCCGCCGGCGCTGTCGGCGGAGTTCCGCAAGGTGCACCAGTACGTCACCTTCTGCAGCTTCAACCCGGCCCAGCACGCGCTGGCGCGGATGATGCGCGAGCATCCCGAACACCATCGGGAGCTTCCGGGGTTCTATC
>CAUJIN010000074.1 GCA_963205495.1 Pseudomonadota bacterium
CCCAGAACCCGCCGATGCCGACGGCTTGCCGCGTGTTCATGTCGGCAGCACCACGGCCGAGCCGGCCTCCCAGGAAAGGTACAGGGTGTCGTCCCAGTCGTAGTGCGGCTCGGAGCTGCGCACGATGTGGGTTTCCTGCACGCGCAGGATGGCACCCGAGGGGGTTTTCACCTGATAGATGGAGACATCGCCCAGATACGCGATTTCCACGACTTGCCCGACCGCGACGTTGTCGGCACGCGGAGCGGTTTCGTGTACGTCCATCTTTTCCGGCCGCACCGAGACGGTGACCGGCGTGCCGACCGGAATCGGATCGGCGTAACGCGCCAGAATCTCCGCACCGAGCGCATCGCAATGCACCCGCACCGTGCCGGCGGCTTCGTCCTGCGAAGCAATGCGGCCTTCGATGAGGTTGGTGGAGCCGATGAACTCGGCGACGAAGCGCGTGGCCGGATATTCGTACAGGCCGGCGGGCGTGGAAACCTGCGCGATCGCGCCGTGGTTCATCACGGCCAGGCGCGAGGCCATGGTCATGGCTTCTTCCTGATCGTGGGTGACCAGCACGAAGGTGGTGCCGACGCGCTCCTGGATGTTCATCAGCTCGAACTGGGTGTGCTCGCGCAGCTTGCGGTCGAGTGCGCCGAGCGGCTCGTCGAGCAGCAGCAGCTTGGGCTGCTTGGCCAGCGCGCGGGCCAGCGCGACGCGCTGGCGCTGGCCGCCGGAGAGCTGGTCGGGCTTGCGCCGGCCGAGGTCGGGCATGCGCACCAGTTCCAGCATCTGCGCCACGCGATCGCGGATCTCGGAGGCGGGGAGGCGATCCTGCTTGAGGCCGAAGGCGATGTTCTGTTCCACCGTCATGTGCGGAAACAGCGCGTAGCTCTGGAACATCATGTTGACCGGCCGTTCGTAGGGCGGCAGGTCGGAGATGTCCACCCCGTCGATCATCACCGTGCCGCGGTCCGGCTTCACCAGGCCGGCGAGAATGCGCAGCAGCGTGCTCTTGCCCGAACCCGAACCGCCGAGCAGGGCGAACAGTTCGCCCTTGTAGATGTCGAGCGAAACGTCGTCGCAGGCGTAGAGCTTTCCGTAGGTCTTGGTGACGTTGCGGATGCGCAGGAATGGCTGGGCGGAGGTGTCCTGCCACGGCGCGACCGGCGTCGGCCGGCGGATCGAAGGTTGGGCCATCAGGCGGATTCCTGAAATTCATCCGCCGGCGCGAGAGCGCCGGCGGCGGGGTGGCGGAAGGCGTGATCGTGGCCTACTGGCCGCTCTTGATGGCGGTCCAGGCGCGCACGCGCTCGCGCTGGAGCGATTCGGGCAGCGACACCGGATCGACCAGCTTGGCAACGACGTCCGCAGGCGGATAGATGCCCGGGTTCTGCGCGATTTCCGGGTCCAGCAGCACCGTGGCGGCCTGGTTGGGGTTGGCGTAGCCGACGTAGTTGCTGATGCCGGCGATGACTTCCGGCTGCAGGAGGTAGTCGATGAAGGCGTGCGCGTTTTCGGGATGCGGGGCGTCCCGCGGGATGGCGATCAGGTCGAACCAGCGCACCGCGCCTTCGGACGGAAGGATGTAGGCGATCTCCACGCCGTTGCCGGCTTCTTCGGCGCGGTCGCGCGCCTGGAACACGTCGCCCGAATAGCCCATCGCCAGGCACAGGTCGCCGTTGGCCAGATCGTCGATGTACTTGGAGGAGTTGAAGTAGCGGATGTGCGGACGGATTGCGGCGTAGGCCTGCTTTACCGCGTCGATCTGGGAAGAGTCCTTCGAGTTGGGATCCTGCTGCAGCCAGATCAGCGCGGCCGAGAAGGTCTCCTGGTCGTCGTCGAGCACGCTGATGCCGCACTGGGCCAGCTTTGCGGAGTTTGCCGGATCGAACAGCAGGCCCCAGGAGTCGAGCTTGGCGTCCTCGCCCAGCACTTCCCGGACCTTGGCCACGTTGATGCCCAGGCCCGTGGTGCCCCACATGTAGGGCACCGCGTGGCTGCCATCGGGATCGACGTCGGTCAGCGCCTTCTGCAGTGCGGGATCGATGTTGGAGGAGTGCGGCAGCTTGGCCTTGTCGAGCGTGGCGTAGATGCCCGAGGCGATCTGGCGCTGCGCGAAAGGGCGCGCGGAAGGAAACACCACGTCGTAGCCCGATCCGCCGGTGACCAGCTTGGCCTCCAGCATCTCGTTGGAGTCGTACACGTCGTACACCACCTTGATGCCGGTGGTTTTTTCGAATTTTTCGATGGTGTCCTCGGCCACGTAGTCGGACCAGTTGTAGACGTGCAGCACCTTGGCTTCGGCAACGGGCGCGGCGGGCGTCGCCGCGTCCTGGGACTGGCTGCCGCAGGCCGCGAGCAACAGCAGTGCCGCCGCGAGCGGCGCGACCTTGAGGTGGTTGATCTTCATGTCGGAATTCCGGAACGACGCGGCCCGATGCCGCAGCGCTGCATGTTCGGCAGGAGGGTCCGGGCTGTCAACGTCCAAAGCGGCCGGCCTGCGGTGTGCCGGCGCTTGCCGCGGCCAGGCTGCTGCGGCATCGGCGACACTGGAGCGTGAGCACGCGCTTGGGTAATGTACGCGTCCTTTCCCTTTCCCCTGCCGGGAGACCCCCATGTACAAGCTGTCCCGCCTTGCCGCCGCCCTTGTTCTGTCCACAGCCGCGCTGCCCGTCGTGGCGCAGGCGGAATCCGCCTGGTCGGTGAGCGGCATCATCGGGGTTGCCAGCGACTACACCTGGCACGGCGTTTCACAGACCCAGGAGGATCCGACCTGGCAGCTGGAGGCCAATCTCGACCACGAGTCCGGTTTCTACGTCGGCGGCCAGTTCTGGGGAGTGGATTTCGTGCCGCCCGGCGAGGACTGGGACGACGGCATCCGCTACGAGAGCAACCTGTATGTGGGCTGGAGCCACGAGCTCAGCGACTTCCTGAGCCTGACGCTCGATTACACCCGCACCTTCTACCCCGGCTCCAGGCCGGACTACGACCAGGACTTCAACGAGTTCACCGTGGAGCTTGGGCTGGGCGAGAACTACACCGCGACCGTGGCCTGGTCCGACGATGCGGTGAACCTCGGACACGAGGGCCTGTACCTCGCGCTGGCGGGCAACTGGGATCTGGGTGACTCGGGCTTCCAGCTCGGCGCGGCCGCGGGCCGCTACGACCTGGGCCGCGAGCTGGGCGGAGCCTACAACGACTACGAGCTGTCGCTCGCGCGCAGCTTCGGCCCGGTGGCGACCAAGCTGGCCTACGTCACCACTTCCGGCTACAACGACACCCTGGCCGAATCGCTCGGCGAGCGTCATCTCGCCAGCGGGCGCGCCGTCCTCTCCGTGGGCTACGAGTTCTGAACCGGATTCGCATTGACGCTGCGGATGCCGCCGCGTAAGATGTGCGGCCCTGCAGGGCGATCCTGCGGCCAGACCGGCGCTTCAATCGGGGTATAGCTCAGCCTGGTAGAGCGCCAGCTTTGGGAGCTGGATGTCGAGAGTTCGAATCCCTCTGCCCCGACCACGGATCGCGCCGGTCCGAACCCTGAAGGACAGCGGCGGTGCGCTATCATTTCCCGATGCGCCCGTAGCTCAACCGGATAGAGCACCGGCCTTCTAAGCCGGGGGTTACAGGTTCGATTCCTGTCGGGCGCGCCAGGTGGAACGCCGATTGGGATGATGCCGGTGAGGCAGGGATGCCGAACGGCGGGCGCTTCAGGGATGGATCGGAGCGCGATTGGTTTCCGTGGTGGATGTAGCTCAGTTGGTGGCAGCATCCGCCGCTTTCGATCTGCCGGTGGCAGATCGAGCGGATGATGCCGGTGAGGCAGGGATGCCGAACGGCGGGCGCTCCAGGGATGGATCGGAGCGCGATTGGTTTCCGTGGTGGATGTAGCTCAGTTGGTTAGAGCACCGGATTGTGATTCCGGGGGTCGCGGGTTCGAGTCCCGTCTTCCACCCCACCCCGCGATGCGGCATAATGCCGGGTCGAAGCCGCCCAGGCGGCAGTTTGCAAAAGATGGGCCGTTAGCTCAGCTGGTAGAGCAGTTGACTCTTAATCAATTGGTCGTAGGTTCGAATCCTACACGGCCCACCATCTTTTCCTTTCCCCCCAAGGCTTCGTCACCCGCATCTGCGAACCGGCCCCGCCGCGTTCAGGCAGGCGCGGGTGTTCGTGCGTTGCGAGAGTGGCGGAACTGGTAGACGCGCTGGATTTAGGTTCCAGTGGGGCAACCCGTGAGAGTTCGAGTCTCTCCTTTCGCACCATCCCGTCCGGTTTCCGGCCGGAGGTCCGCAAGCGCCGGCAGTGGCGGATTGCGGCCCCGCCGGGCATCATTGGCGGCCCGATTCCATGCGCCGTGGCCCGCTGCGGGCCGCGGCGCGAAACCCTTGAGGAGTGACCATGCAAGTCTCGATCGAAAATTTCGGCACGCTCGGCCGCAAGCTCACCGTCAGCGTTCCTTCCGACCAGCTCGAATCCACCATACGCCAGCGCCTTGGCGAACTGTCGCGCACCGTGCGCCTGAAGGGCTTTCGCCCCGGCAAGGTGCCCGGCAAGGTGATCGAGCAGCGTTTTGGCGCGCAGGTGCGCAACGAGGCCGTGGGGGATCTGATCCAGCGATCTTTCAACGAGGCGGTGCAGAAGGAAAACCTGCGGCCGGCGGTGCAGCCGCAGATCGAGACTTCCGGCCTGCCCGAGGGTGGCGAGTTCAAGTATGTGGCTACCTTCGAGGTGATGCCCGAGATCGGCACGATCGACGTGTCCGCGCTCAAGATCACGCGCCCGGTGGCCGAAGTGGTCGACGCCGACATCGACCGCATGATCGAGACCCTGCGCCAGCAGCGCCGCAGCTGGGAAGACGTGCAGCGCGCCGGTCAGACGGGCGACCTGGTGATGTTCGAGTCGGTGGCAACCACCGATGCGGGCCGCATTCCCGCCGAGGGCGTGGATCGTTCCGGCACCGTGCTGGGCTCGGGCGGCATCCTGGTCGAACTGGAGGAGCAGCTGGTCGGCCTTGGCATCGGTGACACCAAGGAAGTCCAGGTCACGTTCCCGGCCGACTACCGCAATCCCGCTTTGGCGGGCAAGGCGGCGAAGATCGACGTCAAAGTGGTGCGCGTCTCCGAGTCGCGCCTGCCCGAGCTGGATGACGCCTTCTTCGCCGCGTTCGGCATTCCCGGCGGCGGTCCCGACCGCTTCCGCGCCGAAGTGCGATCCAATCTGGAGCGCGAGCTGAAGGGCGCGCTGATGGTGCGCCTGAAGAACGACGTGATCGCCAAGCTGCTGGCTTCCCATGCCGATCTGGAGGTTCCCGGCCGCATGATCGAAGCCGAAGCCCGTGGTCTGGCCCGCCAGGCTGCCGAGCAGGCGCGCGCCCAGGGCCAGCAGGTGCCCGAGAAGATCAACCTCGAACCCTTCCTCGCTTCGGCGAAGCAGCGCGTGACCGCGGCCGTGCTCCTGGGCGAGCTGGCACGCCAGAACAACATCCGTCTGGATCCGGCTCGCCTGCAGGAGATGATGCAGCTGATCGCCTCCACCTACGAAGAGCCCGAGCAGGTCATTGAACTTTACCGCAAGGACCCCCAGCTTCTGGACGGTCTGCGCAGTCGCGTGATCGAGGATCAGGTCATCGACTGGATCGCCGACCACGCCGACGCCAGCACCACCACGCTGAGCTTCGATGAAGTGATGAATCCGGGGGCCGCCGCCTGAGGCGGCAGCCACCCTTCGGGAGTACCCAAACAATGAACGTGCAAGGCCTGAACCTCGTGCCGATGGTGGTCGAACAGACCAGCCGCGGCGAGCGCGCCTACGACATCTACTCGCGCCTGCTGAAGGAGCGTGTGATCTTTCTGGTCGGCCCGATCGACGACTACGTCGCCAACGTGGTCATCGCGCAGATGCTGTTCCTGGAGTCGGAGAATCCGGACAAGGACATCCACCTCTACATCAACAGTCCGGGCGGCGTGGTCACGGCGGGCCTTGCGATCTACGACACCATGCGCTTCCTCAAGCCGGACGTGAGCACGATGGTGGTCGGCCAGGCCGCCAGCATGGGCTCGTTCCTGCTGGCCGCTGGCGCCAAGGGCAAGCGATTCGCCCTTCCCAATTCGCGCGTGATGATCCACCAGCCGCACGGCGGCGCGCAGGGCCAGGCCACCGACATCGAGATCCAGGCGCGCGAGATTCTTTATCTGCGCCGCCGCCTCAACGAGGAATTCGCCGCCAACACCGGGCAGCCTCTGGAGCGCATCGAGCGCGACGTCGAGCGCGACCTGTTCTTCAACGCGCAGGACGCCAAGGCCTACGGGCTGATCGACGAGGTTCTGGAGCGGCGCCCCGACGAGTCGGTCAAGCCGGGCTGATCGAAGCCAGGCGAGGTTTCGCCCGCGGAGATCGCGGGTGAAAGGCAGCCATCGGACGGAAATTTGCCGTCCGATGCACTTTTTTCGATGCGCCCTGAGCTATCCTCGGGGTGTGTCAGGCAATTTGCGGACGTAGGCAGGCATGAGTGAAGAACGGCAAGGCCGTGGCGGTGACAGTGGCAAGATCCTGTACTGCTCGTTCTGCGGCAAGAGCCAGCATGAGGTGCGCAAGCTGATCGCTGGCCCGTCGGTGTTCATCTGCGACGAGTGCGTAGAGCTGTGCAACGACATCATCCGCGAAGAGCTGGAGGAGAAGGCGTCCACTTCTCGCAGCCACCTTCCCAAACCCCGCGAGATCATGGACGTGCTCGACCAGTACGTCGTCGGGCAGTCGCGCGCCAAGAAGGCGCTGTCGGTGGCGGTCTACAACCACTACAAGCGCATCGAGAGCCGACAGAAGAACGACGAAGTCGAGCTGTCCAAATCCAACATCCTGCTGGTCGGCCCGACCGGCTCGGGCAAGACGCTGCTGGCCGAAACCATGGCGCGGCTCCTCAACGTGCCGTTCACCATCGCCGACGCCACCACGCTGACCGAAGCCGGCTACGTCGGCGAGGATGTCGAGAACATCATCCAGAAGCTCCTGCAAAAGTGCGACTACGACGTCGAGAAGGCGCAGCAGGGCATCGTCTACATCGACGAAATCGACAAGATCTCGCGCAAGAGCGAGAACCCCTCGATCACCCGCGATGTCTCGGGAGAAGGCGTGCAGCAGGCGCTGCTCAAGCTGATCGAAGGCACCATTGCCAGCGTGCCGCCGCAGGGCGGTCGCAAGCACCCGCAGCAGGAATTCCTGCAGGTCGACACCAAGAACGTGCTGTTCATCTGCGGCGGTGCGTTCGCCGGGCTGGAAAAGATCATCCAGCAACGCACCCTGGACGCGGGCGGCATCGGTTTCGGCGCGGAGGTGCGCAGCAAGAAGCAGAAGGCCAGCGTCGGCAAGCTGCTCGCGGAAGTGGAGCCGGAAGACCTCATCAAGTTCGGCCTCATCCCCGAATTCATCGGTCGTCTGCCGGTCGTGGCCACGCTCGAGGAATTGGACGAGGAGGCGCTGATGCGCATCCTCACCGAGCCCAGGAATGCCATCACCAAGCAGTTCAAGAAGCTGTTCGAGATGGAGGGCGTGGACCTGGAATTCCGCTCCGACGCGCTGCTGGCCGTGGCGCGCAAGGCGATGGAACGCAAGACCGGCGCGCGCGGCCTGCGAACGATCCTGGAGTCGGTCCTGCTCGACACCATGTACGAGCTGCCGTCGCTGGAAAACGTCTCCAAGGTGGTCGTCGACGAGTCGGTCATCAACCATCAGGCCGATCCCTACCTCATCTACGAAACCCCGGCCCCCGTGCCCAAAGCGGCGGCAGAGTAGGAACGCCTCGGCGGTCGGCCTCGGCCATTGACCGGTTTGCGCATTGCCGTCATAATGCGCGGCCCGAATATCGGGCGGTTAGCTCAGCGGTAGAGCACTGCCTTCACACGGCAGGGGTCATAGGTTCGAACCCTATACCGCCCACCAATGAAAACAACGAATTAGGCTCGCTTCGGCGGGCCTTTTTCGTGTCTGTCTCCGAAAAGTCTCCGAAACGGCTTCTGAATGCTGATAGGGGATCGGGCATAACTCAGCCTCGAACCAGCAGGGCAGCCGCTCGAACGCTGGCTCAGGACGCGATCAAGGCGCGCAGGACGTGCCGCGCATCATCAGTGGGCTTCACGAAGCCCGGCATGCGTGAGGCCCGGTATTGTCTGGGGTGGCCGACTTTCGTGTCATGGCGTCGCGCCGGTATCAGGTCCGCACGCGGTCCAGTATTGGGCGCACCTTGGCGCGGAACGTGCGCTGCGCCTGCCACATGTCGAAGTCGGCTTGCATCGCGTACCACATGCCGGGCGTGGTGTTCAGCGCCTTGGACAGCCGCAAATCCATTTCTGCGCTGATGCCGGCTGCCCCGTTCAGGATGCGCGAGAACGCAACGCGGGTGACACCCAATCGTGCAGCGGCATCGGTGGCGGTAACGCCCTCCAGCCATTCGCGCAGGACTTCGCCAGGGTGGGGCGGGTTGTGCATGTTCATCCTCTTTGCCTCAGTGGTAATCCTGATAATCGACCAGCACGGCAAGCAGTGCCTGACGCTGCGCGCGATCCAGATACAAGGTCCCACGCCCGTGTCGGCTGCATTGGAGCGTGCCGCGGCGAGGTGCGTCGTGAACTTCAGGATGCAGCGAATTCCAGCGCCGCTTCCAGCAGCGGGCGCAGCACGGTGCGCTCCAGTTTCCGGGCGCGCTCCGGCAGGAAGGTCGCGGAGTCCTCGTCCATGTAGGTGGATTGGGCCAGTTCGAGCTGGATCGCTTCGACGCCCTCGGCCGGTGCGCCGTAGTGGCGGGTGATGTGGCCGCCCTTGAAGCGGCCGTTGACGACGTGGCTGTAATCGCGCTGGTTCTCGAGCACTCCGGTCAGGCGCGACTGGAGCGCGGGGGAGCAGCTGGCGCCGCTGGCCGTTCCGAGATTGAGATCGGGCAGGCGGCCTTCGAACAGGAAGGGCAGCGTGCCCCGGATCGAGTGTCCGTCCCACAGCACGACGCGGCCGAAATGCTCGCGCAGGCGCGCCAGTTCGCCGGCCAGTGCGTCGTGGTAAGGGCGCCAGTAGCGTTCGCGTCGTTCGGCAATTTCTGTCGCGTCGGGCGCTTCCTCCGGCAGGTACACGGGTTCGCCGGTGAAGCGCACGTCCGGACACAGTCCGGTGGTGTTCTGGCCGGGATAGAGGGAAACGTCGTCCGGCGGCCGGTTGAGGTCCACGACGTAGCGCGAATGGTGCGGGCGCAGGATGGAGGCGCCGAGTTCGCGCGCGAAGGCGTAGAGGCGCGAGACGAACCAGTCGGTGTCCGGTGCCGCGCGCGCGGCGGGCGTCATGCGCGCGGCGAGGGCTTCGGGGATGCGGGTGCCGTCGTGCGGCAGGCTTACCAGCAGCGGCGCGTGGCCGGGTTCCAGCGTGAAGATGTCCATGCGTCCATTGTAGAGCCGCACCGCGCGGCTTCAGAGCTGTTCGGCCTTGTCGATCATGGGGCGGGTGCGGGGCAGCACCGGATCGCGCCGGATTCCGCGCCGGTAGCGCCACCACAGCGCGATCGCGGCGGCGCACATGGACAGCGAGACCCATGCCAGCCCGAGGCGGTGCGGCGCCAGCAGCGGCGCGAGTGCGCCGGCGATGAGCGCGTTGATGCTCAGGCTGGTGAAGGCCTGGATCGAGGCCGCACTGCCGCGGTGGCGCGGATACATGTCGAGCATGAGGATGGTCAGCAGCGGGAACGCGGTGCCGATTCCGGCGGCGGCGAAGCCCAGCGGGATCACCGCCCAGGGCAGGGCGAGGTGGTCCACGGCCAGGTTGTGGATCAGGTTGGCGAGCGCGCCGAACAGCGACAGCCCGAAACCGATCTTCGCCGTGGTCGACTGGCTGGCGCGGCCGGCCAGTCGGCTGGAGAGGAAGGAGCCGAGCATCAGGCCGGTCACGATCGGCACGAACATCCAGCCGAACTGCTGTTCATTGAGGCCGAGGAAATCGAGCACCACGACCGGCGCGGAGGAAATGTAGAGGAACATCGCCCCGAAATTGAGGCAGGCCGCGAGCGAGAGTTGCAGGAATCGCGGGTTCTTCAGGATCGCCCAGTTGCGCCGCACCAGCGGACGCAGCCGCAGCGGCGTGCGCGCCTGCGCGGGGTGGCTTTCGGGCATCCAGGCCAGACAGGCCAGCAGCACCAGAAAGGCGAACAGCGCCATGGCCCAGAAGATGCCGTGCCAGGTGGTCCAGCCCAGGATCCAGCCGCCGATGATCGGTGCGATGGCCGGTGCCACCGAGAAGATCATGGTGGCCTGCGCCATCAGCTTCTGCGCCGGATCTCCGTCCAGACAGTCGCGGATCACCGCGCGCGCCACGATCAGCCCGGCGCCCGCAGACATGCCCTGCAGTGCGCGGAACACCAGCAGCCAGAACAGGTTCTGCGCCATCGCGGCTCCGACGCAGGCCAGCACGAACACCGCCACGCCCGCGAGGATCACAGGGCGGCGTCCGACCGCGTCCGACAGTGGTCCGTGCAGGATGCTCATCAGGGCGTATGCGGCCAGATACACGCTGATGGTCTGCTGCACGGCCGCGTGCGAGGCGAAGAAGTCGGCCTGCAGCGCGGGAAAGGCCGGGAAGACCGAGTCGATCGCGAAGGGGCCGAACATCGACAGTCCGGCCAGCAGCAGGGTGAGGCGCCAGAGGAAGGCGCGCGAGGGGGGCGTCATCGTCAAGCGTGTGCTTCTCCGTCAGCGCAGGAACACCTGCTTGCCGCCGACCCAGGTCTGGAGCACCCGGATCTTCCAGATTTCTTCGGCCGGGAGGGTGAAGTAGTCGCGGTCGAGCACGATGAAGTCGGCCCACTTGCCCGGCTCCAGCGTGCCCTGTCGATCTTCCTGGTGTGCGGCGTAGGCCGCATCGAGTGTGAAGGCGCGCAGCGCTTCCTCGCGGCTCATGCGCTGGTCGGCGTGCCAGCCGCCGTCGGGATGGTTCTCGTGGTCCTGGCGCGTAACCGCCGCGTGCAGGCCGAAGAACGGGTTGGGAAGCTCCACAGGGAAATCCGAACCGCCCGCGATGCGCGTGCCCTGATCGAGGAAGCGGCGCCAGGCGTAGCCGCCGAGGATGCGCTGCGGGCCGACGCGATCCTCGGCCATGTTCATGTCCGAAGTGGCGTGGGTGGGCTGCATCGAAGCGATGAGCCGGAGCGGGAGGTAGCGCGGGATGTCCTGAAGCGCGGCGATCTGCGAGTGTTCCACGCGGTTGCGGTAGCCGCGCGCGGCGGGCCAGGTGGCGTAGGCCTGCGAGTAGGCGTCGAGCACTTCGCGCACACCGGCGTCGCCGATGGCGTGGATGTTGACCTGAAACCCCTTGGCGAACGCCTTTTCGGTGGCCGAGCGCAGTTCGGCCGGGGTGCGGAAGAGCAGGCCGCGGTTGTGCGGATCGTCGCTGTAGGGCTCGATCATGGCCGCGCCGCGGCTGCCGAGCGCGCCATCTGCCCACATCTTCACGCTGCGCACGGTGAGGTGGTCGTTGCCATGGGCCAGGAGCGGGCCGTCGGCGGAGATTGCGTCGAAGTCCTCGCCGGTGTCGCGCACCATCGCGTAGATGCGCAGGCTCAGGCGGCCCTCGTCGGCGAACTGGCGGTACAGGCGCCAGTCCGGCGCGCTGATGCCGGCATCGTGCACGGAGGTCAGGCCGAGGCTGGCCAGCGCTTGCAGCGCGCCCTGCAGCGCAGCGCGCGACTGCGCCGCATCGGCGGGCGGAATCTTGCCTCCCACCAGCGACATGGCGGCGTCCACCAGCACGCCGGTTGGCTCGCCGTCCGCGTCGCGCTCGATGCGCCCGCCCACCGGGTCGGGCGTGCTGCGGTCGATGCCGGCGCGGCGCAGTGCGGCGGTGTTGGCCCAGCCGGCGTGGCCGTCGACCCGTTCCAGCCAGGCCGGACGATCCGCTACCGCCGCGTCCAGCTCGGCGGCGGTGGGAAAGCGCCCCAGGTTCCAGATCACCTGGTTCCAGCCGCTGCCGACGATCCATTCGGCCTGCGGATGCCTGCTGGCGAAATCGCGGACGCGCGCCTGCGCCTCTTCCAGCGAACTCGATCCGACCAGATCGGCCTGCATCAACCCGAATCCCAGCCCCATCAGGTGCCCGTGCGCGTCGGTCAGGCCGGGCAGCACCGTGCGGCCGGCCATCGATTCGATCCGGGCGTCTTCGGCGCGGGCACGCAGCGCCGATTCGGTGCCGGCGTCCAGGATGCGGCCGTCCTCGTCGACCAGCAGGGCGTCGAAGCGCCGCAGGGCGCCCGCGCTGTCCAGGCTGTAGCCGTTCATCTGCGTGAACAGCACCGGCTCGGCGGCGGCGGGAAGGGCGATCGCCAGCGCGGCGGCGCAGGCGAGCAGGCGAAGGAACATGGCGCGCTCCGGTGGAAGGATTCGAAGGGTCGTCGAGTCTATCGCCGGAGCGCGGTAAGGACAGCTTTCACGCGGACTCGAGTTCCAGCAGGCGATGCTTGCGGTCCAGGCCCCCGGCATACCCGGTCAGGGCGCCGTCGGCACCAAGCACGCGGTGGCAGGGCACGATGACGCTCACGGGGTTGCGCCCGACCGCCGCGGCCACGGCGCGCACGGCGCTCGGCCGCCCGAGGCGTGCGGCGAGCGTGCCGTAGGTCGTCGTGCTGCCGAACTCGATGCCCCGCAGCGCCTCCCACACGCCCTGCTGGAAACGCGTGCCGAGGGAAAGGTCGAGCGGCAGGTTGAAGGCGCGGCGCTGGCCGGCGAAATACTGCCGCAGCTGCGCGCCGGCCTCGTTGAGCAGCGGGTGGTCTTCGCGTACGGGTATCCGCGCAAGATCGGGAAGATGGCGTTGCCCTTCGAACCACAGGCCGCACAGGCCGATTCCGGTGGCCGCCAGCGTGATGCGGCCCAGTTCCGTGTCGATACGGCACAGGGCCGCAGGGGCGGGGTGTGGTTGATGGGGTGAGCGGGTGGCATTCATGGGAGGGGCCAAGTGAAAGTCCGGGCCAGAATAAACCCGCGAGCGAGGCACCGCTGCCAGGAGTCTTCCTCGGCGTGTAGCATCGGGAGGTTCCGGAAGGAAGGACCGTGGATGAAGGGAATGCTCCTTGCTGCCTGCGGGCTGGGTGCGGCGCTGCTGCTGGCCGGCCCGCTGGCGATGGCGGAAGCGCTGGCCTATCGGCTCGATCCGGTGCACTCGCGCATTCTTTTCCGCGTGGACCACAACGGCTTTTCCCGCGCCATGGGGACGTTCTCGCGTCCGCAGGGCGTGCTCTTTTTCGACACGGAGGACTGGACCACGGCGCGCCTGGATGTGCGCGTGGACCTTGCGACGCTGGACCTGGGCGATGAAGGGTTCAACGCGCGCATCCTCGCGCCCGCCTGGCTCGATGCCGGGGCCTTTCCCGAGGCGCGCTTCGTGTCCGAACGAGTCGAACCGATCGATGAAAACCGTGCGCGGGTGCACGGCACGCTCCGCCTGCGCGGCGTTCAGGCGCCGCTGACGCTGGAGGTGCGGCTCAACCGGCTGGCGCGCACGCCCTACAATGCGATGCGCCGCACCGCCGGTTTTTCCGCCGTCGCCACGCTGAGCCGCGCGGCGTTCGGGCTGCGCGCCAGCCGCCGCGCCGTGGGCGATGCGGTGCGGCTGGAAATCGAGGTCGAGGCGATCCGCACGCGGGACGCGCAGTGAGGGGGCGAGATGCGCGCATTGCTGCCAATCCTGCAATGCTGCGGTGCGCTCGTGCGGCTTTCTCCCGCCGTGTCCTGCGGTTAGGCTGGGCTTTCCGATCCCTGTCGCGAGGATTTCCATGACGCTGCGCAACACCGATGATCGTTGGGCCTGGCCGAGCATGACCCTGCACTGGCTGATCGCCGCGTTGATCCTGGCGCTGCTGGCGGTGGGCATGGTGATGGTCGAACTGCCGCGCTCGCCGCGCTATTTCTGGGTGTACGACCTGCACAAATCGCTCGGCCTGGCCGTGCTGGCGCTCATGCTGCTGCGGCTGGGCTGGCGCCTCTACGCCGGCGCGCCGCGGCCGGTGCCCGGCACCAGTGCCGCCCAGCACCTGCTGGCGCAGGGCGTGCATCTGGCGATCTATGTCCTGGCGCTGGCCATGCCGATCTCCGGCTGGCTCTACGACTCGGCCAGCGGCCTGCGCGCGATGAAGTTCTTCGGTGCCTTCACGGTACCCAAGCTGGTCGCGCCTGATCCTGCGCTCAAGGATCTGGCGCATGCCGTGCACGAGTGGGGTGCCTGGGTGCTGATCGCGCTCATCGTGCTGCACGCCGGCGGCGCGCTGATCCATCACCTGGTGCAGCGCGACCGCACGCTGTCGCGCATGCTGCCCGCCTCGTTCGAAAATCCACGTTGAAGGAGTCCTCCATGTTGCTCCGCTCCGCGCTACTTTCCGCCGCGCTGATGCTTGCCTTCGGCGCGCATGCGGCCGACTGGCAGGCCGATCCGGCCGCCTCCACGCTGGGCTTTTCCGGCACCGCCGAAAGCGAGGCCTTCGAGGGCCTGTTCAAGACCTTCGTCCCGGCCATCACCTTCGATCCGGCCCAGCTGTCCGGCGCGCGCTTCGAGGTGGAGATTTCCCTGGGCAGCGCCGACACGAAGAACGCCGACCGCGATGAAACCCTGCGCGGAGAGGATTTCTTCTCGGTGGCGAGCTTTCCCGACGCGCGCTACGTCGCCACCGCCTTCCGCGACCTGGGCGGCGGCCGCTTTGCCGCCGATGGCAGGCTTTCCCTGCGCGGCGTGGAAAAGCCGGTGACGCTCGAGTTCACCTGGTCGCAGGAGGGGGAAACCGCCACGCTGCAAGGCAAAGCCACGCTCAACCGGCTCGACTTCGGCGTCGGCGGCGGCGACTGGGCCGACGCTTCCACCATCGCGCACGAAGTCGGCGTGACCACGCGCCTTTCGCTGCGCGCGAAATAGCGCCAGGACGGGATCGTGTTAGGGAGCGCGCATGGGCTGGCGTGACCGCTGGCGCCGCCTGCGCCGGGGGCGCGACGAGCGCGCGACCGCGCGCAGCGGCGATGCGCACCTGCTGCGCGCTGCCGACAGCCTGCGCGCGCTGATCGAGGATCCGGCGATTCCCGGTGCCATCCGCGCCAGCCTCGCGGCCGACTACGGTCGCATCGAGGTGATGCTCGACAAGCTCGAACACGGCCATCTCCACATCGCCGTGTTCGGACGGGTGAGCGTGGGCAAATCGGCCCTGCTCAACGCGCTGCTGGGCGAGGCGGCCTTCGAGGTCGGCGTGCTGCACGGCACGACCGTCACGGCCGGCCACCGCGCCTGGCGCGAGGCGCTGGGGCAGGGCGTCCACCTGATCGACACGCCCGGCATCAACGAGCTTTCCGGCGAGGAACGCGAGGCCCTGGCCTTCGACGTGGCCGGCCGCAGCGACCTGGTGATCTTCGTTGCCGACGGCGACCTGACCTCGGTGGAAGTGGATGCGCTGCGCCTTCTGGCGCGCGCCCAGCGCCCGCTGCTCCTGGTGCTCAACAAGGCCGACCGCTACTCGGCGCAGGAGCACGAGGCGCTGCTGGCGCGGCTGCGCGAACACGCGCGCGGCCTGGTGCTGGCGGAAAACGTGGTCGCGGTGATGGCCCAACCCTCCGCGCAGCGCGTGCTCCAGGTGCAGGCGGACGGGCGCGAGGTGGAAATCGAACGCGCGCGCGAGGTCGATGTCGCGGCGCTGCGCGGGCGGATCCTGGAAATCCTGCAGGCCGAAGGCAAGACCCTGGCGGCGCTCAACGCCGCGCTCTTCGCCGGAAAACTCTCGGACGAGATCGGCGGGCGCCTGACCGCGGTCCGCCAGGAGCTGGCCGGCCGCACCATCCGGATGTACTGCCTGGGCAAGGGCGTGGCGGTGGCGCTCAACCCGGTGCCGGTGGCCGATCTTCTCGCCGCCGCCACGCTGGATGTCGCGCTGGTGATGCACCTTTCGCGCATCTACGGCCTGCCGCTGACGCGCATGGAGGCCGGCCGGCTGCTCGCCACCATCGCCGCGCAGCTGGCGGCACTGATGGGAGCGATCTGGGGCGTGCATCTGGCAGCCTCCGCGCTCAAGGTCGCAAGTGCGGGCCTGTCCACCGCGCTCACCGCCGCCGCCCAGGGCGCGCTGGCCTGGTACGCCACCGTGCTGGTCGGACAGGCTGCCGAGAAATACCTGGCGCAGGGCAAGAGCTGGGGCGAACACGGCCCAAAGCGCGTGGTGGCCGACATCGTGGAAAGCCTGGATCGCGACTCCATCCTGCGCGAGGCGCGCGAGGAAATCCTGACGCGCCTCAGGAGCAAGGCCTGAAGCGATCCGAAGTCAGCATAACCCGTGATCCGTCATGCGGAAGGCCAGATGCGGCGCAGACCGGATTCCCCAGCTTGCTCGGGAAAAGTGAAGAACAGACTCGGCAATGCATTCCTGCGGCTGGTGCATTGGCTGCAGCCAACCAGGTGCTGGAAAGATCGCCGCGTTCAGCCGCTCGGCGTCAGTCCGAAATCCAGGCCAAGAAGGATCAGCGCGCCGAACACCGCGAAGATCGCCGCGGCCACGAAGCGCATCCTTGCCAGCGGGAATCGCCGCGACAGGCTCTCGCCCACCAGCACCGCCGGCACGTTGGCCGCCATCATGCCCAGCGTGGTGCCGAGCGTGACCATGATGAGGCTGTCGTAGCGTGCCCCCAGCGCCACGGTGGCGAGCTGGGTCTTGTCGCCCATTTCGGCCAGGAAGAACAGCATCAGGGTGGTGAGGAAGGCGCCGCGCCGCAGCGGGCGCGCGTCCGATTCATCCAGCGTGTCGGGAATCAGCGCCCAGGCCGCAAAACCCAGGAATGCAAGGCCCAGAATCCATCGCATCAGCGCCGGCCCCACGTGCAGCGCGACCCAGTCGCCGATCGCGGCGGCACCGAAGTGGTTGACCAGGGTGGCAACAAGGATGCCGGCAACGATGCGCCACGCCTGCCGCGGGAAGCGTGCCGCCAGCACGAACGACAGGAGCTGGGTCTTGTCGCCGATTTCGGCGATGGCGACCATGCCGAACGAGGTGATGAGGGCTTCCACTCAGGGTTCCATGCGGGCCGGCGATCGGATACCAATGACCCTGTCGTCCGTCGCCGGCCCGGCTCCGGAAAACACGGTCAAAGGTCTCGCCCTTGCCACCGACGCCATGGTCCGTCGACCAAGTCTGTTGACGTCGGCTCCTCCGTTGCGGAGGCGGCTACTCCCCAGTGACGGCGCACAGTGTCGGCAGCGGGCACGGCGCTGTCAACAGCGCCCGTACACGTCTTCCAGCCGCTCGATGTCGTCTTCGCCGAAGTAGTCGCCGCACTGGGTCTCGATCAGGTGCAGGTCGCAGTCGCCGGGGTTTTCCAGGCGGTGCAGGGTGTTCATCGGGATGTAGGTCGACTGGTTTCGCTCCAGCAGCATCTCTTCCTCGCCCACGCGCACTTTCGCGGTGCCCTGGACGACCGTCCAGTGCTCGCTGCGGCGCTGGTGGCGCTGCAGCGAGAGCACGCCGCCGGGCTTCACCGTGAGGCGCTTGACCTTGCAGTCCGCAGCGTCCTCCAGCACGGTGTAGCTGCCCCAGGGGCGGTGCACGGTGAGGTGGTGCAGGGCGGCGTAGTGGTCGCGTCGGCGCAGGGTGTCCACCACTTCGCGCACCGCCTGCACCTTGGTGCGGTCGGCCACCAGCACGGCATCGCCGGCGTCGACGATGACGAGATCGTTCACGCCCACCGCCGCGATCAGGCGGCCTTCGCTCTGGATGAAGTTTCCGCCACCTTCGACCACGATGGCCTCGCCCTGCACGCGGTTCCCCGCCGCATCGGGTGCGGTGAGTTCGCCCAGCGCGTTCCACGAACCGATGTCGCTCCAGTCGAAGTGCGCCGGCACCACGGCGCGTCGCGACGCGCGTTCCATCACGGCATAGTCGATGGAGATGTCGGGCTGGGCCAGAAAGGCGGGTTTGTCGAAGCTCACCGCGTCACCTTCCCGCGCGGTGGTGGCGAGGCAGGCGCGTGCGGCGGCGAGCACGTCCGGGCAGGTGGCCGCGGCGGCGTCCAGCAGGGCGCGCGCGCTGAAGCAGAACATGCCGGCGTTCCAGGTGTAGTTGCCGGCGGCGAGGTAGCTTTGGGCGGTGGCGAGGTCGGGCTTTTCCACGAAGGCGTCGATGGCGAATCCGCCGTCGATCGCGGTGCCCGCGCGGATGTAGCCGAAGCCGGTTTCCGGCGCGCTGGGTGCGATGCCGAAGGTGACGAGGTAGCCCTGTGCCGCGAGCGCGCGCGCGGCGGCCACGTCCTTGGCGAAGGCGTTCACATCGTGCACCAGATGGTCGGCCGGAAGCACCAGGAGCTGGGCGTCCTCGCCGTGGCGTTCGGCGATGTCGAGCGCGGCCAGCACGATGGCCGGCGCGGTGTTGCGGCCGGCCGGTTCCAGCAGCAGGCGCGAGCGGAAGGGACGCGGCGCGCTGCGGGCGTATTCGTCCGCGGTGAGGAAACGGTAGTCGAAGCCGGTGACGGTGACGACTTCGTCGGCATCGGCCACGGCCAGCGCGCGTTGCAGCGTCAGCCCGAGCAGCGACGCTCCGTTCGGAAGGCGCATGAAGGGCTTGGGGAAGGCGCGGCGCGAGACCGGCCACAGACGGGTGCCGGCGCCGCCGGACAGGATCACGGGTATCAGGGACGACACGGTGGGCTCCGGGAGAGATTGCGGTTCAGCGCGCCAGTTCGCCGATCACCTGCGACACGCCCAGGCGCCAATCCGGCAGGGTGACGCCGAAGCGCTCGCGCAGCACGCGGGTGTCGAGGCAGGAATAGGCGGGGCGCTGGGCTGGCGTGGGCCAGGCCTGGGTGGGGATGGCTTCGACGAAGGGCGCGTGGTCGATCAGGCCGGCGGCGAGCGCGTCTTCGAAGATCGCCTCGGCAAAGCCGTGCCAGGTGGTCTGGCCGGAGGCGGCCAGATGCACCGTGCCCGAGCGCCAGGGCGTGCCGTTCTGCGTGCGCGCCAGGATCAGCGCGGTTGCCGCCCCGATCCAGCGCGCCGGCGTGGGCGATCCGGTCTGGTCGCAGACGACCTGCAGCCGGTCGCGCTCGGCGCCCAGCCGCAGCATGGTGCGCAGGAAGTTGTGGCCGCGTGCGGCGTAGATCCAGGCGGTGCGCAGCACCAGGTATTCGGCGCCGCTATCGGCCAGGGCGATTTCGCCTTCGCGCTTGCTCTGGCCGTAGACGCCCAACGGCGCGGTGGCGTCGGCTTCGCGCCAGGGACGGTTCGCGCTGCCGTCGAAGACGTAGTCGGTGGAGTAATGCAGCAGGCGCGCGCCGTAGACCTTGCACCAGCGCGCCAGCACGGCCGGCGCTTCGGCGTTGATGCGCGTGGCCAGTTCCGGTTCGGACTCGGCGCGATCCACCGCGGTGTAGGCTGCGGCGTTGACGATCACGTCGGGGCGCTCGATCTGCAGCAGGGCCTCCAGCGAGGACGGGTCGGAAAGGTCGGCCACTTCGCCGCGGCCGCCGCCGGGCAGTCGTCCGTCGCGCGTGGCTGCAACCACTTCGCCCAGCGGTGCGAGGCTGCGGTGCAGTTCGAAGCCGACCTGTCCGCCGGCGCCCAGCAGCAGCAGTTTCATTGCGCGTACTCCGGCAGACGTTCGGGAGAAATGTCGGCAAGAAACGGCGCGCGCGCGTCCTTGTCCGACAGCAACGGCTCGGCGATCGGCCAGTCGATGCCGAAGGCGGCGTCGTCCCAGCGGATGCAGGCATCCGCTGCGGCGTCGTAGGCGGCGGTGCACTGGTAGGTGAACACGGCGCGCTCGGACACCACGGCAAAGCCGTGCGCGAAGCCTTCGGGAATCCAGAAGTGGCGCTTGTTTTCGGCAGTGAGCATCACCGCGGTCCAGCGTCCGAAGGTGGGCGAACCGCGACGGATGTCGACCGCCACGTCGCAGACCTCGCCTTCCAGCACGCTGACCAGCTTTCCCTGCGGATTGGGCCACTGGTAGTGCAGGCCGCGCAGCACCCCGCGCACCGAGGAAGAAACATTGCCCTGCACGAAGCGGACGTCCAGTCCCGCATCCGCGAACCTCGCCTGGTTCCAGCTCTCGTAGAAGAATCCGCGCTCGTCGCCGAAGACGCGCGGTTCCAGGATCAGGCATCCGGGAAGATCGGTTTCGATCCGCTTCATTCGCAGGCATCCGATCGCAGCAGCGACAGCAGGTACTGGCCGTAGCCGTTCTTGGCGAGCGGCGCGGCCAGCCGTTCCAGCGCGGCCGCGTCGATCCAGCCGTTGCGCCAGGCGATTTCCTCCGGGCAGCTCACCTGCAGGCCCTGGCGATCCTGCAGGGTCTGGATGAAGTTGCCGGCCTGCAGCAGGGATTCGTGCGTGCCGGTGTCGAGCCAGGCGCATCCGCGGCCGAGGCGTTCCAGATGCAGCGAGCCGTCTTCCAGATAGCGCCGGTTGAGGTCGGTGATCTCCAGCTCGCCGCGGGCGGATGGCTTCAGCGCGGCGGCGTAATCGCACACCCGCTCGTCATAGAAGTACAGGCCGGTGACGGCATGGTGGGACTTGGGCTTGGCGGGCTTTTCCTCCAGCCCGATCACGCGCCCGTCGGCGTCGAACTCGGCCACGCCGTAGCGTTCCGGGTCGCTGACCCGGTAGCCGAACACCGTGGCCCCGTGCCGGCGTTGCGCCGCCTCGCGCAGCTGCGCCTGCAGGCCGTGGCCGTAGAAGATGTTGTCGCCCAGGATCAGGCAGCTCGGCTGGCCGGCGACGAACTCGCGTCCGATCAGGAAGGCCTGTGCCAGACCGTCCGGGCTGGGCTGGGCCGCGTAGCGGATGTCCATGCCCCACTGGCTGCCGTCGCCCAGCAGGGTGCGGAACAGCGCCTGCTCGTGCGGGGTGTTGATCACCAGCACTTCGCGTATTCCCGCCAGCATCAGGGTGGCCAGCGGGTAGTAGATCATCGGCTTGTCGTACACCGGCAGGAGCTGTTTGGAAACGCCCTGGGTGATGGGATAAAGACGTGTGCCCGAGCCGCCGGCAAGGACTATGCCGCGCGGGGCGGCGGAGGTGTTCGATGTCATGTCGTCATCTGTAGCGAGATTCGTAGAGCGCAGCTTGCTGCGCTGCTCCCATGTTTCATGTAGTGCAGGCGCAGCAAGCTGCGCTCCACCGGTGTTTCAGCACGCGCGGCAAGCTGCGCTCTACTGGCCCAATCGTTCCATGCGGTAGCTTCCGTCCAGCACGCGCTTCACCCACGCCTGGTTTTCCAGGTACCAGTCCACCGTGCGCGCGATGCCGGTTTCGAAATCCACCTGCGGTCGCCAGCCCAGCTCGCGCTGCAGCTTGGAGGAATCGATCGCGTAGCGGCGGTCGTGGCCGGGGCGGTCCTTGACGAAGACGATCTGCGAGGCGCGCGGCTGCCCGTCCGCGCGCGGGTGGCGCGCGTCGACCAGCGCGCAGATCGCGTGGACGACCTCGATGTTGCGCCGCTCCGCGTCTCCGCCGACGTTGTAGACCTCGCCGACGCGACCGCGCGCCAGCACCGTGCGGATCGCCTCGCAGTGGTCCTCCACATACAGCCAGTCGCGCACGTTGGCGCCGTCGCCGTACACCGGCAGCGGCTCGCCGGCGAGCGCCTTGGCGATCATCAGCGGGATGAGCTTCTCGGGGAACTGGTAGGGGCCGTAGTTGTTCGAGCAGTTGGTGGTGAGCACCGGCAGCCCGTAGGTGTGGTGGAAGGCGCGCACCAGGTGGTCGGAAGCGGCCTTGGAGGCCGAGTAGGGCGAATTGGGCGCATACGGCGTGGTCTCGGTGAACCGGCCGGTTTCGCCGAGCGAACCGTACACCTCGTCGGTGGACACGTGCAGGAATCGGAACGCCTCGCGCTCGCCTTCAGGCATGCCGCGCCAATGGTCGCGCGCGCACTCCAGCAGGTTCAGCGTGCCCACCACGTTGGTCTGCACGAAGGCCGCCGGGCCGTCGATGGATCGGTCCACGTGGCTTTCCGCGGCGAAGTTGACGATCGCCTGCGGCCGGTGTTCGGCCAGCAGGGCGCGCACCAGCGCGCCGTCGCCGATGTCGCCGTGAACGAAGTGGTGACGCGCAGGCTCAGCGAGGTCGGCCAGCGTGTCGAGATTTCCGGCGTAGGTGAGAGCGTCGAGGTTGACCACCGTCCAGCCCGCGGCCACGGCGCCGCGCACGAGGTTGCCGCCGATGAAGCCGGCGCCGCCGGTGACGAGAACCGTCTTCATCAGAACGGGATGTCGTCGTCTTCGAACGGCACTTCCGCCGCCGGCGGTGGGGCGGAGCGAGGTGCGGGAGCGGGGCGATCACCGTCGCGCGCACCGCCGTAGCCGGCGCCGCCGCGGGTTTCGAAGTCGTCGCCGCCCCGCTGGCCGCCGTATCCGCCGCCGCGCGAGGGTTCCGCGCTGCGCTGGGCCGGCCGCGCACCGCCGCCGCCCTCACCGCGCCCGCCGAGCATCTGCATCTCGTTGGCGATGATGTCGGTGGTGTAGCGCTCCACGCCGTCTTGGCCGGTGTACTTGTCGGTGCGCAGCGAGCCTTCGACGTACACCTGCGAACCCTTGCGCAGGTATTCGGCGGCGATTTCCGCGAGGCGGCCGAAGAACTTCACCCGGTGCCACTCGGTGCGCTCCTGCTGCTCGCCGGTCTGCTTGTCGCGCCAGCTGTCGGAGGTGGCGATGCGGATCGTGGTGACCTGCGCGCCCGCGGTGGAAAAACGGGATTCCGGGTCTGCGCCCAGGTTGCCCACCAGGATGACCTTGTTGATGCCGCGCGCCATGTGGCTGATTCCTTTGGGGTGCCGTGCCAGTCACGGCGGGATGACAGATTAGTATATCGTCGCGACCGCGGGCGCCGGAAATTGCCGCATCCACCCCTGCGAGTTCCTCCCGGTGCGTGGTCGGAAAGCCGCCGTCGCGGCCCGTATAATGCGCCGATGACGATTGCCGCCACCGCCCAGACTTCCGTCCCGTCGCGCGCGCTTGCGCCGGGTGACATCCAGCGACTGGTCCGGGACGACCTGGACGGCGTCGATGCGCTCATCCGCGCCCGCCTGGCCTCGGACGTGCTGCTCATCAACCAGGTGGGCGAGCACATCATCGGCGCTGGCGGCAAACGCCTGCGGCCGCAGCTGCACCTGATCGCGGCGCGCGCGCTGGGCTATGCCGGGCGCGACCACCTGCAGCTGGCCGCCGTCATCGAGTTCATCCACACCTCCACGCTCCTGCACGACGACGTGGTGGACGAGTCCGACCTGCGGCGCGGGCGCAAGACCGCCAACGCGCTGTGGGGCAACGCGGCCAGCGTGCTGGTGGGAGATTTCCTCTATTCGCGCAGCTTCCAGCTCATGGTGGAGCTGGACCGCATGGCGGTGATGCAGGTGCTGGCCAACACCACCAACGCCATCGCCGAGGGCGAGGTGCTCCAACTCCTGCACGTCAACAACCCGGACGTGGACGAGGCCGCCTACCTGCGCGTGATCGAGCGCAAGACCGCCGTGCTGTTCGCCGCCGCCACGCGCCTGGGCGCGGTGCTGTGCGATCTGGATGAACGCCACGGCGACGCGCTGTACGACTACGGCCTCAACCTCGGCTATGCCTTCCAGATCGCCGATGACGTGCTCGACTACACCGCCGATGCGGTGGCGCTGGGCAAGAATCTCGGCGATGACCTGGCCGAGGGCAAGGCCACCCTGCCGCTGATCCACGCCATGGCCTGCGCCGATGAGGTGAGCCGCGAGCGCCTGCGTCGCATCGTCGAAGAAGGCGACGCGGGTGCCATGCCAGAAGTTCTGGCGGCCATCGAGCGCGCCGGCAGCATCGCCTACAGCCACCGCCGCGCGGTCGAATACGCAGATGCCGCCGAGCGCGCGCTGGAGTGCCTTCCGCAGAACGAATGGACCGCTGCGCTGCGCGGTCTGGCGCGATATGCCGTGGATCGGGATTTCTGAGCGTCCGGCGTCGGGGGCGAAGGCGTCGGGGGCGTAGCCCCGACCTAAAACCGGTTACGTTGTGTGCGTCGGGGTTAAGCCACCCACGCAGGGCAACGTGGCCTAGGTCGGGGCTTCGCCCCCCACCCAGCGGCACC
>CAUJIN010000075.1 GCA_963205495.1 Pseudomonadota bacterium
GAAATTTGCAACCATCCTGAAAAGTCTTTTGCTGGTGACCGCCGTGTCGCTGCTTGCCGCGTGCGGCGGTGGCAGCAGCGGAGGGGATTCAGCGTTTCAGCCGGCCACCGTCCGGATCAGCGCCACGCCGACGGCTAACACCGTGGAGTCCGGCAAGTTCATCGAAGTGGCGGTCAAAGTGACCCAGGCGAACGGTGCCAACGTTGCCGACGGCACCGTGGTCAACAGCACCGTTACACCCAGCACCAACGGTTTCCTTGAATCCATCCGCAACGGCACGACTGGCGGAGCCAGCGGCACGACCGTAGGCGGAATCGTCAACTTCGTATTCATGGGTGCCGGCGCTGGTGGCAACACCACGCTGACCTTCTCCACCGCTGATGGTGCTGGGAAGTCGGTTACGACAAGCATTTCTATAAACGTAACTCCTGCTACAGATAACGGACTGCGCATTTCCGCGACAGCGCAGGCCACCACACTGGCGGCGCATACGTCAACAGACGTCACCGTACGAGTGAGCAAAGCGAATGGCGCCCTTGCCGACGACGGAACGATCGTGCGTGCCATCCTGACACCGGCTTCTGCTGGAACAATCACCGCAGTGGGCGGAGGGGATGAGGTTGCGACAGTCGGAGGCATCGCTCGATTCACCTTTACCGCTGGATCCGATGCGGCATCGGCGGTTGTCCGCTTCAGCGCCACCAATCCGGAAAACCCGAACGACGTCGTAACCACGGACCTCAATTTCACGATCACAGCAGGCCCGCGATACATCCTTCAAGTACAGCCCGCCGCAACGCGCCTCGCCGCGTACACAAGCACCGATGTAACGGTCACGGTGAGGAATGCCAACGGAACGCTCGTTTCTGACGGTACGATGGTCAACGCGCTGACCACGCCGGCGAACAATGGTACGGTAAGCGCTTTGGGCGGCGGCGCACCAAGCGTTGCGACCGTCGCGGGCGTGGCTCGGTTTACGTTCACGGCCGGAGCGACGGAAGGGGTCTCGAAGGTAACCTTCAGCGTCAGCGATCCCGAGAACCCATCGCGCCTGAGCACGGCCGAGGTGGAGTTCACCATCAATGACGGTCCAGGCCTGCTCATTGACATTGAGCCGTTAACGGCTTCAGTTAATCGACAAAGCAGGACTGATATCACGGTCCGAGTGCGTACTGCTGAGGGACAGATCGTCCCGGACGGAACAGAGGTGAGCGCAGTCGTAATGCGCGATTCTCTGGGTCTGGTGTTCGGTACGAGAACCAACACGCCTATTGCAGTCACTGTAGGTGGCGTTGCGACTTTTGCCTTTATCGCAGGCCAATTGCCCGGTGAAGCTGAGATTCAGTTCTCCGTTGTGAAATCGTCAACGGGCGAGGTTGTAACGAAGACAATTGCGATCACGATTCTGGACAAGCCAGCACGTACTGTTACTGTTCAACTAATGCCGGCGACTATACCGCTGAATGGTCGTTCCGACATTCGAGTAGAAGTTTTGGATGCAAGTGGACTGCCGGTTCCGGATGGAACGAAGGTTACAGCGCTCGCGGTTCCCAGTTCGCTAGGTGGATTCCGGAGCCGAGGATGTGCTGATGGATGCATCAGCCACACCGCGATTGAAGAAACGGTGGCAGGAGTTGTGGCATTTGAATACCAAGCACAAAGCTTGGCTGGCGAGATTGAGCTTTTGTTCGACGCAACCTTCGCAGATGCATCTCCTACAAATCAGCATGTCGTCGGAACTGCGAAACTGACCATCGTGCCAACGGATGACTCACGCCTGCATCTGGCACCGGTTCGCACCACCTTGCCGGTCAACCGATTTGCCGTAGAGCCTTTCCTCGGTTCTCCTTACATGGCTGAAGTCACGATTACCGTGAAGGACAGCAACGGTCAGCCGGTCAACAAGGAAGATGGTATCCAGGTGTCGATCAATCCGGTAGGCAATACCGGTGGTTTCACCACCCTGGATGATCCGGAAACCGAATGCAAGCCCGAAGAAAACTACAAGGGCTGCGAATTCTACATTCGCATGGGCCAGGCTCCGGTCGACGTGACCGCTGGCAAGGCGACGGTATTCGTGCATTCGCTCAACGCCACCGGTCACACCACCCTGACCGTGACAACCGTGGATCCGGTTTCAGGCACCACGATCGCGGCAGCACAGGATTTCGAGATCGTCGCGACCTCGCCGCCGCTGCCCTCGCAGCTGGCTCTCGTGGGGCCGAGCAATGCGCTCTACGTCGAGCAGTCGGGCGGCAACAACAGCGGCCAGCTGCACGTCGAGGTTCTGGATCCGATCGGTCAGCCCGTACCCGATCCAGTGGCCGGTGCCACAGCTTTCAACAACTATCAGCTCGAAATCCTCGGCACCGGTTCGCCGATCAGCGCCAAGCTGCGCGGTACCGACTCCAGCGGTGCCACCGTCACCGGCACCAAGCTCAAGCTGCGCACAACGGCGGGTATCGGCGGCGCCACCTTCATTGGCGGCAGCGATGCAGCCTCGTACATCGTGCGGCTCTCTGCGGATCGCGCCGACAACAATGTCGACAACGGCATCAGCCATCCGGTCACGGTCGAGCGCTCGGTCGTCGTATCCGATGGTCGCCTCTACGACCTGGAAATCACCCAGCCGACCGTCAATGCGCTGACGATCAACCCGAGTGGAAACGGAATCGCGGTCACCACCCATGGTGACATCACGATACCGGTCAGCCCGGATGGCACCTACAGCGTTACCGTGGGCGTGATCGCCACCGATCGCATGGGCAATCCTGTCCTGCCAGGCACCGAAATCCGCTTTGGCCTAATCGACGAGCCGCAGGCGACGGGCATCGGTGACTACTACATCGCCGGCGGCGACGGCAATCCGGAAGAGGGCGGCAAGCTCTTCACCGCCGTGAACGGCGCTTTCACGACCGCGGGCGGTGGCGTGGGCCCCGGTGACACGCTGGTCATCTTCGGTGAGGAAGTCATCGGCAACCGAGAGATGGAAAGCGCGCGCACCGTCACTCAGGTCAACAGCGCTACGAGCCTGGGGGTCGACTACCGCTTCAATCTGAACGACACCACCGGCAACAACGTCGATTACGGCGGCATCCTGCCCTACGTCGTGGGTCGGGCGGCCGACGGCAACATCGTGGCTACGGCCCAGACGAACCTGATCGGCGTGGCGACGACCAAGCTCAATTTCCCGGTCAACTGGCTGGGCAAGCGCGCCATCATCTGGGCGCAGGGCGACCGCGCCATGGAACACGCCGGTGCGTCGCCGCGCAAGGTGACCGATGTCGAGTACGCCTTCTTCGCAGGTGTGGCTCCCGCCGAACTGGTGGTCAGCCCGAACGTGCTGCCGGCCAATTCGACCCACGAAGTCACGGTCTGCTTGCATGATGCTCTGGGCGCGCCTTTGGGCGGCATCCCGGTCGGCTTTGCCTTCCAGGAACTGATCGGCGTTGGCAAGGTGGATGGTGTGACGGGAAGCGGAACTGTGGCTGACCTCACGGCCTTTGGTTCGGGCTGCGCCACGGCTCAAGTGCAGACCAGCGGCATGCTGGAGGGCGATGGTGAACCCAAGCTGGTTTTCTCGGCAGCCGGGGCCACCGATGAGGTCACGTTCAGCTTCTCCCCGCTGATCCTGATGGCTCGTCCGAGCGCGATGATCAGCGGAGGCACGGTGTATCTGACCCTGCTTGACGCCAACGGAAACCCGCAGCCCGGCTTCCAGCTCCGCGGCAGCTGCGAGAGCAGCGGTGGGGCGACGATTGGTATCGCTTCGGGTCCAGGCATCACCAATTCTGCCGGCAAGACCACGGCGCTGATCGATGCGATCGACCTGAACCAGATCGGTGGCGCAGGAAGCGGCAAGTGCACCTTCGAAACCGCGGACGGCTCTGCGCAGGCAGTGGTCACGCTGCAGGGTCGCGACCTGTGCACCTTGGGCACCAGCCCGCCGATCCCGGGTTGCCCGGAGGATGAGGTCGACCAGGCAACGTTGACGGTGGAAATTGCGGTTCTGGCGGGTGCGCCGTCCGGTTCCTACACGGTAACCACGGCGCCGGGTGGTGGTGCCTGCACCAACACGACCAGCGGTAGTGCATTGACTGTTACCTGCACGATCGACTTCGACGAAGGTACGCCAGTGGTGCTCAATACCACGGGTCCGGCAGGCGCGGTCTTCAATGGCTGGGCTGGCACTTGCGCCCCAAGCGTTCCGCAACAAGCTACCGTCCAGATGGATGGAGCCCGAAGCTGTCGGGCCACTTGGGGTCCCTGAGAGCAGGCTGCATGCAACAGGACAGTGGGATGGGCAACCATCCCACTGTTTTTTTTGCCCAGTGATTTTTTAGGAATGAGTGGCGGATGGGCACGGATTGCGGCACTCTGGGCGTGCCGCACCGGAGTGGGGCAGAAGGGAGTCAGCCATGTCGCGACGTGTTCTTCAGGCGGGTGAGGTGCTCTTTCACGAGCGCGACTCCGGCGACGTGGCCTACTTGATCGAACGCGGTGCCATTCGCGTATCGCTGAGCGGGGGCGATAGCGCGGTCATCCTGGCCGACCTCGGACCGGGGGATCTCGTCGGGGAAATGGCCCTGATCGACAGCGCTCCGCGCACTGCTACTGCCGTGGCACTCGAAGAATCGGTGCTGCTTGTGATCGACCGGGACCATCTGGCCGAGCGCATTGCCCATACCGACCCCATCGTCCGCGTGCTGCTTGGCGGTCAGATCAAGCGCTACCGCGCTGCGCTGTCCACGCTGCAGGGCGGCGCGGTGCCGCAGGGCAGCCTTGGAGCCGACGACGCGCTGGCCGTGGCGAAAATCCGGCTGGAGTCCCAGCTGCGCGAAGCACTAGACGGCGGGCACCTGCAGATGCATCTGCAGCCATTGCTGGAGATCGCCAACGGGCGGATCGCCGGCTATGAGGCCCTGATCCGCTGGCATCATCCGGAACGTGGCGCCGTTTCTCCGCTGGAGTTCATCACGCTGGCGGAGGAAACCTCACTGATCGTGCCGGTGGGACAGTTCGTGCTGGATCAGGCCGTTGCGGCGCTGGTGACCATGCGCTCGCGCGACGCCGGGATGCTTCCTTTCATTTCGATCAACGTCGCCTCGCGCCAGCTCGCCGAGGCAGGCCTGATCGATTCCCTGCTGGATCGTCTGAAGCAGGCCTCGCTGGAGCCGAGCCTGGTGAAGCTCGAAATCACCGAGAGCCAGATGCTCGACTATCCGCAGGCGAAAGAAGTCCTGGAAGCCTGCCGCGCCGCCGGCATCCGCGTGGCATTGGATGACTTCGGCACCGGGTTCTCCAACCTCAGCCACCTGAGCGCGCTGGCCTTCGATACGGTGAAGATCGACCAGGCCTTCCTGCGTGACATCGAGGCCTCGCCCAAGGCTGCATCCATGCTGGATGCCATCGTCGGGCTGGTCCGCGCGACCGGAGCCGATGCGCTGGCCGAGGGGGTGGAAACCGCGCAGCAGCTGCAGGCGCTGCGTGAGCTTGGCGTGCGCTATGCACAGGGATATCTGATCGGCAAGCCGCTGCCGGTTGGCGAGGCGCTGGACCGCACGGCCGCAGGTTGACTGCGAAGCGCCGACCGCGAGCCGCGGCTCCCCGTTGCCCACTAGAATTCGAACCTTTCCGGCGCGCGCGTGTCCAATCCGGGCACGCCGGTCCCCACTCTCCGGCAATGGATGCCAGCATGGATCAAACTTCCGACCGCGCGGATGCTACCGCGCTGCAGACCCGTTTCGCGCAGCTGCGTGAACACCTCGCTTCCCGCATCGTGGGGCAGCCCACGCTCGTCGAACGGCTCCTGATCGCGCTGCTGGCCGATGGGCACCTTCTGGTCGAAGGCGCACCGGGACTGGCCAAGACCACCGCGATCAAGGAATTGGCCGCGCGCATCGAGGCCGACTTCCACCGCATCCAGTTCACCCCGGATCTCCTGCCCTCCGATCTCACCGGAACCGACGTCTACCGGCCACGGGAAGGGCGTTTCGAGTTCCAGCACGGGCCGATTTTCCACAACCTCCTGCTGGCCGACGAAATCAACCGCGCGCCGGCCAAGGTGCAGTCGGCCCTGCTGGAGGCCATGGGCGAGCGCCAGATCACGGTGGGGCGCACGACCTATCCGCTGCCGGAGCTGTTCCTGGTAATGGCCACGCAGAATCCGATCGAGCAGGAAGGCACCTACGCACTGCCCGAAGCCCAGCTCGACCGATTCCTCATGCACGTTCGCATCGGTTATCCCGAGGCGGATGCCGAGCGGCGCATCCTGGCGCTGGCACGAGAACAGGCGCGTGCAGGAACCGGCCCGCGCGCGACCCAGCCTGTGGCCGCGCGAATCGCCGCCGGCGACATCCTCGCCGCGCGCCAGTCGGTGCTGGACGTGCACGTTTCGCCCGAGGTGGAGCGCTACGTGATCGAACTGGTGCTGGCTTCGCGCGACGCGCGACCGTACGACGAAGCGCTGGCGCGACGCATCGCGTTCGGCGCCAGCCCGCGCGGAACCATCGCGCTGGACCGCTGCGCGCGCGCCCACGCGTGGCTTGCCGGACGCGACTACGTCGCCCCGCAGGACGTCCACGCCGTGGCCCACGACGTGCTGCGCCACCGCGTCCTGCTTTCCTTCGAGGCCGAAGCCGACGGGACCGGCACGGATGCGGTCATCGATCGCCTGCTCGACTGCGTTCCCGTGCCCTGAAATCCGTTGCCGCATGGACCCGATGCAAGCCGCGATCCCCGGAGTGCGCTTCGACCTGCGCGAGCTGGTCGCGCTGCGCGCGCGCGTGCCGGCGCTGGCCAAGCTGGCGCAGCGTCGCAGCGCCGATCTTCTCTCCGGCGTGCACCAGTCGCCTTTCCGCGGGCGCGGCATGGAGTACGCCGAATCGCGCCCGTACGCGCCGGGCGATGACGCGCGCCACATCGACTGGCGCGTCACCGCGCGCAGCGGACGCACCCACACCAAACTGTTCCAGCCTGAACGCGAACGGATCACCGCGATCGTGTACGACCGCAGCCCGGCGATGGCCTTCGGCACCCGCGGCTGTTTCAAGGCCGTGCAGGCCGGACGGCTGGCGGCGCTGATGCTGTGGCTGTCGATGCAGCAGGGCCATCGCCTGTCGGCGGCGGCGAGCGGCAGCGGTGCGGACCTGCTCGCACCCACCGCCGGGCGCCGCGGCGCGCTGCGCGCGCTCGATGCGCTGGTGCGCTGGCAGCCGCAGCGCGGTGGACAGTCGGATGCGGGCGCGGGCGAGTCGCTGGCGCGCGCCGTGGATGCGCTGCGGCGCATCCTGCGGCCCGGAAGCCAGGTGCTCCTGCTTGCGGATGCGCGCAGCATCGATGCCGCCAGCACGGCGGCGATGGCGCGTCTGCGCAGCCACCACGACCTGGCCGCCTGCCTGATCGAGGATGCGATCGAATGCGCCCCGATGCCGGCCGGTGATTACCGCATCGGCAACGGCCGCCAGCTCGGAACCCTGCACCTGGATTCCGCGCAGGCGCGCCAGCGCTGGCAGACGCATTTCTCGATGCGGCGCGATGCGGCGATCGAAGGCTTGCAGCGCGCCGGCGTGCGCGTGGCGCGGGTGGCGACCGATGCCGATCCGGTCGATGCGCTGGGCAGCCTTCTGCGCGGCGGTGCGAGCATTCTGCGCGGCGAAGGCAAAGTCGCATGAATCCTTCCGGTCCGGCCCTGCGCGATATCCACCTGCCCGATGCGCCGGGCTTCTGGCCGCCGGCACCGGGCTGGTGGGCGCTGGCGCTGCTGGCGATGATCTGCGGTTTCTTCCTGCTGCGCGGCTTGCTGCGGCTGCGCAGGAAGCGTGCCTGGCGCCGAGTTCTCGCCGCCGAGCTGGCCGCGATCGATGCGCGTCATCCGCTGCCCGCGGAGGCAGCCGCGCACGCGGCCGCGCTTTCGGTGCTGCTGCGGCGCCTTGCCGTGCAGCGCGATGCCGCTGCCGCCGGTTTGATGGACGAATCCTGGCTGCGCTTTCTCGATGGAGATGATCCGGCGCGGCCCTTTTCCCAGGGCGCAGGCCGCATCCTGCTCAATGCGCCCTATCGGCGCCGGGTCGATGCGCAGGATGCCGCGGCGCTGCGCGAGCTGGTGCAGCGCAGCCTGACGCGCTGGGCGCAGGTGCGTCGTGTTTGAGTTTGCCTGGCCCTGGGCGCTGGTCACCGCGCTGCTGCCGCTGCTGGTGCGACTTTTGCCGCGCGGCCGCGAAGCGCGCGGCGTGGCGCTGTGGGTGCCGTTCTATGCGGAACTGGTGACGCTGGCCGGAGAACGGCGTGCCGCCGCGCTGCCCGTGCGGCTGTGGCTGCCGGCGCTGGCCTATCTGGCGCTGTGCGTGGCCGCGATGCGGCCGCAATGGGTGGAAGAGCCCGTCGCGCCGCCGCGCACCGGGCGCGACCTCATGCTGGCGGTCGACGTTTCGGGCAGCATGGCGGCCGAGGACATGCGGGTCGGCGGGCGCGGCGTCGATCGCCTCACCGCGGTCAAGGTGGTGCTGGACGACTTCATCGAGCGCCGCGCCGGCGACCGGCTCGGCCTGATCCTGTTCGGCCAGCAGGCCTACCAGGTGACGCCGCTCACCTTCGACAGGGAGAGCGTGCGCCACCAGCTCGACACCAGCGCCGTGGGGCTGGCCGGGCGCGAGACGGCGATCGGCGATGCGCTCGGGCTGGCGGTCAAGCGCCTGCGCGATCGCCCGGCCCAGCAGCGCGTGGTGATCCTCTTGACCGACGGCGCCAACAACGCCGGCGTGCTGCAGCCCGCGCAGGCCGCCGAACTGGCAGCGGCCAACCAGGTGCGCGTCTACACCGTGGCCTTCGGTGCCGACGTGCAGCGCGGTCCGTTCGGGATGATGCTGCCGGCCGCCGACATGGACGAAGGCACCCTGCGCGCCATCGCCGAACAGACCGGAGGGCGCTTTTTCCGCGCGCGCGACACCGCCGAGCTGGCCGGGATCTATGCCGAGATGGACCGGCTCGAACAGACCGAACTGTCTTCCGAGCCGGTGCGCCCGCGCCGCGAGCTCTACCCCTGGCCGGCCGCTGCCGCGCTGGTGCTGGCGATGGCGTCGCTGCTCGCGGCGGCGCGCGGCGCGCGCAGGAGCGCTGCGGCATGAGCGTCTGGATTTCCGACTTCCACTTCCTGCGCCCGCTGTGGCTGCTCGCCCTGGCACTGGGGCCGCTCGCGCTGTGGCAATGGCGCGCGCTGTCGCACCGCAGCGATCCGTGGCGGCGCATCTGCGATCCTGCGCTGCTGGAGCACCTCGGGCAGGCACCGGCGGGCGCGCGCGGCACCGCCATGCCCTGGCTTGCGGGCGCGGCCTTCGTCCTGCTGGTACTGGCGCTGTCCGGTCCGTCCTTCCGGCAGCAGGCGCAGGCCGCGCTGCGCCTCGATGCGCCGCTGATCGTGGCGGTGGACCTGTCCGAAAGGATGCGCGCCACCGACCTCAAGCCCGATCGGATGTCGCGCCTGCGCTTCAAGCTCGCCGACCTGCTGTCGCGCCGCGGCGAAGGCCAGACCGCGCTGATCGGCTATGCCGGGGACGCCTTTGTCGTGGCCCCGCTCACCGACGATGCCGCCTCGCTTTCCGACCTGGCCGCGGCGCTCTCGCCCGACGTGATGCCGGTGGCGGGCCAGCGCGCCGATCGCGCCATCGCGCTGGCGCAAAAGCTCCTGCGCGATGCCGGCGAAACGCGCGGCGACCTGCTGCTGATGACCGATCGGGTGGACGGCAGCGCGGGGAACGCCGCGCGCCGCGCGCACGAGGCCGGCCTGCGGGTTTCGGTCCTGGGGGTGGGCACGGCGCAGGGCGCGCCGGTGCCGCGCGCGCGCGGCGGCTTCCTGCAGGACGAGGCCGGCGCGATCCTGCTGCCGAAGCTGGAAACCGCCGCACTGGAACAGCTTGCGCGGCTGGGCGGCGGGCGCTATGCCGAGATGGGCGTGGACGATGCCGATCTGCGCCGCCTCGGTGTCCTGAAGGCTCCCGGCGACGCCGGGCTGCACACGGAAGAAGGCGAGCGGAACCTGCGCATCTGGCGCGACGAGGGACCGTGGCTGCTGCTGGCGCTGCTGCCGCTGGCGGCGCTGGCGTTCCGGCGCGGCTGGCTGGCGGTGCTGGTGCTGTCTGTGATGCTGCCGTCCGCGCCGGCACAGGCGTTTGACTGGGAATCGCTGTGGAAGCGCCCGGACCAGCGCGCCTGGGAGGCGCTGCAGCAGGGCGATGCGCAGGCCGCGCGGGAGCTCGCGCGCGATCCTGCGATCGGTGGGGCGGCGGCCTACCGCGCCGAAGACTATCCTGCCGCGATCGACGCCTTCGCCCACTCGGGAGATGCCGTCGGCAGCTACAACCTCGGCAACGCATTGGCCCGCGCCGCGCGCTATCAGGTAGCCCTCGACGCCTATGATCGCGCGCTCGCGCAGCAGCCGGATTTCCCCGATGCCGCCGCCAACCGCAAGGCGGTCGAGGACTGGCTGCGCCAGCAGCAGGAGCAGGGCGATTCGTCCGGAAAGCAGTCCTCCTCCGATTCGCAGCAGGGCGAAGGCCAGCGATCCGAAGGTGATGAATCGCAGTCCGGAAAACCGGACGAGGAGAACCGCGATTCCGCGCAGTCCGGGCAGGAAAGCAAGTCGTCAGGCGATCCGTCGCAGGATTCTTCCGGTGCGCAGGATTCCCGCGACGAAGAGGGCGAGCGCCAGCGCGCTTCCGGGGACAAGCAGGGCGACAAGGCGCCGTCGGAAGAAGAAAAATCCCGCGCGCAGGCCGACGAGGACGCCCAGCGCTACGCGCAGGAGATGCAGCAGGCGCTGGAAAATCCCGCCGCCGGAGAGCAGGCCGAGGAAAAGGGTTCCGTCCCCGCACCGCTTTCGGTCGAGGAAAGCGAGCAGCTGCAGAAGATGGAGCACCTTCTGCAGCGCGTCCCCGATGATCCCGGCGGCCTGCTGCGCCGCAAGTTCCAGCTCGAGCTTCAGCGCCGCCAGCGCGAAGGAGAAAACCGATGACCCGTCTTGCGCTGTGCGCTGCGCGAATGCCGCATCTGCTCGCGGCGGTGCTGCTGCTGACCGCATCGCTCTGGCTGCCCGCAGCGCGCGCCGAAGTCCGCGCCTGGCTCGATCGCAGCGCGATCGGCATGGGCGAAACCGTGACCCTCAACATCGAGAGCGATGACCGCCAGGAGCCGGACTTCTCCGTGCTCGAACCCGATTTCCGCATCGCCAGCCGCTCGACCAACACCCAGGTGCAGATCGTCAACGGCGCGATGGCGCGCACCAACCTGTGGGCGGTGGCGCTGGAGCCGCTGCGCGAGGGGGTGATCGAGCTGCCGCCGATTCCGGTCGGTGGCGACCGCACCGCGCCGCTGCAGCTCACCGTGCGTCCGATGGCGCGTGGTTCGGCAGCCAACGGCGATGAGGTTTTCATGGAGGTGGAGGTCGACAGCCCCGCGCCCTACGTGCAGCAGCAGGTGGGCCTGACGCTGCGGCTCTTCTACGCCGTGGCGCTGCTGGACGGCAATCTCGACGAACCGGCGGGCGAGGGCCTGCAGGTGCGGCGCGTGGGCCAGGACGCGCAGTATTCGCGCCGCGTCGGCGGGCGCGCCTACAACGTGGTCGAGCGCCACTACGTGCTCACGCCCGAGCGCAGCGGCCCGCTGACGGTCGGGTCGGTGACGTTCCGCGGGCGGCTTGCGAGTGGTGCCTCGCCGGGCTCGTTCTTCAGTCAGGGAACGCCGGTCGTCACCGGCAGCGATCCGGTTGCGATGGACGTGCGTCCGGCGCCGGCGGATGCATCCTCGCCGTGGCTTCCGGCGCGCGCGCTGCGTTTCACCGACACCTCTTCCAGCCTGCCGGCGCAGGCGCGGGTGGGCGATGCGCTGGAGCTGAGCCTGCGCGTGGAGGCCGAAGGGCTTTCCGCGGAGCAGTTGCCCGAACTTGCGCTGCCGCCGATCGAGGGCGCCGAGATCTATCCGGATCAGGAAACGCGCGAAACGCGCGAATCGGGCACGGGACTGGTGGGCGTGCGCAGCCGCAAGTTCGCCATCGTGCCCCTGCGCGAAGGCCGGATCGAACTGCCCGAGCGCAGCCTGACCTGGTGGAACACCGGCGATGACCGGCGCCAGCGCAGCGCGCTTCCGGCCCTGTCCATCGAGGTGCTGCCGGCACCGGCGTCGAGTGCCGCCGCGCGGCCTGCGCCGGCGACCGCCGTACCGGAGGCGGCAGCGGGCGATGCGTTTTCCGCGCCCTGGGCCGCGCAGGCGCGGCTCTGGCAACTGACCACCCTGATCTTTGCCACGGCCTGGATCGGAACCGTGCTGCTGTGGCTGCTGAACGCGCGGCGTCGGGCGCGTGCGGCCGGCCCGGGCGCGCCGGTGACGCCTGCGGCCAGCTCGTGGCGGCCGGAACTGGCCCACGCGCTGGCGCGCGCGGATCTTGCCGCCGCGCGCCGCGCCCTGCTGCGCATCGCGCCCGGAACGCGGGATCTGGAGTCGCTGGCCCATGCGCTGGCCGCAGCATCGCAGCGCGAGGCGGTGCGGGCGCTCGATCGCGCCCTGTATCGCGGCGATGCGGCCGAGGGCCTGATCGAACAGCTGCGCGCGGCATTCGCGCGCAAGCCCGTCCTCGCGAGCGAGGCTGCGCACGCCGCGCCCGATGGGCAGGCGCTGCCGCCGCTGTATCCGCCGCGCTGACCTTCCCGCGCGGGCCGATCCAGGGAAAACGGCTGGTGTACCATCGACGGCTTTCGGGTCAGAAGCCGTCGCATGTCTCGCACGAAGATTCCGCTCCACACCCAGATGGCGATCGGCTTTGCCGCGGGCCTGATCGGCGGCCTGGTCGTCCATTTCTTCGCCGCCGATGCAAGGTGGCTGGAGCTGTTCACCACCTATGTCACCCAGCCGGTCGGGCAGGTGTTCCTGCGTCTGCTGTTCATGCTGGTGATCCCGCTGCTGTTCTCCGCGCTGGTGATGGGCGTGGCGGAGATGGGCGATATCCGCTCGCTCGGCCGGGTGGGCTGGAAGACGCTGGCCTACACCGTCGTGGTGTCCTCGATCGCGGTGGCGCTGGGCATGTTCATGGTCAACGTGTTCCATCCCGGCGGCGGGGTGGATCCGGCGATGGCGCAGCGGTTGCTGGAAGAGGGCGCCGGGCGCGTGCAGGGCATCGTGGATGGCGCGAGGACCAGTGCCGGCGGCATGCAGCTGCTGGTGCAGATCGTGCCGGACAACGTGTTCCGGGCCGCGGCCTCGAACGACATACTCGCGGTGATGTTCTTCGCTCTGATGTTCGGCATCGGCCTGGTGCTGACCCACACTCCCGGCGCGACACAGGTCAAGAGTGTGGTCGAGGGCCTGTTCGACATCTCGATGACCCTGATCAACCTGGTCATCCGCTTCGCGCCCTGGGCGGTGGCCTGTCTGGTCTTCAACCTGGCCGCGCTGTTCGGATGGGACCTGCTCATCCGCCTGGGCGCCTACGTCGCGGTCGTGGTGGGCGCGCTTGCGATCCACCAGTTCGTGGTGTTCTCGCTGGTGCTGAAAGTGGCCGGCGGCATGTCGCCGCGCTTCTTCTTCCGCGGCATCCAGGAGGCCATGGTGATGGCCTTCTCCACCGCTTCGAGCAATGCCACCCTGCCCACCGCGCTCAAGGTGGCCGAGGAAGGGCTGAAGCTGCCGCGCAAGGTGTCGCGCTTCGTGCTGACCATCGGAGCCACCGCCAACCAGAACGGCACCGCGCTGTTCGAAGGCGTCACCGTGCTGTTCCTCGCGCAGTTCTTCGGCGTGGACCTGAGCCTCACCCAGCAGTTCGTGGTGATGCTGGTGTGCATCCTCGGCGGCATCGGCACGGCCGGCGTTCCGGCCGGTTCCTTGCCGGTGATCGCGATGATCTGCGGCATGGTCGGGGTGCCGCCGGAGGGCATCGGCATCATCCTGGGCGTGGACCGCTTCCTCGACATGTGCCGCACCACGCTCAATGTCAGAGGCGATCTGGTCGCCGCGGTGGTGGTGTCGCGCGGGGAGAAGGACGACGACGCTGCCGCACTGCCCGCACAGGTGTGATGCCATGAGCCTCGTCCGCATTGCAATTTCCGCCTGCCTGCTGGTTCTGACCCTCGGTGCCTGCCAGAGCGCCTACTACGGCGCGCTGGAGACCGTCGGCATCGAAAAGCGCGAGGTGCTGGTGGATCGCGTCGCCACCGCGCGCAAGGCACAGGCGCAGGCGCAGGAAGCCTACGTGGATGCGCTCGACGCCTTCCGCGCCGTGGTCGCCTTCGACGGCGGCGATCTGGAGCGCACCTACAACCGCCTCAGGGGCAAGGCCGAAGGCGCACGCGAACAGGCCAGCGCCCTGGGCGGCCGCATCGACGCGGTGGAATCGGTGGCGAATGCGCTGTTCAAGGAATGGGAAGCCGAACTTGCGCAGTACCGCGACGCCAGCCTGCGCGCACGTTCGCGCGAGCAGCTGGCGCAGACCAAGGCCCGCAGCGCCCAGGTGCTGGCCGCGATGCGTCGCGCCCAGGCCAGCTTCGAGCCGGCGCTGGCACGGCTGGAAGACCAGGTGCTGTTCCTCAAGCACAATCTCAATGCCAGCGCGATAGGCTCCATCAGGGACGAACTGCCGCGCGTGCAGGCCGATGCCGATCGCCTGAAGCGCGACATCGAAGCCGCCGTGGCCGAGGCGGACAGGTTTCTTGCGGAGTTCGGCAAGTAGGGAGGAGCCCGCGCAACGCGCAGGCTCCATCACCTCACTGCCAGCTTTCCTTGCTGGCCGCCACGAGCGCACTCCAGTCGTCGGGCGGGTTGCCCCGACCAAACATCTTCTCGAACACGGCATACGGATCGGATTTGCTGCCGCTGGCGCGTAGCGTATCCGCATCGTTGACCCAGGCGTACACGATCACGCGCGCCCTTGCGTCATAGCGGTAAAACAAACGGAAGCGACGGCCAATTTTCGCCCGTCGCCAATGGCGATGGGCAGGTCCAAGCGTATTGCCCTGGCGGAACTCCTCGCGCGAGGGATCGCCGGGAACGACCTTCATGATCAGATGGCTCAATGCCTGGAACAGCTTGACGTTGGCATTGGCCTCGAAACCCTGCGGATCGCTGGCTTGCGCACGCTCGGCAGCGTCTTGCAGCCTGCGCAGTTGCCCGACGACGGCCTCATGGAACAACAACGTCCAGCCGTTGCGCTGGATCGCGGAAGTCACAACGCAACGTCGCCGACGATGTCCTCGATCAGATCGACCGCGCCGTTCGCACGGGCGATCAGCGCATGCGCCAGATCGCCCGGCAGTGCGTTGACGTTGCGGCCTGCGCGGATATCCGCTTCCAGCAGATCCAGAAACGCTCCGATGGCCGGATCCTCGTGTTCGGCATCCGCGCGCGTGACGATCACATCGCCACCCCGCAACGAAAAAAGAATCTTGCCGCCGGTATCCACGCCCAAGGCCTGGCGGATGGGTTTGGGAAGCGTGAGCTGGCCTTTGGAAGTCAGCGTGGCGGTTTCGTGGATGGTGCGCATGGGTGGGATTCCGAACTCGGCAGTCCAACGGTAAGGATAATTCCTTACGCAGTCAACTCCTGAAAAGCCCATGCAACGGGTCGAGCCCAAGCGACAGCCAACCCGAAGCCCGTCGCTGCGGCGGGATGGAAAACGCCGACAACGAAGTGCTGTTGCGCAGGTTGCAAACGTCATGCAGCGCGACATCTCCATGCCACGATGGGACAATGCGCCCTTCCCCGCACTTCAAGCCCACGCCATGACGACGCCCAGCCGCCGAGATCTTGCCAACGCCATCCGTTTCCTCGCCGCCGATGCGGTACAGGCCGCCAACAGCGGCCATCCCGGCATGCCGATGGGCATGGCCGACATGGCGCAGGTGCTGTGGGGCGATTTCCTGAGCCACAACCCGTCCAATCCGAAGTGGGTGAATCGGGACCGTTTCGTGCTGTCCAACGGCCACGGCTCGATGCTGCTGTACGCGCTCTTGCACCTCACCGGTTACGACCTTCCGCTGGAAGAAATCAGGCGATTCCGCCAGCTCCACAGCAGGACCGCTGGACACCCCGAAGCGCACGCCACTCCGGGCGTGGAAACCACCACCGGGCCGCTCGGACAGGGGCTGGCGAATGCGGTCGGTTTCGCGCTGGCGGAAAAGCTGCTGGCGCAGCGCTACAACCGCGAAGGCCACAGCATTGTCGACCACCACACCTGGGTATTCCTCGGAGATGGCTGCCTGATGGAAGGCATCTCGCACGAGGCCTGTTCGCTGGCCGGAACGCTCGGCCTGGGCAAGCTGATCGCGCTGTATGACGACAACAACATTTCCATCGACGGCGAGGTGCACGGCTGGTTCACCGACAACACCCCGCAGCGCTTCGAAGCCTACGGCTGGCAGGTGATCCGCAATGTCGATGGCCACGACCCGGACGAAATCGCCCAGGCGATCCGTACCGCCAAGGCCGAAACCGCGCGGCCGACCCTGATCTGCTGCAAGACCACGATCGGCTTCGGTTCGCCCAACAAGGCCGGCAAGGAGTCCTCGCACGGCGCGCCGCTGGGCAAGGACGAGCTGGCGGCCACCCGCCAGGCGCTGGGCTGGCCGCACCCGGCCTTCGAGATTCCGGGCGAGATCTATGCCGGCTGGGACGCGCGCGCCGCCGGCGCCGCGCGCGAGGCGGACTGGACCGCGCGCTTTGCCCGCTACGCCGCCGCGTTCCCCGAACAGGCCGCCGAGTTCTCGCGCCGCATGCGCGGCGAACTGCCGGCCGATTTCCTGGCCCATGCCGATGCGTACATCGCGCGCCTGCAGGCCGAAGGCCCGGTCGTGGCCTCGCGCAAGGCCTCGCAGATGGCGATCGAGGCCTTCGCGCCGCGCTTGCCCGAGCTGATCGGCGGCTCCGCCGACCTCGCCGGCTCCAACCTCACCCTGTGGAAGGGCAGCAAGAGCGCGGCGGGCAGCGCTCCGGACGCCAACTACGTCTATTACGGCGTGCGCGAATTCGGCATGAGCGCGATTGCCAACGGCCTGGCGCTGCACGGCGGCTTCATTCCCTACGACGCCACCTTCCTGGTGTTCTCCGACTACTCGCGCAACGCCCTGCGCATGAGCGCGCTGATACCGACGCGCGCCATCCACGTCTTCACCCACGATTCGATCGGACTGGGCGAGGACGGCCCGACCCACCAGCCGGTGGAGCACCTGGCGAGCCTGCGCTGCATTCCCGGCAACTCGGTGTGGCGGCCCTGCGATGCGGTGGAAAGCGCGGTGGCATGGAAGGCGGCGATCGAACGCGCCGATGGCCCCAGCGTGCTGGTATTCAGCCGCCAGAACCTGCCGCACCAGCACCGCAGCGCCGAGCAGGTGGCCGACATCGCGCGCGGCGGCTATGTCCTTTCCGACCCGGCGGACAGCCGTTTCGACGTGATCCTGATCGGCACCGGCTCGGAAGTGGAGCTGGCGATGGAGGCCGCGCGCCAGCTCGATGCGCAGGGCGTGAAGGCGCGCGTGGTGTCCATGCCCAACACCAGCGTGTTCGACGCCCAGCCGCTGGAGTGGCGCGAAGGCGTGCTGCCGTCCTGGTGCCGCAAGCGCGTGGCGGTCGAGGCCGGCGTCACCGGCTTCTGGCGCCAGTACGTGGGCCTGGACGGTGCCGTGATCGGCATCGATTCCTTCGGTGCCTCGGCCCCGGCCGACGCGCTGTACCAGCACTTCGGCATCACCGCGGGGCGCGTGGCGGAAGCGGCGAAGGCGCTGTAACTCCCTCAGCCGGCGAATCCGCCGGCGTCGAGGAAGGCCTGCTCTTCGGGCGTGGTGTCGCGCCCGAAGGCAGCGTTGCGGTGCGGGAAGCGCCCGAAACGCTCGATCACCTCGAAGTGGATCTGGGCGTAGTGGTCGAAGGGCTCGCCCAGCGGCGCGCAGCGCGCCACCGCGATGCGCTGGTCGTCGAGGTTTTCGCTGTGCTCGAAGGGCAGGTAGAAAAACAGCCGCAGCGCGGGTTCGACCTCGCGGTCGAAGCCGCGCTCCAGCGCGTCGCGAGCAAGCCGCAGCGCCAGCGCGTCGGTGGCGAACATGTGGGCCGTGCCGCGGAAGCAATTGCGCGGGAACTGGTCGAGCAGCACCATCAGCGCCAGCGCGCCTTCGGCGCTGTCCATCCAGTGATCCAGCTCGCGCCGCGCGGCGGCCAGATGGGCGTCGAGGCAGCGCGCGCGGAAAAGGTCGTCGAACGCAACGGAGCGGGCGAACCAGCGATCCGGGCCGGCCCCGCGCCAGAACCCGAGGACTTCGGCAGCCGTGGAAAGAGTGTTCATTCGATGCCTGCTCCGGTGGAATCGGACAGGGTAGCCGATGCCGGAGCGCCGGTTTTTGTTGCGATGCGTCATTGTGCGCGATATGGTCCGCGCTGGAGCCGCAAAGCCTCCGAAACTGCCCGCGGAATGCCCGAAATGCCGCGCGCGGCTCCGCTAGCCTGAACGTGTACGCTCCCCTTCCACCCTCCGGTTGCCCCATGTCTCCTTCCCGCACCATCGCCACCCGCCAGCGTTTGTCCCAGGTCCGCTATGAAATCCGCGGGGAACTGGCGCGGCGAGCGCGTGACATGGAGGCGCAGGGACGCAAGCTGATCAAGCTCAACATCGGCAATCCCGGCGCCTTCGGCTTCCGCGCGCCCGAACATCTGCAGCAGGCCATCGCCGAGCACATCGCCGAGAGCGATGCCTATTGCCACCAGCAGGGCCTGCCGGAGCTGCGCGAGGTGATCGCGGCGCGCCACGCGGCGCGCGGCGCGCGCGGGGTGACGCCGGCGCACGTGTTCCTGGGCAACGGCGTGAGCGAACTGATCGACATGTCGCTGCGCGCCCTGCTCAATCCCGGCGACGAGGTGCTGCTGCCCAGTCCCGACTACCCGCTCTGGAGCGCGGCCACCATCCTCAACGACGGCGTGCCGGTCTACTACGACTGCCGGCCGGAGAACGGCTTCCAGCCCGATCCCGCGCAGGTGGAATCGCTCATCACCGCGCGCACCCGCGCCCTGGTGCTGATCAACCCGAACAATCCCTCCGGCGCGGTGTACTCGCGCGAGACCCTGCAGCAGCTCGCCGACATCGCCGAGCGCCACCGCCTGCTGCTGATGGTGGACGAGATCTACGACGAGATCGTCTACGACGGCGCGCAGTACGTGCCGCTGGCTCCGCTGGCCGGCGATTCGCCCTGCATCACCTTCGGCGGGCTGTCCAAGGTGCACCGCGCCTGCGGCTACCGCTCCGGCTGGGCGGTGCTGTCGGGCGATCCGATCCGCAGCGGCGATTACCACCACGCGCTCGATCTCCTGGGCGCCCTGCGCCTGTGCGCCAACGTGCCGGCGCAGTGGGCCGCGCTGGCCGCGCTCACCGGGCCCGACACCATTTCCGCGCTCACCGCGCCGGGCGGGCGCCTGTACGAGGCGCGCCGCGCCGTGATCGAAGCCTGCGCAGCCAACCCGCGCCTGCGCCTGCACTCGCCGGAAGGTGCGCTCTACGCCTTTCCCGGCATCGACACGGCCGGACTGGACGACTTCGACGACCACCGTTTCGCGCTCGACCTGCTCACCCACGAGGGCGTGCTGATCGTTCCGGGCACGAGTTTCAACGTGCCCTACCGCAACCACTTCCGCGTGACGCTGCTGCCGCAGCCCGAGCAGATCCGCGACGTGTTCGCACGCATCGGCACTGCCCTGAATCGCTGGGAAAGCCGCCCGGCGGCGCTGGCGCGTGCGGCGGAAGGCTGAGCGGCGTTGTGCCGCAGCGGTGCGGGCGGACGTGATGGCGGACTGCTTGCGCGGCTTCCTGCGTTCCTGATTTTGCGGTTTCGCAGGATTTCGTCCGCCCCGGCAGGGGCCTAGTCACCTCCCTTTTCTCCGGGCATTCTGCCCTGCACCCCTTCGGGTCCGGCTTCGCCATTCGCGCCGATTCTTCGGCGCAGGCTTCGTCATGGAGAAGTAACCAGGAGAAAGGCGCCCCACCTGCCGCCGCAGTGCCGCGCAAGACGTCTGAGGCGAGTGCCGGACTGGAAGTGTCGATGACGCTTGTAGCCGCGCGCCGGGATTTTGCGAACACAACAGGACAGATCCATGCCCACCTTCCTCCACGCTGCTGACCTGCACCTCGACTCGCCGCTCCGCGGCTTGGAGCGCAAGGAGGGCGCGCCGTCCGAACGCATCCGCAATGCATCGCGGGAGGCGATGGGGCGGATGATCAAGGCCGCGATCGAGAGAAAGGTGTCCTTCGTGCTGTTGGCGGGGGATATCTACGACACCGAACCCGGCTTCGAGACCTACGTCTTCTTCCGCAAGCGGATGGAAGAACTGGAAGAGGCGGGCATCCCCGTGGCCATCGTGCTGGGCAATCACGATCACGCCGGGGCCTCGCCCTATCGTGAGCATTTGCCGGGAAACGTGCATGTGTTCGAGGCGAGCGAGCCCGGTTCGCACGAGATCATTCCCGGCGTATGGGTACACGGGCAAAGCTACCTCGTGCGGGACATCGAGACCGACTTGTCCGCGAGCTATCCATTGGCGAGGTCAGGCGCGCTGAACATTGGTCTGCTGCACACCGCACTGGATGGCCACAGCGGCGAACATGCGCGCTACGCGCCGTCCAGCACGGGGCGGCTGGCCCATCATGGCTATGACTACTGGGCGCTGGGTCACGTACACGCTCGGACGGTCCTGCGCGAAGGGCGGTGCCACATCGTCTATCCGGGCAACCTGCAGGGTCGCCACGCCCGCGAAACCGGCCCGAAGGGGGCGATGTTCGTGGAATACGACCGGGACGCGATTCTCACCGTTGAGCA
>CAUJIN010000076.1 GCA_963205495.1 Pseudomonadota bacterium
ACCGGAACGGCCAACTCCGGCTCGGCCGCCCAGTCCTCGGAAAGCCAACCGCGTGCGACATACGCGGAGAAACTCGAATGCGGCCAATCCGCCGCACGCTTCGCCCAGCCGTGCTTCACCGGGTTGTAGTGCACGTAGGCAACATGGGCCGCAAGGTCGGCTTCATCGCGGATGCGGTGTTCCCAGAAGCGCCGCTGCCAGATGCCGCGCTCACCGCGCGCGGCCCGCACCGCCGAACGCGCTTCGCCCAGCGATTGCCGGTGCGAGAAGTCGGTCTTGATGCGTCGCCATCGGGTCGCAAAATCGGTGTCGTCCTCCGGCAAACGCCAGATCCAGTGCATGTGCTCGGGCAAGACCACCCAAGCAATGACGGTGAACGCCCGCGCCACCCGCTCCCGCCTGAAGCAGTCGCGCAAGGTGTCGATTTCCCGCACCAGCAGGTCATTGCCGGCCCGATGCAGCAGGTTGACGGTAAAGAACCAGGTCGCACCCGGCGTCCACAGGCGGCGGTAGTTCGGCATGTGGCCATCATGGCACGCCGCTTCACCATCGACACCCGGCCAATGGCGGAATCGCCTTCGGCGGTTCCGCCCTACGAAGCCCGCGTAGGGCGGAACCCGCGCAGCGGTTTCCGCCGCGGTCGCTCGTGGCGTTGGACGATGGCGCCCGGCGGTTTCACCGCGGCGGCGTGTGATGGCGGAATCGCCTTCGGCGGTTCCGCCCTACATAGCCCGGGTAGGGCGGAACCCGCGCAGCGGTTTCCGCCGTGGACCATCGGGGCGTTGGACGATGGCGCCCGGCTGTTTCACCGCGGCGGCGTGTGATGGCGGAATCGCCTTCGGCGGTTCCGCCCTACAAAAGCCCGGGTAGGGCGGAACCCGCGCAGCGGTTTCCGCCGTGAATCCGCTTACGGTGCCACCGGCTCCTCCTCCTTCACCCGGAACCAGGCGGCGTAGAGGGCCGGGACCACGAGCAGGGTGAGGCCGGTGGCGGCGATGAGGCCGCCCATGATGGCCACGGCCATGGGGCCGAAGAAGGCGCTGCGCGAGAGCGGGATCATGGCGAGCACGGCGGCCAGGGCGGTCAGCGCGATGGGGCGGAAGCGGCGCACGGTGGCGTCGATGACGGCCTGCCAGCGCGGGTGGCCGGCGGCGATGTCCTGTTCGATCTGGTCCACCAGGATGACCGTGTTGCGCATGATCATGCCGGCCAGCGCGATGGTGCCAAGCATCGCCACGAAGCCGAAGGGCACGCGGAACACCAGCAGGAAGGCGGTGACGCCGATGAAGCCGAGCGGGGCGGTGAGGAACACCAGGAAGGAGCGCGACAGGCTGCGCAGCTGGATCATCAGGAAGGTGAAGACCGCCACCACGAACAGCGGCACGCCGGCCTTCACCGAATTGGCGCCGCGCGCCGAGTCCTCGACCGTGCCGCCGGTTTCCAGCAGGTAGCCCGTGGGCAGGCGCGCGCGGATGTCTTCCAGCGAGGGCAGGATCTGCGCCACCACCGAGGCCGGCTGCTCCGCGCCGTAGATGTCGGCGCGCACGGTGACCGTCGGCAGCCGGTTGCGGTGCCAGACGATGCCTTCCTCGAAGCCGTGTTCCAGCGTGGCCACCTGCGACACCGGCACGGCGCGGCCGTTGGCGGTGGGCACCGCGAGCGAGCCGAGCAGGGTGAGCTGGGCTCGCTCCTCGGCCGGCCCGCGCAGGAGGATCTGGATCAGCTCGTTGTCCTCGCGGTAGGTGCTCACTTCCAGTCCCGACAGCGAGCTTTGCAGGAAGCGCGCGAGGTGCGCGGAGCTGACGCCCAGCGCGCGCGCGCGCTCCTGGTCGATCACCAGGCGCACCACCTTGCTGGGCTCCTCCCAGTCGAGGTTGACGTTGGTGACGTGCGGGTTGGCGCGCACCCGATCGGCCACCTCCCGCGCCAGCGCGCGGGCCACGTCGATGTGCTCGCCCGAGACGCGGAACTGCACCGGGTAGCCGACCGGCGGGCCGTTCTCCAGCCGCGTCACGCGCGCGCGCACCGTGCTGAAGTCGGTGGCCAGCGTGTCGATCAGGGCCTGTCGCACGGTTTCGCGCGCTTCGAGGTTGCGCGCCAGCACCACGAACTGGGCGAAGCTGGTCTGCGGCAGCTGCTGGTCGAGCGGCAGGTAGAAGCGCGGCGAGCCGGTGCCGACGTAGGCGACGTAGTTCTCGATGCCGTCCATCGCGGCAAGTTTCTTCTCCAGCCGCTCGACCTGCGCCTGCGTGGCCGGCAGCGAGGCGCCCTCGGCCAGCTTGAGGTCCACCATGAGCTCGGGCCGGGTGGAGGAAGGGAAGAACTGCTGCGGCACGAAGCGGAACAGCGCGGCCGAGGCCACGAGCAGCGCCAGGGTCCCGGCCAGAACCAGCCAGCGGCGGCGCATCGCGCCCTGCACCAGGGCGCGGAAGCGGCGGTAGAAGGCGGTGTCGTAGGGATCGTGCTCGACGCCCGTGCCGCCGCGCGGATCGGGCAGGAGCTTGTCGCCCAGATACGGCACGAACACCACCGCCGCGACCCAGCTCAAGAGCAGCGCGAGCGTCACCACCTGGAAGATCGAGCGGGTGTATTCGCCGGTGGCCGAGGCCGCGGTGGCGATGGGCAGGAAGCCGGCGGCGGTGATGAGGGTGCCGGTCAGCATCGGGAAGGCGGTGCTGGTCCAGGCGAAGCTCGCCGCGCGCAGACGGTCGTAGCCCTGCTCCATTTTCACCGCCATCATTTCCACCGCGATGATGGCATCGTCCACCAGCAGGCCCAGCGCCAGCACCAGCGCGCCCAGCGAGATCTTGTGCAGGCCGATGCCGAAGTAGTGCATCGAGGCGAAGGTCATCGCCAGCACCAGCGGGATCGAAAGCGCGACCACCAGGCCGGTGCGGAAGCCCAGCGAGAAGAAGCTCACCAGCAGCACGATCGCCACCGCCTCGGCCAGTACCCGCACGAACTCGCCGACCGAATCGCGCACCGCGGCCGGCTGGTCGGAGACCTTGCGCAGCTCCATGCCCACGGGAAGCGTCTGCTGCAGCTGCGCCAGCTTGGCGTCGAGCGCCTTTCCGAGTTTGAGGATGTCGCCGCCTTCGCGCATCGACACCGCCAGCCCCAGCGCCTCTTCACCCATGAAGCGCATCTTGGGTGCCGGTGGATCGGAGAAGCCGCGCCACACCCTCGCCACGTCGTCGAGGCGGAAGCTGCGGTCGCCCACGCGGATCGGGAAGGCGGCGATGTCCTCCACCGAGGCGAAGCGCCCGGACACGCGCAGCTGCACGCGTTCCTCAGTGGTTTCGAAGAAGCCCGCCGGAATCACCGCGTTCTGCTCGTCGAGCGCGCGCTGGATGGCGTCGAGCGGGATGCCCAGGGTGGCGAGCTTGGTGTTGGACAGCTCGATCCAGATCTTTTCTTCCTGCAGGCCGATCAGCTCGACCTTGGCCACGTCGGGCACGCGCTGCAGTTCGATCTCCAGGCGGTCGGCGTAGTCCTTGAGCACGGCGTAGTCGAAGCCGTCACCGCTGAGCGCGTAGATGTTGCCGAAGGTGTCGCCGAATTCGTCGTTGAAGAACGGGCCGATGATCCCGCCCGGCAGGCTGGCGCGGAGGTCGCCCACCTTCTTTCGCACCTGATACCAGAGCTCGGGCAGCTCGCGCGAGGTCATGGAATCCTTGGCCATGAAGATCACCTGCGATTCGCCCGGGCGCGAATAGGCGCGGATGAATTCGTAGCGACCGGTTTCCATCAGCTTGCGCTCGATGCGATCGGTGACCTGGCGGCTGACTTCCTCGGCGGTCGCGCCCGGCCACAGCGTGCGCACCACCATGGCGCGGAAGGTGAAGGGTGGGTCCTCGCTCTGCCCTAGGCGACCGTAGGACATCGCGCCGATCACGCCCAGCAGCACGATCGCGTACAGCACCAGCGAGCGGTGCCGCAGCGCCCAGGCGGAAAGATTGAAGCGCGCCGGTTCCATCAGGGCACCGCCGACAGATTCACCGGGCGGTTGTCGCGGTCGATCGGCGCGAGCGCCTCGCCCTCGCGGATCAGGTGCACGCCGCCGCTGACCACCCAGTCGGTGGGCGCAAGGCCCGCGGAAATCGTCGCCTCGCGCTCGCCCCAGGCGGCCACGGTGACGGCGCGCCGCAGCGTCCGCCCGCTGGCCGGATCGATCACCCAGACGAAGGCCTCGCCGGCTTCGCCACCCACCGCCGAGAGCGGCACGGAAAGCTGCGCATCGTCGCTCCCGACCAGGTACACCCGCGCGCTCTGGCCCAGATCGATGCTGGCGCCGTCGGGCGCGGTGAAGCTCACCCGCGCGGCAAAGGTTCGTGCCTGCGGATCGGCGGCGGGCGAAACCTCGCGCACCGTGCCGGGCCAGCGCTCGCCGCCGCGCGACCACAGTTCCACCAGTACCGGCAGACCGACCGAAAGCCGACCGACCTGCGCCTCGGGCACGCTGATGGCGACTTCCCGCGCGCCGTCCACCGCCAGGGTGAAAACCGCCTGTCCGGCGGCCACGACCTGCCCGGCTTCGGCCATTCGCGCCGCGATCACGCCGTCGGCCGGCGCCGGCAGGCGCGCGTAGTCGCGCTGGTTTTCCATCACCGCGCTCTGCGCGCGGGCGCTTTCGGCCTTGGCGCGGGCGGCATCGAAGCTGGCCTGTTTGGCGTCGAACACCGAACGGCTCACCAGCTGGCGCTCCAGCATCCGGTCGTAGCGATCGCGCTCGGTCCGCGCCAGCTCCAGCTCGGCCTCGGCGGCGGCAAGCTGGGCGCGCGCGGCCTCGGCCTGCAGGGTCAGGTCCTGCGGATCCAGCTCGGCGAGCACCTCGCCCGCGCGGACCCGCGCGCCGACATCCACGCGGCGCTGCGCGATCTTGCCGCCGACGCGGAAAGCCAGCGACGGCTCTTCGCGCGCGCGCACCTCGCCAGAGAAGACCTGCAGGGTCGCCGCGGCCGGCTGCGGCTGCACCACGATCGCCGGGCGAGGCGGCGCCTGCGCCGGCTCGTCCGCGCCGCAGCCGGAAAGCAGCAGTACCGCCATTCCCAGCGCCAGACCGGGAAGAAAACGCGCGTGAGTCGCCATGCGGGCCGCCCTTGAGTAAAGTGAACTGGCCGGTACAATATAATTTCCGAACCGAGCAGTCCAGTATTGGTCCCTGAACATGCCCAGACCTACGCCTCCCCGCCGCGCCGCCGGCCGCCCCAAGAGCACGCAGAAACGCCACGCCATCCTCGCGGCGGCGCAGCGGCTGTTCCTGCTCTCGGGCTTCGAGGGCACCAGCGTGGAGCAGATCGCGGCCGAGGCCGGCGTGTCCAAGCTCACCGTCTACAGCCACTTCACCGACAAGGAGGCGCTGTTCTTCGCCGCGGTGGAGGAACGCTGCCGCGAACAGTTGCCCGATGCGCTCTTCGATGCCGCGCCGGCCGGCCCGATCCAGGCGCGGCTCGTCTCCATCGGGCAGCGTTTCCATGACCTTCTTGCCAGCGACGACGCCGTGGCCCTGCACCGCATGCTGATGAGCGATCCGCGCACCGTCGAACGCCTGGGTGAGCTGCTCTGGCAGGCCGGTCCGGCGCGCATCCTCGCCAGCCTGGAGGTCTTCCTGAAAACCGCGGTGGTGCGCGGCGAGCTGGATATCGAGCGCGTGGACGAGGCCGCGCGGCAGTTCCTCTGGCTGCTCAAGGGCGATATCAACCTGCGCATGCTGTGCGGCCCCAGCGGCTGCACGCCCGACCGATCTGTCGGCGAGCACGTCGCCGCCGTGGTGCGCATGTTCCTGCGCGCCTACGGGCCGCGCTGAGTCGTGTCTCGGGAAGAAGGAAGCGTCCCGATCGCCGCCGCGCGCGGCGTTGCCATGCGATAATGCCCGACCTTTTGCCCGCGCCGCGACCCGGTGGCGCGGATGTCCTTACATTCACGACACGGGGTTCTGTGATGCTTGAGCAATACGGCTTGTGGCTGGCACTGGGCTGTGCGGTGCTGGCGATTCTCTATGGCGTGGTCTCCACGCGCTGGATTCTGGCGCAGCCCGCCGGCAACGATCGCATGCGCCAGATCGCGGCCGCCGTGCAGGAAGGCGCGAGCGCCTATCTGCGCCGCCAGTACACCAGCATCGCCCTCGTCGGCGTGGTGCTGTTCCTGGTGATCGGCTTCGTGCCGGCGCTGGGCTGGCCCACCGCGATCGGCTTCCTGATCGGCGCGGTGCTCTCGGGCCTGGCCGGCTTCATCGGCATGTTCGTCTCGGTGCGCGCCAACGTGCGCACCGCGCAGGCGGCCACCCTGGGGCTCAATCCCGCGCTCAACGTGAGCTTCAAGGGCGGCGCGATCACCGGCATGCTGGTGGTGGGCCTGGGCCTGCTCGGCGTGGCCGGCTACTTCATGCTGGTGCTCAAGGGCGGCAGCGACAAGGCCGCGCTCGACGCCGCCCTGCCGCCGCTGATCGGCCTGGCCTTCGGCTCCTCGCTGATTTCCATCTTCGCGCGACTGGGCGGCGGCATCTTCACCAAGGGTGCGGACGTCGGCGCGGACCTGGTCGGCAAGGTCGAGGCCGGCATCCCCGAGGATGACCCGCGCAACCCGGCGGTGATCGCCGACAACGTGGGCGACAACGTCGGCGACTGCGCCGGCATGGCCGCCGACCTGTTCGAAACCTACGCCGTCACCGTGATCGCCGCGATGCTCATCGCCGGCATCAGCTACGCCACCTACGGCTGGAACGGCGTGCTGCTGCCGCTGGTGCTGGGCGCGGTGTCGATCGTGGCCTCGGTCATCGGCACCTTCTTCGTGAAGGCGCGCGAGGGCGGCAAGATCATGAACGCGCTGTACCGCGGCCTGGGCGTTTCCGGCGCGCTGGCGGCGATCGCGTTCTGGGTCGTGGTGGACAACCTCTTCGCCACCGAAGTGGCCATGCCGATCTTCTGGTGCGCCCTGATCGGTCTTGCGCTCACCGCCGCCCTGGTGGTCATCACCGAGTACTACACCGCCACCGAATACGCGCCGGTGCAGCAGGTCGCCAAGGCTTCGGAAACCGGCCACGGCACCAACGTCATCGCCGGTCTTGCCGTGTCGATGAAGTCCACCGCCGCGCCGGTGATGGTGGTGGCGCTGGCGATCTGGGGCTGCTACGAGCTGGCGGGCCTCTACGGCATCGCCATCGCGGCGGTTTCGATGCTGTCGATGGCCGGCATGATCGTGGCGCTGGACGCCTACGGCCCGATCACCGACAACGCCGGCGGCATCGCCGAGATGAGCGGCATGGACCCGGAAATCCGCAAGACCACCGACGCGCTCGACGCCGTGGGCAACACCACCAAGGCGGTCACCAAGGGCTACGCCATCGGTTCGGCCGGCCTCGCCGCGCTGGTGCTGTTTGCCGACTACTCGCACAAGCTGGCGGAAAAGTTCGGTGAAGGCGCGGTCAACTTCTCGATCGACCAGCCGAACGTGGTCATCGGCCTCTTGATCGGCGGCATGATCCCCTACCTGTTCGGCGCCTATGCGATGCAGGCCGTGGGTCGCGCCGCCGGCGCGGTGGTGGAGGAAGTGCGCCGCCAGTTCCGCGACATCAAGGGCATCATGGAAGGCACCGGCAAGCCGCAGTACGACAAGGCGGTGGACCTGCTGACCCGCGCCGCGATCAAGGAAATGATCTTTCCCTCGATGCTGCCCCTCATCATCCCGATCCTGGTCGGCGTGATCCTCGGCCCGGCGGCGCTCGGCGGCCTGCTCATGGGCACCATCGTCACCGGCCTGTTCGTCGCCATCTCCATGTGCACCGGCGGCGGCGCCTGGGACAACGCCAAGAAGTACATCGAGGAAGGCCACCACGGCGGCAAGGGTTCGGAAGCGCACAAGGCCGCCGTCACCGGCGACACCGTGGGCGACCCGTACAAGGACACCGCCGGCCCGGCCATCAATCCGCTGATCAAGATCATCAACATCGTCGCCCTCCTGCTGGTGCCGGTGCTCTGATCTTCCGCGTCCGCGGAGCCTGCGCGAACTCTTCGACGCCCCGCACCCGCGGGGCGTCGTCGTTTCCGGCACGGGCAGGAAAGCCCCACGGCAGGGTGCGCGGAGCACGCCCCGAAAAGCGCGCAGCCACTATCATGGCGGGCTCGCCGGCGAATTCCGGGCCGGCGCAACGAACCGGGAGCAACGCATGGCCGTCCCGCAGCTCGATGCGCGTCAGATCCGCCGCGGCTTCTCGCGCGCGGCGGCCGGCTGCGCGCGGCACGAAGCGCTGCAACGCGAGGTCGAAGCGCGCCTGCTGGATCTTCTGGAGTATGTGAAGACGCCGCCGCAGCGCATCCTCGATCTGGGGGCCGGGCGGGGCACCGCGGCGCGCGCGCTGCGCAAGCGCTGGCCCAGGGCGCAGGTGGTGGCGGTGGATCTGGCCCTGCCGATGGCGCGGGAAGCACGCCGCACCGCGGGCCGCTGGCGGCCGGATTTCGCCACCCTGTGCGCCGACGCCGCGGCGCTGCCCTTTGCCGCCGGCAGCTTCGACCTGGTGTTTTCCAACCTCTGCCTGCCCTGGATCACCGATCTGGAAAGCCTGTTCGCGCAGTGGCGCGGCGTGCTCAATCCCGGCGGGCTGGTCGCCTGCTCCAGCCTCGGGCCGGAAACCCTGGGCGAGCTGCGCGAAGCCTTTGCCGCGGACCCGTTACCGCACGTCAACGCGCTCTCGCACATCCAGCAGGTCGGCGATGCGCTGATGGCGGCGGGTTTCCGCAATCCGGTGCTCGATACCGACCGATTCACCCTCACCCACGCCTCGCTGGATGCGCTGATAGCGGACCTGCGCGGTGCCGGCGGAGTGAACGCCATGCGCGAGCGCCGCCGCAGCCTGAGCGGGCGCGGTCGTTTCGAAGCCGCGCGCGCGGCCTACGAGGCCTTCCGCACCCCGGAAGGCCTCCTGCCTTCCACCTGGGAGGTGCTCTATGCCCACGCCTTCGCGCCCGAACACGGCCAGCCGGTGCGCCAGGCCGGGCACGACCTGGTTTCGGTGCCGCTGTCAAAGATCCCGATCCGGCGCAAAAACTGAAGGGCGCACCGCCGGATTGCCGCGGTGCTTCAGCCCGGCCCGCGCGTCCGCCGCTGGAGAGGTGGGTTGCCTATTTGGCGCGGTGACGAGTCAGCCCTCGAAGCCGTCGCGGAAGATCTCGCTCGAACCGGATGCGCCGAACTCGAAGGCACCGATGTCGCAGGCACCTACGCGCGCATAGTCGCGCTGGTCGCGGGTGATGGGGCCGAGCTCGTTAAGGCAGCCGCCATCCAGTGTGCCGGCGTTGATGGCATTGCTTCCTGCCAGCAGGGGCACGGTTTCCGTGGGGCCTCCATGCTGGCCAAGGGAACCCAGAGAGCCTGCCGAAAGCAGGCCCCAACTGCCGGTCTGGGTCGCGATGGTGCAACCGCTGGTGTTGCCGAACAAATTGCGTCCGTAAGAACCGATCTTCCCGCGGCAATCGTCGGGCACGGGGGCGTCGGCAGTGTAGTTTTTCGCTATCAGCGTGTTGCGGATGGCGAGATTGCTGCCGATGACGAACACGCCGCCGCCGCCGGCTCCCGTCGGACTGCCCTGCGCCCCGGCGTCGGACATGTTCTAGGCGATGGTGGTGTTGTAAAGATTCACGGGGCCAGAAACATGAATGCCGCCCCCGTCCTGGCTTGCGTCGTTGCCGACGATGGTGCTGTTGCTGATGTCCGCGCTGGCCGGAACCCAGCCGGGCAGCGTGAGCGCGGAGTGCACCAAGATTCCGCCGCCGAACTTTGCTGCATTGAACAGGATCGCCGTGTTCCTTGTGTACAGCGCATGCGAGCTGACGACGACACCGCCGCCATTCCCGCTCGCGACATTGCCGCGAACCGTCGAATGTTAGAGGTAGGTCGTCGTGCCGACAACCAGTGCGCCACCCCCGTTTGCCGCATTGTCGGACAACAGGGAGTTGCGAATCACGGCCCATCTGCCGATTGCATACAGCCCGCCGCCGGAAGCGGTTGCCACCGACCCGGAAATCTGCGATTTATCAATCGTGATGGCTCCATCGCTGGCGATTCCACCACCGTACTCGGCGCGGTTGGACATGACACGCACGACGGTCATGCTGAGATTTCCCGTCGCAGGCGTCGCGTTGTAGATTCCGCCACCGTACCCGGTCGCGCGGGAATCGCGCACATCCACGCGATCGAGTGTCAGATCTCCGGCATTGAGCAGTGCGCCGCCGGCGCCCACTGCAAGGCCGTTGCGCAGGGTGAGATCCTTGATGATGGCGCGGCGCTGGGCTGCCACCGACAGCACGCGATCGATCTGTTCGGCATCGATGATGGTCGTGTCGCGGCCGCTGCCGAGGATGTGGATCTGCGGATTGCCGATCACGGGCGCATTCAGATCCAGGTCGCCATCGAGCTCCCCGCCGGTCGCGGTGCGCGGACGCACCAGCTTGTAGACCCCTGCCGGCACATGGATGGTCACCACGCCGAAGCCTGATGCCCGGTTGGCCTGCATGATCGCCGCGCGCAGGGTGCAGGTGCCCGCGGCGGTCGCGCAGATGCCGTCGCTCGTATCTGCGTCGATCTGATCCAGCGTGCTGTTGACGTTGAAGATCGAGTCGGCTTTGGCAGGGTGCGGTGCGAGGCCGCAGGCAAGCAGGGCAAGACTGGTCAGGATGCAGGTGATACGGGGGGACATGGATTGCTCTCCCGGGCCGTGATTTGGCCCGTTGACGGGGATACGAAAAATCCAGGGTGAAGTGGACATGGACCATTGCGTGGTGTCGTCGATCGGCCGTCCCGCCCTCCATCAATCTTTCTGGAAGTCTCGCCTGGATGCCCGAAGCGACTCACACGCCTTTTGTCAGGACCTTCACGCCGGGACTTTCGGCAGGCGCAAGAAATGGCGCTTGTTGCATACTTTTCGACTCCCGATCTGCGGAATCGCCCGATGAAACCTTCCCTGCTCGCCGCGCTTTGCGGCCTTGCGTTCTGCGGCGGCGCCTGTGCCGCACCCGATGCCCTGCTGACCCAGCCCGACATCCAGAACGGGCGCATCGTCTTCGTGCACGCCGGCGACCTCTACATGGTCGGCGCCGAAGGCGGCACGGCATTCCGGCTCACTTCGCACCAGGGCCAGGAGCTGTATCCCAAGTTCTCGCCCGACGGCAGCCGCATCGCCTTTTCCGCCGAGTACAGCGGCACCCGGCAGGTGTACGTGATGCCGGCCTCCGGCGGCGAGCCGCGCCAGCTCACCTGGTACAGCGACGTGGGCCCGATGCCGCCGCGCGGCGGCACCGACTACCGCGTGCTCGACTGGACGCCCGACGGCAGGCACATCGTGGTGCGCATGAACCGCCTGCCCTACGACGAACGCGCCGGTCAGCCGTACCTCGTGCCGGTGGACGGCGGCCTGGAAACGCCGATGGCGGTGCCGGAAACCGGCGGCGGCATGTTGAGTCCGGACGGCACGAAGTTCGTCTACACCCCGATCGACCGCGACTTCCGCAGCTGGAAGCGCTACCGCGGCGGGCGCGCGCAGGACGTGTGGATCTACGACCTGGCCGCCAACACCTCGCTCCAGCTCACCGCCGACCGCGCCACCAACCACCAGCCGATGTGGGTGGGCGACACGGTGTACTTCGTCTCCGACCGCAACGACACCAAGCTCAACCTCTATGCCATCGCCCCGAGCGGCGGCGAGCCGCAGAAGCTCACCGATTTCCGCGATTTCGACGTGCTCTGGCCCAGCGCCGGATCGGACGCAATCGTGTTCGAGAAGGGCGGCGGCATCTGGCACTTCGATCCGGCCACGCGCCAGGCGCGCGAGGTGCCGATCCGGGTGACGGGCGATGCGCCCGACACCCAGCCGCGCTTCGTCAAGGCCGGTGATTTCGTGGAATCGTTCGGCCTTTCTCCCGCCGGCGAGCGCGCGGTGTTCGGCGCGCGCGGGGAAGTGTTCACCGTGCCCGCCAAGGAAGGCGAGCCGCGCAACCTCAGCCGCACGCCCGACGCGCGCGAGCACAGCGTGAGCTGGTCGCCCGATGGCACCCAGGTCGCCTGGCTGTCGGACGCCAGCGGCGAATACGAGATCTGGGTGCAGGCCCAGGACGGCCGCAGCGAGCCGCGCCGGGTCACGACCGACGGCGACATCTGGCGCTTCGCGCCGGTGTGGTCGCCCGACGCGAAGAAGTTGGCTTATGCCGACAAGCGCCAGCGCCTGCGCGTGGTGGACCTGGCCAGCGGCGCCACCTTCGAGGTGGACACCGGCCGCTACGCCGACATCACCCAGTACGTCTTTTCGCCCGACAGCCGCTGGCTGGTGTACGTGAAGCAGCACGCCAACGGCAACGGGGCGCTGTGGCTGTATGCGCTCGACACCGGCGCCACCCGCCAGCTCACCTCGGCCGAATCCAGCGCCATGAGCCCGGCCTTCGACCCGGAAGGGCGCTACCTCTACTTCCTGTCCAACCGCGACTACAACCTCGCCTTCTCCTCCTACGAGTTCAACTGGCTCTACCGCGACGCCACCCGTATCTACGCCGCCACGCTGGCGGCCGATGGCCCGGCGCTGTATCGCCCGCGCCCGGACGAAGCCGGGCAGGCCGCGGAGAAGAAGGACGACGCGGCCGCGGGGAACCCGGTGCCGGCGCGCCTGACCATCGACCTTCCCGGGTTCGACCAGCGCACCGTCGCGCTCAACGTGCCGGCGGGCAACTATCAGGACCTTTCCGCCAATGCCGAGGGCGTGTTCTTCCTGTCGATGACCGGCGCCGGGCGCGGCAACGCGCCGGCCGAACTGAGCTTCCTTTCGCTCCAGTCCGACGCCAAGCCGCAGAAGGTGGCCGAGGCCTCCGGTTACGCGCTCTCGGCCGATGGCAAGAAGCTTCTGCTGCGCGGCGGCGCAGGCTTCGCCATCGTCGACGCCAAGCCGGACGCGGACTTCGCCAAGGGCCGGCTGGCGCTGGAACGCATGGAGCTGCGCATCGAGCCTTCGCGCGAGTGGAACCAGATGTTCGTGGACGCCTGGCGCATCCTGCGCGACTGGTTCTACGACCCGGGCATGCACGGCCAGGACTGGAACGCCATCCGCGCCCAGTACGAGCCGCTCGCCCGCGCCGCGCGCACCCGCGCCGACCTCGACCATGTGCTGCAGGAGCTGGTGGGCGAACTCAACGCCGGTCACGTCTACGTGGAATCGGGCGACCAGCCCGCCGTGACCCGCCGCCCGGGCGGCATGCTGGGCGCCGAGCTGGCCGCCGACCCCGGTGGCTACGTGCGCATCGAGCGCATCTTCGCCGGCGAGAACTGGAACCCGCGCACCCGCTCGCCGCTGACCGAGCCGGGCGTGAAGGTGAAGGAGGGCGAATACCTCATCGCCATCGACAATGTCTCCACGCGCGGGGTGGACAACGTCTATCGGCTGCTGGAGAACAAGGCCGAGCGCCTGGTCACCCTGCGCGTCAACGCCCGCCCGCAGGAAGCGGGATCGCGCGAGGTGATCGTGCGCACCCTCGCCAGCGAGCAGGAGCTGCGCTACCTCGACTGGGTGCAGAGCCGGCGGCGTCTGGTCGAACAGCTCTCGGACGGACGCATCGGCTACATCCACGTCCCCAATACCGCGGTGGAAGGCAGCCGCGAGCTGTTCAAGGGGCTGGTCGCCTGGCACGACAAGGACGCGCTCATCATCGACGACCGCTACAACGGCGGCGGATTCATTCCCGACCGTCTCGTCGAGCTGCTGGCGCGCACGCCGCTCAACTACTGGAAGCAGCGCGGGCTGGAACCCAACGCCACGCCCTTCCTGCACCACCGCGGCCCCAAGGCGATGCTGATCAACGGGCTTTCGAGTTCGGGCGGTGACGCGTTGCCGTACTACTTCCGCAAGCTCGGCCTCGGCAAGCTGATCGGCACGCGCACCTGGGGCGGCCTGATCGGCCTCTCCGGCAATCCGCGCCTGATGGACAACGGCGCGGTGCTGGCCGCCACCTTCAGCTTCATGGACACCGACGGGAACTGGGCGGTGGAAGACGTCGGCGTGACGCCCGACATCGAAGTCATCGACCGGCCCGAACTCCTCGCCGCCGGCCGCGATCCTTCCATCGAGCGCGCGGTGCAGGAGCTTCTGGCCGAGCTGGAGAAGAACCCGCCCCGGCCGGTCGTGGCACCGCCCGCGCCGACGGTCTTCCCCAAGGTTCCGTACTGAGGAATCGCTGCCAAGGCAGACGGGAAGGGCGGCCGTGGGCCGCCTTTCCCGTCACTGCAATGCGCCCGCGCGGCCGGTGGCGGCGCGCGCCTGGAGGCAGCCCGCCGTCGCCAGGGCCAGCTCGCCCTCGCCCGCTGCCAGGGCGGCGATCTGCGCGTCGGACTCCACCGTGTCGATGCCGCTCTCGCGATACCACGCATCGCTGTAGTAGCTGTGCGCGTAGCGCTCGCCGCCGTCGCAGAGGATGGTGACGATGGAGCCCTCGCGGCCTTCGCCGCGCAGCCGGCGCGCGGCCAGCAGCACGCCGACGAAGTTGGTGCCGGTGGAGCCGCCCACGCGCCGCCCGAGGCGGCGGCTGACGTAGCGCATCGCGGCAAGACCGAGCGCATCGGGCACCTTGACCATGGCGTCCACGCAGGCCGGGATGAAGCTCGGCTCCACCCGAGGACGACCGATGCCCTCGATGCGCGAGCCGCAGTGGTGGGTCAATCCGGGATCGGCGCAGCCGGCCTGCGCGCTTCGGTAGTAGTCGAAGAACACCGAGTGCTCCGGATCGGTGCACAAGATGCGGGTGCCGTGCTGGCGGTAGCGCACGTAGCGCCCGAGCGTGGCGCTGGTGCCTCCCGTTCCCGGATTGCACACGATCCACTCGGGCACCGGGTGCGGCTCCTGCGCCATCTGCTTGAAGATCGATTCGGCGATGTTGTTGTTGGCGCGCC
>CAUJIN010000077.1 GCA_963205495.1 Pseudomonadota bacterium
CAGGGTGGAGAGCACCAGATGACCGGTGAGCGAAGCCTGCACCGCGATCTCGGCGGTTTCCAGGTCGCGGATTTCACCCACCATCACCACGTCCGGGTCCTGGCGCAGGATGGCGCGCAGGCCGCGGGCGAAGGTCATGTCGACGCGCGCGTTGACCTGGGTCTGGCCGACGCCGTCGAGGTAATACTCGATCGGGTCTTCCACGGTGAGGATGTTGCGGGTGGCGTCATTCAGACGTGTGAGCGCGGCGTAGAGCGTGGTGGTCTTGCCGCTGCCGGTGGGGCCGGTGACCAGCAGGATGCCGTGCGGGCGGTGGATGAGCTGGTCGAGGCGCTGCGTCGTCGTCGCATCCATGCCCAGTTGCGACAGATCGAGTCGGCCGGCCTGTTTGTCGAGCAGGCGCAGCACCACGCGCTCGCCGTGGCCGGCGGGAATGGTGGAAACGCGCACATCGACCGGCCGGCCGGCGATGCGCAGGCCGATGCGGCCATCCTGCGGCAGGCGCTTCTCGGCGATGTCGAGCTTGGCCATGACCTTGATGCGGCTGACCACCGGCGCGGCGACAGCCTTCTTCGGCGCCAGCACTTCGCGCAGCACGCCATCGACACGGAAACGCACGACGAGACGGTTCTCAAACGGTTCGATATGGATGTCCGAGGCGTTCTCGCGCACCGCCTCGGTGAGCAGCGCATTGATCAGGCGAATGATCGGCGCGTCGTCGTCGCTTTCCAGCAGATCGGTGGGCTCGGGCAGGGCGTCGGCGATCTGGTTGAGGTCGAGCGCGTCGTCCATGTCGGCCGCGACCGCGAGGGCGTCGTCGGAGCCGCCTTCGTAGAGCGTGCGCAGCAGGCGCTCGTAGGCGTCGGCGTCGAGGCGTTCGAGCACCAGCGGACGGCGCGCGTGGCGGCGCAGTTCGGCCAGCACCTCGGGCTTCACGCCGGGACGGCAGGCCACGCGCGCAACGTCGGCTTCGAAGGCCACGAGGGTCGCACCGTGGCGTCGGGCGAAGCCGAAACCGGGCCGCGCGGGCGCCGCCTCAGTCACGCGCGGGAGCTCCGCCGGAAGCGTCGGCCGGTGCCGCATCGGGCGATGCAGGCTCGATCGGCGGCGGGTTCCGGAACAGGTCGCCGGGTCGATCCCCCTCGATCGCCGGCAGGAGCGGCTGGTTTTCGCCGCGGTAGCGCAGCTCCTTGTTCTCGCGCATGCGCAGCTGCTCGGCGCGCAGGAAGTTGTACTTTTCGCTGGACACCGCGGCCTCGGTGATCGCATCGCGCAGGATGATCGGGCGCAGGAAGATCATGAGATTACGCTTCTTGCGCTGCGCGCTGCGGCTCTTGAACAGGTGGCCGAGCACGGGGATGCGGCTCAGGCCCGGCACGCCCTGCTTGCTCTCGCGGGTTTCCTCCTCCTTGAGCCCCCCCAGCACCAGCAGGCCGCCGTCGGGCACCAGCACGCTGGTGGAAAGTTGGCGCTTGTTGGTGATGAGATCGACCGCACCGGACACGCTGCTGGCGATGGCCGAGACCTCCTGCTTGATCTCCAGCCGCACCGCGTCGCCCTCGTTGATGTGCGGGGTGACGGTGAGGATCAGGCCGACGTCCTTGCGCTCCACCGTCTGGAACGGGTTGGTCGGCATGCTGGTGCCGCCGGTGGAGGTGTTGGTGTACTGGCCGGTGAGGAAGGGTACTTCCTGCACCACCTTGAACTGCGCCTCGGTATTGTCGAGCGTGACGATCGAGGGATTGGACAGGACGTTGGCGCGGCCGTCGCCGCGCAGCGCCTTGACCAGCGCGCCGACCTGGAAGAGCGTCATGGTGCCGCCCTTGCCGTCGGGCACTTCCACCCGGCCACCGACCCAGCCCAGGTTGAGGCCGTTGCTGCCGCCGAGCGCGCCGAGCGGATTGGTCATGGCATTCACGATGCCGCCCACGCCGCCCGCGCCGGGCAGGTTGGTGCCGCCCAGATAGCCGCGTTCGCCGTCGAAGTTGGTGCTCTGCCACTGCACACCGAGCTCGTCGGCAAGATCGTCGGTGACCTCGGCGATGACCGCTTCCACCAGCACCTGGGCGCGGCGCACGTCAAGCTGGCGGATGACCGCGGAAAGCTCGCGGAACACGGCGGGCGAGGCGGTGATGATGAGCGCGTTGGTCTCGCCATGCGCCTGGATGGTGGCGGACTTGGCCTTGTCGCCCTCGCCCGCCTGACGGGTCAGCGTGCTGGCCACGCTGTCCAGGATGGACGCGATTTCCTCGGCCTTGGCGTAGTTGAGATAGACCACCTGGGTGTTCTCGCCGCCGTCCAGCGGCGTGTCCAGATGCGCCACCAGGGTGCGCAGGCGCAGGCGCCCGGAGCGGTCGCCCGACAGCAGGATCGAATTGGTGCGCTCGTCGGCGATCAGCTTGGGACCGGTGGCCGCGCCGCCTGCGGCCGGGCTTTCGAGCGTGGCCAGGGTGCGCGCCACCTCGGCGGCGCTGGCGTGGCGCAGCGGGATGACTTCCACCTCCGCATCGCTCGCCGTGTCCATGCGCGCGATCAGCTCCATCAGCCGCGCCACGTTGCCGGCACGGTCGCTGATCAGGATCGAATTGTTCGACGGATTGGCGGTGAAGGTGGCCTGCTGCGGCGCGAGCGGACGCAGCAGCTTGACCACCTCGTCGGCGGAAACGTGCTTGAGCGCGATCAGCCGGGTGACCAGTGCGTCCGGGCCGCCGCCGCCGTTGCCGACGCTGCCGTCCTGCGCCGCCACGGCGTCGGGCACGATCTTGATCATGCTGCCGGCCGATACCGCGGCAAAGCCGTGCACGCGCAGCACCGAGAGGAAGGTTTCGTAAATCTCGTCGGCGGTCTGCGGCGTGGAGGAGATCACCGTGACCCGGCCTTCCACGCGCGGATCGACGATGAAGCTCTTGCCGGTGATCTCGCTCACCGTCTGCACCAGCACCGCGATGTCGGCGGCCTTGAGGTTGAGGGTATGGCGGCCGTCGGCGGCGGCCGCGACCGGCGCTTCCTGCGCAGGCGTCACGCCGGGCGGGCTTTGCGCCGCGAGCGGCAGCGAAATCAGCAGGAGGGCGTGGAAGGCGATCGCGCGGCAGGGGCGGAGTCGATACATGGGAATAGTCATCCGTGGCATGGGTTCGGCGCGGTGCGCGGGGTTCACAGCCCGATCCGGATCTTGACCGGCTTGCCGTCGCGCTGGACTTCGACCTGCAGCGAGCGCGCGTCGCGCAGCGCCGAAAGAAGCTCCATCTGGCGCGCCGGGCCGTCCAGCGGGATGCCGTTGACCGAGGTGACGATATCGGTGGGTCGCAGGCCGGCGCGGCTGAGCAGGTCCGAATCTCGCCCGGCCCCCAGACGCACGCCCTGCATTCGGCCGTTGGCGAATACCGGAAACACCTGCACCTGCTTGGCCAGCTCCTGCACGTCGGGCAGGTTGGCGGCGCGGTAGGTTTCCATGTCCGGCAGGCCGGGTGCGATGACCGGAGCGAAATTACCAGGCGCCAGCGGCGCGCCGGCGGAATTGGCCGCACCCGGCAGGCGCGCGCGCGCGGCCGGCTTGCCGGTCGAAACCGCAGGGCTGAGCGAATCTCCGGTGATGCGCAGGCTGAGCGTTTCGCTTACCCCGCCGCGCGAAAGCACGACCTGGCCGGCGAGGATCTGTTCCAGCCGCGCGTCGCCGGGCAGCGTGTCGCCGGCGCGGTAGGCGCGATCCACGCCCTGCTCGTCGGCGATGATGGCGATGCCGCCGTCCGGGCGGCTCTCGTTGAAAGTGCCGCGCAGCACCAGCTTGAGCGCGGTTTCCTTGAGCTGCGCCTGAATCGCGGCCCCTTGGGTGGCGCTGCCCTGCGCATCACCGAAGAGGTGCCACTTGGCCACCTCTCCCCGTGCGCCGACCGAAACCGCCGGCGTCGTGGGCAAGGCCACCGGGGCGGCAGGCGCAAGTTCGACCCCGCCCAGTACCAGCCACAGCAGGCGCACTGCCTGCCAGGCGCACAGCGCCAGTGCCGCTGCGAGCACCAGGCGCGCAGGCCAGGGCGAATGGCGCAGGGAACGGGACAGGGGCAGCGCGTCGAGCAAGGGAAGGTTCGCGTCGGGGGAAAGCCGACGCACTGTAGCAAACCGACGCGCCGGTAGCGCGTCGGTGCCATGCGCCCGAAGGAACTCAGTGGCGCGCGGGCGGGCGGTTGAAGAAGCGGCTGACGCGCTTCTTCAGCCGCGTCAGCAGCGAATCGGCCTGGGCCGGGACGGATGCCGCCGGCGGTACGGGCGTGCCAGCGGGCGAATGGGTGGCTGTGCGATCGCCATGCAGCAGTCGCGCCTCGACGCGCTCGCGCGCTTCGCGGGCGCGCCGACCGCCGCGGCGGCGATGCTTCTTCGCACCCTCGCCCGCTGTGCCCGCGTCCCGTGAAACCGGCGCAGGCGTGACGTCGGACGCAGATTCCGGCGCGGCAGTGCCCCCGGCCTTCCTCGCGGTCTCGCCATCCTGACGGTTCGGACGCGGCTGGCGGCGCGGTTCATTCTCGCGCGGCGGCCGGCCATCCCGGCTGCCTCCCGCACCCGAACGCCCGCCCCTGCCGCGGCCGCTGCGCGATCCACCTTCGCGCCCGCCGGACTTTTCCGCCGCTTTCTGCTCGCGCACCTCGCGGAAGATTTCGCCGATGCTGTCCTCGTCTTCGTCCAAGCCTTCCGCAGCGACCGGCGCCGCGCGCTCGGGTCGCGGCAGGGCGGTCATCAGCTCCGGCGTGACCTGGCCCACCGGAATCTTCTGCTCGATGTAGGCCTCGATGTCCGGCAGCCCCATGGCGTACATCTCGCAGGCGAAGCTGATCGCATCGCCCTCTTCGCCCAGGCGCGCGGTGCGGCCGATGCGGTGCACGTAGTCCTCGGCGTCGAACGGCAGGTCGTAGTTGTAGACGTACTTGACCCCGTCGATGTGCAGGCCGCGCGCGGCCACGTCGGTGGCCACGAGGATTTCCAGCTGGCCGGCCTGGAAGCGGCGCAAGAGGCTCTCGCGCTTCTTCTGCGGCACGTCGCCGGAAAGCACGCCGACGCGGTAGCCGGCCTTTTCCAGCGACCGCGCCACGCGCTCGACGAATACCTTGGTGTTGACGAACACCATGGTGCGCGCGCCCTCGCTGCGCGACAGCAGACCCAGCAGCAGCGGCAGCTTTTCCTCGTTGGCGGGGAAATACACCGACTGGCGAACCCGCGCGGCGGTGATCGATTCGGTTTCGACCACGAGCTTTTCCGGCTCGTTCATGTGCTCGTAGGCCAGCTCCAGCACGCGGTGGCTGAGGGTGGCCGAAAACAGCAGGGTCTGGCGCGTGGTGCGCGCCGGCATGCGCCGCAGCAGGAAGCGGATGTCCTTGATGAAGCCGAGGTCGAACATGCGGTCGGCCTCGTCCAGCACGCAGACCTCGCAGGCGTGCAGGCTGACGACCTTGTGCTGCTTGACATAGTCGATCAGCCGGCCGGGCGTGGCGATGATGACGTCCGCACCTTCCTGCAGCATGGCGCGCTGCTTGTCGTAGTCCACCCCGCCATACACCAGGGCAAAGCGCAGCCCCAGCGCGGAGCCGAACTTGAGCGCGTCCTTGTGGATCTGGATGGCCAGCTCGCGCGTGGGCGCCAGGATCAGGGCACGCGGATCTTCGGGCTTGCGCTCGGCCAGCGCCGGGCGGGTCAGGAGGCGGTTCACCACCGCCACCAGGAAGGCGAGGGTCTTGCCGGTGCCGGTCTGGGCCTGACCGGCCACGTCGCGCCCGTTCAGGGCCACCGGCAAGGTCATGGCCTGGATCGGCGTGCAGCGGGTGAAGCCGGCATGGTCGAGGCCGGCCTGCACCGCAGGAGCCAGTGGCAGGCTGGAAAAGGGGATATCGGTCAGCGGGTTGTCGCTCATGATGTTCCGGACATGGGGCGGCTGGGCCACCGGGGAAGAAAGACGGCGCCACCGCATCTGGGCAATGCGATCTGCGCGGAAGGACGGATGCGGGACGAGGGAACGGCCGCGAGGCACCGATACGCGCGTCCCGCGCCCGCCTGCGGCAGTGTTGCACGCGCCACCGGCTTGCCGCCAAACTGCGTCGTCCGCAGCGGCACGGCCTTGCCCGAGCCTTGAAACGACGGCAAATACCCCCCAAGTGTAGCCGATCAGGCGCCTTCCGGCGCGCCGACCCTTTTCTCAGGAGCGATACATGAGCGACAACGTCATCCATGTCGGCGACGCCGATTTCCAGGCCCAGGTGCTTGAATCCGACCTCCCCGTGCTGGTGGATTTCTGGGCCGAGTGGTGCGGCCCGTGCCGCATGATCGGCCCGATCGTGGACGAGATGGCCACGACCTACGCCGGCCGCCTCAAGGTGGTGAAGGTCAACGTCGACCACAGCCAGCGCACCGCCGCCGCCTACAGCATCCGCGGCATTCCGGCGCTGCTGCTGTTCAAGGGCGGCAAGGTGGAGGCCACCCAGGTCGGTGCGGTGGGCAAGGCCCAGCTCGGCCAGTTCGTCGAGGGTGTTCTCTGAAACCGGCACGCGCCGGCGCCCTGCCCGCGCCGTCGGCGCGGATGAACGCGCGGCGCTTCCACTGCTTTACCTCGCGGCGCGCGCGGTGTAACGTGCGCGTCGTCTGCTGGCGCGCATCCGCGCCGCTCCTTTTCTGATCCGTCCCTTTCCTGGACTCCACTCGCACTTTCAGCGAGATCAATCCCGTGCAAGAAAACGATACCGACACCCCGGTCGCCGCGGCGGCCGACCCGGTGCGCGCCGAGCGTGCCCAACCCACTCCGTCTACCGCACCCGATGCAGCCCCCGCTGCCGGCGGCGGGGATTCCTCCACATCGGAAGGCGGCGCATCGTCCGAGGGCGGCGGCAAGAACGGCCGCAACCGCCACCGTGATCGGCGCGACCGCCGTCGAGGGCGCAACGATCGCGACAACCGTCCTTCGCGCGACCTGCCCGATGACGAGAGCGAAGACGCCGCGCCCGAGCCGCAGCGCGCGCCGCTCGCGCTGCCGCCGGACTTCCCGACCTACAGCCTGGCCGACCTCAAGCGCATGCCGGCGCACAAGCTGCTCGACATCGCCGACCAGCTCGGCATCGGCGAGAGCGTGGCCCGCCTGCGCAAGCAGGACGTCACCTTCGCCCTGCTCAAGATGCTCACCCGCCACGGCGACGGCGTGGCCGCCGACGGCGTGCTGGAAATCCTGCCGGACGGCTTCGGCTTCCTGCGCTCGGCCGACGCCAGCTACCTGGCCGGCCCGGACGACACCTACATCTCGCCCAGCCAGATCCGCCGCTTCAACCTGCGCACCGGCGACTTCCTCACCGGCCGCATCCGCTATCCCAAGGACGGCGAACGCTACTTCGCGCTGGCAAAGGTCGACACGATCAACGGCGAGCCGCCGGAGGCCTCGAAGAACAAAGTGCTGTTCGAGAACCTCACGCCGCTGTTCCCGCGCGAGCGCTTCCACCTGGAGCGCGGCAACGGCTCGTCCGAGGACATCACCGGCCGCATCCTGGACCTCGTCGCTCCGGTCGGGCGCGGCCAGCGCGGGCTGATCGTCTCCCAGCCCAAGGCCGGCAAGACGATGCTGATGCAGAACGTCGCCCAGGCCATCATGCACAACCATCCGGACGTGCACCTGATCGTGCTCTTGATCGACGAGCGCCCGGAGGAAGTCACCGAAATGCAGCGCAGCGTGCGCGGCGAGGTGGTCAGCTCCACCTTCGACGAGCCCGCCGCGCGCCACGTGCAGGTGGCCGAGATGGTGATCGAGCGGGCCAAGCGACTGGTCGAGCACAAGAAGGACGTGGTCATCCTGCTCGACTCCATCACCCGTCTGGCGCGCGCCTACAACACCGTGGTGCCCAGCTCCGGCAAGGTGCTGACCGGCGGCGTCGACGCCAACGCCCTGCAGCGCCCCAAGCGCTTCTTCGGCGCCGCGCGCAAGGCCGAGGAAGGCGGTTCGCTGACCATCCTCGCCACCGCCCTGATCGAAACCGGCTCCAAGATGGATGAAGTCATCTACGAGGAGTTCAAGGGCACCGGCAACATGGAGGTGCACCTGTCCCGCCGCATCGCCGAAAAGCGCGTGTACCCGGCCATCCACATCAACGCCTCCGGCACCCGACGCGAGGAGCTCCTGATCGAGCCGGACTACCTGCAGAAGATCTGGATCCTGCGCAAGCTGCTGCATCCCATGGACGAGCTGGCGGCGATGGAGTTCCTGCTCGACAAGATGAAGAACACCAAGACCAACGAGGAGTTCTTCAACTTCATGAAGCGCTGATGCGCGTGAAAACGGCCGCCCTGCGGTCGTTTTTCGCGTCCGGGCGTGGGATGGCAACACGATCCGGATTTCCGCCCGGACAACAGTCACCTGCCTCCGCAAGCCCCGGCACCGCGCCGTTTCCCCCTCCGAGAGACCCCGATGACCCAGCCTTCCTCGCTTGACCGCGACCAGCTCCTCGCCTGTGGCCGCGGCGAAATGTTCGGCCCCGGCAACGCGCGCCTGCCGCTGCCGCCGATGCTGATGTTCGACCGCATCACCCATATCGCCGCCGAGGGCGGCGAGCACGGCAAGGGCGTGATCGAGGCCGAGCTCGACATCCGTCCGGACCTGTGGTTCTTCGGCTGCCACTTCGAGGGCGACCCGGTGATGCCCGGCTGCCTCGGGGTCGACGCCATGTGGCAGCTCGCCGGCTTCTTCCTGCCCTGGCTGGGCGAACCGGGCCTGGGCCGCGCGCTGGGTGTGGGCGAGGTCAAGTTCACCGGCCAGGTGCTGCCCAGCGCCAGCAAGGTGCGCTACGTCATCGACATCAGCCGGGTGATCCGCAGCCGCCTCAAGCTGGTGGTTGCCGACGGGCGCACCTTCGTGGACGATCGCCTCATCTATACGGCCAAGGACCTGCGGGTCGGCCTGTTTCAGTCAACGGAGAGCTTCTGATGCGTCGCGTCGTCGTTACCGGCATGGGTCTGGTGTCCTGTCTGGGCAATGCCGCCCACAGCGTTTCGCGCGCCCTGCGCGAGGGCATCAGCGGCATACGCCATATCCCCGAATACGCGGATCTGGGCCTGCGCAGCCAGGTGGCCGGGCAGCCGGTGATCGATCTGGTGGCCGAGATCGACCGCAAGCTCAAGCGCTTCATGGGCGATGCGGCGGCCTACGCCTATGTCTCCATGCGCGATGCGATCGCCGACGCCGGCCTCACGCTCGATCGCATCCGCCATCCGCGCATCGGCCTGATCGCCGGCTCCGGCGGCGGCTCGCCGCAGTGGCAGATCGAAACCGGCGACGTGCTGCGCGACAAGGGCGTGCGCCGCATCGGTCCCTACATGGTGCCGCGTACGATGTGCTCCACCGTATCCGCCTCGCTCGCCACCGCCTTCGGCATCCTCGGCCTGAGCTATTCCATCGCCGCCGCCTGCGCCACCTCGGCGCACTGCATCGGCGCCGGCGCCGACCTCATCCGCCACGGCGCGCAGGAC
>CAUJIN010000078.1 GCA_963205495.1 Pseudomonadota bacterium
GCAGATCGCGCGCGATGGCTTCGAGCAAAAGCGCCACCGCGCGATCCAGCCCGCCGAGCCGTGTCGGCGGCAGCAGTCCGCCGAGGCGGTGGCTTACCTGGGCGATGTCGGTCACGCCGCGCGCGGCGTAGACGCGGCGCAGCACCGGATGCACGGCATCGGGCCAGCCGGAAACGTCCGGAACCGGCCGACGCCGGATGAGAAGCGCGCTCATTCGATCAACCGCGTGCGCCAGAAGCACCAGCGGTGCGAAGATTTCCAGCGCAGAATCCGGCCATCGCCGAAATCCAGCGCGAGCGATTCCAGCTCGCCGCGCGCCACGCGCGCCATGAGCGGGGAAATCCAGTGCCGATCGAGAAGCGCGGCATCGCCCACGTCGCGCAGGTCCGCGAGTGCACCCGCGGGCAGCGTGGCCGCCTGCGCATCGATAGAGAATTCCACCCCGGCGCGCGCGGCGAGCGCGCGCAGCAGCACATCGCCGCTGCGCACCTGCGAACGCGCGCAGCGCACGTGATCGGGCAGACGCGATGCGCCCCAGAACCAGAGCGTGTTGACCGGCAGTTTGCCGGCCGCCGCGCGGCGCGCGTTGACCTCGTGGTTGTGCAGGATCACCTGCGCCTCGTTCATCAGGCGACGCCAGCGGCGCCCCAGATCGCCATCGGGCATGTGGGCGAAAAGATCGTCGCCGAGGACCTCTCGCGGCGCATGGAAATCCGGCAAACGGGCTTCGGCGGGCAGGCACAGATACCAGCGCGATGGCACGGGTGCGGAAATCGGGAAACCCTCGTCGCCGAACAGCGGCTTGAGCGGCACCAGCAGGGCCTCGCACTCCTCGGGAGCGAGGTCCATCTCGCCGCAGGCCATGAGCCGGACCGAAGCCATGTCGGCGCGCATGAAGCCGGGGTCGGCGCGCAGCCAGGTGAAACCGAGCGCGTCGCCGGCGTCCATCTGGCGGGTCAGCGCAGCCAGCGGCAGCCCGCGCGGCAGGATGTCGAAAGCGCGCGCGATGCGTGCGCCGTCTCCCGCCTCGACCGCGACCACGTCGGCGCGGCAGGCCAGGCGATGCAGCGCCATGGTCTTGCTTGCCTGCCCGCGCAGCGCCTGCCACGGCGGCAGCCACAGCAGCGCATCCTTCGGTTCAGGCGAATTCACCAAGGCCGATCAGCCGTAGCGCACCACGACGATTTCATAGCTGCGCCGTCCGCCCGGGGCCTCGATCTGCACCACGTCGCCCTCGCTGCGACCGATCAGCGCGCGCGAAATCGGCGCGGTGATCGAGATCAGGCCGAGCCGGATGTCGGCTTCCAGTTCACCCACGATCTGGTAGGTGACCTCCTCGCCGCTGTCCTCGTCGATCAGCTCGACGGTGGCACCGAACACGATGCGTGCGCCCACGTCGAGCGTGGCAATATCGATCAACTGGGCGTTGGAGAGGGTCGACTCCAGCTCCTGGATGCGACCCTCGATGAAGCCCTGCTGCTCGCGTGCGGCGTGGTATTCGGCATTCTCCTTGAGATCGCCATGCGCGCGCGCCTCGGCGATGGCCGCGATCACCTCGGGGCGCTTGACGCTCTTGAGGTGCTCCAGCTCCTGGCGCAACCGCTGTGCGCCCTGTGTCGTCATAGGTGGTCTCATGCTTACTCTCCGCTGCCGGCCACCGGCAGGCGTGCGTGCAGTTCCTGCAGTGAACGAACCTCACCCTGCCCGCGCGAGGCGAGTGAATCGACCAGCGCCATCGCCCCGGTCATGGTGGTGGAATAGGTGACCTTCTGCTGCAGGGCGCTGCGCCGGATCGAGTACGAATCGGCGATCGCCTGGCGGCCTTCGGTCGTGTTCACGATATACACGATTTCACCGTTCTTGATGAGATCGACGATGTGCGGGCGACCCTCGACCACCTTGTTGACGCGCTCGCAGGGCACGCCTGCATCGCCCAGCACCTTGGCCGTGCCGCCGGTCGCCACCAGCGAAAATCCATGGTCGATCAGCATGCGCGCCAGCGGCAGGAGCCGCGCCTTGTCCGGATCGCGCACCGATACGAAGGCCTTGCCGCGCGGTGGCTCGCCGATGTTGGCGGCTTCCTGCGCGCGCGCGAAGGCGGCGTTGAAGTTCGCGCCCACGCCCATGACTTCGCCGGTGGAACGCATTTCCGGGCCGAGGATGGGATCGACGTTCTGGAACTTGGCGAACGGGAACACCGCTTCCTTGACCGAGGTGTAGGGCGGCACGATCTCGCGCGTGGCGCCCTGCTCCGCCAGGGTTTTCCCGGCCATGCAGCGCGCCGCGACCTTGGCCAGCGCCACGCCGGTGGCCTTGGAAACGAAGGGTACGGTGCGCGAGGCGCGCGGATTGACTTCCAGCACGAAGATGTCCTCGCCCTGGATCGCGAACTGGGTGTTCATCAGCCCGACCACCTTCAGCCCGCGCGCCATCGCGGCCACCTGCTCGCGCAGACGGTCCTGGATCGCGGGGGAAAGCGAATACGGCGGCAGCGAGCAGGAGGAGTCGCCCGAATGCACGCCGGCTTCCTCGATGTGCTGCATGATGCCGCCGATCAGCACGCCGCCCTGCACGTCGGCGATGAGGTCGACGTCCACCTCCACGGCGTTGTCGAGGAAGCGATCGAGCAGTACCGGGGAATCATTGGATACCTGCACCGCATCGCGGATGTAACGCGAGAGGTCGGCGTCGGAATACACCACTTCCATGGCGCGCCCGCCCAGCACATAGCTCGGACGAACCACCAGGGGATAGCCGATCTCGCGCGCCGCGGCGAGGGCTTCCTCGGCGGTGCGCGCGGTGCGGTTTGGCGGCTGGCGCAGGCCCAGTTCCTCGATCATCTTCTGGAAGCGTTCGCGGTCCTCGGCCAGGTCGATGGAATCGGGCGTGGTGCCGATCACCGGCACGCCGGCGGCTTCCAGCGCGCGCGCGAGCTTGAGCGGGGTCTGGCCGCCGTACTGCACGATCACGCCGCGGGGCTTTTCCAGCGCCACGATTTCCAGCACGTCTTCCAGCGTCACCGGCTCGAAATAGAGTCGATCGGAGGTGTCGTAATCGGTGGAGACCGTCTCCGGATTGCAGTTGACCATGTTGGTTTCATAGCCATCCTCGCGCAGCGCCAGCGCGGCGTGCACGCAGCAGTAGTCGAACTCGATGCCCTGCCCGATCCGGTTCGGGCCGCCGCCCAGCACCATGATCTTGTCGCGCCCGGTCGGCGCGGCCTCGCATTCCTCGCCATAGGTCGAATACAGGTAGGCGGTGTCGGTGGCGAACTCGGCCGCACAGGAATCCACCCGCTTGTACGAGGGACGCAGTTCGAAGGCATGGCGCAGCGCGCGCAGCGCGGCCTCGTCGGTTCCCAGGAGGCGCGCCAGGCGCGCATCGGAAAAACCCTGCCGCTTGAGTTCCAGCAGGCGGGCGCGATCCAGCCCGGCAAGCCCAGCCGCAGCGGTGCGCGTTTCGGCTTCGATCAACGACTGGATCTGGCGCAGGAACCAGGGGTCGATGGTGGAGAGCGCGTGGATCTCCTCCATCGCAAGACCGGCGCGGAAGGCGTCGGCCACATAGAACAGCCGCTCCGGGCCGGTCTCGCGCAGCTGCCGGCGCAGGATGATCAGTTCGTCTTCCGAGGAAAGATCCAGTCCGGTGGGGTCCAGCCCGGCCTTGCCGGTTTCCAGCCCGCGCAGCGCCTTCTGCAGCGATTCGCTGAAATTGCGCCCCATCGCCATCACCTCGCCCACCGACTTCATCTGGGTGGTGAGGCGCGAGTCGGCCTGCGGGACCTTCTCGAAGGCAAATCGCGGCACCTTGGTGACGACGTAGTCGATGGTCGGCTCGAACGAGGCCGGGGTGCGTCCGCCGGTGATGTCGTTCCTCAGCTCGTCGAGGGTATAGCCCACCGCCAGCTTGGCGGCGATCTTGGCGATCGGGAAACCCGTGGCCTTGGACGCCAGCGCCGAGGAGCGCGACACGCGCGGATTCATCTCGATCACCGCGACGCGCCCGTTGGCCGGATTGATGGCGAACTGCACGTTGGAGCCGCCGGTGTCCACGCCGATCTTGCGCAGCACCGCGATGGAGGCATTGCGCAGGCGCTGGTACTCCTTGTCGGTGAGGGTCTGCGCCGGCGCCACGGTGATCGAATCACCGGTGTGCACGCCCATCGGATCGAGGTTCTCGATGGAGCACACGATGATGCAGTTGTCCGCGCTGTCGCGGACCACTTCCATCTCCAGCTCCTTCCAGCCCAGCACGGATTCTTCCACCAGCACTTCGTGGGTGGGCGAAAGCTCCAGGCCGCGCTTGACGATCTCCTCGAATTCCTCGACGTTGTAGGCGATGCCGCCGCCCGAGCCACCCAGGGTGAAGCTCGGTCGGATGATGGTGGGAAATCCCACCTTGGCCTGTGCTTCGACCGCCTGCTCGTAGCTGCGCGCCACCTCGGCCTTGGGGCACTCCAGGCCGATTTCCTGCATCGCCTGCTTGAACAGCTCGCGGTCCTCGGCGGTGCGGATGGCATCGCGGTTGGCACCGATCAGCGTCACGCCGTATTTTTCCAGCACCCCGTTGTCGGCCAGGTCGAGCGCGCAGTTGAGGGCGGTCTGCCCGCCCATCGTGGGCAGCACCGCGTCCGGGCGCTCCTTGGCGATGATCTTCTCCACCGTCTGCCAGTTGATCGGTTCGATGTAGACCGCGTCGGCGGTGCCGGGGTCGGTCATGATCGTGGCCGGATTGGAGTTGACCAGGACCACGCGGAAGCCTTCCTCCTTCAGCGCCTTGCAGGCCTGCGCGCCGGAATAGTCGAACTCGCAGGCCTGGCCGATGACGATCGGGCCGGCGCCGATGATGAGGATGGTCTTGAGGTCGGTACGCTTGGGCATGGAGTCAGGTCCGGAAGATGCGTGAAGGCGCGCCGCGGCGCGCCGGACAAAGGTGCTTGCACATCAGCGCGCGGAGGCGCCGATGTGCCGGTCCAGGAAGGCTTCCAGCTCGGTATAGAGGCGGACCTTGTTGTCGTAGTCGTAAAAGCCGTGCGCTTCCTTCGGCTCCAGGATGTCCACCTCGGGCGGATTGCCGGCCTCGGTCAGGGCGTCCTTGAGCAGGCGATACTGGGCCGGCGGCACGCGTTCGTCCTTGCCGCCCTGCACCAGCATCACCGGAATGCGGATCTTGTCGATGTTGAACGCCGGCGACTGCGCCTGCTGCTCGGCCAGCGCCTCCGGCTGCACGCGCTTGAGATAGGCCACGCCCGATTTCGTCTGCGGGATGTCGCCCTTGGTGAACATCATCGGCAGGCTGTAGACGCCCACGTAGCCGATCGTGCAGCGGTACTTCTCGGGGTTGCGGACCACCGACTGCAGCGCGCCGAAGCCGCCGTAGGAGGCGCCGTAGGTGCAGATCCGGTTCGGATCGGCGATGCCCTGCGCCACCGTCCAGTCGACGGCATCGGTCATGTCGTCGATCATCGTCGTGCCCCAGTTGCGATAGCCCTTGCGCTCGAAGGCATTGCCATAGCCACCCGAGCCGCGGAAGTTGACCTGCAGCACGGCATAGCCGCGATTGGCGAGGAACTGCACCTGCGGATCGAAGCCCCATTCGTCGCGGACCCCGTGCGGGCCGCCGTGCGGGTGCAGGATCAGCGGCAGGTTCCTGCCCTCGCCGCGCGGCACGGTGAGGTAGCCGTGCAGCGGCGTGCCGTCGCGCGCGGTGAGCGAGATCGGCCGGGTCGGCGACATCTTCGCCGGATCGATCCAGTCCATCGAGGCCAGCAGGAAACGCGCTTCGCCGCTCTTGCGATCGAACAGGAAATACGCGCCGGGATCCACGTCGCTGTAGCGGCGCAGGAGGATGAAGCGGCCGTCGCGGCTGATGCCCGAGAAAGAAACCGCGTGATCGGGGAAAGCCTGCATCAGCCCCGCCAGCGCCTTGGCCTCGGGGTGTTCCGGAGCGACGAACTCGTAGCTCGGAAGCCCGTCCTGGAAACCCACGGCCAGCAGCTGTGTCTCGTCGCCGCTGAGCAGCATGGCCGCCGAATCGACGTTGGCGTTCTTCGCCAGCAGCGTCTCTTCGCCGCTCTGCGGATCGATCAGGGCCACGCGGGTCGGTTCGCCCTTGTCGCTGATCGAGAAGATCACCCGCTTGCCGTCGCCGGCGAACATCACCGGATGACGTACCGACTCGCCCATCGGCGCCGAATGCACCGTTGTCCATTTCTCGCCATCGCGCCTCAGGGTGAGGATGTCACCACCCTCGTCCTTCTGTCCTATGGCATAGCGCACCTGGCCCTCGCGATCCAGCACGAACTGGCCGAAGCGCAGCGGCGCGGTGGCCACGGTGGTGAGTTTGCCGGTGTAGACGTTGAGCTTGAAAAGAAAGGCCGAATCCACCGAGCGCTGCACCAGGATGGTTTCCGGGTCGTCCCAGGTCACATCGACGATGCCGTAGGTCGCACCGTTCGGGATGTGGATGCGATCGTCACCATCGACGTCGCTCAGATAAAGATCCGCGCTACCGACGCGGTAGTCGAAGGCGCCGGTCTTGCGCGTGACGTACATGATGAAGCGGTCGTCATTGACCCAGCGCACCCGGTCGATGTGGTAGTTCTCGCCCTGGTCCCACTTGCCCACCAGCTTCATGTCCCTGACCCGGAACGCGGCCAGCACAGTGCGGTCGGCGCGTGGCACCGACACGGTGATGTAGGTGCCGCTGGGCGACAGCGACACGTTGCGGAACTCGGGGTCCTTGAAAAAATCACCGATCGGAAGGCGCTCGGAAGCGCGTGCGCCGGTCAGGCACAGAAGGCCGCAGAGCGCGGCCAGAAGGAAATTGCGGATCATGGCGGATGCTCTCGGGTTCAGGCCGCGCGCGCGGCTTGCATGAGGGTGACGAAACGAGCGAAAAGCCCACCCACGTCGGCAGGGCCTGGGGAGGCTTCCGGGTGGCCCTGGAAACTGAAGGCAGGCGCATCGGAAAGGTCGATTCCCTGGTTGCTGCCATCGAACAGGGATCGGTGCGTGGCACGTACCCCGGCTGGCAGGCTGGCCTCGTCCACGGCGAAACCGTGGTTCTGGCTGGAGATCATCACCCGACCGGAGTCCAGCTCCATCACCGGATGGTTGGCGCCGTGGTGACCGTGCGGCATCTTGATCGTCCTGGCACCGCTCGCCAGCGCCAGCAGCTGGTGGCCGAGGCAAATGCCGAACATCGGAATGCGAACCGCGATGAATTCGCGGATCGCATCGATCGCATAGCCGCAGGCCTGCGGATCGCCCGGCCCGTTGGAAAGGAAGATGCCGTCGGGCTTGAGCGCCAGCGCCTCGGCCGCAGGAGTCTGCGCCGGCACCACGGTCACGCGGCAGCCGGCGTCGGCCAGAAGGCGAAGGATGTTGAGCTTGACGCCGAAATCGTAGGCCACGACATGGAACCGCGCTGCTGGCCGCGTGAAGCCGTTGGCATCCAGATCCAGCGTGCCCTCGGTCCAGCCGTAGGAAGAAGGCGTGGTGACTTCCTTGGCCAGATCCATCCCGTCCAGACCGGGGAAGGCGCGAGCAGCCGCAACCGCGTCCTCGGCATTGGCCTGCGGCCCCGCCATCAGGCAGCCGCCCTGGGCGCCGCGCTCGCGCAGGATGCGGGTCAACTTGCGGGTATCGACGCCGGCCACGGCCACCACGTCACGCGCGACCAGCCAGTCCGCAAGATCCGAAGTGCTGCGCCAGTTGCTGGCAGGCGTCGGGCGCTCGCGCACCACCAGACCGCCGAGGTGGATGGCGCGGGCTTCGTCATCCTGCGGCGTGCAGCCGGTGTTGCCGATGTGGGGATAGGTCAGCGTGACGATCTGCCGGGCGTAGGACGGATCGGTCAGGATTTCCTGATAGCCGGTCATCGCGGTGTTGAACACCACTTCGCCGGCGCGCAGCCCGGCAGCGCCGAAGGAGGTTCCGTGGAATACGGTGCCATCAGCGAGGGCAAGAATTGCGGGTTGTGACACGGGGTTCGCCTTGTCGGTGGAGGAAACCCCACGCGCCTTGGCATCGGCGCGCGACCACGTTCACACCGGCTGCCGCAGCGGCGGGCCACTGGTTTGACGAGGGGGGTGGGGGCGACCGGAAATGATACCGGCCGTGTCCGGCAGCGTCCATAACCGCACCCGAACGAAAAAAGCGGCCGGGGTTTCCCCCGGCCGCTTCGATCACGCGATACCGCTTCGGTGGATCAGAAGCTGTACTTGAAGGTCGCCATCACCGACCAGCGCGACACGCCGGTGTTGCCCTTGTCGTTGTTGTTCTCCTGGATCTCCGGGGTGTCCGTGGTGCCGGAGAAGTGGTAGACATACTTGCCGGTGGCAGGATCGATGCCCGCGTAGTTGGCCACGCGCATCGTCTGGTAGAAGCCGTAGTCTTCGATCAGCCCCCACTTCTTGTTGAGCAGGTTGCCGACGTTCATGATGTCGAAGTTGAACTCGGCCTTGTGGCCTTCGAAGAACGAGGGCAGCTGCTGGCTGATGCGCAGGTCGAAGTTGTTGACCCACTTCGCACGGCCGCTGTTGGCCGGTGCCACCTGCCCCGCATAGCGCGCCAGATCCGGGTGCTGTTCGAGCCAGTTGAAGAACGCATCTTCCATCGCGGCGCCGCCGGTGAACAGCACGTCGCCACGGCCGGCCGGAACGTAGAACAGGTCGTTGGTGGCGGCGTTGTCGCCGTTGATGTCGTTGTAGTAGATGTAGCTGAACGGCAGACCCGAGCGGCCTTCGTAGAACAGACCGAATGAAGTCTTGTTGTCGCCGAAGAAATCATTGGAATAGGTCAGCACGCCGGTGAAGCGGTCGCGGATCGCGTAGCGCGAGTTGTACGCCACGTTCTCGTTGACCTGGAAGATCGTGGTGCCGTTCCAGTTCGAGGTGTTCTGCGAGCTGGCCATCGGGCTGACCTGGCTGGCGTCGGTGAAGGTGTAGCCCGCCATCCAGGACCAGTGGCCGTCCGCCTGCATCGGCTTGCTCAGCGAGAGCGTCATCGACTTGCTGTCGCCCTTGCTGGTGTTGCGGGCCAGCATCACCTGGTCGATGTTGTTCGGACGGTTGGCGCGGTTGCCTGCACCCTTGCGGCCGTTCTGGATGCCGCGATCGCCGTCGACGTTGCCGGGATTCCGGCCCGCCGCGTTCCAGTAGATCATGCGGCCGTCCTGGCCTGCTGCGGTCGGAGCGCCCAAGTCCAGAGCCTCGAAGTAGATGTCGTTCTTGGTGTTGAGCAGCAGCAGCTCGGCCGAGGCCACGATGCCGTGCCAGGGCAGCTCGTGGTCGAACGCGAGGTTGGCCTTCCACACCGACGGCAGCGCCAGGCCCGGCTCCATCAGGTCCACGCGCAGACGAGCATCCAGCGGGTTCGCGGGCACGTAGGGCGGGTTCACGCCCGGCGTGAAGATCGCACCCGGATTGCGCAGGTCATACGCAACGAAGTTCAGGCCGGTGTTCTGGAAGGCGCCGGCCATCCAGACGTTGGGCGCCGCGCCCTGGAACAGGCCCACGCCGCCGCGCAGCTGGGTGGAACGCTCGGTGTCGAAGGTGTAGTTGAAGCCGAAGCGCGGCTGCCAGAGCTTGGTGTCGATCGTGACGCGGTTGTCGTAGCCGTACATCTGGTGGATGGTTTCGTTGTACAGCGGGTCGCGGTCGAATTCCGGGATGTCGACGCGCAGGCCGAACAGCAGGTTCAGGTTGTAGTTGACCGCCCAGTTGTCCTGCAGGAAGAGGCCGGTGTTCTCGAACACGTAGGTCGCAGGAATATCACCGTAGTCGCGGCCCGGACGCGGGGTGCGCACGGTGTACTGGCTCGGCTTGCCGGCAGCAAAATCGGCCAGCGAAGCAAAGGTGTACGAGCCGTTCAGATCGCGGCCGTAGAAGTTCATGATGTCGTTGTTGGCGTAGTCGACACCGAACTTCAGCGTGTGGTTGCCGGCGTAGTAGGTACCGGCGAAGAACAGGTTCTGCTCGGTGGTGTCCACCACGTTGACGTGCGTGTTCACCTCGGTGCCGAACAGCAGGCCCTGATTGCCGATGTTGACGCGGACCGACGGCAGGTTGGACCACGGCGCGCGCTCGGCGACATAGTCGCGGTACGAAAGCTTCAGCTCGGTGGAGAAATTGTCCGACCAGTTGCTGAAGAGCTGGCCCACCCAGCTTTCGAAGGTCTTGGGCTGGTTGTACCAGTAGCTGCTGAGGGAAACCGTGCCGCTGGCAATGCCCGGCTGGCGGATCACGTCCTGTTCCAGCTTGCTGTAACGAAGCGAGGCGCGGTGGTCGTCGTTGATGTTCCAGTCGAACTTGACCGCGTATTCCTCGATCTCGGTGTCGCCCTTCACCGGATCCAGCGTGCCGGCGTCGAAGCCCCAGACGTCGCGCGCAATGCGCTGCGCCTCGGCGATGTCCGCATCGGTGATCTGGCCGCGGCCGTAGGGCGTGGAGGCATAGCTGGAACCGGGCGCGGAGCGCACGTACTTCTCGTAGTTGGCGAAGAAGAACAGGCGATCCTTGACCAGGGCGCCGCCGAACGTGCCGCCGTAGGTGGTTTCGTCGTTGAAACCGTTGAACTTGACGCCTTCCAGGTCTTCGCGCACCCAGTCCTTGTCGCGATAGGCGTAGTACACCGAACCGTGGAAATCGTTGGTGCCCGACCGGGTCACGGCGTTGACCACGGCGCCGGTGGCGCCCGAGTAGCTCACGTCGTAGTTGGCCAGGGCGATGTTCACTTCCTCGATCGCATCCATCGACACCGGCTGGCGCTCGGTAGGCAGGCCGTTGGCTTCCAGACCGAAGGGGTCGTTGGTGGAGACACCGTCGATGCGAATCAGGTTGTAGCGCGAGTTCTGGCCGGCTGCGGAAATGCGCCCGTCGGACTTGCTGGTCTGGCTGATGCGCGGGTCGAGGCGGATCAGGTCCTGGATGTTGCGGCCGGCCGAGGGCAGCGCCGCGATGTCGGACGAAGACACGACCGTGCCGGTGCCCATGTTGTCCGGGCTGAACACGGTGGTGGCCGAGGAAGCCACGACTTCGATCGCCGTCAGCTCGGTGGCTGCGGTATCCAGGTCGACGTTCAGGGCCGATGTCTCGCCCAGCGAGAGGAACACATTCTCGGAAGACTCACCCTTGAAGCCTTCACGCGTCACCGTGACCGTGTACGGGCCACCCACGCGCAGACCGCGGGCGCTGTAGCGACCCTGGCCGTCGGTGACGGCGCGGCTGGTGGTGCCCGAGGGCGTATGCACGATGATGACTTCGGCGCCGGCCAGCGGCGCGCCCTCATGGTCGGTCACGCGACCGGCCAGATTGGACGAGGTCTGCTGCGCATAGGCCGGAGCAGTCATCAGGAGGACGGCGAGAGCGCCGGCGAGGTGCTTGATTCGAAGCTGTTTTTTCATGGATTTGCCCTGGTTCCCAGACTTGATTCATTGGGGTGCATGGACGCACTGCCTGCACCGTTGCCGGTTGGTTGCCACGCGACAACGGCACCGGTCGACTTCCTGCCACCTAGTTGCTGCAAAACTTCAGCTTTCGTCGTGCGGGCCCGCTTGCGCGGACTCGTCGGACTTTAACCGTAGTTTAACCGACTTTGATGACATTGGCGTTACTTCCCGCCCTTCCTGCCCGGATCCGCCTCGTCACGGAGCCAGCCAGGCGCGCAGCCCGTCCAGCAGCATCTGCACCGACAGTGCCACCAGCAGCATGCCCATGAGCCTCTCCACGGCGGTAAGTACCTGTCGACCCAGCACTTTGTAGAGAAAGGTGGCGGAAAAAAGGATCGCGGCGGTGGCGGACCAGGCCATGAACAGCGCCAGCGCCCAGTCGCCCAGCCGGGCAGGATCATTGCTCGCCATCAGGATCACCGCGGCCATGCCGGAGGGGCCGGCGACCAGCGGAATGGCCATGGGCACGATGAAGGGCTCGCCTTCCGGCTGGTGTCCGAGCAGGCCCTCCTGGGGCGGAAAGATCATGCGGATGCCGATCAGAAACAGCACGATGCCGCCGGCGATCGAGACCGATTCTTCGCGCAGGTGCATCGCGGCCAGGATGGATTGGCCGGCGAAAAGGAAAAGGAACAGCACGCCCAGTGCGATCAGCAGTTCGCGCGCGAGCACGACGCGCTGGCGATCAGGCGGCAGGCCGCGCAGCAGGCTGAGGAACACCGGCACGTTGCCGAGCGGGTCCAGGATCAGGAACAGCAGGATCGCGGCGGAAAGAGTGGTCATGGGGAAGTCGGCGCCCTGCCCCATGCGCGGGGAAAAGGTGGACGGGGGAAAGGCTCCTCTCCGGCCGGAGAGGAGCCGGTTTCCGGCTTACTTGAGGCGGCTGGCCGCGAACTCCCAGTTCACCAGGTTCCAGAAGTGCTCCAGATACTTGGGACGGGCGTTGCGGTAGTCGATGTAGTAGGCGTGTTCCCACACGTCGCAGGTCAGAAGCGGCGTGTCCTCGCCGGTGATCGGGGTGGCGGCGTTGGAGGTGCTGACCAGACCGAGCGAACCGTCCGGGCGCTGCACCAGCCAGCCCCAGCCGGAGCCGAAGGTGCCCAGCGAGAGCTTGGTGAACTCCTCCTTGAAGGCATCGAAGGAGCCGAAGGCCTTGGCGATGGCTTCGCCCAGCTTGCCACCCGGCGCGCCACCGCCGCTGGGCGACAGGCACATCCAGTAGAAGTTGTGGTTCCACACCTGGGCGGCGTTGTTGAACATGCCGCCCTGGGCCTTGCGCACGATGGCTTCCAGCGGCGCATCCTCCAGCTCGGTGCCCTTGATCTGGTTGTTCAGGTTGGTGACGTAGGCCTGGTGGTGCTTGCCGTAGTGGTAGTCGATCGTTTCGGCGGAAATGTGGGGTTCCAGCGCCTCGCGCGCATAGGGGAGCGGGGGAAGTTCGATGGCCATCTGGGGATCTCCTGGAGGTCTGATTGACGAAGCGTGCGCACGCGGTGCGGCGACAGCGGCTACAATTCTAGCCCACTCCATGTCCGGTCCAATGCCGGCCCGCCCCATTCCAGATTCTGCTGGAGCAAGATGAGCGCCACTCAACGCATCCGCGCGCAGCTCGCCGCCCACCCGGTGGTGCTGGTCATGAAAGGCACCCCCGAGCACCCGATGTGCGGTTTCTCCGAGCGCGCCGCGCGCGCGCTGGAGGCCTGCGGCAAGCCCTTCCACACCATCAACGTGCTGGCCGACCCCGAAATCCGCGCCCAGCTTCCGCGCTATTCCAACTGGCCGACCTTCCCCCAGCTCTTCATTGCCGGCGAACTGATCGGCGGCAGCGACATCACGGTCGAGCTGCACCAGCAGGGCGAACTCCAGCTGATGGTGGCCGAAGCCGTGAAGGAAGCGTGATGCCCACGACAGGCTCCGCCGCGGCCGGCCAGGTGCTGGCCGATCGCGTCCTGCTGATCACCGGCGCCAACGGCGGGCTGGGCGAAGCGCTGGCGCGCGCCTGCGCCACGGCGGGCGCGCAGGTGGTGCTGCTCGGCCGCCGCGTGCCGCGGCTTGCCCGGCTGTACGACGAACTGATCGCTTCCGGCGCCAGAACCCCCGCGATCTATCCACTCGATCTTTCCGGCGCCACGCCCGAAGACTACGAGACGCTGGCCGAATCCATCGCGCGCGAATTCGGGCGGCTGGATGGGATCGCGCACTGCGCGGCCGAACTCAAGGGCCTGTCCTCGCTGCGGAACCTGGCGCTGGAGGACTGGTTCACCGGCCTGCACGTCAACCTGAGCGCGCCCTTCCTCCTCACCCGCGCCTGCCTGCCGCTGCTGCGGGAAAGCCCGGACGCCTGCGTGCTGTTCACCCTCGACGATGCCGAGCAGTCCACGCGCGCCTTCTGGGGCGCCTACGGCGTATCCAAGCAGGCGCTGCGCGGTCTGGTGTCGATCCTGGGCGAAGAACTCGCCGCTTCGCCGGTGCGCGTGCACGGCATCGAACCTGGTCCGATGCGCACCGCGCTGCGCGCGCGCGCCTATTTCGCCGAAGAACCGGCAGGCATCCCGGAACCGGCCTCCTGCACCGCCGGTTGCGTGCGGCTGCTGGCCGGCGACTGGCCGGATGCGCCGCGCTTCGTGAAGCTGCCGGCACGTTCGACCGCACCGCGCGCGCTGAACCTGCCCACGCTCGCGAACTGATCGCGCACGGCATGTCGCGCGCGGTTCCGAAACCTTTCTCAGCATTTCTCCGCCCCATTCCAGTCCCAATGAACAAACACCTGATTCCGACCGCGCTGGCCCTGGTCCTCGGTTGTGCGATGGTTCCATGCGCAGCGACCGATATCTCGCTGGACCCCCGCAGCTTCGACACCGCCACACCGGCCTGCGCCGACTTCTACCAGCACGCCAACGGCGGCTGGCTGCGCGACAACGCGGTACCCGCCGGTTTCGCAAGCTGGGGCACGTTCGAGGAAATCGGGCTGCAGGGCCTGCTGCAGCAGCGCAGCCTGCTGGAGCAGGCCGCCGCCAGCAGCGACCGGGTGGAACGCCTGCTCGGCGCGCTCTACGCCAGCGGCATGGACGAAAGCGCCGTGGAATCGGCCGGCATTGCGCCGCTCAAACCGCTGCTGGCGCGCATCGACAAGATTCGCAAGGCACGCGATGTCGCCCCGGCGCTCGCCGAACTGCACGCGCGCGGCATTCCGGTGCTGTTCGACTTCGGCGCCGGCGACGACCTCAAGAACCCGGCGCGCCGCATCGCCTACGCCAATCAGGGAGGATTGGGCCTGGGCGACCGCGAGTACTACCTGCGCCAGGACCCGGATACCCGACTGCTGCTGACCGCCTACGAAGGCTACGTCGAGCGCATCCTGACGCTCGCCGGAAGCGCCGCACCGGCAGCCGAGGCCGATGCGGTCCTGGCCATCGAGAAACGGCTGGCGACAGCTTCGCTCACCCTGCTGCAACTGCGTGACCCGGTGGTCTCCTACCGCATCCTGCCGGTGCGCGAGCTGGACAAGACCTACCCGGCGCTGGCCTGGCGCAATTTCATCAAGGCCCAGGGACTGGACCCGGACGCGCCGCTCTCGCTGGCGCACAGCGCCTTCTTCCAGGAAGCCGACGCGCTGATCGCGGGGATTCCTCCGGAACAGTGGCGTGCCTACCTGCGTTTCCACGCTGCACACGCGCTGGCGCCGTACCTGCCGCGCGGCTTCGTCGATGCGCACGATGCGATGTTCCTGCGCACCCTGCGCGGCTCGCAGGAACCGATGCCGCGCTGGCGCCGCGTGCTGGGCACGATCAACGCCCTGATGGGGCCGGCGCTGGGACAAAGCTACCTGCGCGCGCACTTCCCGCCGGCGACCCGCGAAGCCGTCGAATCGCTGGTGGAAACCATCCGTCGCACCCTGCGCGGCAAGCTGGAACAGGCCCCTTGGCTCGGCACCACGGCGCGACTGGCCGCGCTGGAAAAAATCGACTCGATCGACGTGAAGCTCGGCGGACCGGAAGCCGAATTCGCCTACGAAAACCTCTCGCTCGATCCAGGCACCTACGCCGGCAACGTGCTTGCGATTTCCACCTGGCTGCACCGCCAGCACATGGCCGCGATCGGCAAGGTGCGCGAGGAATGGCAGTGGCCGCAGCCGGCGCAGTCGGTCAACGTCTACTACGACCCGGCTCGCAACCAGCTGGTGCTGCCGGCCGGCATCGTGCAGGCCCCGCTGTTCGACGCCGCGGGCGACGCTGCGACCAACTACGGCGGCCTGGGAAGCATCGTCGCGCATGAGCTGATGCGCGGCTTCGACTCCATCGGCAGCCGCTTCGATGTGCAGGGCCGCATCGCGCCCTGGTGGCAGGAAGCCGATACCCTTGCCTTCAACGCCCGATTCGATCCGCTGCGCGCGCAGTACGACGCCTATCCCGCGCTTGGCCAGATCCGGGTCAACGGCCAGCTCACGCTGGCCGAGAACATCGCCGACCTCGCCGGCGTGGAAATCGCCCGCGCCGCTCTCGATACGCTCGGCCCGCAGCCGGCGCAGGGCACGCTCAGCGCGGCGCAACGCTACTACCTGGCCTATGCGCGCGTCTGGCGGCGCAACTACCGCGACGAGGAGCTTCAGCTCCTTTCCCGCATCGACGTGCATGCGCCGGCCAAGTGGCGCGTCAACGGCCCGCTCGCCAACCTTGCGCCCTTCGCCGAGGCGTTCAAGTGCAAGGTCGGAAAAAATTCGATGATGCGCGCGGACAAAGACCGCGTCACGGTGTTCTGAGGATGCCGACAGGTTGCACGGAGACTTCCCCATGTTGAGCCACGACGCCCGCCTCGCCCTGCCCGACTGGGTCGGTGCGGAAATCGATGCGACCGCTGTCTATCGCGACGATGAGGCGCGCATGGCGCTGGCGGTTCGCCTGTCCGCCCTGAACGTCGAACGCGGCACCGGCGGGCCGTTCGGCGCGGCGGTATTCGACGCGCAGGGCCGGCTGCTTGCGGTCGGGGTCAACCGCGTCGTGCCCGAAACCAGCTCCATCGCGCACGCAGAGATGATGGCCTACCTGCTCGCGCAGAAGCACACCGGCCGCGCCCGCCTCAACGACGGCCACCCGGGCATCACTCTGGCCGCCTCCGGGCAACCGTGCTGCATGTGCTACGGCGCGACCTTCTGGGCCGGCATCGACACCCTGCTGATCGGCGCAAGCAGCGCCGACGTGATGGAGTTGACCGATTTCGACGAAGGCCCGCTGCCCGCCGACTGGCGCGGCGAACTGGAGCGGCGCGGCATCGCGGTACGCGAAGGCGTGCTGCGCGAAGCCGCGCGCGAGGTGCTGTCACGCTACGCCGCCGGCGGCGGCATCCACTACTGACCCGTGGGTCTGCTGATCCTCTGCCGCCCCGGCTTCGAGCCGGAAGCCGCCGCGGAAATCGCCGACTGGGCGACGGCGCGCGGCCTGCACGGATATCCCCAGGCCACGCGCGGCGAAGGCTGGGTGCGCTTCCACGCCATCCAGCCGGAAGGCGCGGTGCCGCTGCCCGGCGCGCGGGAACTGATCTTCTCTCGCCAGTGCGTGCGCATCCTTGCCGACCTCGAAAACCTCCCGCGCGAGGATCGCCTTGCGCCCATCCTGACCGCACTGCGCGAGGCAGGCACCACCCGGTTCGGCGAACTGATCGTCGAACACCCCGATTCCGACGCCGCACGCCCGCTCGCCGCGCTTGCGCGCAGCTTCGGCAACGCGCTGCGCCCGGCGCTGCGGCGTGAAGCCTGGCTGCCGGGCGCATCCGACCTCCACAAACCCTGCCTGCACGTCTGTTTCCTGTCGGGAACCCACGCCGTGCTCGGGATTTCCGAACCGCGCGGCGAGCGCCTCTGGCCGCAGGGCATCGCGCGCCTGAAGGTGCCCAGGGAAGCGCCCAGCCGCTCCGCCGCCAAGCTGGAAGAAGCCATCGAAACCCTGATGAGCCCGCAGGAGCGCGAGCGATGGCTGCATCCTGGAATGAGCGCCGCCGACCTCGGCGCCGCGCCCGGTGGCTGGAGCTTCATCCTCGCGCGCCGCCACGTGCACGTGATTGCGATCGACAACGGCCCGATCCAGCCGGCGCTGCTGGACAGCGGCCTGGTCGAACATCTGCGCGCCGACGGCTTCACCTGGCAGCCGCCGCGCCCGCTCGACTGGATGGTCTGCGACATGGTGGAACAGCCGCGCCGGGTCGCCGCGCGCATGGCCGACTGGTTCACCCACGGCTGGTGCCGGCACGCGATCTTCAACCTCAAGCTGCCGATGAAGAAGCGCTGGCTGGAGGTGCAGGCCAACCTCGGCGATTTCCACGCCCGCTGCGAAGCCGCCGGCGTGCCCGTGCGGACCCGCGCCCGCCAGCTCTACCACGACCGCGAGGAAATCACCGTGCTGGCCACGTCGGCCGCGTAGGGACTACGGAAGCGGCGTGTCGGTGAATCCGGCCCGGAAACAACAACGGCGCGACTGCTGCCAGCCGCGCCGCTGCATCCGGACCGCAATCGGACTACTTCACCAGCCGAAGCGTGAAGGGATAGCGATAGTACTCGCCGTTGTTCGCCTTGATGGCGGCGATGATCGCAAATACCAGCCAGGCCAATCCGATCAGCGGCATGAGCAGCAGGCCGATGAGGACAAAGCTCAGGATGAAAGCCACCACGAAGGCGAGCGCCACCGTGATGTTGAAGTTGAGCGCTTCCTTGCCCTGGTCATCGACGAAGGGCATCTCGGCTTTCTTGATCTGCCAGATGATCAGCGGCCCCAGGATGTTGCCGAAAGGAATGATCAGGCCGACCAGCGCGGACAGATGCGCAAACAGGCCCCATTGGCGCGACTCGGGCGCGGGCGAATCGGACGGCGCGGGGGGCGGATCGATGATGTCGCTCATGCATGGACTCCTGACTGGGTGATTTCCGGCAGCCTCGCCCCATGCGAGGCAACCGGGAAACCACAACGTGACGTGATCGGCACGTTACACCAGAACGAACTGGTGCGGCAGGTGTGACGCGAAAGGCATGGATCCGGTTCCGCCGCCCAGTGGCCGCCAGTGCGTGTCCCGGTCGTCTAGTCGAGCCGCACCCTCCGGCCCGATACACTGGCTCCATCCACCCACAGGAAGTCCGCATGAGCGCCCCGCGCCCCGTATTCTTCGTCTCCGATGGCACCGGCATCACCGCCGAAACCATCGGCAACAGCCTTCTGACCCAGTTTCCCGACGTGGCCTTCGCCACCCAGCGCCTGCCGTTCATCGATACCGAGGCCAAGGCGATCCACGCGGCCCAGCGCATCCGCGAAACCGCCGAACGCATCGGCCTGCGCCCGATCGTGGTCAACACCGTGGTGGACAGCGCCATTTCCGCGGCCCTCGCGGAAAGCGGCGCACTGATGATGGACGTGTTCGCGCCCTTCATCCTGCCGCTGGAAACGGAGTTGGGAAGCACGCGCCGGCCCTCGGTGGGCCGCGCCCACAGCATGACCGACTACGACAAATACGAATCGCGCATCAACGCCACCAACTACGCGCTCAGCCACGACGACGGCGTAGCGCCGCATTATGAGGAAGCCGACGTCATCCTCGTCGGCGTTTCGCGCTCGGGCAAGACGCCCACCTGCCTCTACCTGGCGCTGCACTTCGGCGTCAGCGCCGCCAACTACCCGTTGACCGAGGAAGACCTGGAAGGCGGAGAAATGCCGCGCCGCCTGCGCCAGCACCGCCACAAGCTGTTCGGCCTGACCATCGACCCCGCGCGACTGCACCAGATCCGCCAGCAGCGCCGTCCCGACAGCCGCTATGCGAAGCTGGAAACCTGCCAGCGCGAAGTGCAGGCCGCCGAAGCCCTGTTCCGCCAGGAAAACCTGCCCTCGCTCAGCACCACCCACACCTCGATCGAGGAGATCGCGAGCAAGGTGATGTCCCACTTCAACATCGACCGCCACCTGTTCTGACGGACCCGGCGTGCTGCTCGCACCTGCCCGCCCGACCGCTTTTCCGCGCCTCAGCCGCTTCGGCTACCTGATGGAGCTGTATGCGGAAAACTTCACCCGCTTCGAGCGGATGTTTTCACCGCTCGACCGCGCCGGGCGCTGGCGCTCCAGCGTGGACGACGGAATGGACGTTCACCTCCATCTGCTGGAGCAGCACCGCTACACCACGCTGCTGCGCCTGTCCTACGACCTGCGCGATCCGGCGACGGGCACGCCAGACCCGTCGGCCTTCCTGCGCCATTACCGCGATGCGCGCCTGATCGAAGTCACCCACTGCCACGTCGGCCGCGGCTGGCGCGACGTCCTGGGTCCGCTGCCGGACCCGGGCACGCTGCTCGGATATCGGCTGCGCATGAACACCTTCCTCGGCAAATGGCTGGACTATCTGTCCGGTCAGGGACACTCGCCCTTCACCCTGCACCGCGAAGACGACGCACCGGCCGCCGCCGGGTGCGCACGGACCGAAACGGAATGAGCGAAGGTCGCCGCATCGAAACTTCTTCCTGATCAGCCCTGAGTCTCAGCCGCGCCCAGAGGGGCGAGTCCCCTCTCCCCCGCCAATGGGCGGGGGAGAGGGCTAAGGTGAGGGGTACGCGCTGGGAGGCGCTATTGCGGTCTTCGCGGAACGGCTCCGATATACCCCCCCCCCCCACCCCC
>CAUJIN010000079.1 GCA_963205495.1 Pseudomonadota bacterium
GAGGCGGCGCGTGTATTTGATTGATACCAACGTCATCAGCGAGGCGCGCAAGGGCCGGAAAGCCGATGCGGGCGTTACGGCGTTCTTCCGCCAGTGCGCGCGGCAGAACGAGCGCGTTTTCCTCAGCGTGGTGACGGTGGGCGAGCTGCGGCGGGGCGTGGATCTCATTCGCCATCGCGGCGATCTCGTGCAGGCGCAGCGGCTGGAGGACTGGCTGGCCGAGGTGGTGCGCGACTTCCACGATGCCATCCTGCCCTTCGATCTGGATGCCGCCCAGGTGTGGGGCCGGCTGCGCGTGCCGCAGCCGGAAAATGCGCTGGACAAGCAGATCGCCGCCACCGCCCTGATCCACGATCTGACCCTGGTCACGCGCAACGTCGCGGATTTTGCCGGGACGGGCGCGCGAGTCCTCAATCCCTTTTTGAAAGCGGCCTGACGGCTGCGGATGACCAAGATGGCCCGCCCGAAAAAATCCGAAAAACAGCCCAAGGCCATCGGCAGCACCCAGTCGCTGTCGGCCTTCGTCAAGAGCATCTGCGACGTGATGCGCCGCTCCAACTGCGCCAGTGCCTTGCAGTATGTGCCCGAGCTGACGTGGATTCTGTTTCTGCGCATTCTCGACGCGCAGGAAGCGCGCGATGCCGAGCAGGCCGAAGTGCTGGGCGCGGACTTCTCGCCGGCGCTGCGCCGCCCGTACCGCTGGCAGGACTGGGCCGCGCCGCAGGGCTGGAAGCGTCGGGAGCTGTTCGCCGCCGGTGACGGCAGGCTGTTCGAGTTCATCAACCAGGATCTGCTGCTGCACCTGCACGGGCTGGATGTCGACCGGCGCACCGGCCTGCCCAATCCGGCGGCGACGGCCAAGCAGCGCATCATCGGCCGCATCATGACGGCCGTGGAGCGCGTGCGGGTGGACGACGAGGCCAACCTGCGCGACATCCTCGACCGCGTGCACGAGATCAGCATCGAGAACATCGACGACACGCACTTCTTCACGCTCTCGCAGGTGTACGAGGACCTGCTGCTGAAGATGGGCGAGAAGAATTCCGACGGCGGCCAGTTCTTCACCCCGCGCGAGGTGATCCGTGCGATGGTCCACACGGTGAACCCGTCGCCGGGGCAGACCGTTTACGACCCGTGCTGCGGCACCGGGGGCTTTCTTGCCGTGGCCTACGAGCACATGGCGCGAAGGCTGGGAAACGCGCCCGCCAGCACCGACATCGAGCGCCTGAAACACGACACCTTCTTCGGCCGCGAGAAGGAGAATCTGGTGTTCCCCATCGCGCTGGCGAATCTGGTGCTGCACGGCATCGACCAGCCGAACCTGTGGCACGGCAACTCGCTGACGGGCCGGGCCACTTACGCGGCGCTGTTCGAGCGCGCGCCGCCGCGCTTCGACGTGATCCTCACCAACCCGCCGTTCGGCGGCAAGGAGGGCAAGGATGCGCAGAAGAACTTTCCCTTCGAGACCAGCGCCACGCAGGTGCTGTTCGTGCAGGGCATCCTGTCCGAGCTGGCGTCGGGCGGCACCTGTGCCATCGTTCTGGACGAGGGCCTGCTGTTTCGCACCAACGAGAGCGCCTTTGTCGAAACCAAGCGCAAGCTGCTGGATGAATGCGAGCTCTGGGCGATCGTCAGCCTGCCGGGCGGCGTGTTTTCCACCGCTGGCGCAGGCGTCAAAACCAATCTGCTGTTCTTCACCAAGGGCAGGAAAACCGAGCGCATCTGGTACTACGACCTGTCGTGGGTGAAGGTGGGCAAGAAGACGCCGCTGACGCTGGCTCATTTCGGCTTCGACCAGGATGGCGGGGTGCTGGCCGACGAGGCCCTGCCCGCCGCGCTGCGCGACGAGTGGGACGCGGATGAGGCCAGTGCTGGGCAGCCTTTTCCCAGCTATGCGCGGATGCTGGCCTCGCGCGGAGAGAGCCGCCATTCGTGGACGGTGGACTTTGCCGCACGTCGCGCCAAGGCGCGCGAGGACATGCAGCCGCTGCTGGACCAGGCCGCGGGCCTCCGGGCCGAGGTGGTCGGCCGGAAGGAAGAGATGAAGCGCCGCAGGAAGGATGGGGCGGCCGATACCGAAATCACAGCGCTGCACAGGTCCATCCAGGAACAGGAAAAGGCCGCACGGGATCTGGAAGCCGAAGCGGCCGCGATCGACGCAGCGGTATTCGACCTGAAGGCGGTCAATCCGAACGCCGTGGCGTTCGTCGATGCGCGCGAGCCGGGGCAGATCATTGCCGGCATCGAGGAGCAGGGGCAGATCATTGCACAGGCCCTGGGGCGACTGAAGGTGCTGCTCGCGGGAGCGAAGATCGCGCAAGGCGAATGAACGCGCGGCGTTTGTACAGCACCGCGATTGGCGGACGATCCGCCGGGCGCTACACCGTGCCGCGCCGCTTGCCGAGGAAGGGGCGATACCATTCGCGCACCCGCGCCATGTCGGCTTCGGCGTCTGCGCACAGTTCGATCACCGGGCCCAGGATCATCTTCTTCTCCGGGTAGTGGAAGGCGGCCATCATCACCGGCACCTGCGCCCCGCGCGCGATGTGCCAGAAGCCCGATTTCCAGCGATCCACGCGCCGCCGCGTGCCTTCGGGCGCGAGCAGGAACCAGACGGGTGTCGAACTCCGCAGCCGTGCGGCGGCCTGCTCCACCGCGCCGTGCGCCTTCTCCCGATCCACCGGCACCCCGCCGATGCGGTGCAGCAGCCATCCAAACGGCCCGCGGAAGGCCTCGGCCTTGGCCATGAAGGTGATGCGCACGCCCATCGCCAGCATCGCGGCGATGCCCCACACCGCGTCCCAGGCCGAGGAATGCGGGGCCACGATGATGACGAAGCGGGGAAGATCGGGAAATTCGCCTTCGACGCGCCAGCCGCCCAGCCGCAGGATCGTGCGGCCGAAGGCGCGGCTCAGCGCATTGCCCTGGCGCGGTGCGCCGGGGTGAAGTTCAGGCACTACCGGCTTCATGCCTCGCCGCTCCAGCGTACGCCTCGGCCGCGCTTGATCTCGCCGCGCCCCTTCTTGGCCTCGATGCGGCGCTCCTTCGAGGCGCGCGTGGGGCGGGTGGCGATGCGCGGTGCGGGCGGCACGCGCACCGATTCGATCAGCGCGGCCAGACGCGCGCGCGCGTCCTCGCGGTTGCGCTCCTGGCTGCGGAAGCGCTGCGCGCTGATCACGATGACGCCGTCGGCGCCGATGCGCCGGTCGCGCTTCGCGAGAAGCCGCGCGCGCAGCGCCTCGGGCAGCGAGGGCGAGGCGCCGGCGTCGAAGCGCAGCTCCACCGCGGTGGAGACCTTGTTCACGTTCTGCCCACCCGGTCCCGACGCGCGCACGAAGCGTTCGATCAGTTCCTCGTCGGGAATGCTCAGTCCGGGGGCGATGGTCAGCACGGCGGCAGGACAGGAAAAACACCGATTGTAGCGATGCCGCACGGATTCATCGCGAAACCGGAAGATTTTCCGGGAGCTTCCAGCCGCGCCACCTGGACCAGGACAGCAGGCCGAAGTAGAGCACGCCGAAGGCGATCAGCCGATGCGGTTCCTCGATCCAAAGCCCCGAACCCGGCAGGTCGAGCTGGCCCCGCACCGCCGCGCTGATGCCCAGCCGCGGCACCGGAAACATGCTGGTGAGGAACACCGCGCCCAGATAGATCAGCACGCTCACGCCCCAGGTCGCGCGCAGCTCCTTGAGGCGCTGCGCGTTGTCGGCGGGGCTGGCAAACACGGCCGCGAACTTGGCCGCCAGCAGCCAGCCGAAGCCGAACACCGGCCACCACGCCCGGAACGCGAGCGCGAAGCCGCCGACGAAGAGCGTGTAGAAGCCGCCGAAGATCGCAAGCGAGGCCGCCTTGCGCGTGCGCGCAGGCTCTGCGGAAAAGGCGAAATGGCCGAGCATCACCGAGGCGTGGATCGTCACGAATTCGACCAGGGCCAGCAGGATTCCGTTGCGCACCGCATCGGGCCCGAACGCCAGCGGAAAGCACCACAGCAGCAGGAAGCCCGCGGCCGTGATCGCGTCCGGCAGCGCGGACAGTCCGCGCACGAGGCGTTCGCGCAGGTCGCTTCCGGAGGACGTGGAATGGAGCATGGCCGAACGCTACGCGGATTTGCCGCATTCCGCCACGGGGTTTTCGCTCAGATCGGATGGCGTTCGAGGAAGTCCCGCACCCGCGGCACGATGATCGCAGCACGGTCTTCCAGCACGTAGTGGCCGGCGTCGTCGAAGATCAGGCTCTCGGCGTTGGGCAGGCGCTGCTCGAAACCGCGCAGGAAGTGCGCGTCGAACACGAAGTCGCGCAGGCCCCAGGCCAGCAGCGCCGGGCGGTCGGCGAACTCGTGCAGGCGGCGGCCGGATTCCTCCACGATGGGCCAGGCGCGGTCGTCCGGGCCCAGCGGGATGTCCTGCACGAAGCGCAGCGTGGCGATGCGGTTGGCCCAGGAGTCGTAGGGCGCGACATAGGCCGCGCGCACGTCCGAGGGCATGCGCGTTTCCACCCCGACGAAGGACGCCGCGCTCGAGAACGCGTTGAAGCCGCGGATCGCCAGCGCGCCCAGGCGCGAGTCGCGCCCGAGCCTGAGCTGCCAGGGCATGGGCTTTTCCGCCGGCAGCGGGAAGGCGGCGGTATTGAGGATCACCAGGCGCGCCACCCGGGAAGGATCGCGCAGCGCCCAGCCGAAGCCGATCATTCCGCCCCAGTCGTGCACCGCGAGCGTGACCTTGCCGGCGATGCCGAGGTGGTCGAGCAGGGCGGCGAGGTCCTCGATGCGCGAGGCCAGCGTGTAGGCGTAGGCCTCGTCGCCGGGCTTGTCGGACAGCCCCATGCCCACGTGGTCGGGCACGATGCAGCGCCAGCGGTCCGACAGTCCCGACACCAGCTTGCGCCAGTAGTAGCTCCACGACGGATTGCCGTGCAGCATCACCACCACCTCGCCATCGCGCGGGCCCTCGTCGAGATAGCTCATCTCGATGCCGGGACGCACCTGGAAACGCTGCGGCGAGAACGGATAGTCGGGAAAGTGCATGGTCGGGCGCGGATTCGGCGAACCCGCCACTCTACGTTCGCCGCGCGGCAGGCACAACCCGCCCCGTTCAGGCGCACCGCGCCGTGCGGAGCGCCTTGCCCGCCCAGGCCGCCAGCGCCTCGCGCCCGATCTTGGCGTTGTGGCGGATGTCCACCGGAAACTTCGGATGGAAGAGGATGCGCTGCACCCGTGCGGTGTGCGGATGGCGCTGGCCGAGGTTGAGGAGCTCCGCCTCGATGCGCTCGCGCGCGGAACCGGGAACGCCGGGCCGCAGCTCCACGCACAGCACCGGAACCTGCGCGCCCTTTTCGCCCGGGCCGACCAGGGCGGTGCGGCGCACTTCGGGATGGGTGTTGAACACCGGCTCCACCTGCTCGGTATAGAGCGGCCCGTCGACGGCCTCCACGCGCTGGCTCTTGCGGCCGCAGAACCACAGGCGCCCGTCTGCATCCATCCAGCCCAGGTCGCCCATGCGGTGCAGGATGCGGGTGCGGCCGTCGGCGCGGATTTCGCGGATCTTGGCCAGCTCGGTGGCCTGCGGCCGGTGGAAGTATTCGTCGGTGGCGGTGGGGCCTGCGACCACGATCTCGCCGACCTCGCCGGGGGAAACCTCGAGCCCGGCGCGCCACTCGGGGATCGGCGCATCCGTGATGCGGATCAGGCGAACCTCGTTCGGCGGCACCGGGCGGCCCACGCAGGTGCCGGCGCCGGTTTCGGTGGCGGCGCGCGTGGCGCGCAGCTCGCGGCCCTCGATCAGGGCCACGGGCAGGCACTCGGTGGCGCCGTAGGGCGTCCAGATGCTGGCATCCTCCGGCAGCATCGCGGCCATGCGCGCCACCACCTCGGGCGGCACAGGCGCGCCGGCCGACATCACCCGTCGCAGCGTGGCGAGCCGGACCCCGTGCTTCTCGCCGTGGCGGCTGAGCGCGTCGATCAGGGCGGGCGAGCCGAACATCTGGGTGACGCCGAAGCGTTCGATCGCATCGATCAGCTTGCGCGGATCGGCCTGCGCCGGGCGCGTGGGGTCCATGTCGGGGATCACGCTGGTGATGCCCAGCGCCGGATCGAACAGGGCGAACGGCGGGAAGGTCGGCAGGTCCACGCCGCCCGGCTCGATGCCCAGCATGCGACCGAGCATTTCCACCTGCGCCACGAAGTGCCGGTGGCGGTAGGTCACGCCCTTGGGCACGCCGGTCGAGCCGGAGGTGAACACGATCGCGGCAACCTCGTCGGGCGCGGTGTCGGCCGGCTGGAAGCCCGCGCCCGCGCCCTGCGCCAGGAGGCCATCGAGCGTGTGGCCGCCCCAGAACCAGCGCCGGCCCAACGTCACCCGGATGCGGCAGCTCTTGCGCGCCCAGCCCAGCAGCACGCGCGCGGCGTGCGCCAGCGGAATGCCGATGAAGGCCTCCGGCGCGGCCTCGTCAAGACACTGCTTCAGCGCACGCTTGCTGATGCCCGGATCGATCAGCACCGGCACCACGCCGGCCTTGAACATGGCGAACATCAGCAGGAACAGTTCCGGCGAGGGGCGCACCATGAGCGCGGCGCGCATCCCGCGTCCGATGCCGGCGCGCGACAGGGCCGCGGCGATCGCGCTGCTGCGCGTTTCCATCTCGCGCCAGGAAAGCTCGGTGGCATAGCGCACCCGCCCGTCCGGCCCGGTGCCGGACGGGCAGCGGATGGCGATGGCCTCGGGCTGGCGCGCGGCCATTTCCGGCAGGGCGGCGGCGATGTTGCAGGGTCCGTTCATCGCGCAAAGTGTAGCGGGCCGGCTCCGGCCGCCGCGCCTGTGCCGCGCCGCGCGCTACAGTGTCGGTTCCCCATCCCGCCGGAAGCCGCCATGTTTCGCGTCCTGATCGCCTGCGCCAAGGGAGGCGTCGGCAAGACCACGATTTCGACCACTCTGGCCGGCGCCTGGGCGCTGGAAGGCCGCGCGGTGGCGCTGGCGGATGCCGATCCGCAGGGTTCGGCGCGCATCTGGTGCGAAAGGCGCGCCGGATTCCCGGGCGAAGTGGCCGCGCTGGACGGCACCCGGCGCGACTGGGCGCGACGGCTGCCCGAAGGCGTCGATCGGGTGGTGATCGACGCCCCGGCCGGCGCGATGGCCAGGGATCTGTCGCGCTTCCTCGACGAGGTGGACGCGCTGGTGGTGCCGGTACTGCCCTCGGTGCTGGACATGGAAGCCACGGTGCGCTTCCTCAATCCGCTGGCCGAACACCCGCGCGTGGCCAGCGGCGCGCTGCCGGTGGGCCTGGTCGCCAACCGCCTGCGGCCCTGGACCCAGGCTTCGCAGCAGGCCCTGTCCCAGCTCGGGGCATGGCCCTGCGAACTGGTGGCGCAGCTGCGCGAAACCCAGGCCTATGCGCTGCTCGCAGGGCTCGGCAGGTGCCTGTTCGACTACCAGTCGCAGAACGTGCGCGAACACCAGCAGGACTGGGTTCCGCTGCTGCGCTGGCTGGAGCGTGCGCGGCGGCGGCGCTGAGGCGTTCAGCGTTCCAGGAAGTTCTTCAAGAGCGCGTGGCCGTGCTCGGTCAGGATCGACTCGGGGTGGAACTGCACGCCTTCCACCGGATGAACGCGATGGCGCAGGCCCATGATCTCCTCCATCGAGCCGTCCGGGTTTTCCGTCCAGGCGGTGATTTCCAGCGCCTCGGGCAGGCTGGCCTTGTCCACCACCAGCGAGTGGTAGCGCGTGGCCTCGTAGCCGTCCGGCAGGCCGGCGAACACGCCCGCGCCACGGTGGCGGATGCGCGAGGTCTTGCCGTGCATGATCTTGCCCGCGCGCACCACGGTGCCGCCGTAGGTCTGACCGATGCTCTGGTGCCCGAGGCATACCCCCAGGATCGGCGTGGTCGGGCCGAGGCGCTCGATCATCTCCAGTGAAACGCCCGCCTCGTTGGGCGTGCACGGTCCCGGCGAGATCACGATGTGGCTGGGCGAAAGCGCGCGGATCTGGTCCACCGTCAGCGCGTCGTTGCGCTCCACCCGCACCTCCGCCCCGAGCACCTGCAGGTACTGCACCAGGTTGAAGGTGAAGCTGTCGTAGTTGTCGATCATCAAAAGCACGTCAGCGCATCCTGTGATTCGGGATAGGTGGCCGCCCATTATCCAATGAAGTGGAAGACCCGGACAGAAATATCCATGTTGCCGCGAGGCCGCCCGTGCACACCGTCACCACCATCGCCGCGATCGTGCGCCAGGATTGGCTCGGGAGCGGTGGCGCGGCAGCCAGGTCCGAGCGCGCGCCGTGGATCAGCGGGGTCACACCGAAGCAGATGGTTGACGCATCGATGGCCCGCACGATGCATCCTTTCCCGAACAGATCGGGTTGGATGTCGTGGGTGGATGCGAGAAAAACAGGCACCCGTGCTCTACCTTGCTCCGGCACGGCATCATCCCTTCTCAAGGAACGAAGATGAAAGTGATCTCCACATCGCCCTCGGGATGCTACGAAGTCCGCTCCGAGCCCTGGGAAGCGCGGATGTCGCACTGGGTGCATCCGCCGATCGTGCTCGACTTGCGGACGGCCAGCCTCGTCTACTCGCCTGAAGACAGGGACTGGTCGGTCGAGCACGCCGCATGGGTGAGCGAATCGCAAGTTCGCCTGGATTTGTGGAAATACCCGGGAGGCCCGCGCACGAGCGTGGAAGTCATCATCGACTGCGCTGCCCGCACCGCGCGCATCGGCGGGAATGCGGTCGCGCTGGCGGCTCTGGACGCTGCGCTGAAGCAGGCAAGCCGCTGACCCGACCCGGCATCCGCCCGGTCCGGCTCAGGAAGCCACCGGGCGCCGGCTCCGTTCCCACCGGCGACAGGCCGACGGGAACGGGCGCGCGGATCGCCGATTACTTGCGAACTTCGCCGGTGTGGGTGGAGAGCGCTTCGGGCAGGCCCGGAACTGCGTCGGCACCGACAGGAACCTCGATGCTGGAGCCGGTGAAGTCCTCGCCTATCGGTTGCACGCGCCCACCCAGGCACTTCCCGAGGAAGCCTTCGGCAACGGCGTTGAACGCCTTGGCGTTCTCGGGGCGGTGGAATCCGTGGCCTTCATCGGGGAAGAGCACGTAGGTCACCGGAATGTTTCGCGCGGTCATGGCGTTGACGATCTGGTCGCTTTCATCCTGCTTGACGCGCGGGTCGTTCGCACCTTGCCCGATCAGCAGCGGCCTGCGGATCTGGTCGACGCGCGTGAGCGGCGAACGCTCGGTCAGCCAGGCGCGTCCGGCCTCGGTGCGCGGATCGCCCATGCGCCGGGCGATCTGTTCGAAGAAGCTGGCCCAGTAGGGCGGCACGGTGGCCAGCAGGGTGTTGAGGTTGGAGGGGCCGACGATGTCCACGCCGCAGGCGAAGGTTTCGGGGGTGAAGGTGAGACCGACGAGGGTGGCGTAGCCGCCGTAGCTGCCGCCCATGATGGCGACCTGATCGCGGAGGGTGACGTTCTGCGCAACGGCCCATTCGACCGCGTCGAGCAGGTCGTCGTGCATCTTCGTCGCCCACTCGCCGTCACCCGCGTTGGTGAAGGTTTTTCCGAATCCGGTGGAGCCGCGGTAGTTCACGCTGAGCACGGCATAGCCGCGATTGGCGAGCCACTGGGCCATGCCGCTGTAGCCGTAGGCATCGCGCGCCCAGGGGCCGCCGTGCACCAGCAGCACCAGCGGTGCCGGCGCGTTGGCCTTGCCGTCGCGGTCCGGATCGGAAGCGGCGGGAAGGCTGAGGTAGCTGACCAGGGTCAGGCCATCGCGCGAGCGGATTTCCTGCGGCCACATCGGCACCAGCGGCGCGCCTTCCAGCGCGGGGCGCGAAGAAAACAGGCGCACCGGGGCCGCGCCGTCGCCGCGCGCATAGCGGTAGTACTGCACCGGCGACTCGGCGGCCGAGTAGACAACGAGCCAGGTGCGGTCATCGAGCGTGCGGGTATTCACCGAGATTTCACCCGGGCCCAGCTCGGCCAGGCGCGCGAGATCGGGAGCGATCGCAGGATCCAGCGCGGCCCACTCCTCACGCAGGTAATTGACCGACACCGCCTGCACCTTGCCGCTGGCCGGATCGGTCAGCCAGTTGCCGACGTCGGCGCGCGCGTCCTCGTGCAGCAGGGTCCTGGCGCCGCTGGCCACGTCGAGCGCGAACAGCGCGGCGGTGTTGCGCCCGCGCGAGTCGCGCAGGTAGAGCGTGGCACCGTCATCGCTCAGCCCGGCCAGACCCGTGGTCATCGAATCCTCGAAACCCACCTCGTCGAACGGCTCCCAGCCGTTCGCCTTGCGCCGCAGGAGATCCAAGCCTCCGTCCGGCCGGCTGCGGCTGGCGAAGCGCGGTTGCAGGTCGCCGTCGGCGAGGTACTGGCCGATCTGCTGTTCGTTCTTTTCCACCAGGGTGCGCGCACCGCTGGCCAGATCGACGCGATACAGGTCGTGCCACTTCGGATCGCGGTCGTTCATGCCGACCAGCACCGCATCCGGCTGGCGATGGGCCAGCCCGACCACGCTGGCCGTGGTGGCCTCGAACGGCGTCAGGTCGCGCGCCTGACCGCTGGCGACATCGACCGCGAACAGGTGGAAGTCCTCATCGCCGCCGCTGTCGCGCAGGTACAGCAGGGTTCCCGGGCGATACGACCAACTGTAGTCGAGGATGCCGCGCGCGGTGTCGGAGGTCACGGCGCGCGCGGCGGCGGGATCATTGGCCGGCGCGACCCAGACGTTCATCACGCCTTCCAGCGGCGCGGTCCAGCTCAGATAGGCGCCGTCCGGGCTGATCTGGACGCCGGAGCGCTCGGGATTGCCGAAGAGATCGTCGCGCGCGACCAGCACCGCCTCCTTCGGCGCGGCCGGTGCCGGCGCGAGGTCCGGCGGAGCGGCGGCCTCTTCACGGCAGCCCGCCAGCAGGAGCGGGAGGGAAAGGATCAGGCCCGACAGCAGGAGAACGGTGCGGTGGCGCATGGCGGCATGCCTCGGCAAAGGGGACACCACGTTACACCAGGCGCGGCATTGCGGTTTTTCCCCTCGTTTGCGGGGTGCGCAAGCGCGGGGGATTTTTCTAGATTGCGACCATCTTTCTCGAGGCTTTCCCATGCGCCGCGCCTTCCTCTGGCTTCTGATGTCTTGTTCCGGTGCGGCGCAGGCCGCGACCTTCGTGGTCGACACCACCGATTCCGACCTTGCCGGCACGCTGAGCTTCTGCAGCCCGGCAGCGGGCGACTGCTCCCTGCGCGGGGCGCTGACGCTGGCCGACCTGTCTTCGGATCAGGACACCATCCAGTTCGACATCCCCGCAACCCAGCCCGGCTGCGCGAATGGCGTTTGCAGCATCGATCTGGCCCAGCCGTCGGGGATGTCGTTCATCGTGCAGCATCCGATCGTGTTCGACGGACGGACCCAGCCCGGTTACGCGCCCAACGCGATCCTGGCCAGCGTTGGCGGCATCGGCGGGCAGCCGGCGATCCGTCTGAACAACATGAAACGCTTCGAATTCCGCAGCAGCGGCGCGATGCATGGGCTGCGGCTCGACAACGCCATGCTGGTGTTCACGCCCAACGCGCTGGCCTGGACCTTCCAGGGCAACTGGTTTCTCCAGGCGTCCACCATCCAGTTCTCGAAGGAGAACTACGCGGTTGCCTTGCAGGATGTCCAGTTCGGCGGGTTGCAGCCCGGGCAGCGCAACTGGGTGTCGGAAGGTTCCAGCCTCAGCCTGGAACAGGGCCTGCTCGGCCTGCGGGCCAGGGTGGAAGGCAACCTGTTCGGCACCGATTTGACTGGGCTTTTGCACCAGCCCGCGGATATGGGCACCACACTCCGGATTCTGGGCTACTCGGCCTATGGCGATGTGCTGGTCGGCGGCGCCGATCCGCAGGCGCGCAATGTCTTCGACAACGGCGTCGTCGCAGGTTCCGCAATCCATGCCGAAGGCAACCCCGGGCGGGTCCGGATCGAGGGCAACCATCTGGGCGTGGGCGTGGATGGCCAGTCCGCGCTGCAGATGACCGTCGCCGTGGTGGGCAGCGGCTTCCTCCTGGGCGGCGAAACCGAAGCCCAGGCCAACCTGATCGGGAACGCGGTCCGCGACCATTGCACGGTGGAGGTGATCTCCGAACCCTACGCCGAAGGCCGCGCGCTGATCCTCGGCAACCGGTTCCTGGACAACGCCGGGCCCACCGCGATCTGCCCGTACTATCAATATGGGCGCCCGCGCCTGGTCAACGACGCGGGCGACACGGATGGGGGAATGCCGCTCGGGTCGCCGCCGATGCCGGGCTACGAGCCGAGCGGCCCGAACCTGCAGCAGAACGCTCCTGAAATCTCCGCATTCGACGTGCAAGGCGGAATCGTGACCCTGACCTACCGCGTCGACAGCCTTCCCCAGTACACCTCCTGGCCGCTGCGCGTGGAGTTCCATTTCACCACCACCGATGCGGGCGAAGAACTGCTGCACGTGGACAGCTACGCGCAGGCCGAGGCGCAGCAATTCAAGACCATCAGCTTCGCGCTTCCCGCCGGCCTCGCCCTGAACCGCAGCGATGTGCTCGTTGCAACCGCGTCGGCCCCGGCTCCCGGCTTCAGCACCAGCCACTTCAGCTGGTATCCCTCGCTGTTGGGGTTCACCGACAATGCTTCCCTGATTCGCGGGTCGCCGACGCTGGTCAAGGTGCAGGTCCGCACCCTGCCCCGCGCGCCGGGGCAATCCGCCTGGCCGTTCAGTCCGGCCGGGTTGGTTCGGATCACGGCCAATGCGAGCGCCCCGGCCTGCAGCGATCCGGCGGTGCCTCCCGGTGCGCAGGAATGCCATGTCGTGCTGCAACCGAGCGCGAGCGACCCGACCATCGCGGTGGCGGAATGTGCGATCACCCTGCCGGCGGACTTCACCCCACTGAGCGCCCAGCTGAGCGCGCGCTACTGCAGCCGCGAACGCGCCTTTGCCGGTCGCGATGCCGCAGGCCATGGCATCGAGGAACCCGTCGTGACGCGCAGCGCCGACGTCATTGGCCTGCCCGGGAACGATTTGTTCTGCGACAGCTTCGAGGACAACGATCCGGGTTGCCCGACGCGTCCTTGAAGGGCATCCGCGGAACGGGACAGGTTCCGTCATTGCGGTGCTTTCGGACCGGATCGGCTCGGGGTGCGCCACGACTCATCCCAACGGATCCTGAGCAGATGTTAAGAATGCGTTTGACAGCGGGTGGAATATGCGTACCTTGGGAAATGATGCAGCGCAATAAAGCTGCCCCGCGTTTTCCAGGAACTTCCCGAAGAGGACACCCCCCATGACACTCAAGCACACTTCCCTGTCGCTGGCGGTCCTGCTGGCGCTCGCTGCACCGGCCCATGCCCAGGACGCTCCGCGCAAGGACGGCGCCAAGGCGCTCGACACCGTGATCGTCACCGGCACGCGCGTGACCAACCGCACCGTGGCCGAATCGCAGTCGCCGATCGACATCATCACGCCCGAGCTGCTGCAGGCCACCGGCACCACCGAGCTGGCCACGGCGCTGGCGCGCGCGCTGCCCTCGCTCAACTTCCCGCGCCCGGCGATCGCCGACGGCACCAGCGGCGTGCGCCCGGCACAGCTGCGCGGCCTGGCGCCCGACCAGGTGCTGATCCTGGTGAACGGCAAGCGCCGCCACATCTCGGCCCTGGTCAACGTCAACGGCACCATCGGGCGCGGTTCGTCGGCGGTCGACCTCAACGCGATCCCGGTCGGCGCGATCGAACGGGTGGAAGTGCTGCGCGACGGCGCGTCGGCGCAGTACGGTTCCGACGCCATCGCCGGCGTGGTCAACCTGGTGCTCAAGGGCGCCGGTGCGGGCGGCAGCATCGCGGCGCGCTACGGTGAATACTCCGAAGGCGACGGCCAGCAGTGGCAGCTTGCGGCCGATACCGGGGTGAGCTTCGGCGAAGGCGCCGGCGCGATCCACCTCACCGCCGAAACCGGCCATCAGGACATCACCAACCGCTCCGGCGCCTACAACGGCACCAACCCGAACACCGGCAACTTCCCGGGCGTGGGCGAGGCGACGTTCAAGATCGGCGATCCGGAAGTGGACGCCACCGCCGTGGTGGCCAACGCCAGCCTGCAGGTGGCCGAAGACACCCGGTTCTACGCCACCCTGACCGGCAGCAACCGCGACATCGACTCCTTCGCTTTCTACCGCTCGAAGAACCACAGCGGCCAGGGCGCGCTGCTGGCGCAGGTGTATCCGAACGGCTATGTGCCCGAGATCAACCAGAAGTCGAAAGACCGCAGCTTCGTGCTCGGCGCCAACGGCGGCTCGGAGGGCGGCTGGAGCTGGGACGTGAGCTACGACTACGGCCGCAACACCCTCGATTTCCGCACCCAGAACACCATCAACTACGCGCTCGGTGCCAACAGCCCGCGCAGCTTCTACGACGGCTCGCTTGCCTACACCCAGCAGGTGATCAACGCGGACTTCTCCCGCCCCGTAAACATCGGGCTGGACTATCCGGCCACGCTCTCGCTCGGCACCGAGTACCGCAAGGAGACCTGGGAGCAGGGCGCCGGCGAGCCGGATTCCTATTTCGGCTCGGGCGCACAGGGCTTTGGCGGCTTCACCCCGCGCAACGCCGGCCGCCACGAGCGCCACAATCTGGCGGCCTACGCCGGTCTGGAAGCGGACTTGAGCGAGAAGTTCTCGGCCGGCTTCGCCGGTCGCTACGAGGACTATTCCGACTTCGGCAGCGAGTTCTCCGGCAAGCTTTCGGGCCGCTATGCCTTCA
>CAUJIN010000080.1 GCA_963205495.1 Pseudomonadota bacterium
ACACGGCGGTCACCAGCAAAAGACTTTTCAGGATGGTTGCAAATTTCATGGGTAGTCTCCGCGAACCGTGTCGCTTCCTGCGATTGTTTGTGTGAATACCTGCTGTGATCCCGGGGTTCAACCGCCGCGGGGGCCACCGACTTTGAGAATCTTCGGGGTGACGAAGATCAGCAATTCCGCCTTCGTGTTGCCCTTGTGCTTGTTGCGGAACAGGTTGCCCAGCACCGGCACGTCGCCAAGGAAAGGCACCTTCTTTATGTCTTCCTCGCTGGTGAATTCGTAGACACCGCCCACGACGACGGTCTGGCCGCTGTCGACCAGCACCGCGGTGGTCACTTCGCGCTTGGCCAGCTCAGGTGTGGAACCAAGAGGCCCAAGGTTGACGTATCCGGTAATTTCGTCTTTCTTGACCGCCATGCTGAGGAACACGCGACCATCCTGGGTGATGGTGGGCGTTACCTTGAGCTCCAGCAATGCTTCCTTAAAGTTCACGGATGGCGTTGCATTGGCACCAGTACCACTGATTGTGATATAGCCAACCTCGCGCCCTTGGTGAATGGTGGCTTCACGCTGGTTCGATGTGATCACGCGTGGACTGGAGACCACCTCGCCACGACCTTCACTTTGCAGTGCGGAAAGTTCAAGATCCAGCAGATAATCTGATCCAAGAATGGAAAAACCCACCGCTCCAGCCGGATCGGTGACAGGCAGATTCACGTTCAGGCGATCGCCCAATAGTGTACTTCCAATACCAGCCAGCGGCGGACGTCCGTTCAGACGGTTGTCGAGCGCAGCGCCCACCATCCTGTTGCTCGAGTTCAGGCTGCCGGAAGTTCCGATGATGGTGTTGCTGCCTTCCTGGCGGGCGCTGCTGATTCCGAAGCGCGCACCCAAGTCTCGGGCGAAACTTTCGGTGGCAATCACGATGCGGGCCTCGATCAGCACCTGATCGACCGGACGGTCGAGTAGCTTGATAAGCTCCCTGATTTCGATGACCTTCTCCGCAGTCTCGTTGAGCAGAAGGGTGTTGGTGCGTGGGTCGAAGCTCACGCTGCCGCGCGGCGAGAGGAAGCCGCGCTGCTGCTCTCCCGTCTGTCCACCACCTGCACCGCCCTGACCCTGCTTGGCGTCTTCCGTAAGCAGGCTGGCAATATCGGCGGCATTGCCATAGTTGATCGGAATGTATTCGGTCACCAGCGGCGCGCGCTGCTCCATTTCCAGTCGCGCATCGGCGACGGCCTTCTCGTAGCCGGCGATCTCGCTCTGCGGCGCGACCCAGATCACGTTGCCGTCGATGCGCTTGTCCAGACCCTTGGAACGAAGCACGATGTCCAGCGCCTGATCCCACGGCACGTTGATGAGGCGCAGGGTGACGTTGCCGGAGACGGTATCGGCCGCGACGATGTTCTTTTGCGAAACCTCGGCAAGGAGCTGAAGCAGGGTACGAACCGGGATTTCCTGGAAGTTGAAGACAACGGGTTCGCCCGTGTAGCCCTTCTGTTCGTCCTTCCCGAGACCTGCGACCTCATTTTCCGGCGCAATTTCCTTCTTGGGGGAAACCTCGAGCACGTACTGCCCGCCGGTCTGGTAGGCCATGGTCTCGAACGCACCGCTGGTGCGGACGGTGACGCGCGAACCACCCGCTGTCTGCGTGGTTTCGATGAACTGCGCAGGGGTTGCAAAATCGGTGACGTCGAGCTTCTGGCGCAGCGATTCCGCCACATCTACATCCTTGAGGTCGATGATGACGTTGGCCCCCTCGCTACGCAGGTCGACCACGGAGTTCTCGTTGCTAAGGTCGAGCAGCACGCGAGCTGCACCTTCCGGCGTACGGCGAAAATCGACGTTGTTGATGGCGGCGTTCTGGCCATTGACCCGCTTGGCGGGATCAGCCGCAAGTCCCGGCGTCGCGTTGGCCGCGACTCCTGCCGTGCCCGCGATCTCCACCACATAGGTGCTGCCGTCGGCGAATGCGTTGTACTGCGCGCGATTGAAGAGGTCGATCACCACGCGGGTGCGGCCGCCCGCTTCGACCGTGCTGATCGAGTTCGCCGCGCCGCTTCCTACGGCGATGCGCCGCTCTGCCACCTGGCTGGTGGTGGAAGGCAGGTCGATGGCGATTCGCGGCGGATCATCCGTGGTGAAGGCCTGCGCTCCGGATGCCGGTTCTGCCAAGTGCAGAACGACCCGAACGCTGCCGTCAGCCGCCGTTGCATAGCTGACATCCTGCAGCGTGTTGGCCGAAACCAGGCCACCTGCGATGAGGGCGAAGGTTCCTAGCAGCCCGGCGATCTTGTGCTTCATCTTCGGCGCCATTCCCTGGAGTGTGTGTGTCGTCGAGGTCATCGTGCTATCCCCCATCCCTATTCATCGTCCAGTGCCACCTGGGCCTGGCGCTCCATCCATCCGCCAGCACCGTCCGGCACCAGTTCCGTCAAGTCAATGCGATCTTCGTGGATCCCGGTGATGCGGCCGTCACTCTGGCCCATGTACTGACCCGGCGATACCTGGTGCACCACGTGCTCGGGATCCATGATCAACGCGATCATTTCAGCACCTTCACCGATCGTGCCCACCATGTCGAGGCTGTCGAGCGGATAGGCTTCCAGCGGCTCCTTGCGCCGCGTCGGATCCGGGCGAAGCCCGGAATCCGCGCCGCCTTCGTTTTCGGCCAAGGGCCCGCTGAATGGGTCGCGCATCGCCTGGGCCGCATATTCGAAAGTCTCGAACTGCTGCATAACCGGAAGCGGGTCCAGTGGCTTGGGTGGGCGCGCCTTGACCTCGGCAACCCATGCCTGCAGATCCGCCATTCCCGGAGCGCATCCTGACAGCGCAAAGCTTGCCGCCAGTGCGAGAAGCAAAAGTCGTGGTGCCGCCACCAGAGGGCGATTGGCATGCATGATGTTCATCAATGCACTCCTCCCTGAACCGATGCTTCCGGTGCGGTTTCGTCTTCTTCCAGATAGCGGTAGGTCTTGATCGTGCCCTCCAGCACGAGGACACCGCTGCCGCGCTTGTCGTCTCGCGGCTTGAGCGAGATGTCATGCATGGTCATGATGACGACGCGGGGCAGCGAAGCCACGCCGCTGACGAAAGCACCGAACTGGTGGTAGGTACCTACCATGCGCAGCGCGATCGGCTTCTCGGCGTAGAACTCCTTCTTTATTTCCGCCTGGGGCTGGAAAAGTTCGTTCTGGATGCCGCTGGCCAAGGCCGTCTGCGAGATGTCGACGATGAGATCGGCCATTTCGGTTCGTCCGGGCAGCTGACGCAGCATCTGCTGGAGCATGATTTCCATGTCGGCCAGCTGCTGCTTGAGCGGTTCCAGGTTCACCGCGCGTGCCTGCTTGCCCTCGAAGTCGGTGCGCAGCGTTTGCTCCTTTGCCTTTTCAGCGGCCAGCATGTCCTGCTGGCCACTGACCACCAGATACCATCCGAGGAACAGGATCAGTGCGGCCAGGATGCCGCAGAAGAACACCTTGACCGACCCCGGCCAACCGCCCGGGTTGCTGGTGTCGAGGTTGCGAAGGTCGAATCCGCCGCTCATTTCGCACCTCCCGCAGTCTGATCCCCGGACTCGTCGCCCGGCGCTTTCGGTCGGACCAGGGTGACTTTGAGGTTGAAGATGTAGGGCATGTTCCTGTCAGCACCCTTGGCTTCGATGATCGAAAGGTCCGGACGCGACATCCATCCCGACCCTTCCAGGGCGCGAATGTAGGACGAGACGCGCGCGTTGGATTGGGCCAAGCCTTCGAGCGTGAGCAGATCACCGGCCTGTTTGATGGAAGTCAGGCGTACGCCCTCGGGAATGGTGCGCACCAGTTCGTCGAACAGGTGGACCATCTGCGAACGGCTGGCCTGCAACTGCTCGATCACCTGCTTGCGCTGCAGGAGACTGGCGCGCTTGCGGTCCAGCTCGTCGATTTCCTTGATCTTGGCTTCGACTGCCGTGATTTCCTGCTGCAGGTAGGCGTTGCGCGCCTGCTGCGACTCGATCAGGGAGTCGTAGTACATCTTTACGCCGAACACAGCCAGCACCGCAATGATCGCTGCGGCACCCAGCATCGTGTAGAACTGCTGCTGGCGCTGCTTGCGGCGCTCGGCGCGCCACGGTAGGAGGTTGATCCTTGCCATCAGTCGAAGCTCCTCATGGCCAGGCCGCAGGCGATCATGAGTGCCGGCGCATCCTGCGCCAGCGCCTGTGCCTGCACGCGTGAGGACAGGGACATGTTGGCGAGCGGATTGGCCACCACGGTCAGGATGCCGATCTGCTCCTCCACCATTTCCGCGATACCCGGGATCGATGCGCAGCCGCCGGCCAGCACGATCTGGTCGACGCGGTTGAACTCGCTGCCTGCGTAGAAGAACTGCAGCAGGCGGCTGATCTGCTGGACCATGGCTTCCTTGAACGGTTCCAGCACCTCGATCTCGTAGCTTTCAGGCAGTCCGCCCTGGCGCTTGGCGAGGCCGGCCTCCTCGTAGGAGAGCCCGTAGCGGCGCATCACCTCGTCGGTGAGCTGCTTGCCGCCGAAAACCTGCTCGCGCGAGTAGATGCCGCGCTGGTTGCGCAGCACGTTGAGGGTGGTCATCGTCGCGCCCACGTCGACCAAGGCCACCAGCGCATCCTTCGGAACCGAAAGCTGGTCGGCGATGAGTCGGAAGGCGTTCTCCATCGCGAAGGCCTCGACATCGATGACCTTGGCGGTGAGGCCGCCCAACTCCAGCGCGGACTGGCGCACTTCGACGTTCTCGGTGCGCGTGGCCGCGAGCAGCACCTGCACCATCTCGGGATTGTCCTTGACCGGCCCGAGGGTCTCGAAGTCGAGGCTGACTTCCTCGATCGGATACGGAATATACTGGGCGGCTTCGACCTGGACTTGATCCTCCATGTCGTCTTCGCCCAGATTGGCCTGCATCGGGATGATCTTGGTGATGACGGCCGAACCGGCGACCGCCGCAGCGGCCTGCTTGAGGCGGGAACCCGAGCGAGACAGGGCCCGCTTGATCGCCTCGCCGACGGCTTCCACCTCGACGATGTTCTTTTCGACCACTGCATTGGGCGGAAGCGGCTCGACCGCGTAGTGTTCCACGCGATACTTGCCACCAGTCTGGCCAAGCTGCAGCAACTTGACTGCCGTGGAACTGATGTCCACGCCAATCAGGGGTGTAGTGTTGGTAGCGAACAGCGCCACGATTTCTCCCCTTCCAACGGAGTCTTACGCGAAACTCCTGCGTTGGCACATTAGATAACGAGTCTTAACGGTTTGGCAACAGCCAAGGTCGATTTCATCCCGACCCGCCTCCCTCGCCACCATCCTGCCAGCCTCGTCTACGCACCATCTCAGGCATCTACGGCTGCATTCTATACTCTTCTTTAAGAAGCAACGCAAACCTCTGGTATTCCCGCGAAAATGTCCCTCCTGCGACGCACCTTCAAGTGGCTCTTCACCCTCTGTCTGGTCCTTGCCCTGTGCGGCGCGGCCACGCTCGCCGTTCTCTACTGGCTCGTGGCCCCCGGCCTGCCTTCCGTGCAGGCGCTGCGCGACGTGCAGTACCAGGTTCCGCTTTCGGTCTACAGCGCCGACGGCAAGCTCATCGCGCTGTTCGGCGAGACGCGCAGGACACCGGTCGCCATCCAGGACGTGCCGCTGCAGGTGCGCCGGGCGTTCATCGCGATCGAGGATGCGCGCTTCTACGAGCATCCCGGCGTGGACTGGCGCGGTACCGCGCGTGCGGTGTGGCTGCTTGCGACGACCGATGACCGCCGAGTGCCTGGCGGATCAACGATCACCCAGCAGGTGGCGCGGATGTTCTTCCTGAGTCCGGAATACAGCTATACGCGCAAGTTCCGCGAGATGCTTCTTGCGCTGAAGATGGAGCGCGAGCTGGAGAAGGACGAGATCCTCGGCATCTATCTCAACAAGAGCTTCTTCGGAAATCGCGCCTACGGCATCGTTGCGGCCGCCGAGTTCTACTACGGCAAGCCGCTCGCCGAGCTGTCCCTCGCCGAAGCCGCAACCCTGGCCTCGATCCCCAAGTTCCCTTCGAGCGGCAATCCGATCATCAACCCCGAGCGCGCGCTGATCCGGCGCAACTACGTGCTCCAGCGGATGCACGAACTGGGTTTCATCGACGAGCCTGCTTACCGTGACGCGGTGGCGGAAGTGGACCGCGCCGTGCCGCACGAGCCTCCGGTCGAACTGGAAGCCTCTTACGCTGCCGAGATGGCGCGTCAGGCCATGGTCGACCGCTACGGTGCCGACGCATTCACCGGCGGCTATCGCGCCTACACCACGCTGGATTCGCGCATCCAGGAAGCCTCCAATCTCGCCATCCGCGATGCCCTGCTGTCCTACGACCGCCGTCACGGCTGGCGCGGCGCGGAGACACACGTGGACCTGCCGGAAACGGTCACGCCTGCACTGGCACAGGAGAGGCTGCGCGATTACCGGGTTCTGGGCGGACTTCTGCCGGCGCTGGTGGTTTCAGTGGGCCCGGAAGAAGCCGGCGTGATCCTTGCCGACGGGCAGGAAGCGAAGCTGGGCATGGACGCGTTGCGCTGGGCCGCGCCCTACGTTTCCGCCGAACGGCGCGGCGCTGCACCACGCAAACCAGCGGACGTGCTCGCGCGCGGCGACATCGTGCGTCTGGCGCTCGATGACGATGGCAAGTTCGGGTTGGCGCAGATTCCGAGCGCTCAAGGCGCGGTCGTGAGCCTGTCGGCCGAAGACGGCGCGATCCTCGCATTGAACGGTGGCTTCAGTTTCGGCCTCAACAAGTTCAATCGAGCCACCCAGGCGTTGCGCCAGCCCGGTTCGAGCTTCAAGCCCTTCGTCTACGCCGCAGCCTTCGAGCGCGGCTTCCATCCCGCCTCCATCGTGCTCGACGCGCCGGTGGTGTTCCACGACCGGTCCACCGGCACGTCCTGGCGCCCTTCGAACGACAACAATGCCTTCTCCGGACCCATGCGGCTGCGCGAGGCCATGGTCAGCTCGCGCAACCTGGTGTCGGTGCGCATCCTCGACGCCATCGGCGCAAACTATGCCAAACGCTACATCCAGAATTTCGGGTTTTCGCCGGAGAGCCTGCCGGAAAACCTTTCCCTGGCGCTGGGAACCAGCTCGGTGACGCCGCTGGCCGCAGCGCGCGGCTATGCCACCTTCGTCAACGGCGGGTATCTGGTAGAACCCCACCTGATGGCGCGAGTGCTGGACCGCAACGGCACCGTGGTCTTCGCGGCGCATGCGCCGCGCGCGTGTCGCGACTGCGTGGAGCGTCTGACTTCGGCCGGCACCGCATCCGGGGGGCAGGTGGCGGGATTCAATCTCGGCGATGCCGCACCTGCCGCCGCCGCGCAGGAGCCATCGGGCCCACCGCAGCGGATCCTTGCACCGCGCGCCATCGACGAACGTACCGCCTTCCTGATCCACTCGCTGCTGCTAGACGTCATCCAACGCGGCACGGGACGCGCCGCGCGCGTGCTGGAGCGCAGCGACATCGGCGGGAAGACCGGCACCACCAACGATCACCGCGACGCCTGGTTCTCGGGCTTCGGTGCCGACATCGTCACCAGCGCCTGGGTCGGCATGGACGACTTCTCTTCGCTGGGCGCGGGAGAGTTCGGCGCGCGAGCCGCGCTGCCCATCTGGATCGACACCATGCGGGTCGCGCTCGACGGCGTGTCGCAGACGTCCCCCCTGATCCCCAACGGCATCACCACGGCCCTCATCGACCCGGCCACCGGACTGCTGGTGCCAGGAGGCACGCCCGGGGCGATCAGCGAGTACCTGAAGACCGAAGACGCAGCGCGCCTGGAAACGGCCACCAGCAGCTCTGCCCGCAGCAGCACCAGCGAACGCGAATCGTTCGACATCTTCTGATGGGATCGCGCAATTCAGGCAACCGGCGCCACTGGCTGGCCGAGCAGGCTGCGCGCTGGATGAGCGAACACGCCATCGACGATCCATTGCTGGCGCTGCGTCGCGTGCTGGCGCGCGAAGGCTCCGCCGCACCCGACCGGCGCCTGTGGCCGGACGCCGAGGAAATCCGCGCCGCGCTGCAGACCTACCAGCGGCTGTTCCGCGGTTCCTCGCAGGCACGAGCACTGCACGTGCGGCGCAAGGCGGCGCTCGATGCGATGCGATTCTTCGCCGCGTTTCGCCCCTGCCTGGTGGGCGCGGTGCTGGACGGCACGGCCGACGCGCATTCACCGATCCTGCTGCACCTGCACGCCGACGAACCGGAGGGCGCGCTGGCGTTCCTGCGTGAAAACGACATTCCCCACCGACTGGGCGAACGCACCATCCGACTGGACGCGCAGCGCCAGGTTCCTGTGCCTTGCGCCAGCTTCCAGGCCGACGGCCTCGACTGGGAATTGTGGATCCTTCCGGCAAACTGCGAGCGCAGCGCACCGCTGGAATGCGACGGCAGCACGCCGATGCGGCGCGCGAATGCGGGGGCGTTGCAGCGGCTTGTTTCCGCGCCAGACACGCCGTCGGAGGAATGAAAACTGCCGCCTCCCGATGCCTCGCATGAGGCATCCGAAGCGGCTTCTCAAGCTTGCCACGGGGCGCCCCGCAACACCCCGTGCAGGCCCGCAGGATCAGCCCCTTGCGTCGATTCCGACGTAATCGCGCGTAGTGGCCCCGGTGTAGATCTGGCGCGGGCGGCCGATGCGGTTTTCTGGATCGTTCTGCTGCTCCAGCCAGTGGCTGACCCAGCCGGCGGTGCGCGCGATGGCGAACATCACGGTGAACATCTCGGTCGGGATACCCAGCGCCTTGTAGATGATGCCGCTGTAGAAATCGACGTTCGGATAGAGCTTGCGCTGCACGAAATAGTCGTCGTGCAGGGCCGCCTCTTCGAGGCGCAGCGCCACTTCCAGCAGCGGATCGTTTACGCCCAGTTCGCCCAGAACCTTGTGGGTCATCTCGCGGATGATGGTCGCGCGCGGATCGAAGTTCTTGTAAACGCGGTGCCCGAAGCCCATCAGGCGGAAGCCGGATTCCTTGTCCTTGGCCTTGTCTACCGCGGACTTGACGTGCTTCGCGTCGCCGATTTCCTCCAGCATCTTGAGCACGGCCTCGTTGGCGCCGCCGTGCGCCGGCCCCCACAGCGCCGCGACGCCCGCAGCCACGCTGACGTAGGGATTGGCACCGGTGGAGCCGACCAGACGCACCGTCGAGGTGGAGGCGTTCTGCTCGTGGTCGGCGTGCAGGATGAAGAGCAGGTCCAGCGCCTTGGCCACGATAGGATTGAGCTCCAGCGGGCCGCTGGGGACTTCCTTCATCATGTGCAGGAAACGCGTGGTGTACTCGAGGTTGTTCTTGGGATAGCGGATCGGCCAGCCGATGGAATAGCGGTAGCAGGCCGCGGCGATGGTCGGGACCTTGGCGATCAGGCGAACCGCCGCCATGCGGCGCTGCTCGGGATCGCGCAGGTCCATGTCGTTGTAGTAGAAGCTCGAGAGCGAGCCGAGCATGCCGGTCAGCATCGCCATCGGGTGGGCGTCGTGGCGGAATCCGTACAGGAAGGTGCGGAAGGCCTCATGCATCATCGTGTGATGCGTGACTTCGTGCTCGAAGGCCGTGAACTGGGCCTTGTCCGGGAGCTCGCCATGCATCAGCAGGTAGGCCACTTCAAGGAAACTGGACTTTGCAGCCAGCTGCTCGATCGGGTAGCCGCGGTACAGCAGCACGCCCTGATCGCCGTCGATGTAGGTGATGGCGCTGCGGCAGCTCGCGGTGGAGCCGAAGCCCGGATCGTAGGTGTAGTAGCCGGTATCGCGGTGCAGCTTGGCGATATCCAGCGCCGGGCTCCCGAGGGAACCGCGCTGCACGGGAAGCGCGCTGGACTTGGCGTTGTCGGAATCGGTCAGAACGACCTGGGTAGTATCGGCCACGGGGTATCTCCCAAGAGCAGGTGAGTCGAAGCACGCGAGATCGCCTGGGGCCATCACGGATCCGCGCGCCGCTGTCTGCGGCATGACCCGGGAATTCGGCGATCCGTCGCGTGCAAAGACGCAATTATCGCATAGCAAAACGCCGCCGGTCAGGGACCGGCGGCGTTGAACTTTGGTGCAATGGCGAACGGCGCGAACGCCGGTTCGTTACTTGCTGGCGTAGCGGCGACGGAACTTGTCGACGCGTCCGCCGGTGTCGACGATCTTGTGCTTTCCGGTGTAGAACGGATGCGAACGCGAAGATACTTCCACCTTGATCAGCGGATAGGTCTCGCCGTCTTCCCACTTGATCGTTTCCTTGCTCGTCAGCGTGGAGCGCGTGAGGAACACGAGATCGGACGATACGTCCTGGAACACGACGGGGCTGTACTTGGGATGGATGTCGGCTTTCATGATGGGGACCTGTGGCCAGAAAGTGGGCCAGAGCGGCCGGGAAAAGAGCGGCATTTTACTGTGATTGCAGGCGGAGCGCAAGACGCACCCGAACGAAAGTGACTTTCGCAGCCGCCCGACGCTCGGGTCGGACCACACGCCGGAACGCTCGGACGCTCCAGCGTGCAGGTCCCGGCGATCCGGGTCAGCTCTTCTTCTTCGGCGCGACCATCATGATCATCTGGCGGCCTTCCATCTTGGGCCGCTGCTCGATGATCACTTCGTCCTTGAGGTCTTCCTCGATGCGCTGCGTCATCGCGAGGCCGAGTTCGGTGTGGGACATCTCGCGACCGCGGAACCGGACCACCACCTTGACCCGATCACCTTCGGCGATGAATCGACGCATGTTGCGCAGCTTGATCTGGTAGTCGCCGTCATCGGTCACCGGCCGGAACTTGAGCTCCTTGATTTCGACCTGTTTCTGCTTCTTCTTGGCCTCGGAGGCCTTCTTCTGCTGCTCGAAGCGGAACTTGCCGAAATCCATGATCTTGCACACGGGCGGATCGGCGTTGGGCTGGATCTCGACCAGATCCAGGCCCTCGTCCTCGGCCATGCGCAACGCCTCATCGCGGGAGAGCACGCCGATCATTTCGCCATCGGAACCGATCACGCGCACGCGCGGGACGCGGATCTCGCCGTTTTTCCGGTTCAACTTCTCGGTACTGATATGAGTGTCCTCAGGATGGGTAATCGCGTTCCGCGGCCGGTTCAGGCCAGCGGACCTTGTTCGGCGCGCAGCCGGGCAGCAAAGTCTGACAGCGGCATCGACCCCAGGTCTTCCCCCGAACGGGTGCGCACCGCCACGGCACCATTTTCCTTCTCCCGGTCGCCAATGACCAGAAGATAGGGAACCCGCTGCAGCGTGTGCTCGCGGATCTTATAGCCGATCTTCTCGTTCCTCAAGTCGGTCGTCACCCGGAACCCTTGATTTGCAAGGGCTTTTCCTGAATACGCGACCGCATCCGCCTGAGCATCGGTGATGTTCATCACCACCGCCTGCACCGGCGCGAGCCAGGCGGGCAGCAGGCCGGCGTGATGTTCGATCAGGATTCCGATGAAGCGCTCCATCGAGCCCACGATGGCCCGATGCAGCATCACCGGGTGCTTCTTCTGGCTGTTCTCGTCCACATACTCGGCACCGAGGCGACCGGGCATCATGAAGTCCACCTGCATCGTGCCCAGCTGCCAGGTGCGGCCGATGGCGTCCTTGAGGTGGTATTCGATCTTGGGGCCGTAGAAGGCGCCCTCGCCGGGAAGCTCCTGCCACTCCACGCCGGAAGCGCGCAGCGCCGAGCGCAACGCGTTCTCTGCCTTGTCCCAGGTGGCATCGTCGCCCAGGCGCGGCTCGGGACGCAGCGCGATCTTGATCTGGATGTCCTCGAAACCGAAGTCGGCGTAAACCTTCAGCGCCTGCTCGTGGAAGTCGCGCACTTCGGCTTCGATCTGCTCCTCGGTGCAGAAGATGTGGCCGTCGTCCTGGGTGAAGCCGCGCACCCGCAGGATTCCATGCAGCGCGCCGGACGGCTCGTTGCGGTGGCAGGAGCCGAACTCGCCGTAGCGGATCGGCAGGTCGCGGTAGCTGTGCAGGCCCTGGTTGAACACCTGCACATGGCCGGGGCAGTTCATCGGCTTGACCGCGTAGGTGCGCTTCTCCGATTCGGTGAAGAACATGTTGTTCTGGTAGTTGTCCCAGTGTCCGGACTTCTTCCAGAGCTCCACGTCGAGAATCTGCGGGCAGCGCACTTCGCCGTAGCCGGTCTGGCGGTAGACGCGGCGCATGTACTGCTCCACGACCTGCCAGATCGCCCAGCCCTTGGGGTGCCAGAACACCAGGCCGGGCGCCTCTTCCTGCAGGTGATAGAGGTCCTGCTGTTTTCCGATGCGGCGGTGATCGCGCTTCTCGGCTTCCTCGATGCGCTGGATGTAGGCCTTGAGCTGCTTCTCGTCGGCCCAGGCGGTGCCGTAGACGCGCTGCAGCTGCTCGTTCTTCGAGTCGCCGCGCCAGTAGGCGCCGGACACGCGCATCAGGCGGAAAGCCTTGAGAAAACGAGTGTTGGGCACGTGCGGGCCGCGGCACATGTCCACGTATTCCTCGTGGTGGTAGAGGCCCATCGCGGTCACTTCCGGCCCCATGTCCTCGATCAGGCGCAGCTTGTAGTCCTCACCACGCGACTTGAACACCTCGATGACCTCGGCGCGCGGAGTCACCCGCTTGATCACGTCGTAGTCCCTGGCGATCAGTTCGGCCATGCGCTTCTCGATCGCGGCCATGTCCTCGGGCGTGAAAGCGCGCTCGTACCAGATGTCGTAGTAGAAACCGTCCTCGATCACCGGCCCGATCACCATCTTCGCGGTGGGATAGAGCTGCTTGACCGCATGGCCGACGAGATGGGCGCAGGAGTGGCGGATGATCTCGACCCCTTCCTGATCCTTCGGCGTGACAATCGACAGCGCGGCGTCGCGTTCGATGACATCGACCGCATCGACGAGACGTCCGTCCACCTTCCCCGCCACGGTGGCCTTGGCCAACCCCGGGCCGATGGCGCGGGCCACGTCCATGACGGACACGGGATGATCGAATTCACGGCGGCTGCCGTCGGGAAGGGTGATGGAAATCATGGGAACGCTCCGCTTTCCATGAAGGTGGAAAGCCACGGGTGGGTACATGGGGCATCGACAGCGGAAGGCCGGAACCGGTCGGGCCGGCGGCAGCAGGAATCAGCGGGGCGCCGATGTCACCATGTCGCACACTGTTCCGGCGATTGCCCGCCGGGCTCCTTTCCGCAATCGGGCGCCGGGACGGCGCGCAAACCGCGGATTATCCGCTCGTGCCGCACGATGTCAACGCGCCGGAAGAATGCCACCCTGCCCTCCGGCACATGGAAAAGCCCGCCGACAGCCGCCATGCTTGGCATTTCCCTGCGCGTTTTCCCCGCGACCGCGCGCGTCGCGCCCATTGATCGCCCGCTCCTGCATGGGCGGCCGCGCCCTTCACCATTGCCAAAGAGAGTACCCATGACCCTGACACGCCTCACCCTTGCCAGCGCCATCTGTCTTTCGCTGGGTCTTGCCGCCTGTTCGCAGGAAGGCGCACCGACGTCGGCGCCCGCCGCCGAAGCCACTGCGCCCACCGTGGCGCAACCGACCACCGATGCCGCCCAGGCCAATCCCTTCTTCAGCGCCAGCGCGCTGCCGCTGGAGACCCCCGATTTTCGCCTGATCCGGGAAGAGCTCTACCTGCCCGCCATCGAGGAGGGCATGAAGCGCCAGCTTGCGGAAATCCGCGCCATCGCCGACAGCTCCGAGCCCGCCACGGTCGCCAACACGCTGGATGCCATGGAAAAGTCCGGCGACCTGCTGATTCGAGTGACCCAGGTGTTCATGAACCTCGTCGGCACCGACAGCAACGAGGCGCTGCGCAAGATCCAGTCCGAGGTGGCACCGAAGATGGCGGCGCACCAGGACGCCATCCTGCTCGACCCGGCCCTGTTCGCACGCGTCAAGGCGCTGTACGAGGGCCGCGCCACGGCTGGCCACGACCCGGAAACCCTGCGTCTGGTCGAGGTCACCTACCAGCGCTTCGTGCAGGCCGGCGCCGAGCTTTCCGAAGCCGACAAGGCCACCGTGCGCAAGCTCAACGAGGAACAGGCCAGCCTCACCACGGCCTTCCAGCAGGCCCTGCTCAAGCAGACCGAGGCCAGCGCCATCGTGGTGGACGACGTGGCCCAGCTCGACGGCCTGTCCGAGGCTGCGATCGCGGCCGCCGCCGAAGCCGCAAAGGCCGCCGGGCACGAAGGCAAGTGGCTGCTGCGGCTCACCAACACCACTCGCCAGCCGGTGCTGACCTCGCTCAGGAACCGCGCGCTGCGCCAGCGCGTGTGGGAAGCCTCGGCCAACCGCGGCCTGAGCGACGGCGACGGCGATACCCGCGCGATCGTGCTGCGGCTGGCCAAGCTGCGCGCCGAGCGCGCGCGCCTGCTGGGCTACCCGAACCACGCCGCCTACACCCTCACCACCCAGATGGCGGCAGCGCCGGAAGCGGCGATGGGCATGCTCGACGAACTGGCGCCCGCGGCGCTGGCCAATGCGCGCAAGGAAGCCGAACAGATCCAGGCGGCGATCCGGGCCGACGGCCAGGACTTCGAGCTGGCGCCGTGGGACTGGGAGTTCTACGCGGAAAAAGTGCGCGCGAAGAACTACGACTTCGATCCGGAAGCGGTGAAACCCTACTTCGAACTCAATCGCGTGCTGACCGACGGCGTGTTCCACTCGCTGGAGCGCTTCTACGGCATCAAGTTCCGCGAACGCACCGACCTTCCGGTCTACCACCCCGACGTGCGCGTGTTCGATGTCATAGATGCCGACGACAAGCCGATCGGCCTGTTCTATGCCGACTACTTTGCCCGCCCGAGCAAGCGCGGCGGCGCCTGGATGTCCGCCTTCCGCAGCCAGAGCCAGCTGCTCAACCAGAAGCCGGTCATCATCAACGTGATGAACATCCCCAAGCCGGTCGAAGGCCAGCCTGCGCTGATGAGCTTCGACGAGGTGACCACCATGTTCCACGAGGTCGGGCACGGCGTGCACGGCCTGTTCTCGCAGGTGCGCTACCCCTCGCTCTCAGGCACCGCGGTTTCGCGCGACTACGTCGAATTCCCCTCGCAGTTCAACGAGGACTGGAACAAGGACCCGGAAATCCTCGCCCGCTACGCGCGCCACTACCAGACCGGCGAGGCCATCCCGCAGGACCTGCTGGCCAAGATGCTCAAGGCCAGCAGCTTCAACCAGGGTTTCGACACCCTGGAATACGTGGCCGCGGCGCTGGTGGACCTGGAATGGCACATGCTTTCCGCCGATGCGCAGGTCGATGACGTGGTGGCCTTCGAGCAGGCCGCGCTGGAAAAGCACGGCATCCTCTATGCCCCGGTACCGCCGCGCTACCGCAGCCCGTTCTTCGCGCACGTGTTTGCCGGCGGCTATTCGTCCGGCTACTACGCCTACATGTGGGCCGAAGTGCTGGCGGCCGATGCCTTCGCCCACGTGCAGCAGCAGGGCGGCCTCAACAGCGAGGTGGGCGCGCGCTTCCGCAAGGAAATCCTCTCGCGCGGAAACAGCCAGGATCCGATGGAAATGTATACCGCCTGGCGCGGCCAGAAGCCCGACCCCGCGCACCTGCTGCGCCGTCGCGGCCTCACGGTCGGCAGCACCGACTGATTTTCGCAGCACGACCAATCGAGAAAAACGCGCCTCCGGGCGCGTTTTTTTCATGCCTCGGGAATCACTCCGCGGATTGCCCCGCGGCCAGAAGCGACGCGAGAAACCGCGCCATGACGCCCGCCTGCCGGGCGCACACGCGGTAGGGCGCAGGCCGGGTTTCCGGTGGCTGCGCCAGCCAGAAGGCCCAATCCTGCTCCAGCACGCGCGCCAGATCGGCAAGCTGCGTGTAGCCGTAGGTTCCGGTGGAACCGGCGAGCCGGTGCAGCAGCAGATGCACCTGCGCCACCTGCTGCGTCGTGGCAGCTTCGTCGCACAGCGCGTCCCAGGCGCAGCGCAGCGCAGCGCGCTTGTCGCCAAGCGAACGGCGGTACTCGCGATGGAGCGCATCGAGATCGGACATCGAGCCGCCGGTGTCGGCAGGAAATGCGCAAGACTAGCGCCAAACTCCGGCACAGAACGATCGGACATCGGGCCGCAGACGGTGCTAACGTCACTTCGCTGCCACCTACAGGCGGCACTTCATTCCACGGGAAACGAACATGACCGGACTTGCAGACACCCTTCTTTCTTCGCTCGACGCGCGCACCGTGCAGTCGATCGCCCAGCAGGTGGGCATCAGCCCGCAGAGCGCCGGCAGCGCCATCCAGGCCGCCCTGCCCGTGCTACTGGGGCAGATGGCCCAGAACGCCTCGCGTCCGGAAGGTGCCAGCGCACTGTTTGGCGCGGTGCAGCGCGACCACGCGGGCATCGACCTGGGCGGCCTGCTCGGCGGACTCCTCGGGGGCCTTGGCGGCGGTTCGTCGCAGCCGCAAAACTCTGGCGTGGCGGGCGGCATGGCCATTCTCGGACACATATTCGGTGGCTCGCGCGACGCCGCACCGCAGGTGCCGAAGGTGGGCGGCCTGGACGGCGCCGGCTCGGCCCAGCTCATGGCGCTGCTGGCACCGCTGGTGATGGCCGCGCTCGGCAAACTGACGCAGGGCGGGCAGATCGACGCCGGCGCGCTGGGCGGGCTGCTCGGCGGCGAAAGCCGGCGCATCGCACAGGCACCGCCATCGGCGCTGGGCGGGCTGTTCGGTTCGGTGCTGGACTCCGACGGCGACGGCGAAGCCGACCTGGGCGGGATGCTCAAATCGGCGCAGACGCTGGGATCGCTGTTCGGAAAAGGCTGATCGCCCGCCGCGCCGCGCCGCGACCGGTGCCACGCGGTTCGGCGTGGTGCCGCTTGTCCGATTCGAACGGACGACCTACTGATTACAAATCAGTTGCTCTACCAGCTGAGCTAAAGCGGCATGGCTTCGAAACCGGCGACGGGCTTTGCGATCCGTCGCGGCGAGCCGGCGATTCTACCCCATTCGCGCCGGCTGGGCGTGCGGCAGCCGACAATCATCGGCAGGGGACCGCTTTGCCCTCGGCGCCGGGATAGCCTGCAATCCGCGCGGCCCAATCGACCGTCGAATCGCCCATGAGGTCGATCCAGTAGTTGGGGATTTCGTCCGAGCGCGGCTGAAGCTGCGCATCGAAGCCCAGCGCACGCACCTGTTCGTGGCGCTGGCGAGCGTTGCCTTCCTCGCGGAAGAGGCCCAGCGAAATCGTGTTCTCGCGCTCGCCGGCGGTCACGACGTAGTAGTCGCGCAACCCCTTGGACGAAAGCGTCCGCGCGGTCGCCAACGCCGCATCGCGCGAACCCTGGGCGGGCAGGTAGACCCAGTAGCCGCGGTTGGCCAGCGCGCGCGTCTCGCGGAACTGCAGGCGCTCGGCCAGCGGCGTCATGGCGTTCATCGCGCGCCGCAGGTCGGATTGGGTGAGGAATGGGCCGATCTCGAGACAAAGCAGGCGATCCGGATCCGGAGTTGGCTCCGGCGGGCCGTCGGGTTCGGCCGCACTCTCCACCCTTGCAGCGGCCAGATCCTCTTCTTCGCTCAGCAGCCGCAGCGTCGGAATGCCGCGCGAGGAAGCCGGGGATGCCGCGCCGCCGTCTGCCGGCGCAGGGCGCAGGGCGAGCCAGAGCGCAAGCACCAGGTTCATCGTCAGCAGGAGGGCGATCAGCGCGCGGGTCAGCATCGGCACCGGTTCCGGAAGGTCGCAGACATTCTAAGCACTCGGCGCCGGCTCGGCCTGCGCCAGAAGCGCGAGGCCGTCGAGCACCAGATCCGGCAGGAAGGCGTGTTCACCCAGCAGCGGGCGCAGCGCCGCCGCGCCACCGCCGGAAACCACCAGCGCCGGGCGCGCCCCGATCCGGCGCTCCAGCCCGGACAAGCTGCGTTCGATCAAGGCCACGCCGGCCAGCAGGCAGCCGCTCTGGATGCCGTCGGCGGTCCCCGTGGCAAAGTCCGCCACTTCGCCCGACGCCTGCGGCAATCCGGGCGCGCGGGCGAACAGCGCCTCGCGCATGGCTTCGGGGGTGGGCGCGATCAGGCCGCCCAGATGGCGCCCGTCCACGCACAGCGCGTCCACCGTCAGCGCCGAGCCGACGCTGGCCACGACGCAGGGCGCAAGACCGCGCCGGAAGGCCGCGATCAGCGCCAGCCAGCGGTCCACGCCCAGTTCTTCGACATGCGTGTAGCCCGCCGTCAGGCCGAGCGCGTGGCGGCGGGTGCGAACCCGGACCGGCTCGGGGCCCAGCGCACGCAGCACCGTCGTCACGACCCGGGTTACGTCCTCCTGCGCCACGGCGGCCAGCCAGATGTCTTCGATCGACCGTGCCTCACGCAAAAGCCAGTCCCGCAGCCCGTCTTCCGCCTGCGCGTGCGTGCCGGCCCAGCGCGCCCGCATCCGATCTCCCTCGACCAGCGCGCACTTCAGCCGCGTGTTGCCAAGATCCGCGAGCAGCCTCATGCCGGCCGCACCGAAACTTCGGCGCTCGCGAAGCTGCGCGCCAGACCGTCGACCTCCACGCGCAGCAGGCCCTCGCCGTCGATGCCAAGGGCCAGCCCTTCCAGCCGCTGCGCACCCGACTCCACGCGCACGCGGCGCCCGCGCAACGCATCCAGCAGTGCCCAGCGATCCAGCCACGCCCCGATCCGTCCCGAGCGCACGGACTCGAAAACCTCGTCCCAGGCCAGGATGATGGCCGCCGCCAGGGTCTCCGGTTCTACACCGCCGCCCGCATCGAACAGATCCGAGCTGGGCTGCCCGATGCACGCGCGATCCTCGTCCCGCAGCCGCAGGTTGATGCCGATGCCCGCGACCACGCCGCCGGGGCAGTTCTCCACCAGGATACCGCCCAGCTTGTCCCCGTCGAAAAGCAGGTCGTTGGGCCACTTCAGGCGCACGCCGTCCGCGCCGAGCCGGTGCAAGGCTTCGGCGGCTGCCACGCCGAGCGCCAGCGCCAGCGCGGGCGGCCAGCGCCCGCCCTTGGGCGAATGGGCCAGCATCGACAGTGCCAGCGATGCGCCGGGTGGCGACTGCCAGGCGCGCCCTCGCCGCCCGCGCCCGGCGCGCTGGCAGTCGCTCAGCACCACGCTTCCATCCGGAAGGCTTGCGGCAGCCGCAAGCAGCGGCGCCTGGGTGGAATCCACCTCGCCCGCCACACTCAACCGCTCACCGCGCGCGAGCGGAAAAAAGGCGGCAATGCGTTCCGCATCCAGCATGGGGAAGGCCTGATCCACGAAATGGGCGCTCAAGGCCGGCCATGGTAGCGGGGCAACCACGTCACAGGAACGGCGAACAAAAACCGGCTACACTCGGCTTTCCGGCACCCGACCACGCCCCCGAGCGCGTTGGTGGCCCCGTCGATGCGACCCCACCGGACCTACGCCATGATCTCCCGCCTGCTGCTGATCGGCCTTCTCCTGAGCCTGGGTTTCAACGCATACGCCGCAAGCGACTTCGCACGCGGAGCCAGCCGCGAGTCCGGCGCACCCTGCCCGTCCACGACCGCGCAGACCGATCCCGCCGATGCACAGGCCGGCACCGCCGCGCCGCTCGCGACACCGCACGCCGATCCGGCACCGGCACCGCGCACCGGCAGCAACAGCGCTCCGCTGCCTCGCCCGGGCCTGCGCTGGCACTCTTTCCTGCCGGGCATGATGAAGTAAGCAGCGTCTTGCCTCTCCGGCCTGAACGGCGCGCAACCCGAACGCTTCCAGACGCGAACCCCGCGTGGGGATCGCAGTCCAAGTCCGTGCTGGCGCAACATGGCCTGATGCGGAGTTCCACATCACTCCGCCGCATCCGGCCGCTGCTGCCAGCCGTCTCTAGGGCGCTTCCATGAAATGGCTGACCCGATGGCTGGGCGGCCGGCCTCCGGCTCCGATCGACTCCGCACTCTGGCACGCCCAGGTTTCGCGCATCGACGGAGCCGAGGCCCTTTCTCCCCCGGGAATGCGGCGCTGGCGCGAACTGACGGCGCGCTTTCTTTCCGACAAGGCCATCACCCCCGCTGCCGGCTGCGAGCTATCCGACGGCGACCGCCTGCTGGTCGCCATGCTGTGCTGTGCGCCGGTGCGTGATCTGGGCTACGAGTGGCTGCGCGGCTGGCACGAAGTGATCGTGTATCCGGGCAGCTTTGGCGTGAGGCGCCAGCATCTGGACGAAGACACCGGCGTGCTGCACGAGTGGGATGACGAACTGGCGGGCGAATGCTGGGAACAGGGGCCGGTGATCCTGTCGCTGGAAGACTGCGTGCAGGCTGCCGAGGCGCCGGAACCGGGCTATCAGGTCGTGGTGCACGAGATCGCGCACAAGCTCGATTTGCTCGACGGTCGCCTCGACGGCGTGCCGCCGCTGCCCGACGCGGGCTGGCGCAGGCGCTGGATCGCAGACTTCCAGCACGCCTTCGACGCGCTGCAGCGCGAAGTGGACGTCGGGCGCGAGCCGCGGATCGACCCCTACGCCTGCGAGTCGCCCGACGAATTCTACGCGGTGGTTTCGGAATACCACTTCACCGATCCGGAACTGCTTGCCGAGGCGATGCCCGAGGTGGCGGAGCACCTGGCGCGGTTCTACCACCCGCCCGGAACCGACTCCTGAGCCGTTCCCGAGCTCACACCACCGGCGCGAACCGGACCACGAAGCTGGCCCCGCCCAGCTCGGCGGAACGCTCCACCGCCAGCTCGCCTCGATAGGCCTTCACCAGATCCTGCACGATGGCCAGGCCGATGCCGTGCCCGTGCACGCGCTCGTCGCCGCGCACGCCGCGCTGCAGCAGCCGCTCCACGTCCTCGGGCGCGATGCCGGGGCCATCATCCTCCACGGTGATGAGGATCGCGGCGCGGCGCTGGGGCGCGATCGTCATGGCGCGCACCGTCAGCAACACCCGGTGCCGCGCCCACTTGAAGGCGTTTTCCAGCAGATTGCCCAGAAGCTCCATCAGGTCACCGCGCTCGCCGTAGAAGCAGGCGTGATCGTCGACCTCGAACTCGCACAGGATGTTCTTGCCCGCGTACACCTTTTCCAGACTCTGCACGATCTCCTCGGCGCAGGGGCGGATCGGCAGCGGCGCGGCGAAGGTCTGGTGGCCGGAAGCGGCGGCGCGGGAAAGCTGGTAGGCCACGATCTGGTTCATGCGCGCCACCTGATCCTCCACCGCGGCCCGGATGTCGGCCTGCGAGTGGCCCGAATCCAGCTCGCTGCGCACCACCGCCAGCGGCGTCTTCAGGCTGTGCGCGAGGTCGCCCAGGATGTTGCGGTTGCGCGCGATCTGCTCTCGACCCACGTCGATGAGCGCGTTGAGGCTGTCGGTGAGCAGGGTCAGCTCCTGCGGATAGGAACCGCTCAGGCGCTCGCCTTCGCCCGCCGTCACCTTCTCCATCTCGCCCACCACCCGACGCAGCGGCGCAAGGCTCCAGCGCAGCACCAGGGTCTGCAGCGCCAGCAACAGCGCGCCGGCGGCACCGAGGTAGGCCCACAGGGCACGCCGGAAGGCGGAAACCTGCCGATCCATCGAGGCCGTGGTTTCGGCCACGTGCACGGTGACGTTGACGGCCTTGATGTCGCTGACTTCCCAGGCCATGCCCATGCTCTGGCGATAGAGCGTGCCGGCGGACGTTTCGATCGGGCCTTCGTAACGATCCTCGCCGGGCTTGAGCGCCTCGTCGAACGGCAGCTCGCGCCCCAGGGCCGATTCGGATTCCCAGCGGAAATCATCGGCGAGGATCGCCGCGTACAGCCCGCTGCCCACGCTCGACAGGCGCGCGTCGGGCGGATTCTCCGGCGGGATGATGTCGCCGTTGCGCAGAAGCTCGGTGCCGCGCATGTAGGCCCAGGCGTAGTTCTGCAGGCGCTGGCGCATGGTGTTGCCGGCCACCTCGACGAAGGCCTGATCCAGCGCATAGCCGGTCAGACCGAGAAAGGCGACCAGTCCGAGGCTGGCGGCCAGCAGCTGGCGCGCCTGGAGGGAGAGCGTGCGGCCGGCCATGACGGCCGAAACTTACTCGGTGCGCGGGATCGCGAAACGGTAGCCGCGGCCGCGCACCGTCTCGATGGGCTTGAGCGTGCCCTCCGGGTCCAGCTTCTTGCGCAGGCGGCCGATGAACACCTCCAGCACGTTGGAATCGCGGTCGAAATCCTGCTGGTAGATGTGCTCGGTGAGGTCGGCCTTGGACACCAGCTCGCCGGCGTGCAGCATCAGGTATTCGAGCACCTTGTACTCGTAGCTGGTGAGATCGACGCTGACGCCTTCGACGGTGACGGTCTGCGCCGCCAGGTCCAGCGTGATCGGACCGCAGTCGAGCGTCGGCTTGCTCCAGCCGGCGGCGCGGCGCAGCAGCGCGTTCAGACGCGCGAGCAGCTCCTCGACGTGGAAGGGTTTGACCAGATAGTCGTCGGCACCTGACTTCAGCCCCTCGACCTTGTCCTGCCAGCTCGAACGCGCCGTGAGGATGAGGATCGGGAATTTCTTGCCTTCGCTGCGCAGGAGGCGCACCAGGTCCATGCCGGACATCCTGGGCAAGCCCAGGTCGATGATGCCCACGTCGAAGGGCACTTCGCGACCGAGGTAGATGCCTTCCTCGCCGTCGCTGGCGGCATCCACGGCGTAGCCTTCGCGCTTGAGGCGGGCGGCCAGCGTCTCGCGCAGGGGCGCCTCGTCCTCGACCAGAAGAATGCGCATGCGTGTCTCCTTTCAGGGCGTTGAACATGCCGCAGGCGCGGCGTCACCGGCGCGAGTGTACCTGTCGCCTGCGAGGAAGAACACAAGTGCCGTCGGTCGGCGCCGGCGACAGCTCCCGGATCAGCGTTCGTCGTCGCGCGCGCGTGGCGTGCGCAGCTCGCGCGGAAACTCCCTCGGCGGCGGCGGCTCGTGGCGCGACGGCGGCGGAGGCGCCAGATCGCGACGCGGATCATCCCACATCACCCGCACGCGGCCTTCCGGGGTGTAGACCTTGATCCGGTTCAGCTCGCGCCCGCCGCGGTTGCGGCGCTCGGCCGATAGCACGCGGCCGCCGGTTTCCCGCTCCACGCGATTGACCGACGCCGGCAGGCCGTTGTCCTCCGAGGCGCGCGCCTCCGGCATCAGGACCACGCAGGCGGCGGCAACGGCGATGAGGAGAGCGTGTGAGGACATGGAAACTCGGTACTCCGGCCTGTGCGGGCAAACTGAGCGCCTGATGCCCGCAATGCAGGGCAGTCTGGTGCTCGGGCGGTGAATCCGGTCTGAACTTTTTAACGGTTTGCTTACGCGGTGCCGAACAGCCGCCGGCACCGCGCGCTCCGGCACCTCAGTAGATTTCCCCGACGCAGCAGCGCAGCGAGCCGCCGGCCTTCTCGATCTCGTCCAGCGCCACCGCCACCACTTCGAAGCCGCAGCGATCCAGCGCCTGCCGCGTCGCCGGGCGCAGCGCATCCGCCGCGCGTGCGCTCAGGAAGACGTGCCGCTCGGTCAGCGCGATGCAGTTGGCGACGAAGGCGTCCTTCTCCTCGCGCGAGATCAGGATCGCGCCCTCGCCGTAGCGCGCCGCGATCGCGCGTCCGACCTGTGGATCGGCGAATCCGTCGGGGCACAGCACCACCGCGCGCGAGGCCAGCACGCTCATCACCACGTTGCCGTGGTACTCGCCCGGGGCCAGCCGGTAGTTCACCAGTTCGTCCAGCCCGAAGGCTTCGCGCATCGCCAGGGCACCGGCCTCGTCGCAGCGTTCCGACAGCCCGCAGTAGCCGATGCCGCGGCCGCGGTCGATCACCATCGAACCGGTCAGTTCGCACACTCCCGGCTGGCGGCGCAGGTCGGTTTCCGCATAGCCCAGCACCTGCGTGAAGAAGCCTCGGATATCGCGCCGCTCGGCCTCGGCCTGGCGCACCGGGTGGCACATGTGGCCCAGCACCAGCCGCCCGGGCACGGTGCCGAACACGTTGTTGGGAAAGACCGCATCGGGCGTGGCCTTGTCGCCGGCGAACACGATCGTCGGGAGGTGGCGCGCGAGCGTGCGGTGCAGGTCGCGGTGCTGCGCCAGCGCGCGATCGGGATCGACCCGCAGGGAGAGGTCCATGTAGGCGTTGTCGCTGGCCGACTGCGCGGCGAGCGAAAAGCCTTCGGGCGCGACCAGAAAGGCGGCCTTGGCGCAGGTGGGGGCGGAAACGGGGGGCAGGTGGGTCATGTTCATGCGGCGTGGGGTAGTTCCTGCGTGGCGCGCAGGGCGCGTTCGATGAGTTCGACACCGGCCCCGGGGCGCGAGGACCCTTCGCTCAGGATCTGGCGAAACGCGCGCCCGCCGGGCTGGCCGTGGAACAGTCCGAGAATGTGCCGGGTCACGTGGCGCAGCGCCAGCCCTTGCTCGAGCTGCATCTCGACCCACGGCAGGAATGCGCGCAGGAGCTCGCCGCGCGCGCGCGCCGGTGCGCCCGTCAGCGCGGCATCCAACCGGTGCAGCAGGTGCGGGTCGTGGTAGGCCGCGCGCCCCAGCATCACGCCATCGACGTGTTCGAGCTGCGCCAGCGCCGCGTCCGCGTCCGCGATGCCGCCGTTGATCAGGATGCGAAGCCCGGGGCGCTCGCGCTTGAGCCGGTGGACGAGCCCGTGGCGCAGCGGCGGCACCTCGCGGTTCTCCTTCGGGCTCAGGCCCTGGAGCCAGGCCTTGCGCGCGTGCACCACGAAAGTGTCGCAGCCCGTCGCCGCCACGGTATCGATGAAATCCAGCAGGGTGTCGTATTCCTCCTGCTCGTCCACGCCGAGCCGGCACTTCACCGACACCGGCACGTCCACCGCCGCGCGCATCGCCGCCACGCACCCGGCCACCAGCGCCGGTTCGCGCATCAGGCAGGCGCCGAAGCGCCCGGCCTGCACCCGGTCCGACGGGCAGCCGCAGTTGAGGTTGATCTCGTCATAGCCCCAGTCGGCCCCGATCCGCGCCGCCTGCGCCAGCGATCCCGGGTCGCTGCCACCCAGCTGCAGGGCGACCGGGTGCTCGATCGGATCAAACCCGAGCAGCCGCTCGCGGTCGCCGTGGATCACCGCGTGCGCGTGCACCATCTCCGTATAGAGCCGCGCGCCAGGCGCGAGCGTGCGGTGGAAGGCGCGGCACACGCGGTCCGTCCAGTCCATCATCGGGGCCACGGAAAGCCGCCAGGACGAATCCGTCCGACCTTCGCGCTGCGGTGTGGATGGGAAATTCATCGACATCGGGCAAAAAGCAAAACCGGCATTGTCCGACAGGCGAGGGCGTCGAGTCGAATCGCGGAGCGCCTTCAGGATGCGAACCGGAGCAGCCGCTGCGCGTGGCAGGCGGCGACCCATTCCTCGTTGGTGGGTTCCACCGCGACGCGGACGCGGCTGTAGGCGGAGGAGAGGACGGGGACGTTGGCGGCGTTGGCGTCCGCGTCGAGCGCGATGCCGAGGAAGGCGAGGTCGCGGCAGACGCGTTCGCGTATGAAGTCGTTGTGCTCGCCCACGCCGGCGGTGAAGACCAGGAGGTCCAGTCCGCCGAGCACGGCGACCAGCGCGCCGATCTCGCGCACGATGCGGCACACGTAGAGCGCCAGCGCGTGGCGCGCGCGTTCGCCGGTTTCGCCCGGATCGTCCTCGTGGCGCACCAGCACGCGCGGTTCGGCGGAAATGCCGGAGACGCCGAGCAGGCCGGAGCGGTGGTACAGGAGATGCCCGACCTCTTCCAGCGAGAGCTTCTCGATTTCCATGAGATAGAGGATCGCGCCCGGGTCGATGGCGCCGGTGCGGGTGCCCATCATCAGGCCGTCGAGCGCGGAAAATCCCATGGTGGTGGCGACGCTCTTCAGCCCGCGCATGGCGCACAGGCTGGCGCCGCTGCCCAGATGGGCCACGACCGTACGCCCGCGCGCCAGATCGCCGTGACGCTCGGGCAAGACATGGGACATGTATTCGTAGGAGAGCCCGTGGAAGCCGTAGCGGCGCAGACCGCGATCCCAGCCCACCTCGCGCGGCAGCGGCAGCATCTGCTCCACGGCCGGAAGATCGTGGTGGAAGCCGGTATCGAAGCAGGCGACCTGCGGAACTTCGGGATGGCGCTCCAGCAGCAGGCTCATGGCCTTGAGCGGGAACGGCTGGTGCAGCGGAGCCAGCGGGATCAGATCGCGAAGTTCGGCGATCAGCGCGGCGTCCACGCGGGTCGGCGCGTGATACTTGCCGCCGCCGTGCACCACGCGGTGCACCACGGCCGCGACGGTGCGCCCGGCCAGGCGCGCCTCGATCCGCTCCAGGATCAGCCCCAGCGCGGCGGTATGCGGGTGTTCGGGGTCGAGCGTGACGGCGTGGGCGGCGACGCCGGTTTCGCCGAAATCCGGGCTCGGTCCGCCGATGCCCTGCACCTTGCCGTTCCACAGCGGCACGCGCGGCAGCGGCGCGGCGGCGGCGTCGAAAACCGCGAACTTGATGCTCGAAGAACCGCAGTTGAGGACGACGATCAGGGCATCGGAAGGCATGGGCATCACGGCGGGGTCTGGCGATAGCGGTGCGCCAGCAGCAGGGCAATGGCGCAGGAAGCCAGTCGCGATTCGCGCGAGTCGGCGCGGCTGGTGAGCACCACGGGCACCCTGGCGCCCATCACGATGCCGGCGCTGGCGGCCTGGCCGAGATACATGAGCTGCTTGGCGAGCATGTTGCCGCTTTCCAGATCCGGCACCACGAGGATGTCGGCCTGGCCCGCAACCGGCGAGACGATGCCCTTGGTGCGCGCCGCGGCCGGGGAAACCGCGTTGTCGAAGGCCAGCGGGCCGTCGAGCAGGCCGCCGGTGATCTGGCCGCGATCGGCCATCTTGCACAGCGCCGCCGCATCGAGCGTGGCCTGCATCGATGCCATCACGGTTTCCACCGCCGCCAGAATCGCCACCTTCGGCTCGGGCACGCCGATGGCGTGCGCAAGGTCGATGGCGTTCTGCACGATGTCGGCCTTCTGCATCAGATCGGGCGCGAGGTTCACCGCCGCATCGGTGACGAGGAAGGGGCGCGGGTAGTGCGGGGTCTGGAGCACGAAGCAGTGGCTCACCCGGCGCTTGGTGCGCAGGCCGGACTCGCGCGCGACGATCGCGCCCATGAGTTCGTCGGTGTGCAGGCTGCCTTTCATCAGCGCCTCGACCCGGCCGCGGCAGGCCAGCTCGGCGGCGCGCGAAGCGGCGGCGTGGCTGTGGGGGACGTCCTCGATTTCTAGGCCGGAAAGATCCAGCCCGGCCTCGGCCGCGACGGCTTCCAGGCGCGCGCGCGGGGCGACCAGCACCGGCACGATGAGGCCCGCATCGCGCGCGTCCAGCGCGCCTTCCAGGCTCAGCGCATCGCAGGGATGCACCACCCCCACGCGCACCGGCTCCAGCATCGCCACATGCGCAAAGAGGCGCTGCAGACCCTCCGTGCCGGAGCGGTCCATGCGGATTTCAGGCAGCCGCGCGCGCACGCGCTCGATGCGCTCGTCGGGCGCGATCACCTGCGCCTGGCCTTCGATCACGCAGACTCCGTCCTGATTGACGCAGGCGCAGTCCAGCGTGACTCTGCGCGTGGCCGGATCGAGCGCGCGCACCGTGGCGCTGACGCGCAGCCGGTCGCCGATCCGCACCGGCGCAAGGAAGCGCAGACTCTGTCCGAGATAGATCGTCCCCGGCCCCGGCAGGCGCGTACCCAGCAGCGCGGAAATCAGCGCCCCGCCCCACATGCCGTGCGCGATCACGCCGTGGAAGCGCGAGCCGTTGGCGTACTCGGGATCGACGTGCTGCGGGTTGGCATCGCCCGACATCGCCGCGAACAGCTCGATGTCCTCGCGCGCCAGCACGCGTTCCATGCTCGCGCAATCGCCGATGCGCAGCTCCTCGAAGGTTCGGTTGCGCAGCACGGCGAGCGCATCGGAGGCTTGGCTGGACGGCATTCTTTCTGTCTCTCACAGGGTTGCTGAAATGCGAACGGCGCGCGGCAGGATACCGCGCGCCGTTCGGCCGGTCCCGCGGCGGCGGTCAAACCAGTCGCGTCAGCCAGCCGTGGCGATCCGGAGTGCGGCCGTACTGGATGTCTAGCAGTTCGGCGCGGATCGACATGGTGAGTTCGCCGGCCGGGGCCTCGAGATTCCCGACGGAAAAATCCGGGCCCTTGAGCTGGCCGATGGGCGAGATGCTGGCGGCGGTGCCGCAGGCGAAGGTTTCCACGATGTCGCCCGAGGCCACGCCGTCGATCCATTCCTGCACGTCGATCCTGCGCTCGACGATGGAGACGCCGCGATCCTTGAGCAGCTGGATCACCGAGAGGCGTGTGATGCCTTCCAGGATGCTGCCGGAAAGCTCGGGCGTGATGACGCTGCCGTCGCGCTTGACCAGGAACACGTTCATGCCGCCCAGCTCTTCCAGCCAGCGGCCTTCCTGCGAATCCAGGAACAGCACCTGGGAGCAGCCGTTGGCCACGGCCTCCTTCTGCGGCAGCAGGGAGGAGGCATAGTTGCCGCCGCACTTGGCCGCGCCGGTGCCGCCGCGGCCGGCGCGGGAATACTCGCGCGACAGCCAGATCGCCACCGGCTTCACGCCGCCCTTGAAATAGGCCCCGGCGGGGCTGGCGATGACGTAGTAGGCCACCTTCTGGGCGGAGCGCACGCCGAGGAAGTTCTCGTTGGCGATCATGAAGGGGCGCAGGTACAGGCTCGACTCCCCTCCCGAAGGCACCCAGGCCGCATCGATCTTCACGATCTGGCGGATGGATTCCACGAAGTCGTCCACCGCAAGTTCGGGCAGCGCGAGTCGGCGCGCCGAACGCTGCAGGCGCTCGCCGTTGGCCTCGGGGCGGAACGACCAGATCGAGCCGTCGGCGTGGCGGAAGGCCTTGAGGCCTTCGAAGATCTCCTGCGCGTAGTGCAGAACGGCCGAGGCGGGGTCCAGCGTCAGCGGGCCATAGGCGCGCACCTGCGCATCGTGCCAGCCCTTTTCGGCAGTCCAGTCGATGGCGACCATGTGGTCGGTGAAGTGCTGGCCGAAGCCCGGATTGGCGAGGATGGACTCGCGCTCGCTGGCGCTGCGCGGGGTGGCGGACGGAATGATTTGGAAGGAAAGGCTCATGGCGTTCTCGTGATGCGGGTCGGTCAGATGTGCAGGGCGTGGCCCAGCGCGCGCAGCGCGGCTTCCTGCACCGCCTCGCCGAGGGTGGGATGGGGATGGATGGTAGCGGCGATGTCTTCGAGCGTGGCACCCATCTCGATGGACTGCACGAAGGCGATCGACAGCTCGGACACGCCCGCGCCCACGGCCTGCCAGCCGAGGATGCGGTGGTCGGACTCGCGCGCGACCACGCGCACGAAGCCATCGGTGGATTCCAGCGTCATCGCGCGGCCGTTGGCGGCGAAGGGGAAGAGCGCCGTCTTGACCGCGTGCCCGGCGGCCTTGGCCTCGTCCGGCGACAGGCCCACCACCACGACCTCCGGATCGGTGAAGCACACCGCCGGCATCGCGGCGGGCTGGAAGCGGCGGGTCTTTCCCGAGACGATCTCGGCCACCATCTCGCCCTGCGCCATGGCGCGGTGCGCCAGCATCGGCTCGCCGGCCACGTCGCCGATGGCCCAGACCTTGTGCATCGAAGTGCGGCACTGATCGTCGATCTTCACCGCCCGACCCGCCATGTCAAGGCGCAGGGATTCGAGCTTGAAGCCCTCGGTTTTCGGCTTGCGGCCCACGGCAACGAGGATGCGGTCGGCCTCGATCGCGCGCTCCGCGCCGTCCGGGGTGCGCACGCGCAGCGCGCCGCCATCGGACAGCCCCAGCACGCTGTGGCCGACGAGGGTTTCCACGCCCAGCGCCTTGAGGTGTCTGGCGACCGGCGCGGTGAGCTCGGCGTCGTAGGCCGGCAGCACGCGCTCCTGCGCTTCGACCACGGTCACGCGGCAGCCGAGCTTGCGGTACACCGTGCCCAACTCCAGGCCGATGTAGCCGCCGCCGACCACGACCAGGTGTTCCGGCAGGCTCTCGGGCGAGAGCGCCTCGGTGGACGAAACCACCTTGCCGCCGAAGGGCAGGAAGGGCAGCTCCACCGGCACCGAACCGGTCGCCAACAGCAGGTGCTCGCAGCGGATGCGCAGGGTGTCGCCGCCCTCGCCCGCCCCGGCCACGTCAACGGTCTTGCCGTCCGCGATCTGGCCCCAGCCCTTCACCACGCGCACGCCGTGCTTCTTCAGAAGCGCCGCCACGCCGCCGGTGAGGCGACGCACGATGCCGTCCTTCCAGGCTACGGTCTTGCTGAGGTCGAGCGTGGGGGCGGAAACGCCGATGCCCAGCGGCGAAGAACCCGCCGCAAACGCGGCGACCTTGGCGAACTCCTCGGCCGCGTGGATCAGCGCCTTGGAGGGAATGCAGCCGATGTTGAGGCAGGTGCCGCCCGGGGTCGCGCCTTCCACCAGCACGGTGGGGATGCCGAGCTGGCCGGCGCGGATCGCGGCGACGTAGCCGCCCGGGCCACCGCCGAGGATCAGGAGTCGGGTGTCGATGGTTTGGCTCATGACTTGTCCAAAAGGCTCAATACGGAGATAGCCCTCTCCCCCATGCACATGGGGGAGAGGGAGTGTCGAATGCGGTCGCAGGCATCCATTACTCCACGAACAGCAGCGCCGGGTTCTCCAGAAGCGAGCGGATCGCCTGCACGAACTCGGCCGACTCCATGCCGTCCACCACGCGGTGATCGAAGGAGGACGACAGGTTCATCAGCTTGCGCGCCTCCACCAGGCCGTTGCGGATGCAGGGCCGCTCGATCATGCGATTTACCCCGACGATGGCCACTTCCGGGTGGTTGATGATCGGCGTGGACATGATTCCGCCGATCGGCCCGAGGCTGGTGATGGTGATGGTGGAACCGGACAGCTCCTCGCGCGTGGCCTTGCCGGCCCGCACCGCGGCCGCCAGGCGCGCGATTTCGGCGGCGATCTGCCACAGGTCGAGCGATTCGGCGTGCGCCACGACCGGCACCGAAAGCCCGCTGTCGCTCTGCGTGGCGATGCCCAGCTGCACGCCGTGGTGGCGCGTGATGACGTTGGCTTCGTCGTCGTAGCGCGCGTTCATCTGCGGGAAGTCGCGCAGCGCCAGCACCATGGCGCGGGCCAGGAACGGCAGGAAGGTAAGCTTTCCGCGCTCCTTGCCCCACTTCGCGTTGAGCTTGCCGCGCAGCGCCTCCACCTCGGTCACGTCGATTTCCTCGACGTAGGTGATGTGCGGGATGCGGCGCCAGGAATCCTGCATCTTCTGCGCGATGCGCCGGCGCAGGCCCATCACCGGGATCTGCTCCTCGCCGGTGCGACGCGCGTAGCCCGACGAGCCGCCACCCGCCGGCTGCACCTGACCACCGCGCGCGGCGTAGGCGTCCAGATCGGCATGCATCACCCGCCCACCGGGGCCGGTGGGCGGCACGAAGCGCAGCTCGATGCCCAGATCCCAGGCGCGGCGGCGTACCGCCGGCGAGGCCAGCGGGGCTTCACCGGTGAAGCGGGGATTCGTGATTCGTGATTCGTGATTCGTGAGAGCGGGGGCATCGGGTGCCTTGACGGCAACCGGAGTGGGCTCGAGCTTCGGGTCGGGCAGGCGCGGTGGCGGTTCGGGAGCACGGGCGACGGCGGGCTTTTCCGCTGCGGCTTCGCTCGCAGCCGCCGCTTCGCCCGGCTTCACGTTTCCTTCGCCGGCCACCTCAAGGCGGATCAGCTCGCTGCCCACGGCCATGGTTTCGCCCAGGGCGCCGCCCAGCGCGAGCACGGTGCCAGCGACGGGCGAGGGAATCTCCACCGTGGCCTTGTCGGTCATGACCTCGGCGACGATCTGGTCCTCGGACACGGCATCGCCCACGCCGACCTTCCAGCCCACCAGTTCGACTTCGGCGATGCCCTCGCCGATGTCCGGCATCTTGATGACATGCTGTCCCATGGCTCAGTCCTCCAGCACGCGCTTCATGGCGTCGATGACCCGGGCCGGGCCCGGGAAGTAGTCCCACTCCTGCGCGTGGGGGTACGGCGTGTCCCAGCCGGTGACCCGCTCGATCGGTGCCTCCAGGTGGTAGAAGCAGTTTTCCTGCACCAAGGAAAGCAGCTCGGCACCGAAGCCGCTGGTGCGGGTGGCCTCGTGCAGCACGATGCAGCGGCGGGTCTTCTTCACCGATTCGACGATGGTGTCCAGATCCAGCGGCCACAGGCTGCGAAGGTCGATCACTTCCGCATCGACGCCGGCCTCTTCGGCCGCGGCCAGCGCCACCCAGACGGTGGTGCCGTAGGTGAGGATCGTCACCGCCTTGCCCTCGCGCGCGATGGCGGCCTTGTCGAGCGGCACGTTGTAGTACCCCTCCGGCACGAAGTTGCCGGGGAACTTGGTCCAGGACTGCACCGGGCGGTCGTGGTGGCCGTCGAAGGGGCCGTTGTAGAGCCGCTTGGGCTCCAGGAAGATCACCGGATCGCCGCACTCGATCGAGGAAATCAGCAGGCCCTTGGCGTCGTAGGGATTGGACGGCATCACGGTACGCAGACCGGCGACGTGGGTGAAGATCGCCTCCGGGCTCTGGCTGTGGGTCTGGCCGCCGTAGATGCCGCCGCCGCAGGGCGTGCGGAACACCACCGGCGCGGTGAACATGTTGCAGGAGCGGTAGCGCAGGCGCGCGGCCTCCGACACGATCTGGTCGTAGGCCGGATAGATGTAGTCGGCGAACTGGATCTCGGCCACCGGGCGCAGCCCGTAAACCGCCATGCCGATGGCCGCGCCGGCGATCCCGCTTTCGGAAATCGGCGCGTCGAACACGCGGTGCTTGCCGTACTTGGCCTGCAGGCCGTCGGTGCAGCGGAACACGCCGCCGAAGTAGCCCACGTCCTCGCCGAAGATCACGACGTTGTCGTCGCGCTCCAGCATCACGTCCATGGCCGAGCGCAGGGCCTGGATCATCGTCATCGGGCTGGTGCCCGCGGTGGTATCGCTCATGATCAGACTCCCAGTTGCTGGCGCTGGCGGCGCAGGTGTTCCGGCATGTGCTCGTACACGTCCTCGAACATGTCGGCAGCACCGGGGCGGTTGTCGCTGCCGAGGATGCCGTGGCGTTCGGCCTCCTTGAGCGCCTGGGCGATCTCCTCGTCGAGTGCGGCGCGGGTTTCCTCGTGCTGCGCCTCGCTCCACAGCCCGCGCCCGATCAGGTGGGCCTTGAGCCGTTCGACGGGATCCCCCAGCGGGAAATGCTTCGCGTCATCGGCAGGCCGGTACTTGGACGGATCGTCCGAGGTCGAGTGCGGCCCGGCGCGGTAGGTGATCCATTCGATCAGGGTGGGGCCGAGGTCGCGGCGGGCGCGCTCGGCGGCCCAGCGCGAGACCGCATAGACCGCCAGGAAATCGTTGCCGTCCACGCGCAGCGAGGGAATGCCGTAGCCCAGACCGCGCGTGGCCAGCGTGGTGTGCTCGCCGCCGGCAATGGCCTGGAAGGTGGAGATGGCCCACTGGTTGTTGACCACGTTGAGGATCACCGGGGCTTCGTAGACCGAAGCGAACACCAGCGCCGCGTGGAAGTCGCCCTCGGCGGTGGCGCCGTCGCCCACCCAGGCCGAGGCGATCTTCGTGTCGCCCTTGATGCCCGAGGCCATCGCCCAGCCCACCGCCTGCGGCAGCTGGGTGGTGAGGTTGCCGGAAATGGAGAAGAAACCGTAGTCCTTGTAGGAATACATGATCGGCAGCTGGCGCCCGCGCAGCGGGTCGGCGGCGTTGGACAGCACCTGGCACATCATGTCCACCAGCGGCACGTCCTGGGCGATCAGGATGCCCTGCTGGCGGTAGGTGGGGAAATGCATGTCGCCCTTGCGCAAGGCCAGCGTCTGCGCGATGGCAATGGCCTCCTCGCCCAGGCACTGCATGTAGAACGAGGTCTTCTTCTGGCGCTGCGCGATCAAGAGGCGCGCGTCGTAGGCGCGGGTCTTGAGCATGGCGCGCAGGCCGCGCAGGAGGATCTCGTCTGGAATGTCCTGCGCCCACGGCCCCACGGCCTGGCCCGCATCGTCGAGCACGCGGATGAGCCCTTGGGTGAACTCCGCGGTGGCCGAGGCCTGCACGTCGATCAGCGGCTTGGGCATTTCGCCCGCCGGGCTGAGTTTGAGGTAGGAAAAATCGGTCTGCTGTCCCGGCCGGGCGCTTGGCTCGGGAACGTGCAGGGTCAGGGGGGCGAAGTCGCTCATGGCGCAAATCCCGGTCTGCGGTGGGTTCGGTCTCGCCCGAACGCGGCGGTCGCACGGAACGCGACGGGACAAACCGCACAAGTTTAGAGCTTGCGCTCGATATCGTAAAATCTGGCCTGGCCCTTTCTGGTATCGATAAAACCGATGGCACTGCCGCCCAAGCTCTCGCTGCGCCAGCTGCGCTACTTCGTGGCCGCGGCGGAGTTGGGCCAGTTCTCGCTGGCCGCACGCAGATTGCAGGTCTCCCAGTCCGTGGTCACCTCGTCCATCGCGCAGCTGGAGAGCATCGTGGGCACCGTGCTGTTCGAGCGCCAGCCGCACGGCGTGCTGCTCACGGCCGCCGGGCATCGCTTCCACCAGCATGTGCGCCACGCCCTCGACACCCTGCAGGATGCGCTGAGCGAGCCGCTGTTCTTTGGCGAGGCGCTTTCGGGCGTGGTGCGCGTGGGCGCGTCCTACACGGTGCTGGGCTACTTCCTTCCCGCCCTGCTCGCCCGCTTCCGGCGCGACTATCCCAAGGTCGAAATCGACCTGATCGACATGGACCGGCTGAGCATCGAGCGCGGGGTCGCCGAGGGCGACCTCGACCTCGGACTGTGCATCAGTTCGAACATGGCCCCGGATTCACCACTGCGCCGCCAGGTGCTTGCGCGCTCCCACCGCCAGCTCTGGATGGCGCAGGACCACCCGCTCGCCGCGCTGCCGCAGATCCGGCTCGCCGACATCGCGCCCTGGCCCTACATCCTGCTGACGATGGACGAAGGCGAGACCTCGTCGATGCGCTACTGGCAGGCGGCAGGCCTGACGCCCAACGTCGCCTTCCGCACCTCGACGCTGGAGGCGCTGCGCGGGCTGGTGGCGCACGGCTTCGGCGTCACCATTCTCTCCGACATCGTGTATCGCCCGCTGTCGCTGGAGGGACGCCGCATCGAAAGCCGCATGGTGGCGGACCTGGTGCCGCCGATGGAGGTGGGGCTGGTGACGCGGCGCAACGACCCGCTGCCGCAGGTTCCCTACGCCTTCCAGCAGTTCCTGGTGTTCGCCTGCAGCGCGCTGCCGGACACGATCCTGCGCTGACTCAGTCCGAGGCGGGCGCGGCGGGCGTGGACGCAGGCTTGGCGGCCGGTTCGGGCGCGGCGGGCTTGTCGCCGGAGCCGCCCGCATCGACCAGATTGCTCTTCTTCTCGCCCTCCTTCTTGAAGTCGGTCTCGTACCAGCCGGAACCTGCGAGGCGGAACTGCGGCGCGCTCAGCAGGCGCCGTGGCGCCGCCTTCCCGCAGCTCGGGCAGGTCTCCGGATCGGCATCGGACAGCTTCTGCAGGCGGTCGAACTCGTGCCCGCAGGCATCGCAACGGAAGGCATATATCGGCATGTTCGGTACCGGGATCAATTCGAGGTGGAGCCAATCCGCCAGCATGGGGGCGGCGCGCAAAACATCAAGCCAGCTCCAGCCATTCGGTTTCCAGCTCGTCCTGCTCGCGCGCCAGCTTCGCCTGCTCGAACCCCAGCTCGGACACGCGCTGCGCGCCGCCGCGCTCGTACAGCGTCGGGTCGGCCAGCGCGGCCTCGATGGCGGCGCGCGCGGCGCGGACTTCCTCCAGCCGCGCCTCGATGCGCTTGAGCCGGCGCGCGATGGCCGGATCGGGACCGCGCCGCGCAGGCGCAGGCGCGGGGGCGGACGCCTTGGCGGCTTTCGGCGTCGACTCGCCCTCGGTGGCGCGCCCGCGCAGCCAGGCGGCATAGGCGTCCAGATCGCCGTCGAACTCCTCCACCCGCCCGTTGGCCACCCGCCAGTAGCGGTCGCAGACCAGTCCGATCAGGTGGCGGTCGTGGCTGACCAGCACGATGGCGCCGGAAAAATCCGACAGCGCCTCGGCCAGCGCCTCGCGCATGTCGAGATCGAGATGGTTGGTGGGTTCGTCCAGCAGCAGGAGGTTAGGGCGCTGCCAGGCGATCAGGGCCAGCGCCAGGCGCGCGCGCTCGCCGCCGGAAAAGCCTTCCACCGATTCGAACGCGCGGTCGCCGGGGAAATTCCAGCGCCCGAGGAAATCGCGGAACGCCTGCTGGCCCGTGTCGGGCGAGATCAGGCGCAGGTGTTCCATCGGGCTCAGACCCTCGTGCAGCGATTCGACCGTGTGCTGGGCGAAGTAGCCGATGCGCAGGTCCGGATGCGCGGCGCGCTCCCCGGCCAGCAGCGGCAGCTCGCCGACCAGCGACTTCACCAGGGTCGATTTGCCCGCCCCGTTCGGCCCGAGCAGGCCGATGCGGTCGCCGGATTCGAGGCCAAAGCCCACACCGTCAAGCACGGTGTGGGCTTTGGCGGGAATGGGGAATGGGGAATGGGGAATGGGTGGGACGGTTGCCGTAGCGCCCGGGGTCCGGTGCTTTTCCGATTCTCCATTCCCGTTTCCCGATTCTCCATTCTCCATTCCCGATTCCCGCGCAGAAGCGGCATAGCCGCACGCCGCGCCCGCCAACCGCACCAGCGAGGTCGGCAGCCTTGCGGGTTCGGCGAAGGCGATGTGCAGGGCGCGTTCGGCGCGCACGGCTTCGGTACCGGCGAGTTTTTCCAGCCGCTTCATGCGCGACTGGGCCTGCCTGGCCTTGGTGGCCTTGGCCTTGAAGCGGTCGATGAAGGCCTGCAGGTGGGCGCGCTCGATCTGTTCCTTCTCGTGCGCGATCTGCTGCTGGCGAAGGTGCTCGGCACGCTGGCGCTCGAAGCCGGTGTAATCGCCGACATAAAGCTTCGCACGGCCGTCGTGCAGATGAAGGATGTGGCTTGCCACGCCGTCGAGGAACTCGCGGTCGTGGCTGATCAGCATCAGCATGCCGGGGTATTTCAGCAGCCACTGCTCCAGCCACAGCACCGCGTCCAGGTCGAGGTGGTTGGTGGGCTCGTCGAGCAGCAGCAGGTCGCTGGGCGTCATCAGCGCGCGCGCCAGATTGAGCCGGGCGCGCCAGCCGCCGGAAAAAGTGGACACCGCGCGCGCATGGGTTTCCGGCGCGAAGCCCAGCCCGTGCAGCAGCCGTCCTGCACGCGCCGCGGCGTCGTAACCGCCCAGGTCGCCCAGGCGCTGGTGCGCTGCGGCCACGGCTTCGTAATCCTCGCGCGCGGTGGCATCCGCCTCTTCGCGCAGCGCCTGCGCCACCGCGGCATCGCCGCCGATCACGAAATCGAGCGCAGCGTCGGGCAACGCCGGGGTTTCCTGCGCCACCGAGGCGATGCGCAGGCGTGCCGGAAGGTCGAGCTCGCCGACGTCCGGCTCCAGCTCGCCCAGGAGCGAAGCGAACAGGCTGGACTTGCCGCAGCCGTTGCGTCCGATCACGCCCACCCGCCAGCCGGCGTGCAGGGCCAGGTCCACCTGCGAAAGCAGCAGGCGCGAACCGCGGCGCAGCGCGAAGTTGCGGAAGGAGATCATTGCGGGACTCGAAGGGGCGCGCGCCCGGAAGGAGGCGCATTCTAGGGCCTGTCGCACCGATGCCGCAGGGCGCAGAGGGGACTCGACCGTGCGCAATCGCGGACTCGGCCTTGCGGTACAACATGCGAAGGCTCTATGTTCACGTCCCGAAACCGTCGAACTTGCCGCGATGAACGACACCGACGCCCCCGCCGATGCCGCCACGTTGCCGGAAGCACTGCGCCTTTCCCCCGTCGAAGCCCGCGTCCTCGGTTCCCTGATCGAGAAGGAAGCCACCACGCCAGACCAGTATCCGCTGACCGAGAACGCGCTGACTCTGGCCTGCAACCAGAAGACCAGCCGCGACCCGGTAATGGAGCTGTCTTCCGGCGAGGTCGGCCACGCCCTGCGCCAGCTCGAGCCGCGCCAGATGGTCCGCAGCCAGCACGCTTCGCGCGCGCAGCGCTGGGAGCACCGCTTCGCGCAGACCTACGCCATCACCGCGCAGCAGCAGGCCGCGCTGTGCGTGCTGCTGCTGCGCGGGCCGCAGACCCTGGGCGAAGTGTTCAGCCGCTGCGAACGCATCGGACGATTCTCCGGCGCCGACGAAGTGCGCCACGCGCTCGATCGGCTAGCCCAGCGCAGCCCGGCGCTGGTGACGATGCTGCCGCGCGCCGCGGGCCAGCGCGAAGACCGCTGGATGCACCTGCTGTGCGGCACGCCAGATCTCGAAGCGCTCGCCGCCAGTGCCGCGGCAAGGCCCGCGGGCGGCGGCGCCTCGGCGGAGCTGCTGTCGCGGATCGAGGCGCTGGAAGCGCGCGTGGCGGCGCTCGAAGCACGGTGCGCGGCACCCGGCGCGACCGGCGAAACCTGATCCCGGGCGCGCGCCCACGGGCGCGCGTCGTTCCCCCTGCCGCGCCGGCGCCGTCTGCCGCAGGCCGAAACGACGGCAGAATTTGATCCAATCTGCGGCACTGCGGCGCCCACGCCACCGTATCGCCCGTACCCAAGGACCCGAATGCTGTTTCTGGTACTCGCCATTCCGTTTCTGGCCGCGTTTCTGGTCGCGCTGTGCCGCCGCGCACCGCGCCGCGCCATTGCCTGGATGGCGGGCCTGGCGCCGCTGCTGTCGCTGGCGATCCTGGCACCGCTGGAAATCCAGACGCTGCGCGGCGAAGTGCCGGCCGCGACGCTGGCCTGGGCGGCGCAGGCGGGTCTCCTCCTGAGCGTGCGTCTGGACGGGCTCGCCGGCATGTTCGCGCTGATGGTGCTGGGCATCGGCGCGCTGGTGGTGATGTACGCGCGCTACTACCTCGACGAGGAGGACAGCGC
>CAUJIN010000081.1 GCA_963205495.1 Pseudomonadota bacterium
CTTGGCCTGACGCACTGCATGATAGACCCCATCCAGCGCCCGTTTGGTATTGGAAAGTACCGTGTTCACCCAGCGCGCACCGCTCGTCTCGGTGGCCGCACGCCGTCCGCCGGTGACCAATGTGGTGTGGGCGTGCCCCGCCTCTTCCAGGCGGCGAAAACAGCTCAATCCGTCCGTGTAGACCTCACATTCTGGCTCCAGGCGTCTGGCGATCCAGTCGTCCAGTGAGGCATTGTCGAACGCACGAATCGGCTCGATCACGGCGTACAACACGCTCTTGGGAACCTCGAAAAACCCCCACCCAACCGCGCTCAGACGGCATACTTTCCATCAGCCCCGACCTGACTCCCGGACATCCGCATGAAGCGCAGCGCCATCAAGATCGACCTGTTCGCCGGCGACAAGCGCCGGACCAAGCTGGACAAGCTGGGTGATCCCTTGGCGCTGTTGGACAAGCACATCGACTTTGCCGCGCTGGCGGCGCGGGTGGATCGGGTGGCGCCCCGCCCGACGAGCATGCAGGGCGGGCGTCCTCCGTATCCGACCGAGACGATGGTCCGGCTTCTGGTGGTGAAGCGGCTGCACAACCTGTCCGACGAGCAGCTGGAATTCCAGCTGCTGGATCGGATGAGCTTCCAGCGGTTTTGCGGCCTGTCGCAGTTGGCCAGCATCCCGGATCGGACCACGGTGTGGACGTTCGAGAACCGCATTGGCGCGGAGGCGGCGCAGGCGATCTTCGAGGGCGTGCAGCAGCAGCTGGATGCGCGCGGCTATCTGGCACGCTGCGGTCAGATCGTGGATGCCACGATCGTTCCCGCGCCCCGGCAGCATTTCACCCGGGAGGAGAAGGCGCTGGTGGAACAGGACGCGATGCCGGCGGATTGGACGCCTGCGCAGCGGCGTCAGAAGGACCTGGATGCCAGCTGGACGAAGAAACACGGGCAGAGTCACCACGGCTACAAGCTCACGGTGAACGTGGACGTGCGGCACAAGTTCATCCGCAAGATTCAGACGAGCACGGCCAGCGAGCACGACAGCCGGCATCTGGAATCGGTGCTGGATCGGGCCAACACGAGCGCGGATGTGTACGCGGACCGGGGCTATCCCAGCGAGAAGCACGATGCGCTGCTCAAGACCGGCGGCTACCGCAACCGGATTCAGCGCAAAGGCGCGCGCAATCGTCCTTTGAGCGCGCGCCAGATTCAGCGCAATGCCCGCATCGCCCAGGTTCGGGCGCGGGTGGAACACGCCTTCGCGGGCATCGCGCAGATGGGCGGCAAGCTGATCCGCAGCATCGGCCAGGCGCGGGCGAATTTTGCCATGACGATGATGGCGACCTGCTACAACTTGAAGCGGTTCGCACACCTTCAATCCGTCCGTAATGCGGCAGGATGAGAGAAAAAGACGGAAAAACGCCGGAAATCGGCGAAATTTCACCTGCGAGTTCATGTGAGGACGCACCAGCAGCCCCTGTCACATCGAGCGCAAGACGATTGGGGAGGGTGGCTGCGAAATGTCGGGGTTATTCGAGGTGCCCACTGGTCGCCACCCCCCGACGGATGGACTTCAACGCGCCGCTGCCGCTGCGCAGCGGGGCGACGCTGCCGCCGTACTGGCTGGCCTACGAGACCTATGGCGAGCTCAACGCCGAGCGCAGCAACGCGGTGCTGGTGTGCCACGCGCTCAACGCCTCGCACCACGTCGCCGGGGTTTATGCCGATCAGCCGCAGAACCGGGGCTGGTGGGACAACATGATCGGTCCGGGCAAGCCGGTGGATACCGACCGCTTCTTCGTCATCGGCATCAACAACCCCGGCTCGTGCTTCGGCTCCACCGGGCCGATGCACGCGCATCCGGAAAGCGGGGAGATCTACGGCTCGGATTTCCCGGTGATGACGGTGGAGGACTGGGTCGACGCGCAGGCGCGGCTGCTCGATGCGCTCGGCATCGAGCGGCTGGCGGCGGTGATGGGCGGCAGCCTCGGCGGGATGCAGGCGCTGAGCTGGACGCTGCAGTACCCCGAGCGGGTGCGCAACGCGGCGGTGATCGCCAGCGCGCCCAATCTTTCCGCCGAGAACATCGCCTTCAACGAGGTCGCGCGGCGCGCCATCGTCACCGACCCGGACTTCCACGATGGCCACTTCCATCGCCACGGCGTGGTGCCGCGGCGGGGCCTGCGCATCGCCCGCATGATCGGCCACATCACCTACCTGAGCGATGCGGCGATGAACGAGAAGTTCGGCCGCGAGCTGCGCGAGGCGGTGGCCGGCAGCGCCGGCGGCTACCGCTTCAGCACCCGGGACATCGAGTTCCAGATCGAAAGCTACCTGCGCCACCAGGGCGAGAAGTTCAGCGACTACTTCGACGCGAACACCTATCTGCTGATCACCCGTGCGCTGGATTATTTCGATCCGGCGCGCGCTCACGGCGGGAACCTGGCGGCGGCGTTCGCGGCGGCGCGGGCGCGGTATCTCCTGGTGAGTTTCAGCACCGACTGGCGCTTCTCGCCGGCGCGTTCGCGCGAGATGGTCGAGGCGCTGCTGGAGAACCGGCGCGAGGTGACCTACGCGGAAATCGATGCGCCGCACGGCCACGACGCCTTCCTGCTGGACGATCCGCGCTACCTGGGCGCGGTGCGGGCCTGGTTCGACCGGATCGCGCGGGGGCTGGCATGAGCCTGGGCCCGCGGCTGCTGCACATCGCCCGCCTGGTTCCGGAAGGTTCCCGGGTGCTGGACCTGGGCTGCGGCGAAGGCGCGCTGCTGGATTTCCTGCAGCGCGAGAAGGGCTGTTCCGGCTACGGCGTGGAGCTGGACGACGCCAACGTGCTGGCCTGCATCGGGCGCGGCATCAACGTGCTGCAGCTCGACCTGGAAGAAGGGCTGGCGATGTTCCGCGATGCGAGCTTCGACGTGGTGCTGCAGATCGACACCTTCCAGCACCTTCGCCATGCCGAGGCCATGCTGCGCGAAACCGTGCGGGTCGGGCGCACCGGCATCGTCGCCTTTCCCAACTTCGCACACTGGCCCAACCGCCTGAGCGTGCTGCGCGGGCGGATGCCGGTGACTCGGAGACTGCCGTATGCGTGGTACGACACGCCGAACATCCGCGTCGGGACCTTTCGCGATTTCCAGTTGCTGGCGGACAAGCTCGGGCTGAGGACGCTCGACGCCTTCGGGCTGCACCTGGGCCGGGAGGTGCGCTTCCTGCCCAACCTGCGCGCGGGTACCGCGGTGTTCCGGCTGGAGGATCGGGGTCGCGGGTGATTTTCCCGTAGCCTCCGCGCGTGGGCCTTGCGCTCTACGGGAGCCGGGTGCGGCAAATGGCGCACGGTGGTCTTGGCGCTCTTCGAACCCGGCGTTGCGCGGGGTGCTACTTCCGGCACCCGCAGCGGGCACTGGCTGGCGGTAGGATGCCGCTTCGTTTCCGTTCACGAAGGAAGGCTCATGCGCGCACTTGTCCTGCTCGCCAGCATTCTCTGGGTGGCGCTGGCCACTGCGCAGGCACCCGGCTATTACCGCTATCCCGCGATCCATGGCGACACCGTGGTGTTCACGGCCGAAGGCGACCTGTGGGCGGTGGCAGCCACGGGCGGCGCGGCGCGGAGGTTGACCACGCACGCGGGCGAGGAGAGCCGCGCGGCGATTTCGCCGGATGGCTTGCAGGTGGCGTTCACCGCTTCGTACGCGGGCGCGCAGGAGGCCTACGTCATGCCGCTGGGCGGCGGGGCGCCGAATCGGCTGAGTTTCGAGGAATTTCCCGCCCTGGTGGTCGGCTGGACGCCGCAGGGCGAGGTGCTCTACGGCACCCAGATCGCCGGCGGCACGGGCGGTGCGCAGCGCGTGATCGTGGCGGTGGATCCGGCCACGCTGGCGCGTCGCGTGCTGCCGCTGGCCGAAGCCAACGACGCGGCGATCGGCGCGGATGGCCACACGTTGTACTTCACCCGCTTCGGGTCGAACCTGATGAACGACAACCTCAAGGGCTATCGCGGCGGCCTTCTTGGCCAGCTCTGGCGCTTCGATCTTTCCGGCAACGCCGAGGCGCAGCGCATCGGCCCGACGGGGGTCAACCTGCGTCGACCGATGGTCCACGGCGCGGAGCTGCTCGTGATTGCCGATCCGCAGGGCCGTGACACCCTGGCGCGGCTCGACCCGGCCAGCGGCGCGCTCCAGCCGCTGCCGCTGCAAGCGTCGTTCGACGTGCGCGCGGCGGCGATTTCCGGCGACCGCATCGCCTATTCGAGCGGGGCGGACCTGCGCCTGTTCGATCTTTCCAGCGGGCAGGACCAGGCCATCGCCGTGCAGCTGGTGTCCGATTTTGCCCAGCGCCAGCCGCGCTGGCTGGACAAGCCGCTGTCCTTCGCAGAGGGTAGCGCGGTGTCGCCGGACGGCGAGCGCATGGCGGTGATCGCGCGCGGGCAGGCGGCCATTGCCGGCGTGGGCGCGCCGCGCCGCGCGCTGCTGGGCGCGGGCGAGGGCGTGCGGATTTCCGCCGCGGCGTTTTCTCCGGATCGGCGCTTCGTGTACGCGATTTCCGACGCCAGCGGCGAGGAGGAAATCTGGCGCTATCCGGCCGACGGAAGCGGGGCCGCGAAGCAGCTCACCCGCGACGGCGACACCCAGCGCTGGGACCTGCGCGTCTCGCCCGACGGCAAGTGGGTGGCGCACACCGACAAGCGCGGCCGGCTCTGGCTGCTCGATCCGGACAAGGGGACAAACCAGGTGATCGACGACGGCGGCGCGGACGGCAACGAAGGCTACGAAAGCATCGTCTGGGCGCCGGACAGCCTTCATGTCGCCTTCGTGCGCGCCAGCGGCGTCGAGGGGCGCGGCCGCATCGGGCTGTACTCGCTCCCGCGCAAGGCGATGGCGTGGCTGACCGGGGTCGATTACGAATCCGGCTCGCCGGCCTTCAGTCCGGACGGACAGTGGCTGTGGTTCCTGTCCGAGCGCGAGTTCAAGCTGGTCAACGGCGCGCCCTGGGGCGACCGCAACACCGGCCCGTACTTCGACCGCCGCACCCGCATCTACGCGCTGGCGCTGCAGGCCGGAAACCGTTTTCCGTTCCAGCCTCGCGACGAGCTGTATTCCGTCAAGACGCCTGATTCGCAGGAAAACGCGGACAAGGGCGGCAAGGCCGAAGCCGCCAAGGCGCTGGAGTGGGACGGCCTGTCCGGGCGCCTGTTCGAGGTGCCGGTGGCGGCCGGCAATTATTCGGACCTGGGCGCGGATGCCAAGCGCCTGTATTTCCTCGAGCGCGAGGGCGATAAGCAGCAGCTTCGCAGCCTCGCCTTCGATGCCGACAAGGCCAAGCTGGAAACCTATCTGGCCGATGTTCGGGGCTACGAGCTCTCGGGCAACGGCAAGGTGCTGGCGGTGCAGAAGGACGAGGAGAACGCCTACCTGCTGCCGGCCGGTGCCAAGGCGCCGGACGATCTGTCCGCGCACAAGCTGCGCCTGGACGACTGGCGCCTCAAGGTGGATCCGGTGGCCGAGTGGCGGCAGATGTTCAACGACGCCTGGCGCATGCACCGCGACCACTTCTACGACGCCAAGCTGCGCGGCGTGGACTGGAAGGAGGTGCGCGATCGCTATGCCACGCTGCTGCCGCGCGTGACCGATCGCGTGGAGCTGGACGACCTGTTCGGCCAGATGATGGGCGAACTGAACGCGCTGCACTCGCAGGTGCGCGGCGGCGAGTACCGCGTGGCGAAGGAAGTGCCGAACTTCGCCGGGCTGGGCGCGCGTTTTGCCAAGGCGGACGGCGGCTGGCGCATCGAACAGATCTACCGCACCGATCCGGAACTGCCCTCGCGCCGCGGTCCGCTGCAGAAGCAGGGCAGCGACATCCACACTGGCGACCTGATCACCGCGGTCAACGGTCGCAGCACCGAGGGCGCGGCCCACATTTCCGAACTGGTGCGCGACAGCGCCGGCCAGCAGGTGCTGCTGACGCTTTCGCGCGGCGGCAACCGCTGGCAGGAGGTCGTGGTTCCGGTCGATGCTCTGGGCGAGGACGCGCTGCGCTACTCCGACTGGCTGATCTCGCGCCGCGAAACGGTGGAAGCGGCCAGCGGCGGGCGCATCGGCTACCTGCACCTGCGTGCCATGGGGCCGAACGACATCGCCAGCTTCGTGCGCGATTTCTACGCCCAGGTGAACCGCGACGCGCTCATCGTCGACGTGCGCCGCAACCGCGGCGGCAACATCGACAGCTGGGTGTTCGAGAAGCTCCTGCGCCGGGTCTGGGCTTTCTGGCAGCGGCCCAACGGATTGCCCTACGGCAACATGCAGCAGACCTTCCGCGGCCACGTCGCGGTGCTGGCCGACGCCATGACCTATTCCGACGGCGAAACCTTCTCCGCGGGCACCAAGGCGCTCAAGGTCGGCCCGCTGATCGGTACCCGCACCGCCGGCGCGGGTGTCTGGCTCACGGACGGCAATGCCCTGGTGGACAAGGGGCGCGCGCGCGTTGCCGAGATTCCGCAGTACGCGCTGGACGGACGCTGGATCGTGGAGGGCACGGGCGTGGCGCCCGACATCGAGGTGGACAATCTGCCGCACGAAACCTTCAACGGTGCCGACCGCCAGCTCGATACCGCGATCCAGTGGCTCACCCGCAGGCTCGCGGAGGACCCGGTGAAGCCGCTGCGCCGCGGTGAAATACCGCCGCTGTCGCAAAGCGCGGGTGCGGCGTCCGATTGAACCGGATTTGCTCCGGCGCGCCGCGACGGTGCGCCGGAGAAGTTGGAATCAGGGATTCCAGAACCCCATCGGGCTGTAGGTGAAAGGCGATGATGCGGTGTGGAAGAGTGCTTCCGGGTCGCTGTTGCCGACCAGCTTGTCGGCGGCGGTGGCGAGCACCTGGCGGAAGTCCACCATCGGTTTGACCGCATCGCCCGGCGTGTTGGACGGAGCCAGGCTGGGGAACTGGCCGTACCAGCCCCCCTTCACCTTGCCGCCCAGCACCAGCATCGGGGCCGCCAGACCATGGTCGGTGCCGGCGGAGGCGTTTTCAGTGACCTGCCGGCCAAACTCGGTCTGCACCACGATCGCCACGCGCTGGTGGAATCCCGCGCCTTCCATGTCCTGATGGAACGCGCTGAGCGCGGCGGAAAGATCGCGCGCAAGGGTGAAGAAGCCGCCGTTGTCGAACACGCCCTGATTGTTGTGCGTGTCCCAGCCGCCGACGTCCACGGTGGCCACGTTGAGGCCGATCTGCGCTCGGACCAGGGTGGCGATGAGCTTGAGGTTGTTGGCCACGCCGGTATTGGGATACACCGCGCCGCCGGCCGGCACATAGGCGGCGAAGTTGGTGCCGCTGATCACGTTGACCGCATCCAGCGCCGACTGGGCGGCGATGTCGAGGTCGCCGGTTCCGGCGTAGAGCGTGCGCAGGGCGCGCAGATGGGTGGTCGCGTAGCTGCCGCTGGGATCGGGATGGAAGCCGCTGGTACCGCTGCCGCCGGTGACGGACACGGTTTCCGGCCAGCCTCGCAGGCTGTGCGGCGGCATGCTGGCGGCGGCCACGGCATTGAAGATCGCTCCCGGCAGCCGCGTCGTGCCGACCAGGTGCCGCGACAGCCAGCCGTGGCTAAGCGCCTGCAGGCCCGGCGTGCCCAGTTCGACCTGTTCCTGTGCATCGAAGTGGCTGCGGTTGTAGGTGGCCGGGTCGAGGTGGCCGACGCCGTGGATGATCGCCAGCGGACTCTGCGCGCGGTTGAACAGATCACGCAGGCCGGTGGCCGCAGGGTGCAGGCCGAACGGCTGGCCGCCGTTCAGCACCAGCGGGCGTCGCGCCGGGGTGCTGTCGTCCATCGCCATGCGCGTGGCGATGCGTCGGCTGCGGTACTGCACCGCGTCCGCGCCGCTGCCGGTGGGAACGACGAGGCTCAGGCCATCCATCGCGCCGCGCAGGAACACGTAGACCAGGGTTCGGATGCTGTTCGCGCTCTGCGCCGAAAGATCGGGGGAGAAGGCGATCGACGTGGTGGCCATCGCGCCGGCCGCCAGCGCGCTGTTGCGCAGGAAGTGGCGGCGGGAAATGCGGTCGAGCAGGGCATCGAGGCGCAGGTCGGAAGAGGTCGGGTTCATGGGAGTCCTCAGCGCTGCAGGAAGTTGGGCGACCAGAGGATCAGGGCAACCAGGCCGCGCAGGCGCGTGTTCCAGTCGTATCCGCCGCTGTTGACCTCCAGCGCGCTGCGTGCGATCGGCATGTCGTCGGCGGGCCAGATCGTCCGGTCGGAGGGTTCCCCCGGATAGATCTGGGTGAAGAAGCGCAGCGCCGCTTCACCCAGCGCGGTGGGTGCGCTGGCGATTGCGGTACCCGGCGGGCCGGTCCAGCCGCCGTCCGGGGCAAAGCCCATGATCCACTCCAGCCAGAACTCCACGACCTGGCGCGCGGTGGGATCTCCCTGCAGGTTGGCGAGGGTAAGGTCGATGATGGGCAGCACCCGCATCGATGCGGTGGCGGCGTCGCGGTCGGTGAGCCAGTCGATGGTGCGCCACAGACGCACCATGGTGTTGGAGCCTTGCCAGAAGCTGCGCGTATCCGGATAGCCGTCGGGCGATCGCCAGCGGAACAGCGGCTGCCCGGCGCCGTTGTACTCGCTCAGGAAGGAGGAGGTCGTGTCGCTGGACGGATTGGTGCTGTCATCCTGCCGGAAGGTGTGGTTGCAGCCGGTTGCGCGCATGGCCGAGACCACCGCCTCGAACGGCCGCTTGGTCTTCTTGCCCCACAGGGCCGGATCCTTGAACTCGGGAGAGAGCAGGATGGTGCGCAGGGTGTGTGCGATCTGGTTGGATGCCAGACGGTATTGCAGGAAGGTCGCTGCGGCCGCCTCCACCACGGATTCGGGCGGCTCGTCGGCGATCAGCCGCTGGCACAGTTTGCGTGCGACGTGCCGGGCCGTGGCGGGATGATAGGCCAGCATCTTGAGGGTGATGCGTCCATCGTCCTCGGCGGGAAGATCGGATCGGTGCGTCAGCACTCCGCGCCCCAGCACGCTCTTCTGGCCGGGAGCGTGATGGTTGGTGTCGGCATGGAACGCCCCGGTGCCGCAGGCGTTGGTCGTGTTGGCATTGTCGTAGCGCCAGCCGGTCAGCGTCCTGGCCGCTTCATACACGTCGTTGTCGACGTAGAAGGCGGCGATCTGCCGGGTGGGATCGGAGATCGCCAAGCCGCCGCCGATGTTCGGATCGTCCAGCTCGGCATCGCCCAGGCCGGTATAGGGATTGGCCGCAAGCGCCGGCACGCCGAGCGGCTGGCCGAGACCGTGGTAGTGCTCGGCTCCCAGCGTATGCAGCTCGATCACCTCGCGCGCGTAGTTCTCGTTGAAGGCGATCGAACTGCGGTAGTTGTCCAGATAGTGCAGCATCGCCACGTGCCGGGCGCTGGCGAGGAGCATCTGGTAAAAATTGCCGAAGGCGTGCGCGCGGATGACGTCGCGATCCCAGGAATGCCAGCTTGCCGAGATGCGGGCGCTGAGCTCGGCGTAGATGTTGAAGTGGTTGTGCCAGAAGTCGACGGTCAGTTCGAAAAGCTGGCGCCGGCTGTGCACGGCGCGCGTGAAGGCCGCTTTTTCGACCTCCCGCAGCGGACGCATGCGGGTGTCGTAGTCGCTCTGGCAGGAGCGCTGCGCGAACACCGTACCCAGCGGCTGGTTCAGCGTGGAGAACGAAGCCGGCCAAGCCGCCAGCCGCGCCATGAGAGCGGAATCGTCGATGTTGGAAGGAGCCAGCTGCTGGTCCACATAGGCCTGCAATCGCGCATCGTCGGTGGATCCCAGCGAGCGGAAGTAGCCGACATCATCTTCGCCCAGAACTCCGAGGATCTCGAACTCATCGCCGAAAACCTGATCGAGCGGAGCGGCGCGCGTCGACTTCTTCTTGCGCCGCGCCGGGCCAAAGCCCATGCGGTGCAGCGCGCGGACGGCAAGCGGCGGGACGACGGTTCGGGTGGAACCGTTCCGGGTGCCCGCTGGTGATCCCGGAACCGGGGTTTCCGCACGTGCTGCCGGCGGTTGCGCAGCGAGGAGGCCGGCGAGCAGTTGGCGTCGGGAGGAGACCGGGGGGTCGGACATGGCTGGACCGGACAAAATGGCGACGGCCGCACCATAGCCACAATCCCGAGGGGCTGCATCATTTGTTTACAATCAATCGTGAACGCTGTCACGAAGACTGATTTTTTGTTCGAGCTTGGCCGCAGGACGCTGCGGGGCATCAACGCACTCAACCTGGACCAGCCGCGCATCGTCCGCCACGTTGCGATCGGAATCGCAGGTAGCGGACTCATTGACGCGAGACTTGGAGGGCCAAAACGCGAAAAGGCCCGCCGAAGCGAGCCTTTTCACGATCCGAACTTGCGTCTGGATGGCGTCCCCACGGGGATTCGAACCCCGGTCGCAACCGTGAAGGGGTTGTGTCCTAGGCCTCTAGACGATGGGGACATGAAACGGTGGTGGAGCTAATCGGGATCGAACCGATGACCTCTACAATGCCATTGTAGCGCTCTCCCAGCTGAGCTATAGCCCCACATGCGGGAAAGACGATCATTCTATGGAGCGCGTGGTCGTTCGTCAACAGTTTCGTTGAAAGAAGTTCCTGATTAGCCCTGAGTCTCAGCTGTAAAGCTCCCTCTCCCCCATGCAAATGGGGGAGAGGGTTGGGGT